>NZ_JBLXFR010000030.1:0-48391 GCF_048261845.1 Stappia sp. | reverse complement strand
ACTCAAAACCGGCCCCAGAACCACAAACAATCCAGAGCCAGCCAAAACCCAAAAAACAAACCCAGACACAACAAAACCGTCATCAGAACGAAATCCCGATCCCCCAGAATCCCGAACTCAAAAATCCAGACCCAACCAAGCCAAACGCTCCGGTTTCCGCGCCTTTCTTGAACGCGGACGCGCCCGTTCCCACATTTCCCGTGTTGAGGAACGTGAGAGAGGAGCGCAGATGAGCTACGGATCCACCACCCACACCGCCGGGGCCGCGTGCCGGCCCGCCATCCGGCCCGGCTGGTCTCCGGCGACCATCGGACTGATGGTTCTCGGCTTTGTCGTCTTCTGGCCGCTGGGACTGGCGATGCTCGCCTATATCCTGTGGGGCGACCGGCTTCCCGGCCTTGCCCGTCAGGCGCGCGCGCAATGGGACGCAAATCCCGTTCGCCGCGGCTTCGAGACCGGCATGACCCGCAACACCGGCAATGCCGCGTTTGACGACTACCGCAACCGCGAGCTGGACCGGCTCGAGGAAGAACGTGCCCGGCTCGACCGGATGCGTGCCGAGTTCGACGACTTCCTGCACGAGTTGCGCCGGGCGCGCGACCAGGAAGAGTTCGACCGCTTCATGGCGAACCGGGGCCGGGGACCGGCACGCGGCGAGACCTGACCCTCGCGGAGACGGTCTCCCGCAGACATGAAAAAAGCCGCGGGCCAAGGCTCGCGGCTTTTCGTTTCAGCAGTTGCCGAGAGCCGGTCAGTTCGGCTTCTGCTCGGCCGCCGCCTGCGCCTGGTCGGCGTTCTGGCGGTAGAGCGCGGCAAAATCGATCGGGTCCAGCATCAAGGGCGGGAAGCCGCCGTTGCGCGATGCTTCCGCAAGGATGTTGCGGGCAAAGGGGAACAGCATGCGCGGGCACTCGATCAGCACGAACGGATGCAGGTGCTCCTGCGGCACGCCGAGGACGCGGAACAAGCCGGCATAAACCAGCTCGATGGCGAAGACCGCCATGGTCGAGGTCTTGGCGCTGGCATTCAGCGTCAAGACGACCTCGAACTGGTTCTCGCCCATCGGCTGGGCCGAGACATTGACATTGATGTCGAGCTTCGGCTGCTCCTGCGGCTGCAGCGAGCCGGGTGCATTCGGGTTCTCGAAGGACAGGTCCTTGATGTACTGGGCGATGATGCTCATGCCCGGCGCACCGCCGGCTTCGTTGCCCTGGCCAGCGGCCGCGTCGTTGGTATCGCTCATTCGTCGGTATCCTGTCTCGGCAGTGATGCAATGTCTGGCGCGGACAAGCCCGGCCGGCAAACGGCCTCCTCTCCCGCGCGGGATCGAGGGTTCCGCTAGCATGCCCGGACGGCGCAGCACAAGGCCTGATTGGCCGGAACCCGGCCGCATGACGCTCCGCGCGCCCCGCTTTCAGGACATTTGACGTTGCCTCTTTGGCACGCCACAAGGTTCGAAGGCGGGTGCTCCTCACCCTGACAGAACCCAGAAGGACATGATGCCGGAGACAGACACGCCCGAACTGGGCTCGCCGCACCGCCGGCTGAAACTCGACACGCTGGTGCGGCTGCGGTGGCTGGCGATCGTCGGCCAGACGGCAGCGCTGCTCGTCGTGCATTTCTATCTGGCCTATCCGTTGCCGCTGTCGCCTTGCGCGGCCCTCGTTGCCGCGTCCGCCTGGCTGAACATCTTCCTGAAGGTTCGCTCACCGCAATCGCAGCGGCTTTCGGAACGCTCGGCCACGCTGCAGCTCGGCTATGACCTTGCCCAGATGGGCGGTCTTCTCTACCTGACGGGCGGACTGGGAAATCCCTTCGCGTTTCTGCTGCTGGCCCCGGTGATGGTGTCCGCGACGGGACTTTCCGCGCGCAAGACTGTCTATCTGGGCCTGCTTGCCACCGGGATCGCCACCGTGCTGGCAGTGTTCCACCTCCCTCTCCCCTGGCCGGACGACCAGACGTTCCGCCTCCCGCCGGTCTATGCGACCGGCGTCTGGATCGCACTGGTCTGTTCGCTCTCCTTCATGGGCGCCTATGCCTTTCGCGTGGCGGAGGAAGCCCGGCACCTCTCCGACGCCCTGACGGCGAGCGAACTGGTGCTGGCCCGCGAGCAGCATCTCCACGCCCTCGACGGGCTGGCGGCCGCGGCCGCCCACGAGCTGGGCACGCCGCTGGCCACCGTCTATCTGACGGTGAAGGAGCTGGCACGCGACCTCGACAGCACCACGGGCGAGCTGCCTGCCCCCGACGCGCTGCGCGAGGATCTCGCGCTGATCCTGTCGCAGGCGGAGCGTTGCCGCGACATCCTTTCGAAGCTGTCGTCGCTGCCCGATGACCGCGACCTCCATTTCCGGGGCGAGAAGCTGTCGCACCTGATCGAACAGGTGATCGAACCGGCCCGAGCCTTCGGAACGCGGATCGAGGTCGATGCCGCCGGCGAGGGCGCCGAGCCGCTGGTGTGGCGCAACCCGGCCATCCATTACGGGCTCGGCAACCTTCTGGAAAACGCCGTCGACTTCGCCGACAGCCGTGTCACCATCACCGCCCGCTGGACTGCCGCCAGCGTGGTGATCGAGATTGCCGATGACGGAAACGGATTTGCGGCCGACGTGATCACCCGCCTCGGCGAGCCTTATGTCACGGCGCGGAGCAATCGCGAGGGACGTCCGGGCCAGGGCGACACGGCCGGAGGGCTGGGTCTGGGCTTCTTCATCGCCAAGACACTGCTGGAGCGCACCGGGGCGGACCTGCGCCTGCGCAACCGCCCGCCGCCCGGGCGGGGAGCGATTGTCCGCGTCGCCTGGCCCCGCGACGGCCACTCTCCGTGGCAGGAAGGCGCGGGCGCAAATGCCGCAGACACAGGCAGCCACGCGGATTTGCCGTCTGCGCAAACGCACATATAAAGACAAGCAACACAGGATCCGGCGACAGTCGGACCGATACGGGAAACGCAGGACGGCGGCATGAACGAGCGGTCACAGACAGAAGACGCGGCACCGAGAACCTTGCTGATCGTCGATGACGACCGGCCTTTCCAGCAACGGCTGGCGAGAGCCATGGAAAAGCGGGGCTTTGTCACCGAAACCGCAGACAGCGTGCGCGAAGCGCTGGACAAGCTGAGGATCGCCGCGCCGGAATTCGCCGTCGTCGACATGCGGCTCGAGGATGGCAGCGGTCTTGACGTGGTCGAGGCCGTGCGCGCGCGCCGACCCGATGCAAAGGTTGTGATCCTCACCGGTTACGGCAACATCGCCACCGCGGTCACCGCCGTGAAGCTCGGGGCTGTCGACTATCTGGCGAAGCCGGCGGATGCCGACGACGTGCTTGCGGCCCTGACATCGACCGACGAGGAGAAGGCCCAGCCGCCGGAAAACCCCATGTCGGCGGACCGGGTGCGCTGGGAGCATATCCAGCGCGTCTATGAACTGTGCGACCGCAACGTATCGGAAACCGCCCGGCGGCTTTCCATGCACCGGCGCACCCTGCAGCGGATCCTGGCCAAGCGCGCCCCGCGCTGAGCATGCCGACGAGCGGGCGGGACCCGGGACAGGGGGTCAGTCCACCACGTCGCCATGCCCGTAGAACCTGGGCTTCACACCGAAGAGACCCACAAGGATCCCGACGGCCGTCGCCAGGTCGACACCGGCACGCCGCGCGCGCCAGCCGGCAAGCGGTGACCAGAACAGGTGATTGGCCGCGTAGGCGACCTTGCCCAAGAGCTCGCGCAGACCCGCCGCCACTGCACCGGCGAGCGAGGCGCTGTCCTTGCGCGCGCGGTTTCCGTAATAGACGCCATCACGCAAACCGCGTCGCAGGATGAAGCGCAAGGTCGCCCGCTCGGGCGGCACGATGTCGTAGACGCACGCCGATGAGGCCGCGCCAATCGACGCGCCCTCCCTCACAAGCCTGCTCAGGAATTCGTGATCCTCGCCCCCGGTCATCGCATAATCGGGCTGGAACCATTCGCCTTCGCTCTCGGGCAGGCAGGCCAGGCGCAGGAACAGGTTCGCCGTCGTCGGTGTCTCGCAGTCCCCGGCAAAGAACCCGCCGGTGGCGATCCAGCCGGCCGGCCTTTCCAGAAAAATCGGCTCGATGGGGCCGATCTGGATGTCGGCGCCGGTGCGCTCGACAGTCGCGAGATGCGCTGCGAGCCAGTCCTTCCCGGCGCGTTCATCATCATCGATGGAGGCTAGGAACTCCGCGCCACTCTCTCGGGCAAGATGCAGGGCACGATTTCGAACGGCACTCAGCCCCGGCTCGCGCACCCGTTCATGGGCAATGTCGAGCTCGCCTGCAAAGGCCTCGACGACGGAACGCGCCGCGGCGCGGCCATTGTCGATGACGAAAACGCGAAATCGCGCGCCGATGCGCTGCTCCGCAAGGGACTGCAACGTACCGCGCAACTGCTCGTGGCGGTCGCAGGTGCACACCGCCACGCAAACCCGCGCATCCGCGCGTTCCGTTGCAATGGCCATCGACGGCATTTCCATGTCAGATCCCCGTGCCCCTTCGTCATTCCCCGTCTGGTCGCAAAAGGCAGAAGGGATTGCAACGGGCATAACGCAGGTTCTCAGCCCAGACCGCCGGCAGAGATGCGAAGGTCGGGATCCAGCGCATCATGCAGGCGATTGGCCGCCGCCTGTGCAAAGCGGAGCAGCACCGCCTTTCGCGTCGCCGCCGGCAACCTGTGCTCGGGGGCCGGTCGCAGGACTTCCGCAAAATATCCATCGGAGAGAATCAGGCCCGCGTCCTGCGGAAACACCTCCGCGGGAACATCGGCATGGCTTGCGAAGAAAAGCCTGTCGCAATGGGCCCGGTAGTCCGGCCACTTGCTGTCGGCGCGAAAATCGGCGAGCGAGGATTTGACTTCCACGATCCAGACGTCGCCCTTCGGCCCGACCGCCGCAAGGTCCGCCCGCCGCCCGGACGCCAGCGTCAGCTCCCCCACACAGGCAAACCCCGCCGCGCGCAGCATCCGCGCCGTGCCGCGCCAGACACGCGCAGCTGCGTCGGACTGCCGCCCGTCAGCAAGAGGATCGTCCAGCAGGATGCGGTTGGTGATCATGGCCCGGGTGTCCATCTGCAAGTCCGTTCCGCCTTTGTTCCAGAGGGACACTAGCCTTGCTTGTCCGCAAGTGGCAAGGGCCGAACCGGAAATCCGGAACGGCCCTTGCAGATCGCTTGCTGTCGCCGGCACCCTCGACCCGTCAGCGACGCTCCAGGAACCCGCAGATGCGCCGCGCATCATGCAGGATCGGTTCGGCAATGGCGCTGGCGCGTTCGGCACCGTCGCGCAGAACGGCATGGATATGGTCGGGCGCGGCCATCAGGCGGTTCATCTCGTCGGCCATCGGCGCCAGTTTCTCCACCGCCAGGTCGGCCAGGGCCGGCTTGAACACCGAGAAGGGCTGGCCGCCGAAATCGGACAGCACCTCGTCCTTCGTCCGGCCCGAGAGCGCCGCATAGATCCCGACGAGATTGGCGGCCTCGGCACGGTCCGCCAGCCCTCCGGTGTCACCCGGCAACGGTTCGGGATCGGTCTTTGCCTTGCGGATCTTCTTCGATATCTCGTCCGCCGTGTCCCGCAGGTTGATGCGCGACAGATCCGACGGATCGGACTTGGACATCTTCTTGGTGCCGTCGCGGAGCGACATGATCCGGGTCGCGGGGCCCGCGATCATCGGCTCGGTCAACGGGAAGAAGAGTTCCCCCGGCAGTTCCGGGCTCGGTGCCGGGTTGGGCACGCCAACGCCGAGTTCGGCGATCCGCTCGGCGAAGTCGTTGTTGAACTTCTGGGCAATGTCGCGCGTCAGCTCCAGGTGCTGCTTCTGGTCATCGCCAACCGGCACGTGGGTCGCCCGATAGGCAAGAATGTCGGCCGCCATCAGCGTCGGATAGGCGAACAGCCCCACGGACGCATTCTCCCGGTTCTTTCCCGCCTTCTCCTTGAACTGCGTCATGCGGCTGAGCCAGCCCATGCGCGCGACGCAATTGAAGATCCAGGCAAGCTCGGCATGCTCGCGGACCTGGCTCTGATTGAAGATGATCGCCTTCTTCGGGTCGATACCCGCAGCCAGGTAGGCCGCCGTCACTTCACGCGTCGCGACCGTCAGGGCGGCCGGGTCGTGCTTGACGGTGATCGCATGCATGTCGACGACGCAGTAGATCGTCGGCATCTCGTCCTGGAGAGGGACGAAACGCGAGATCGCGCCGAGATAGTTGCCGAGATGGAGATTGCCGGTCGGCTGTACGCCGGAGAATACGCGCGGCTGGAACTGATTCAAGAAACTGTCCCCCAGTTTGGACCTCGGGTTGAACGCGGCCGGGTCTTTCCCGATCCGCGACGCGGCAGGGTTGCACCGCATCTGGCGGGTTATGACGAAGCCCGTGCCCGAGCGCAAGGCGGAAGCCGGAACGGTAACGGTTTCCGCAATTCCCTTGCGTTGGCGCCACAGTACCGCCCGCTGGCGCCGGACTTTGCCCGGCACCCGCGCGGGACTTCGCCTGCGTCGAAACGACCCTTCAGGGATATTCCCAATTCACCTTGGCGATGTATATGGGCTATAGACTGGAACGACACTAAAGTGCGAGCGTTTGAATGCACGCGGGAATCGGCGGACAATCTTCGCCAGGACGGAAGCAAGAGGTCCCGGAGGCCGGAATGGATTACGAGAGCTTCTTTCGACGCGAGATCGAAGGGCTGCATACAGAAGGTCGGTATCGGGTTTTCGCGGATCTGGAGCGTCATTCCGGAAGTTTTCCGAAGGCAACGCGCTACACGCAGGACGGGGCCCACGAAGTCGCCGTGTGGTGCTCGAACGACTATCTAGGGATGGGTCAAAGCCCGATCGTGACCGATGCGATGCATGAAGCCATCGATCGTTGCGGCGCGGGCGCCGGCGGCACGCGCAACATCTCCGGCACCAACCACTATCATGTCCTGCTCGAGCAGGAGCTTGCCGACCTGCACGGCAAGGAAGCCGCCCTTCTCTTCACCTCCGGCTACGTTTCCAACTGGGCGGCGCTTGGCACCATCGCGGCGCACCTGCCGGGTTGCGTGGTCCTGTCGGATGCGCTCAACCATGCCTCGATGATCGAGGGCATCCGGCATTCGCGTGCCGAAAAGCGCATCTGGAAGCACAATGACGTGGCCGACCTGGAGCGCCAGCTCGCCGAGATCGAGCCGGGCCGCCCCAAGCTTGTCGCGTTCGAGAGCGTCTACTCCATGGACGGCGACATCGCGCCGATCCGGGAGATCTGCGACGTCGCCGAGAAATACGGCGCCATGACCTATCTCGACGAGGTGCATGCCGTCGGCCTTTACGGCCCGCGCGGTGGCGGCATCGCCGAGCGCGAAGGTCTGATGGACCGCCTGACGGTGATCGAGGGCACGCTCGGCAAGGCCTTTGGCGTGATGGGCGGCTACATCGCCGCCTCCGCCGCGCTTTGCGACTTCGTTCGCTCCTTCGCCTCCGGCTTCATCTTCACGACGGCCTTGCCGCCGGCGCTGGCCGCCGGCGCGCGCGCCTCGATCCGGCACCTGAAGTCGGCGGAAGGCGAGCAACTGCGTGCCCGCCACCGCGAGCGTGTCGCTACCCTGCGGCGCAGGCTCGATGCGGCCGGCATCCCGCACATGGTCAATCCGAGCCACATCGTTCCGGTCATGGTCAAGGATCCGGTGAAGTGCAAGATGCTCTCCGACATCCTGCTCGACACGTACGGGATCTACATCCAGCCGATCAATTATCCGACCGTGCCCAAGGGTCTGGAGCGGCTGCGCATCACCCCCTCACCGCTGCATGGCGATGGCGACATCGACCGGCTGGTGCGTTCGCTCGAGGCGCTGTGGTCGCAATGCGCGCTGGCACGGGCCGTCGCCTGACGAGCAAGCCCTTTGCCTGAACGAATAAAAGCGCCGGATCTTCCGGCGCTTTTTCATTTCGGACACGGCATCGCCTGACCGCATGCAGCGCTCAGCGGGTATGGGCCGGCATTCGCGCGCAGGCCGGCCATGCGGCCCTGAAGGCATCGTAGACAAGCATCGGCCCGCTGGCGAACACGCGCCCGGGATGGCGTTCGAGATGCTCGATCACGACCTGCCGGAGACCGTTGGCATCGATGCCGGGCGGGATGCAGTTGGCCCGCCCCAGCAGGAAGGCGTCCAGCGTTCCCTGAAGATAGCCGAGGCAGAACGTCACCGCGACGGCATTGGTCCGCGGATCGGCCCGGCAGGTGCTGGCAACCTGCGCGCCGCTTTGCCACCCGTCGGCCCGCGCCGAAGGCGCACCGGCGGCACAGGCGAGCGCAAGGGCAGCGGAGACGATCCCCGCCTTTCGCAAGCCGTGCATGTTCCGCATCTTTCTTGTCCTTGCCATCCCGCCGGTTCCGGATCCTTTGCCTTCCGACAACAATCCCGGGAGTCGCCCGATCAGGCAAGCTCGGCCCTAGACCCAGCGGAAGACGCAGCCGGCATAGACGATTGCAATCGCGAGCGGCGCCCAGAGCGGCGTCCCGACAAGCCCGAGCCATGCAAGGAAAATGAAGGCGCTGCCGAGCAGCGAGATGAACAGCCGGTCGCCGCGCGTCGTGTCCAGCCCGAGCGCGCCATGGCGCGGCCCGCCGCCCGGCGCGACATACTCCCAGACGGACATCGCCGCGAAGCACAGGGCGATGAAGATGAAGAAGGCGGCGGTCGGCCCGGTCCAGGCCATCCAGCTCAGTCCCATGACATGTCTCCCAGACGAGCCGCCTAGACGCGGCCGAGCGCGAAGCCCTTGGCGATGTAATTGCGGACGAAATAGATGACGAAGGCGCCGGGGATGATGGTCAGGGTTCCCGCCGCCGCGAGAAGCCCCAGTTCATACCCCGACGTACTCGCCGTTCGCGTCATCGTCGCCGCGATCGGCTTGGCGGCGACGGAAGTCAGTGTCTTGGCCAGCAGCAGTTCCACCCAGGAGAACATGAAGCAGAAGAATGCCGCGACGCCGATGCCGGCGGCGATGGTCGGCACGAAGATCTTCAGGAAGAACGACCAGAACGAGTGACCGTCGACATAGGCGGTCTCGTCGAGCTCCTTCGGCACGCCGGACATGAACCCTTCCAGGATCCAGACCGCGAGCGGAATGTTGAACAGCGTATGGGCCAGCGCCACGGCAACCGGCGTGTCGAACAGGCCGATCGCCGAGTAGAGCTGGAAGAAGGGCAGCGCGAAAACCGCCGGCGGCGCCATCCGGTTGGTCAGCAGCCAGAAGAACAGGTGCTTGTCGCCAAGGAAGCGATAACGCGAGAACGCATAGGCTGCCGGCAAGGCCACCACGACAGAAATCGCCGTGTTGATCAACACATAGGTCAGCGAGTTGACATAGCCCATGTACCAGGTCGGATCGGTGAAGATCGTCACGTAGTTCTCGATCGTGAACTGGTTGGGGAACAGCGTGAACGAACCCAGGATCTCGTTGGTCGTCTTGAAGGACATGTTGACGAGCCAGTAGATCGGCAACATGAGGAAGAGGATATAGAGCGCCGGGACGAGGCGTGTCGTGCTTTTCATCGGGCGGTCTCCGTCACTGCTGCTCGTTGCGCATCATCAGGGTGTAGAACACCCAGCTCAGCAACAGGATGATGAGGAAGTAGATGAGCGACATGGCTGCCGCCGGTCCGAGATCGAACTGACCGAGCGCGATCTTGACCAGATCGATCGAGAGCAGCGTCGTCGCGTTGCCCGGTCCGCCGCCGGTCAGGACCGACAGCTCGGTGTAGATCATGAAGCTGTCCATGAAGCGCAGCAGCACCGCGATCGTCAGCACCCGCTTCATCTTCGGAAGCTGGATGTAGCGGAAGATGGCGAAAGGCCTTGCACCGTCGATCTTGGCCGCCTGGTAATAGGCGTCGGGAATCGAGACCAGTCCCGCATAGGCAAGCAGGACCACCAGCGACGTCCAGTGCCAGACATCCATCAGGATGAGCGTGAACCAGGCATCTCCGGGCTGCCGGGTGAAATTGTAGTCGAAGCCGAGCGCGTTGAGACTGCGCCCGAGCAGGCCGATGTCGGGCAGGGCAAAGATGTTCCACATCGCGCCGACCACGTTCCACGGGATGAGAAGCGGCAAGGCCATCAGCACCAGGCAGACCGGGACCCAGGGCCCCTTGCGCGGCATGGTCAGCGCGATCGCCACCCCGAGCGGGATCTCGATGAGGAGGATCGTGAAGGTGAAGATCAATTGCCGCGTCAGCGCGTCATGAAAGCGCGGGGAGCGCAGGATCTGCTCGAACCAGGTCACCCCGGCCCAGAAGAACACGTTGTCCCCGAAGGTTTCCTGGACCGAGTAGTTGACCACCGTCATCAGCGGGATGATGGCGTTGAAGGCGACCAGCGCCACCACCGGCAGGACGAAGAGCCAGGCCCTGTTGTCGTGTGTCTTGTTCATCTCGCTCTCCCCCTCAGGCCACGATCCAGCCGTCGCGATAGACGGCCGTTCGCTCCGGATCGAAGCGCAGGGCGGTGTCCTCACCCGGGATATCGGCGCCTTCCGGAACCACCAGCTTCACAGCATGGCCGGCAGCCTGCGCCTCGACGATGCGATAGCGCCCGGCATCACTGACCTTCACGACCCGCGCCGGCAGGACGCCGTTCTCGCTCCTGTTCGCGAATGTGACGAACTCCGGCCGCACGCCGACCTCCAGCCGGCCGGACGAAGCGGCAAGATCGCTTCCGGAGGTGGTGCGCAGGGCCACGCCATTGACCCGGGCCCCCTCGTTCGAGGCCTCGCAAGGCAACACGTTCATGCCCGGCGAGCCGATGAAGTGGCCGACAAACGTGTGCTGCGGCCGCTCGAAAAGGTCGACCGGCGTGCCGATCTGCACGACCTCGCCCTGGTTCATGACGACCACCTTGTCGGCAAAGGTCAGCGCCTCGGTCTGGTCATGGGTCACGTAGATCATGGTGGTGCGGACCCGCTGGTGCAGCTCCTTCAGCTTCGAGCGAAGCTGCCATTTCAGATGCGGGTCGATAACCGTCAGCGGTTCGTCGAACATGATCGCGTTGACGTCCGAGCGCACAAGGCCCCGGCCGAGCGAGATCTTCTGCTTGCCATCCGCCGTCAGCCCCGCCGCTCGGTTCGCCAGCATATGCGTCAGGTCGATCATCTCGGCGATCTCGCGCACGCGGATGTCGACCTCGGCCTCGGCAACGCCGCGATTGCGCAGGGGAAACGCCAGATTGTCGTAGACGGTCATCGTGTCGTAGACGACCGGGAACTGGAACACCTGGGCGATGTGGCGTTCGTCGGGCGGAAGATCGGTCACGTCGCGCCCGTCGAAGAGCACCCGGCCCCGGCTTGGACGCAGCAGGCCGGAAATGATCGACAGCAGCGTGGTCTTGCCGCAGCCCGACGGGCCGAGCAGGGCATAGGCGCCGCCATCCTCCCATTCGAGGTTGAGTTCCTTGAGTGCCCAGTCGCTGTCGGAGGTCGGGTTGGCCACATAGGCGTGGCGCAGGGTGTCGAGTAGGATTTTCGCCATGTCCGCTTCTCCCTAGGCCACGATGCGCCGGCCGGTCGTATCGAAGACCATCGCCTTGGCCATGTCGGCATAGAGGCGCTGCCGCGTGCCCACCTCGAACGGATGGATGCCGTGCGACTGGGACACCCAGGTCTCGCCATGCACCACGAAGTGAATGATGCTCTCCGAGCCGGAGAGCTCGGTCACCAGGACCTCGCCATCCACCGCGACCGCCATGTCGCCTTGCGGTTCCGGCGCCACGTGGTGCGGTCGCACGCCGATCGTGTAGGCGCCATCCGCCAGCCCCGCATAGGCTGCGGGAACCGCGAAGGCCTCACCGGCGGGAAGACGGAACATGTCGCCCGCCTTGGTGACCGCCGCGACATTGATCGGCGGGTCGGAGAAGACCTGCGCGCTCGTCAGGTCCAGCGGGTTCCTGTAGACGTCGCCGGTCGCGCCGAACTGCGTCACGCGCCCCTCGAAAAGGCAGGCTGTCTGCCCCCCGAACAGCAGGGCCTCGACCGGCTCCGTCGTCGCATAGACGACGATGCAGTCGCGGTCGGCGAACAGGCGGGGAAGCTCGTCGCGCAATTCCTCGCGCAGCTTGAAATCGAGATTGGCGAGCGGTTCGTCGAGAAGAACGAGATCCGCATCCTTGACCAGGGCCCGGGCCATCGCCGTGCGCTGCTGCTGGCCGCCGGAGAGTTCCGAAGGTCGGCGTTCCAGCATCGGCGACAGCTTGAGCAGCTCCGCCATGGTGCCGACGCGGCGCTTGATCTCGTCCTCCGCGATCCGCGCAACCCGCAAGGGCGAGGCGATGTTGTCGTAGACGGACATGTTCGGGTAGTTGATGAACTGCTGATAGACCATCGAGACGTTGCGATGGCGCACGGAGACACCCGTCACGTTCCTGCCTGCGAACCAGACCTCGCCGGAGGTCGGACGCTCGAGGCCGGCCATCAGTTTCATCAACGTGGTCTTGCCGGCAAGCGTGGTGCCGAGCAGGATGTTGAAGCTGCCCGGCTCGCACACGAGATCGGTCGCGTGGATATGGGTCTCGGCACCGGCGCGCAGGCTTACGCGCCTCAGTTCAAGGGACATCTGTCGGCCGCCCTTTTTGGATGTGACGATGATCGTGCCCGGCAAGCGGTTTTCCCGTCACGCCGGTTCACGAAACGGCGGACGAAATTCCTGTGCGCCCCGCTACCGGCCGGAACCGGACGATTGCATGCCCGGAACGGCACATGCCGGCGCCACCGCTTCTTTCCGGACGTCGGACCCGGGGTCGCCCCCGGGTCTTTCAGTCGCGGATGACCGCTGTCAGTTGGCAGCCCACTGCTTGACGAGCTCATCGTAGTTGATGGTCTCGCCCTGGGGCTTCTCGTTCTCCAGCTTCGCCTTGGCGCCGCCCTTGCCGAGCCATTCGGACGGATCCTTCGGCTCGTTCAGGCGGGGACCACAACCACCGTAGGTGTTGCTCGCCTCGTCGGCCCGCTGCATGCGGCCCATGATGGTGTCCATCTCGCCGGCGAGACGGTCCATCGCCTCCTGCGGCGTGAAGGCGCCGGAGTTCACGTCACCGATCTGCTGCCACCAGAGCTGGGCAAGCTTCGGGTAATCGGGAACGTTGACACCGGTCGGGGTCCACTGGTCACGCGCCGGAGACCGGTAGAACTCGACGACGCCGCCAAGCTTGGGGGCGCGTTCGGTGAACGACTCGTGCCGAACCGAGCTGTCGCGGGCGAAGGTCAGGCCAAGATGGCTCTTCTTCAGGTCGACGGTCTTCGAGGTGACGAACTGGGCATAGAGCCATGCGGCCTTGGCCCGGTCGGTCGGGGTGGACTTCAGGATCGTCCAGGAACCGACATCCTGATAACCGACCTTCTGACCCTCTTCCCAGTAGGGACCATGCGGGCTCGGAGCGGCGCGCCACAGCGGCGTCCCCTCGTCGTCCACGGTGTTGTTGCCTTCCGACTTGGGCTTGACCATGTCGGCGAGGAACGCCGTGTACCAGAAGATCTGCTGGGCGACATTGCCCTGGCTGAGCGCCGGAAGCGACTGGTAGAAGTCGTAATCCGCCGCACCCGGAGGCGCGTATTTGCGCAGCCACTCGTCCCACTTGGCGATCGCATAGACAGCCGCCGGGCCGTTGGTGGCGCCGCCACGGGCGACGGAGGCACCGGACGGGTTGCACGACCCTTCCTCCATGCGGATGCCCCATTCGTCGATGGGACGGCCGTTCGGCAGGCCCTTGCTGCCGGCACCGGCCATCGACAGCCAGGCATCGGTCATGCGCCAGCCCAGATCCGGGGCACGCTTGCCGTAATCCATGTGGCCGTAGATGCGGACGCCGTCGACTTCCTTCACGTCCTCGGAGAAGAATTCGGCAATGTCCTCATAGGCCGACCAGTTGATCGGAACGCCAAGCTCATAGCCGTATTTCGCCTTGAACTGCTCCTTCAGGTCTTCCCGGTCGAACCAGTCCTTGCGGAACCAGTAGAGGTTCGCGAACTGCTGGTCGGGAAGCTGGTAGAGATCGCCGTCCGGTCCGGTGGTGAAGCTCAGTCCCATGAAGTCGTCGAGATCCAGCGTCGGCGACGTCACGTCCTTGGCCTCGCCCGCCATCCACTTGGTCAGGTTGACCGCCTGCTGGAGGCGCGAGTGGGTGCCGATGAGATCGGAATCGTTGACATAGGCATCGTAGAGATTGCGGTTCGTCTGCATCTGCGTCTGAACCGCCTGCACCACCTCGCCCTCGCCGAGGATCTGGTGATTGACCTTGATGCCCGTGATTTCCTCGAAGGCCTTGGTCAGAACGCGCGATTCATAGTCATGTGTCGGAATGCCTTCCGACAGCACGTTGATCTCCATCCCGCTGAACGGCTCGGCTGCCTTGATGAACCAGTTCATTTCCTCCATTTGCTGATCCTTTGTCAGCACGGAGGGTTGAAACTCGCTATCAATCCACTTCCTGGCCTCCTCGGCTCCGGCAAACGCCGAACCCGAACCGGCAAGAAGCGCGACGGCCGCAACGGCCGTCAGCATCTTATGTCGCATGTGAAGTCCTCCCTTGCATTGCTGCGGCTTGACTATCAAGCGAAAAAAAACGAACGTCAACCCGAAAATACGCTTGCCATTTTTTACCCAATCGAGGCAAAATCTGGCTGATTGTAACGTCTTGCTGCACCTGCGAACGAAATCGATGCAAAATAATCCAGAATATCGAAAAAAAACGAAAGGCCGGTAGATGGAGCCGGTTACCCCTCGCCAAACCGAGATTCTCGACCGCGCGCGACGCGCTGGCCGGGTTGATGTGGACGGGCTGGCGCACGAGTTCGACGTCACTCCCCAGACAATCCGGAAAGACCTCAACGAGTTGTGCGAACGCGGCATGTTGCAGCGGGTCCACGGCGGCGCGGTGCTGCCATCGGGAATCGCCAACTATGCCTATGATGCGCGGCGCCAGCTCGCCGCCGACGAAAAACGGCGCATCGGCCTCAGGGCCGCCGGACTGATCCCCGACAACGCCTCGATCATGCTGAACATCGGCACGACGACGGAGCAGGTCGCCCGCGCCCTGCGCCAGCACGACGGGATCATGGCGATCACCAACAACATCAATGTCGCCAACATCCTGCGTGCGGCGCCCGCGATCGAGGTGATCATCGCCGGCGGACAGGTCCGCCCCTCGGATGGCGGCATCGTCGGCGAGGCGACCGCCGACTTCATTCGCCAGTTCAAGGTGGACTACGCGCTGATCGGCGCCTCCGCCATCGATGCGGACGGAACCATCTTCGACTACGACTTCCGCGAGGTGCGCGTCGCCCGCGAGATCATCACCCATGCACGGCAGACCATCCTGGTCGCCGACAGCATGAAGTTCGAGCGCAGCGCACCCGTGAGGATCGCCCACATGTCGCAGATCGACATCTTCGTCACCGACAAGATGCCTCCCGAGCCGGTGCTCGACATCTGCCGGGAACACGGCGTGCGCGTCGAGGTGGCCGGAGCGGGCACCGCCGAGACCCCTGCGACAGCAATGGAAGACGGGCCGGGAGGCCACATGGAATGAGCGAACCACGAGAACGCAGCGACTTCGACATCCTGATCGTGGGAGGCGGCATCAACGGTTGCGGCATCGCACGCGATGCAGTCGGCCGAGGCTATTCGGTTTGCCTGGCGGAGATGAACGACCTTGCCAGCGGCACGTCGTCCTGGTCGACGAAGCTCGTTCACGGCGGCTTGCGCTATCTCGAGCACTACGAGTTCCGCCTCGTGCGCGAGGCCTTGAGCGAGCGCGAACTGCTCTGGGCCAATGCGCCGCACATCATCCGCCCGCTGCGCTTCGTGCTCCCGCACCAGAAAGGGCTCAGGCCGCGCTGGATGCTTCGGCTCGGGCTCTTCCTTTACGATCACCTGGGCGGCCGCAAGCTGCTGCCGGCCACCCGCACGCTCGATCTGCGCCGCGACCCCGCAGGCACCCCTCTCAAGGACGGTTTCGCCACCGCGTTCGAATATTCCGACTGCTGGGTGGACGACGCGCGGCTGGTGGTTCTCAACGCCCGCGACGCCCGTGCCCGCGGCGCGCAGATCAACACCCGCACGAAAGTCGTCTCGGCCGAACGCGTCGACGGGCTCTGGCATGCGACCCTTCAGGACACCCAGGACAAGTCGACCCGCGAGGTGACCGCGCGCCTGCTCGTCAACGCGGCCGGCCCCTGGGTCGACCGGTTGCTGGAAGGCGCCCTGAAGCGCAACGACGCCCACAATGTCCGTCTGGTGCAGGGCAGCCACATTGTCGTGCGCAAGCTGTTCGACCATGACCGCGCCTATATCTTCCAGAATGCCGACGGGCGCATCATCTTCGCCATTCCCTACGAGCAGGACTTCACCCTGATCGGCACGACTGACCGCGACTATGACGGCGACCCGGCCGATGTCGCGGCGACCGAGGAGGAAATCACCTACCTCGCGGAGGCCGCCAGCGAGTATTTCCGCCAGCCAATCCCCCGAAGCGACGTGGTGTGGACCTATTCCGGCGTACGACCGCTGTTCGATGACGGCGCCTCGAAGGCTCAGGAGGCAACACGCGACTACGTGCTGCGGCTGGACACCGGAACCAGGGGGGGCGAGGCACCCTTGATCAACATTTTCGGCGGGAAGATCACCACCTATCGCCGCCTCGCCCTTTCCGTGCTTGAGCAGATCGAAGACGCGATCGGCGGCGGCGGCCCGGCCTGGACGGCAAAAGCCGCGCTTCCAGGCGGCGACTTCCCGACCGAGGGCCTGGCAGAGCTGACACGCTCGCTGGCGAAGGGACGCGAAGCCCTGCCCGCCGGACTTGTCGAGCGGCTCGCGCGCAATTACGGAACGCAGGCACATGCGATTCTCGAGGACGTCGCAACGCCGGAGGACCTGGGCGAGCACTTCGGCGGCGGCCTGTTCGCCCGCGAGGTGATCCACATGATGGATCACGAATGGGCGCGCGAGGCGGAAGACGTGTTGTGGCGGCGCAGCAAGCTCGGCCTTCGGCTTTCAAGCGAGGAAGCCGCAAAGCTTGGCCGCTGGATGAAGCAGCGCTATAGCGGGAAACATTCCGCGCGCGATGCACGCCAGGCCTGACAGGCGGGTTTGCTCCTGACAGCGCACAAAACCGAAAGGCGCTTCATGGACGCTTCGCCCGCCACTCCGCTTTCCGGCATCCGTGTGCTCGATCTGACGAATGTCCTGTCCGGGCCCTTCTGTTGCCACCAGCTTGCGCATTTCGGCGCCGAGGTGATCAAGATCGAAGTGCCGGGGCGCGGCGATCTCGCCCGCCAGCTTGGTGCCGACCCGGCGCTGAATGCCGCCGACATGGGTGTCTCCTTCCTGGCCCAGAACGCCGGCAAGAAGAGCCTGACGCTCAACCTGAAAAACCCGAGCGGCGTGGAGCTGCTGAAGCGGCTCGCCGCCACCGCCGACGTGGTTGTCGAGAATTTCCGGCCTGGCGTGATGGACCGTCTCGGCGTCGGCTTCGACGATCTTGCGCCGCTCAATTCGCGGCTTGTCTATTGCGCGATATCCGGTTTCGGCCAGGACGGACCGATGCGCGCCATGCCGGCCTATGACCAGATCGTGCAGGGACTTTCCGGGGTCATGTCGGTGACCGGCGACGCGGAAACGGCGCCGCTGCGCGTCGGCTATCCGGTGTCCGACACGATCGGCGGCATGACGGCCGCTTTCGCCATTTGCGCAAGCCTTGCCGGACCGCGCGAGAAGCCGGTCTTTCTTGACATATCGATGCTGGAGGCAACGCTCGCCACGATGGGATGGGTCGTTTCCAACTGGATGATCGCCGGCCAGCGCCCCGCCGCCCACGGCAACGAGAACACGACCTCCGCCCCCTCCGGAGCCTTCCGGGCCCGGGACGCCTCCCTCAACATCGCCGCCAACAAGGACGAACAATGGCGGTTGCTGTGCGAGGAACTGGACCGGCCGGATCTTCTCGCCCATCCCGACTACGCGACCCGCGAGACGCGCAAGGCCAATCGCCTTGCCCTGCGCGCCGAGATCGAAAAGTCCCTTGCCGCCGGCGATGCCGCCGACTGGGTCAAACGGCTCAGCCGGCGCGGCATTCCGGCCGGCGAAATTCTCACCGTTCCTGAAACGCTCGCGCATCCGCAAGTGGCCGGTCGTGGCATGATCGCCGAATTCGACGAAGTGCCGGGGGTCGGCCGGCCCATCCGCACGATCCGCACCGGCATCAAGGTCAACGGCACGCCGCCGTCCGTCGACACGCCGCCGCCGGTTCTGGGGCGTGACACGGTCGACATCCTGGAAGGGCTTGGCATCACCGCCGAGGAAATCGAGCGGCTGCGACAGGAAGGCGCGATATGAGCGAGAGCAAGGTTACGGACCCGGTCGCCGACTGGTGGCACACGTCCATCATCGACATGGAACCCGGCCGGATCGCCTTTCGCGGCCATCCGGTGGAAGAGCTGATCGGCACGCTCTCCTTCCCCCAGATGATCTGGCACATGGTGATGGGCACGCCGCTCGATGCGGGTCGCGCGCGCCTTTTCGAGGCCGCTCTCGTCGCCGCTGTCGATCACGGGCCGCAGGCGCCCTCGATCGCCGCCGCACGCATGGCCGCCACGTGCGGCGTCGGTCTCAACAACGCCATGGCGACGGCGATCAACATGCTGGGCGACGTCCATGGCGGGGCCGGAGAGCAGGCCGTGGCGCTCTATCAGGACATCGACGCACGAACGCAGACCACCGGGCTTGAAGAGGCCACCGGCCAGGGTCTCGACGCGTTTCGCGCGACGAAGGGCAAGTTCATCCCCGGCTTCGGCCACCGCTTCCACAAGCCGGTCGACCCGCGCGCCCCGCGGCTTCTGGGCCTTGTCGACGAAGCCGCGGCCATCGGTTCGGTCTCCGGGCGGTTCGCCGCGATCGGGCGCGCGGTCGAAGCGCATCTGGCCCGGGAAAAGGGCAAGCCCGTGCCGATGAACATCGACGGGGCCACCGCCGTCATCTTCGCCGAACTGGGATGCCCGGCGCCCCTGGCACGCGGTTTCTTCTGCCTGTCCCGCTCGGTCGGCATCCTCGCCCATGCGTGGGAGCAGACCTGCCAGGGTGGCCGCAACAAGGGACCGACGCCGCCGTCTCACCGCTGGACCTATGACGGCGCCTGATCCTGCGTCGTCGGCAATGTGATGCGCACCCGCAACCCGCGCCCGTTGTCGCCTTCGACCAGTTCGAGCCGGCCGCCCGCGAGCGCTGTGATCTCCGCGACGATGGCAAGACCAAGCCCTGCGCCGTCCTCGTCCCCCTGCGGCGACAACCGTTCGAACCGCTTGACCGCCCGCGCCCGGTCTGCAGGGCGGATGCCCGGTCCGTCATCCTCCACGTCGAGGACGGCGAATCCTTCCCGGTGATCGACCCGTACCGTCGCGGAATGCCCCGGGCCGGCATAGGCAATCGCGTTCTCGATCAGGTTGCGCAGCATTTCGCCGATCAGCATGCCGTTGCCGCGCACGGCCGGACCGGGAGTGCCGGCAGGCGGCCCTTCATACCCCAGGTCCAGACCCGAACGCGCCGCGACAGGCTCCATCTCGGCCGCCATCCTGCGCGCCAGCCGGGCCAGATCGACGCTTTCGCCGTCGGGCCGATCGGCCGAGACCTCGTCGACCCGGGCGAGCAGCAACAGCTGGGAAAGGGTGCGTTCGCTCTGTGTCACGGCCAGATCGGCCGTGCTCAGGGCTGCGAGCATGGCCTCGCGCCCCTCGGCCCGGCGGGCAAGCTCGATCTGCGTGCGGATGATGGTGAGAGGCGTCCTGATCTGGTGCGACGCATTTCCGGTGAAGCGGCGGAGCGCGGCCAGCGAATCCGACAGTCTCGCCATGAAGCCGTTGATCGCGCCGACCAGCCGGTCGACCTCACGCGGCACTGCGTGACGGATCGGGCGCAGGTCGTCCGGGCTGCGACGGTCGAGCGCCTCCTCGAGCCTCGACAAGGGTCGCAGGCCGCGCCGAATGCCGAGCAGCACGGCAACGGCCGCGATCGCGATCAGCAACACCTGCCGGGCGGCGGAGTTCAGCAGCACGTCGCGCGCAAGGTCCCGCCGCGCGGTGGTCGTCTCCGCCACCGCGACCCGATAGGCAATCGAGCTGTTGCCGGAAGATGCCGCGCCGGAAAGGATCGCCACACGGATCGGCTCGCCCCGGAAGACAGCGTCGGCAAAACGCGGCTGATGGGCGACCTGCGCCGCCTCTCCCGCCTCGGGCACCGGCAGGTTGCGGTAGCCGGTGACGAAGGTTCCCGGAGGACCCTCGACACGGTAGAAGACCCTGTCCTCGGCGGCACTGGTCAGCATCTCCAATGCCACATAGGGCACGTCGACCTCGATCGCGCCGTCATTGCCGACCGCAACGCGCTCGGCAATCGCCAGCGCCGACCCGGTCAGCACGCGGTCGAGCACGGTGTTCACCGTCTCCCGCGCCTCGCGATAGGTGTCGAAGAGATCGTAGGCCGCGAGCAGGCTCAGCGGAGCGAGCAGCCAGACCAGCAGACGGGCGGAGAGCGAACGTGGCCCCCGGCCGCGAAGGGGCCGAATGCCACGAGCCTCGGCGACCCGTCCGGGCGGCGGCTCAACCATCTCCGTCGATCGCTTCCAGGGCATACCCCAGGCCGCGCGCGGTGCGGATCCTGAGGCCGCAGGGCTCCAGCCGCTTGCGCAGGCGCGAGATATACTGTTCCACCGCATTGTCGGAGAGATCCGCGTCAAACTCGCTCAGGCGCTCGCTGATGTGCTGCTTGGACACCACCCTTTCCGGGCGCTGGACCAGGATCTGCAGCACGCTCAGTTCCCGCGCCGTCAGGTCGAGCGGTCGGCCGTCGACCGTTGCGATCCTCTCGTTCAGGTCGAAGACGAGGCGACCGCATTCAAGGCGACCGCCGCGGGTGCCCGCATGCCGGCGCAGCACCGCACGGATGCGCGCCTCCAGCTCGCCGAACTCGAAAGGCTTGGTCATGTAGTCGTCGGCACCCAGGTCAAGACCGCGAATGCGTTCGTCAAGCGCCCCGCGCGCGGTCAGCACCAGCACCGCGCAAGGCAGGCCCCGCGCCCGGATCGTGCGCAGCAGCGTCATCCCGTCGGTGTCGGGCAGCGACAGGTCGAGAAGCACCAGGTCGAAAGCATCCGTGGCGAGCGCGGCTTCCGCGTCCTCGCCCTCATGCACGGCATCGACCGCATAGCCCGCTCCGCGCAACATCTGCGTCAGCCCGTCGGCCAGCGTGCGGTTGTCCTCGACGATCAGCAGACGCACCCCGGCCACCCTTTCGCAATCCGTTGGCGTTTCCAGCCGAAGGTCTCGCGCCCTCGTGCGGCGAGTTTAACCGCAGGCGCGCAACACAGTGCAAGAGGCGATTGGCACGGGGGCGCGAGCCGGCGACGGTCGCGCTTGTGTCGCCGCACCGGATCACCGCATACTCCCGCGCATGAAGCGCTCCCTTTCGGCCCTGGGCCTGGGCATGGTCCTGCTCATGCTGCTTGCCGGCCCGCCCGGCATCGCGCGCACCGACATGACAGATGC
Source organism: Stappia sp. (assembly GCF_048261845.1). Lineage (GTDB taxonomy): Bacteria > Pseudomonadota > Alphaproteobacteria > Rhizobiales > Stappiaceae > Stappia. The sequence continues at coordinate 26,816 of NZ_JBLXFR010000030.1, read as the reverse complement.
CCCGTCAGTCAGCCTCACACCGCTTTCCCCGTCCGGGGAGACCCGTGTCCTGCGGATCTACTCCTCGCTGGACGCGAAGATCGCCGCGCCCCTGCTTGCCGCGTTCCAGGCGACACGCCCGGATATCGGCATCGACTATTTCGAGCTCCAGACGCAGGATATCTATGCGCGTGTCATCGAGGAAAGCGATGAGATCGGACGCACCGCCGACCTGGCCTATTCCTCGGCCATGGACCTGCAGGTAAAGCTGGCGAACGACGGCTACGCCCAGAGCGTCCGGCTGCCCAATGCAGGTGCGCTGCCCGCGTGGGCGCAGTGGCGCGACACGGTCTACGGCACCACGTTCGAACCGGCGGTGATCCTTTATCACAAACCGTCCTTTCTCGAGACCGAACCACCCCGAACGCGTCCGGACTTTGCCGCCTATCTCAAGGCGCGCGAGGCGGAAACCTATGGCCGGGTCGGCACCTACGATGTGGAACGGGCCGGCGTCGGTCTGTTCTTCCTTGCCCGGGACAGGGAACACAATCGCGAGATCTGGGATCTTTTCAACGCGCTCGGCGCCAGCGGCGTGAAGCTCTATTCCAACTCCTCGGCGATCGTCGAGCGGGTGGCCGACGGGCGCTTCGTCCTCGGTTACAACATTCTCGGCTCCTATGCTTCCGCCTGGGCGCGCACGGACCCGGACCTCGGCATCGTGCTGCCGGAGGACTATACGGTGGTCATGTCGCGCACCGCGCTGGTGCCGCGCAGCGCCGGCGCGCCGGATCTCGGGGCCGCCTTTCTCGATTTCCTCGTCTCCCGCGAGGGCCAGAAGGTGATCGCCGAGCAGGTCGGCCTTCCCGTCCTGCACCCCGAACTCGACGGCGAGAACACCGCCAACGCCATGCGGCGCACCTTCGGCAACCGCCTGCGCCCCATTCCCGTCGGTCCCGCGCTTGTCGTCTATCTCGACCAGGTCAAACGCAACCGGCTGATCGAACGCTGGAACCGCGCGCTGAAGGTCCAATAGGCCCGGGACGACATCCACGCTGCGTTGCACCCTGTCTTTTTGCGACGCAGCGTCAGCTTCACGTCAGCCAGCCATGTCAGTCTTTCTCCATCGGCGCCGACTACGGAGACGGCATTTGCGATCCGCGCGGACGGGAGGACCGTTCGCCTGCGCGCGGTCGCAGCCGCCGCCGCGCCGTTTGTATCTGCAAAGGCAACAGTCACCAGCCGCCAGCGGCGGTACACGGTGATCCTGGGAGGAAAGACATGACCAAGACGACACGGCGCGGCCTTGCGGCCGCCGCAACCGCGTTCGGCCTCTTGTTTGCGGCCACCACCACGCAGGCTGCGGATATCGAGAAAATCCACTTCATCATTCCCGGCGGCGCCGGCGGTGGCTGGGACAGCACCGCGCGCGGCACCGGCGAAGCCCTGACCAAGGCCGGCCTTGTCGGCCAGGCGTCCTACGAGAACATGTCGGGCGGCGGCGGCGGCCTCGCCATTGCCCATCTGATCGAGATCGCCGGCAAGGCCGATGACACGATCATGGTCAACTCGACCCCGATCGTCATCCGGTCCCTGCAGAAGGTCTTTCCGCAATCCTTCCGCGACCTGACGCCGATCGCCGGCACCGTGGGCGACTATGCCGCGATCATCGTCGCCAAGGACAGCGACATCGCCGACTTCGGCGGTCTCGTGGACTTGGTCAAGGCCGATCCGACCAAGATGCCGATCGGCGGCGGGTCGGTCGCGGGCGGCATGGACCATGTCGTCGCAGCGATGGTGATGAAGGGCGCGGGCGCAAGCCCGACCTCGGTGAAATACGTTCCCTATGACGCCGGCGGCAAGGCCATGGCAGGACTGCTCTCGGGCGAGATCAAGGCGCTGTCGACCGGCTTCGGCGAGGCGATCGAACTCGCCAAGCAGGACCAGGTGCGCATCCTGTGCGTGACCGCGGCAGGTCGCGTCGACGCCGCCAAGGACGTTCCCACCTGCGACGAGGCCGGCGCAACCGGCATCGAGTTCATCAACTGGCGCGGTTTCTTCGGCGCACCGGGGATGAGCGCCGAAAAGCAGCAGGCCTATATCGCGGCCTTCGCCAAAATGTACGAGACCCCGGAATGGGAAGAAGTGCGCGCCCGCAACGGCTGGGTGAACATCTTCAATCCGGGTGAGGATTTCTCGGCCTTCCTGGAAAAGCAGGAGAAAGAGATCGCCGACCTGATGAAGGAACTCGGCTTCCTCTGATCGCGGCATCACGGGCGCGCGCCGGCCATTCCGGCGCGCGCCCTCTTTGCATGTCCGCTGTCCTTCGACCCTCTTGCACAGATCGGCCCAAGCCATGCTGACCCGCGACCGTATCGGCGCGCTTCTCATGCTCGCCTTTTCCATCGGCTACGGCGTGATGATCTTCCGCATCCCGCTGTTGCCATTCCAGATGAACGACGCTTTCACGGCCCGCTCGATGCCACAGGCGCTCGCGGTCCTGGGTTGCGTGCTGTCTCTCGCCGTCCTGTTCAAACCGATGAGCGAGGCCGACCGCACCGAGAACGCACGCTGGCTGGATGCCATGAAGCAACTTGCCCGCCCGATCGCCGGCCAGGGCTTCCCCCTGATCCGGGTCATCGTGCTGTGCGCCCTGATGGTCTTCTACGGCCTCACCGTGCGCCCGCTCGGCTTCCTGGTCTCGACCTCGCTGTTCCTGATCGCCGGCATGCTGGTGCTCGGCGAGCGGCGCTTCGTCATGGTCCTGCTTTCCTCGGTGAGCATCGTCGTCTTCTTCTGGGTTCTGATGACACAGTTTCTCGGCGTCTATATCGCGCCGCTCCCCGAAGTCCTTGTCGACATGTTCGGAGGCTGAGCCATGCTTGACGGTATTCTTGTCGGTCTGTCGACCGCCGCCTCGCCGATCAACATCCTGATGGTGGCGGTCGGCTGCTTCGCCGGAACCTTCATCGGCATGTTGCCGGGCCTCGGTCCGATCTCGGCCATCGCCCTGATGATTCCGATCACCTACGGTTTCGAGCCCGCCACGGGCATGATCCTGATGGCCGGCGTCTACTACGGCGCGATCTTCGGCGGCTCCACCTCCTCGATCCTGATCAATGCGCCCGGCGTTGCCGGCACTGTCGCGACAGCCTTCGACGGCTATCCGATGGCCAAGCAGGGCCACGCCGGAAAGGCACTGGCGATTGCCGCCTACTCGTCCTTTTCCGGCGGCACCATCGCCGCCCTCTTCCTGCTCGTTGCCGCGCCTTCGCTCGCCGTGGTCTCGCTTGCCTTCCAGTCGACGGACTATTTCGCGCTGATGGTGCTCGGCCTCACCGCCGTCGCCGCGTTCGCGGGACGCGGCAAGGTGCTCAAGGCCCTGATCATGACCGTTCTCGGACTGATGCTGTCCACCATCGGCACCGACGAAACGCAGGGCATGCAGCGCTTCACCTTCGGCATTCTCGACCTGATCGACGGCATCTCTTTCCTGCTGCTGGCCATGGCGACCTTCGCCCTGTCGGAAGCGCTGATGTCGGTCCTCAGGCCGAAGACGGCCGAAGAGGCCGCGCGCGAGAAAGACGCCAATGCCAGCCTCGGCTCGATGCGGCTCAACAAGGAGGAAGTGCGCGAGATGGTGCCGGTCATCGGCCGGTCTTCGATCCTCGGCTTCTTCGTCGGCGTCCTGCCGGGAGCCGGCGCCACGATCGCGTCGTTCCTTGCCTATGGCATGGAGCAGCGGATCGCCGGCCCCATCAAGGGCAAGCTGTTCGGCCACGGATCGATCCGCGGCCTTGCGGCACCGGAGACAGCCAACAACGCCGCCTGCTCGGGCTCCTTCGTGCCGCTTCTCACCCTCGGCATTCCCGGATCGGGCACGACCGCGATCATGCTGGGCGCGCTGATTTCCTACGGTGTGCAGCCGGGACCGCGTCTTTTCACCGACAATCCGGAGGTGTTCTGGTCGGTGATCATCTCCATGTATCTCGGCAACGTGATCCTGCTGGTGCTCAACCTGCCACTGATCCCGTATATCGCCCGTGTTCTGGCCCTGCCGCACACGGTGCTCGTGCCGATGATCCTGTTCTTCTCCCTGATCGGCGTCTACTTCGTCACCTTCAACACGTTCGACATCCAGCTGATGGTGATCTTCGCGGTCGGGGCGATGGTGCTCAGGCTTCTCGACATGCCGATGGCGCCGATGCTGCTCGGTTTCATTCTGGGCGGCATGATGGAAGAGAACCTGCGCAGGGCGCTGATCATCAGCAACGACAGCTGGGCCTTCGTCTGGGAGCGACCGCTGACCGCCTCGATCCTGGCGATCGCCGTGCTCATCCTGGTCGTGCCGATGGTGACGCCGATGCTCGGCCGGCTGATGGCACGGCGCCGGGAAGCCGCCGGCGAAGGCGGCTGAGACCGAACCGGTCCGCAGCGACAGCAACGCCGTCAATACAGGAAAGGGCGCCGGGAATGCCTCCCGGCGGCCTCTTTTTCTTACAATCGACGCCCCTGCAAAACGGCGGGGCCGTATCAGCTGTCAGAGCTTGTCGGTCACCACGGTGGTGGTGGCGCCGGTCGGCTCCCTGGTGATCACCGGATCGGACCCGCCGCCCAGCAACGTGTTCACCGTGCGCTGATAGTCCTCCATGTCGAGACGGCCGTCGGAGCCTTCCGTCAGCTTGTTGATCTCGCGGACCATGCGCTTCTGATGGGTCTCGGTCTGCGCGCCGGTGGCATCGTTCTCCAGAACGATGTCGGCTGCCTCGTCCGGATTCTCGCGGGCATAGTCCCAGCCCTTCATGGAGGCGCGAACGAAGCGGGCCATCTTGTCGACGAAGGCCGGGTCGGAGAGCTTCTCCTCGACCACATAGAGCCCGTCCTCAAGGGTTGCGACGCCCTGGTCCTCATACTTGAAGAGCACCAGTTCGCTCTCCGGGATGCCCGCGTCGATGACCTGCCAATATTCGTTGTAGGTCATGGTCGAGATGCAGTCGGCCTGCTTCTGCAGCAGCGGGTCGACGTTGAAGCCCTGCTTCAGGACCTTCACGCCATTGTCGCTGCCATCGGTCGGGATGCCGAGCTGGCTCATCCAGGACAGGAACGGATACTCGTTGCCGAAGAACCAGACACCGAGCGTACGGCCACGGAAATCCTCCGGCTTGGTGACACCGGTTTCCTTCAGACAGGTCAGCATCATGCCGGACTTCTTGAACGGCTGGGCGATGTTGACGAGCGGCACGCCGCGCTCGCGGCTGGCCAGCGCCGAGGGCATCCAGTCGACGATCACGTCGGCGCCGCCGCCGGCAATCACCTGCGGCGGGGCGATGTCGGGACCACCCGGCTTGATCGTGACGTTCAGGCCTTCTTCATCGTAGAAGCCCTTGTCCTTGGCCACATAGTAGCCGGCAAACTGGCCCTGGGTGACCCATTTGAGCTGCAACGTCACGTCATCGGCCGCATGGGCCGGTCCGAAGGCAAAGGCAAGCGCTGCCGCGGCAAGCAAGGTCTTCTTCATGTCCTACTCCCTCTGGTGTGGCTTCCGCCGCCCGTTATCCCCGGACTGACGGATGCCAGAACGTGACCACCCGTTCGACGAGGGTCACCAATCCGTAGAAAAGAGATCCGGCCAGCGCCGCCACGGCGATCGAGGCCCAGACCATGTCGACATTCATCCGCCCCACCTCGGTGGAGATGCGAAAGCCCATGCCAACGATGGGCGTGCCGAAGAATTCGGCAACAATGGCCCCGATGAGGGCGAGCGTCGAGTTGATTTTCAAGGCATTGAAGATGAAGGGCATGGCCATCGGCAGCCGCATCTTGACCAGTGTCTGACGATAGTTTGCCGCATATGTGTGCATCAGGTCGTGCTGGATGCGGTCGGCGGCGGCAAGGCCGGTGACCGTGTTCACCAGCATCGGGAAGAAGGTCATGATGATGACCACCGCCGCCTTGGACGGCCAGTCGAAACCGAACCACATGACCATGATCGGGGCGACACCGATGATCGGCAGGGCCGACACCAGGTTGCCGATCGGCAGCAAGCCGCGGCGCAGGAACGGCACCCTGTCCACCAGGATGGCCACCAGGAAACCGGACCCGCAGCCGATGGCGTAGCCGACCAGCACGCCTTTCAGGAACGTCTGGCGGAAATCCGCCCACAGGATCGACGGCGAGGAAAGCAGCCGCGTCCAGATGTCGGCGGGCGCCGGCAGCAGCACCTTGGGAACGGCAAAGCCGACCACCAGCACCTGCCAGAGGATCAGAAGCCAGATGCCGAAGGACAGCGGAATGGCAAACGACACGAGCCGCCGCAGCAACGGGCTGCGCGGCGACAGGGCCGCCATCTCCTCCACCGAAAGCCAGGCCATCGCCCAGGCAACCGCGACATAGGCCCAGAAGCCGTGACCGGCCAGGCCCGGATGGCGCCCGACCAGGGTGATCAGGGTGAAGGCCAGCGCGTAGGAGACGCCGACAAGCGCGAGGACCGCGAGAGGCCCATGGAAGAAGCGGAACCGGTAAGGAGTGAGCACGAGGACCGCGGCAAACGCCGAAGCGGCAAGGAGCGGACTGTCGAACAGGCCCAGGGAAACGTTCTCGCCGGAAATCAGCGGCAACATGCTGGCCATCACGGCAAGGACGAGGGCGGCAGTCGAAAGCAGCCGCGTCACCGGCGACAGTTTCGCGCCCATGCCGAGCGAGTCCGGTCCGCCTGGAAGCTGTGCCGTGTTCATTGCGCCATCCCCATGCGCTTCAGGACGATCCGCTCAGTGACCCCGATCAGCGCAACCAGGGAGGCGGCGATGACTGCAGCGACGATCAGCGCCGACCAGATCTGCACTGTCTGGCCGTAATAGGAACCGGCGAGGAGGCGGGCGCCCAGCCCCGCGACGGCACCCGTGGGAAGCTCGCCGACGATGGCGCCGACGAGGCTTGCGGCAACACCGACCTTCATCGAGGCAAAGAGATAGGGCGCTGCGGAGGGCAGGCGCAGCTTCCACAGCGCCTGGGCCCGGCTTGCCGAATAGGTCTTCATCAGGTCGAGCTGGATGGTCTCGGGCGAGCGCAGCCCCTTGACCATGCCGACGGTCACCGGAAAGAACGAGAGGTAGGTGGATATCATCGCCTTGGGCAGCAGGCCGGAAATGCCGATCGCGTTGAGCACGACGATGATCATCGGCGCGATCGCCAGAATGGGGATCGTCTGCGAGGAGATCACCCAGGGCATCAGGCTCTTGTCGAGCACGCGGCTGTGCACCACGCCGATGGCGAGGACGATGCCGAGCCCGGTGCCGAGGACGAAGCCGAGCAGGGTCGAGGAGAGCGTGATCGAGCTGTGATAGATCAGGCTGCGCTTGGAGGTCACGGTCTTGTTGGCGGTCGTCTCCCAGATCTCCACGGCCACCTGATGCGGCGACGGCAGCACGGGCCGGTCCTGCGACAGCGTATCGGCGACAAGCTGCGCGAGCGGTGCATCCTCCACCCCGCCGCGCTTGTAGATGTCGCGCTGGAACGGCGTGTTGAGCATCACCGCCGCCAGATACCAGATCGCGATGATCGCCGCGACGACGACGATGACCGGCCCGGCCGTGCCACGCATCAGACCGGCGAAGGGCGATCGGCGGGAAGCGGGAAGCGCTGCGGAATTCATTGGCCCTCCACCTCCCGTTGGCCCTCCACCTCCCGTTCCATGCGCGCCAAAATCGCGCAGCGCATTGTCTCGGCCTGTTCCAGCGTCAAGCCGGACACCAGCCGCCGCGCCGCAGCCTCGCCAATCTTCACGTCAAGGCCGAAGCCGGGCCAGTCGACCGGCTTGGTCTTGGCCTTTCCATATTCCGTTTGCAGCGTCGAGACGCTCGACAGCGTGTTCAACGGCCATTTTCGGGTCGGCCCGAGGGGCACCCTTCCGATGCCGGGAAGCACCAGCATCGAGCTTGCCTCGATCTCCCTGCCGAGACGCAGCAGAACCACTCCGAAATTCACCCGCGCGAGCTCATAGAGCATGTAGCCGACGAGACCGACCATCAGCAGCGCGACAACATCGGCATGCGCCGCGACGTAGGTCGCCGTAGCCCCGCCAAGCAACACGACCGGAACGCCGCCGATGATCGTGGCGGCGGGCTTTTGACTGGAGACGACCGTGAAGAGGTCGCTATCGCCTTCACGGCCGCGCCGCATGACGGTCGTGTGCCAGCCGATCCGGTTTCGCATCGCCTCAATCATCATAGCTGTGCCCCGCCCTCAAGCCCTCGCGGACGCGGTGGGCGATCTTGAGGAATTCCGGCGTCTCGCGGATGTCGAGGGTGCGTTCGCGCGGCAGGTTGTTCTCGATCACGTCGTAGATGCGGCCCGGACGCGGACACAGCACCACGATCTTGGTCGACAGGAACACCGCTTCGGGGATCGAGTGGGTGACGAAGACCACCGTCTTGCTGGTCTTGGCCCACAGTTTCAGCAGCTGCTCGTTGAGGTGATCACGGACGATCTCGTCGAGCGCGCCGAAGGGCTCGTCCATCAGGAGCAGGTCCGGGTCGAAGGAGAGCGCGCGGGCGATGGAGGCCCGCTGCTGCATGCCGCCCGACAGCTGCCAAGGATACTTGCGCTCGAAGCCGGACAGATTGACCAGCTCCATGTTGCGGCGGATGCGCTCCTCCCGGTCGGCCTTCGAAAAGCCCATGATTTCCAGAGGCAGGGCGATGTTGTCGGCGATGGTTCGCCACGGGTAAAGGGCCGCCGCCTGGAAGATGTAGCCATAGGCGCGCTTCAGCCGGGCCTCGTCCGGCGTCATGCCGTTGACGGAGATCGAGCCGCCGGTCGGCGCCTCCAGGTCCGCGATCACCCGCAAAAGCGTGGTCTTGCCGCAGCCGCTCGGCCCGATGAAGGAGACGAAATCGCCGGCATCGATCCTGAGATCTATGTTGGACAGCGCGTGGACCGGCCCATCATTGGTCTCGAAGGTGAGCGAAAGCTTGGCGATGTCGATGACGGGCGATGCCGCCTCTTCCGCTGGCTGTCCTTGCATTCCGGCACTGTCTCCATCGATCCGCGGCCGCATGCCCCGCCGCCGCTGTCCTGCCTTGTCAATCCGTCCGCCTGCCGTGTCAGGAAAGCAAAGAGCGGGCCATTCCCGTCGGGAGAGCCCGCTCCCGGGCTCACACGCCGCTTTGCGGAATGCCCGAGCGCTCCACCTTGCGCGGCGCGGTCAGGTCCTTCCAGGTCGAAAGCGCCCTGTTGACCGCCTGGAACGGCTGGCGCGCGACGAACTGCCCATGACCCTCCCGGGTCTTCACCGCGCCGTCCTCGATCGCCACCTCGCCCCGGGTCAGCGTGAAGCGCGGCAGGCCCTTCACATGCTTGCCCTCGAACACATTGTAGTCGATGGCCGACTGCTGGTTCGACGCGGAAATCGTCTTTTCCCTCATTGGATCCCAGACGACGATATCGGCATCCGCCCCGACCAGGATCGCGCCCTTTTTCGGGTAGATGTTGAGGATCTTGGCGATGTTGGTGGAGGTGACGGCGACGAATTCGTTCATCGTCAGCCGGCCGGTGGCGACCCCTTGCGTCCACAACATCGGCATGCGGTCTTCCAGACCGCCAGTGCCGTTGGGGATCTTGGTGAAGTCGCCAAGGCCGGTACGCTTCTGCTCCGTGGTGAAGGCGCAGTGGTCGGTCGCCACCACCTGCAGCGTGCCGGCCTGCAGGCCGGCCCACAGGCTGTCCTGGTGCTTCTTGTCGCGGAAGGGCGGCGACATCACCCGCCGTGCGGCATGGTCCCAGTCGGCGTTCCTGTATTCGCTGTCGTCGAGCGTCAGGTGCTGGATCAGCGGCTCGCCATAGCAGCGGATGCCGTTCTGCTTGGCCCGGCGGATCGCCTCATGCGCCTGCTCGGACGAGGTGTGCACCACATAAAGCGGCACGCCGGCCATGTCGGCGATCATGATCGCCCTGTTGGTGGCCTCGCCCTCGACCTCGGCCGGGCGCGAATAGGCATGCGCTTCCGGGCCGTTGTTGCCCTCGGCCATCAGCTTGGCCTGAAGCTGGGCGACCACATCGCCGTTTTCGGCATGCACCATCGGCAATGCGCCAAGCTCGGCGCAGCGCTGGAAGGAGGCGAACATCTCGTCGTCATCCACCATCAGCGCACCCTTGTAGGCCATGAAATGCTTGAAGGTGTTGATGCCCTTGTCGCGGACAACCGTCTCCATCTCGTTGAAGACCTGCTCGCCCCACCATGTGACCGCCATATGGAAGGAATAGTCGCAATTGGCCCGTGTCGACTTGTTGTCCCACATGGTCAGCGCCTCGAGCAGCGACTGGCCGGGCGCCGGCAGGCAGAAATCGACCACCATCGTCGTGCCGCCGGCAAGGCCCGCGCGCGTGCCGCTTTCGAAGTCATCGGCCGAATAAGTGCCCATGAAGGGCATTTCCAGATGCACATGCGGGTCGATGCCGCCCGGCATCACGTAGCAGCCGGCGGCATCGAGCACCTCGTCGCCGGTCAGGTTCGGGCCGATCTCGACGATGCGTCCGCCCTCGATCTTCACATCCGCTTCGTAGCTGAGGTCCGCGGTGACGACCGTGCCACCCTTGATCACTTTGCTGGCCATGTCTGGTTCCCTCTCGTGTTCCGGTGTGTCTGGCCGCCGGGATACGTCGCTTCCCGGCCGTTCCTCCGGTTTTTGCCCCTACGGCTCGTAGGTCGCGAGCCTTGCGCCGAAGCCGAGAAACACGACCCCGGTGATGCCCTTGATCCAGCGCTGGAACGTCCCGCTGCGTGCCGCTGCCGCAAGCCGCGAGAAAGCCATCACCATCAGGCTGAACCAGACGAGATTGAGCATCGAATGGATGAAGACCAGCGTGAACGTGTTGGCCGGCGTCGCCAGCCCGGGCGGCAGGAATTGCGGGAAGGCCGCAAGGTAGAACATCGAGACCTTCGGGTTGAGCGCGTTGGTCAGCAACCCTTCCCAATAGGCAATCACCAGCGTGCGCCGGCGCCGCGCCGGGGAGATGTCGGTCGGGGCAATGGCGCCGCGCCACGCGTCCCGCAACGCCTTGACGCCGATCCAGCACAGATAGGCGGCGCCCAGCATCTTCACCGCGAAGAACAGTTCCGCAGAGCGGACCAGAAGGACCGAAACGCCGAACACCACCAGCGCGCCATGCAGGTAGAAGGCGGTGATGAAGCCGGCGATATTGGCAAAACCCGCCAGCCGGCCCGAGGTCGGCACGGTGCGCGCGATGAGCACGCCGTTGGGGCCCGGCGACATCACCAAGAGCCCGGCAACCGCGACAAAGGAAAGCACTATCGAAAGATCCATTCACCTGCCCCCAGTTGGCGACGACTGACGCCTATTCCGCGATTTCCGCCGCTTCCAGCACCGCATGCAGCAGCACGTCGGCGCCGGCCCGCGCCCAGTCCTTCGTGATGTCCTCGGCCTCGTTGTGCGACAGCCCGTCGACGCAGGGGCACATGATCATCGCCGTCGGCGCGACCCTGTTGACCCAGCAGGCATCATGGCCGGCGCCCGAGATGATGTCCTGATGCGAGTAGCCGAGTTTCTCGGCCGCATTGCGCACGGCTTTGACGCAGGTCTCGTCGAAGGTGACCGGATCGAAGTGACCCACCGCCTCGATGGTAACCGAAAGTCCCAGGTCCTCGGCGATCTTCGGCGCCCCGGCCTCGAACTCCGCCTTCATCGCATCAAGCGTCTCCTGATCGGGCGAGCGGAAATCGATGGTGAAGACCACCTTGCCGGGAATGACGTTGCGCGAATTGGGGTGGACGTCGCAATGGCCGATGGCGCCGACGGCGCGCGGCTGGTGCCGCATGGCGATCTCGTGCACCAGTTCGGTCATGCGCGCCATGCCGAGACCGGCATTCCTGCGCATCGGCATGGGCGTCGAGCCCGTGTGGCTGTCCTTGCCGGTAACGGTGACCTCCAGCCACCACAGGCCCTGGCCGTGGGTGACGACACCGATGTCCTTGCCCTCGGCCTCCAGGATCGGTCCCTGCTCGATATGCAGCTCGAACATGGCGTGGATCTTGTCCTTGCGCGCGCCGACCTCCTCGTCGCCGACCCAGCCGATGCGCTTCAGCTCCTCGCCGACAGTCTTGCCGTCCGCGTCCTTGCGGGCATAGGCCCAGTCGAGGTCATGCACGCCGGCAAAGACGCCGGAGGCGAGCATGGCGGGCGCGAAACGCGTGCCTTCCTCGTTGGTCCAGTTGGTGAGCACGATCGGCCGGCGCGTCCTGATGTCGAGGTCGTTGAGGGCACGGATGACTTCCAGTCCGCCCAGAACGCCAAGCACGCCGTCATACTTGCCGCCCGTCGGCTGGGTGTCGAGGTGGGAGCCCATATAGACCGGATCGGCGTCCGGGTCGGTGCCGGGCCGCGTCATGAACATGTTGCCCATCGTGTCGACGCCCATGGTCAGGCCCGCCGCCTCGCACCAGGCCTGAAAGAGCTTGCGGCCCTCGTTGTCGGCATCGGTCAGCGTCTGGCGGTTGTTGCCGCCGGCAACGCCGGGCCCGATCTTCGCCATCTCCATCAGGCTGTCCCAGAGGCGGTCGGGATCGATCCGGAGATTCTGGCCCGGTGCTGCTGCCATCGTGCGCGCTCCTATTTCAGTTCGGTTTCGATGAAGGACATCGTCGCCGTGCCCTCGTTGATGACGTTGTGCTCGACGCCCTCGTCGCGCCGGTAAACGGTGCCGGCCGGGACCAGGACCGGGCGGCTGGCGCCGCCCTGCTCCTCCAGCAGCATGTGGCAGTCGGTCAGCGTCGTGATCACGTAGTCCAGCCCATGACGATGCCAACCCGTCTCCGCGCCGGGCGCGAAGTCGAAGCGGGTGACGCGCACCTTCGCGTCATCGATCAGGGTCGTGGCCTTGGCCGTGGCACGATGCATCCCGGCTCACTCCATATTCGGGAACGTATAGACCGCGCCGTCCTTGATGCCGGCCGGCCAGCGCGTCGTCACCGTCTTCAGCCGCGTGTTGAAGCGCACGCCCTCCGCACCGTAGATCGAATGATCGCCGAACAGCGAGCGCTTCCAGCCGCCGAAGGAGAAATAGGCGACCGGCACCGGGATCGGCACGTTGATGCCGACCATGCCGACCTCGATCCGGTCGGCAAAGGCGCGCGCGGCATCGCCGTCGCGGGTGAAGATCGCCGTGCCGTTGCCGTATTCGTGCTCGTTGATCAGCGTCAGGGCCTCCTCGTAGCCCTTGGCGCGCACCACCGACAGAACCGGACCGAAGATCTCCTCCTTGTAGATCGTCATGTCCTTCGTCACCCGGTCGAACAGGGTGCCGCCGACGAAATAGCCGTTTTCATAGCCTTGCAGCGAGAACCCGCGACCGTCGACGAGAAGCTCGGCACCTTCCTTCTCGCCCTGGTCGATATAGCCGAGCACCTTGCGCATGTGCTGTTCGGTAACCACCGGCCCCATCTCGGCGTCCTTGTCGGTCGCCGGCCCGATCTTCAGCGCCTGGACGCGGGGCACGAGTTTTTCCACCAGACGGTCGGCGGTCTCCTGACCGATGGGCACCGCCACGGAAATCGCCATGCAGCGCTCGCCGGCCGAGCCGTAGCCCGCGCCCATCAGCGCGTCGGCGGCCTGGTCCATGTCCGCATCCGGCATGACGATCATGTGGTTCTTGGCGCCGCCCAGCGCCTGCACGCGCTTTCCGTGCGCGGTGCCGGTCGAATAGACATACTCGGCAATCGGCGTGGAGCCGACGAAGGACACCGCCTTGACGTCCGGGTGGGTGAGGAGGACGTCGACCGCCTCCTTGTCGCCATGCACGACGTTCAGGACGCCGTCGGGAAAGCCCGCCTTCTGGAAGAGATCGTAGACGACCATCACGGCCGACGGATCGCGCTCCGACGGTTTCAGGATGAAGGTGTTTCCGCAGGCAACCGCGATCGGATACATCCACAAGGGCACCATGGCCGGGAAGTTGAACGGCGTGATGCCGGCGACGACGCCAAGCGGCTGGCGGTCGGAATAGCTGTCGATCGCCGGCCCGACATTGCGGGCGAACTCGCCCTTCAGCAGATGCGGGATGCCGCAGGCGAATTCCACCACCTCGATGCCGCGCGCGACCTCGCCAAGCGCGTCGTCATGGGTCTTGCCGTGCTCGGCGGAGACCGCCCGGGCGATGTCCTCGGCATGTGCGGTGAGCAGCTCCTTGAAGCGGAACATCATCCGCGCGCGTTTCAGCGGCGGGGTATCGCGCCAGGACGGGAAGGCCGCCTTCGCGGCGGCGATGGCCTCGGAGACTTCTGCCGCCGTCGACAGCGGCAGCGTCGCCGACTGCTCGCCGGTGGCGGGATTGAACACGCCCTGCGTGCGGGTCGAGCGGGAAACGGCACGCTGGCCGCCGATGGCATTCTCGATGGTGGTCATGGTCTGTCCCGGTCGGAGCTGAAGTCCGGTTTCAGTCGAGGCTTTCCAGCACGTCGCGGATCGTGTCGACGAGTTGGTCGATGTGACCCTTCTCGATGATCAGCGGCGGGGAAAGGGCGATGATGTCGCCGGTGGTGCGGATCAGCACGCCCGCCTCGTAGGCTTTCAGGAAGGCGGAAAAGGCGCGCTTGGTCGGTTCGCCGGCAATCGGCTGCAGCTCTATGGCGCCGATCAGGCCGATATTGCGGATGTCGATGACATGACGGGCGCCCTTCAGCGAATGCAGCGCGTCGGCCCAGTAGGGACCGAGTTCCGCCGCCCGGGTCAAGAGGCCTTCCTCCTCGTAGGTGTCGAGCGTGCCGAGCGCCGCCGCGCAGGCGACCGGATGGCCGGAATACGTGTAGCCGTGGAAGAACTCGATCAGGTGCTCGGGGCCCGTCATGAAGGCCTCGTGCACATGGCTGGCGCAGAACACCGCACCCATCGGGATGACGCCGTTGGTGATGCCCTTGGCCGTCGTCACCAGATCCGGGACGACGCCGAAATGGTCGACGGCGAAGGGTGAGCCGAGACGGCCGAACCCGGTGATCACCTCGTCGAAGATCAGCAGGATGCCGTGCTGGTCGCAAATGGCCTTCAATCGCTCCAGATAGCCCTTGGGCGGGATGAGCACGCCGGTGGAGCCGGCGACCGGCTCGACGATGACGGCGGCGATGGTCGAGGCGTCGTGCAGCTGGATCAGCCGGATCAGCTCCTCGGCATATTCGGCGCCGCTCTCCGGCTGCCCGCGCGTCCAGGCGTTGCGGGCGAGGTCATGGGTGTGCGGCAGGTGATCGACACCGCCGAGCAGCGTGCCGAACATCTTGCGATTGGCGACGATGCCGCCAACGGAGATGCCGCCGAAATTGACGCCGTGATATCCGCGTTCGCGGCCGATCAGGCGCGTTCTTGACCCTTCGCCGCGCACACGGTGATAGGCGATCGCCATCTTCAGCGCGGTCTCGACGGATTCCGATCCGGAATTGGTGAAGAACACATGATCGAGGGGCGAGGGCATCAGCGCAGACAGACGCGCCGCCAGCTCGAAGGCGTGCGGATGGCCCATCTGGAAGGCCGGCGCATAGTCGAGTTCGGCGATCTGGCGCTGTACGGCTTCGGTGATGCGGGGCCGCGCGTGGCCCGCATTGCAGCACCACAGGCCGGCGGTGCCGTCGAGCACGTCGCGGCCGTCAGCCGTCTTGTAGAACATGCCTTCGGCGCCGACGAAGAGCCGCGGGTTCTGCTTGAACTGGCGGTTCGCCGTGAACGGCATCCAGAAGGCGTCGAGATTGTTGCTGGTAAGCGCCGGCTTCGACATGTTGCTCCCCCCGTCGCGCGCGCCCGGTCACGGGACGCGGCGCACCTGTGTGACTGCGTTGCGGCCGGACCGGATCGGCTGCCTCCGGCCTTGCAGGCGAAGTCCCGCATGGCGCCGGGCAGGCTCGCCACCGTCGGCCGGTTCCCGTGCCCGGATATCGCGAGAGGACATGCGCCGTACCTCGACGCGAATGCGTCCGGCGCGGCTGCGCGTTTCTGTTGCCCGGGCGGCCGGCTGCCCTGCCTGAGCATCGAGGCGATCCGGCCGGAATCTGGAAGTGCGCGGCCATCGGTCTTGTTGGTTCGGTGCCGAAGGTCCGCTGCGTCTTTAGCCATTGCGCCAGGCTGAAAAACCTGACCAAATGGTCAAATCGAGCCTAGGAAGGCTTGACCATCCGGTCAAGATCAATTTTCGGACCAGCTGCCGAATTGGCAGTCACGGACGAGACGGTCCAAGCAACGGGCCGAACAATGGTCCAAACAAAGGGCCAAGCAACGGCCAGGAGCGATGCGCGGCAGCGACAGGACACACAAGAGCGCCATCCGGGCGGAGAACGAGCGCACGATCCTCAGGGCGGCCGAGGAAGTCTTTGGCGAAAGCGGCTTTCGCGGCGCCACGACCGGCATGATCGCCGACCGCGCCGGCCTGCCCAAGGCGAACCTGCACTATTATTTCCCGACCAAGGAAGCGCTCTACCGCCGCGTCGTGGAGCATATTTTCAACATCTGGCTGGACGCCGCCAATTCCTTCGACGAGAGCGACGATCCGGTCGAGGCGCTGACCGCCTATATCTCCAAGAAGATGGACATCTCGCGCGAGCATCCGATGGGATCGAAGGTCTGGGCCAACGAGATCCTGCACAAGGCGCCGGTGATCCAGGACTATCTTGAAACCACGCTGCGCGACTGGACGGCCTCGCGCGTTGCCGTGATCGAACGCTGGATCGCGGAAGGCAAGATCGCTCCGGTCAACCCGGAATATCTTCTCTACATGATCTGGGCGACCACACAGCACTACGCCGATTTCAACCACCAGATCGATACGCTGAACGGAGGGGCGCCGCTTGACGATGCCCAGTTCGAGGAGGCGAAGAGGACGGTGACCGGCATCATTCTGGCAGGGATCGGAGCCACGGGGCCCGCGCGTCGCGATGCACCCGCGCAGCTCGCCCCGGCAGGCGAAGCGGCCACGCCGGCGGGAGAATAGGCAGGGACCATGGACAGCACCGCCCCGCAGCAGGACACCCCGCCACGCACCCGCATTCAGGAGAAGAACCGGGCGCGCATCCTCGATGCGGCGCTTGCCGTCTTTTCGCGCTTCGGTTACCGCGGCGCCCGCGTCGACCAGATCGCCGAGGACGCGGGCATGTCGAAGTCGAACCTGCTCTACTATTTCGGCTCCAAGTCGGAGATCTACAAGGCGGTGCTGGCCGATCTGCTCGACCGCTGGCTGGCGCCCTTGCGCACCCTCGATCCGGACGGAGATCCGCGAACGGAACTTGCCGCCTATATCGAGCAGAAATTGCGCTTCTCGGCCGAATATCCGGAAGCCTCGCGGCTCTTCGCCAACGAGGTCATGCAGGGCGCGCCGATGATCCGCGACGTCCTGGAAGGCCCGCTGAAGAGCCTGGTCGACGAGAAGTCGGAGGTGCTGCGCCACTGGGCGGCACGCGGCCGGATACGGCCCGTCGATCCGCATCATCTCATTTTCCTGATCTGGGCGACGACCCAGACCTATGCCGATTTCGCCCCGCAGATCGAGGCGATCACCGGCACCGGCATCGACGATCCGAAGTTCCGCAAGGAAGCCCTCGCCTCGCTCACCGACCTGATCTTCGGCGGCTTGCTGCCGCGCGCTTGATCTTGGCCTTGCGGCTTGTATCCTGCGTTTCGACGGCGGGCGCGCGGTCGCGGATCCGATTGGCGGGTCGCATGGCGCCTTGCCACAGGACGGGAGATTCCATGCGCAAGGCCCTTCTCATTGCCGGCATGCTGTTGCTTGCGACCGGAACCGCGGAAGCCGCCAAGTGCGGCAACAATGCCAAGGGGTTTCCCACGTGGCTTGCCGCCTTCAAGCGCGAGGCAGTCGCTTCGGGCATCTCAAGCCGCACGGTCGAGGCCGCGCTCGGCAACATGACCTACAACGCCAAGGTCATTCGGCTCGACCGCAACCAGAAATCCTTCAAGCTTTCGTTCGAGCAGTTCCTCGCCCGGCGCGCGCCGCCCTCGACGATCGCCATGGGCAAGCGCCGGATGCAGCAGCATGCAAGGGTGCTCGACCGGGTCGAGCGCAAATACGGCGTGCCCAAGGAGATCATCGTGTCCATCTGGGGGCTGGAATCCGGCTTCGGCGGCTTCATGGGCAACATCCCGATTTTCTCCTCGCTCTCGGCGCTCGCCTATGATTGCCGTCGCTCGGCCTTCTTCACCAATGAGCTGATGAGCGCCCTGAGGATCGCCGACCGGGGCCAGATGCGGATTTCCGACATGAAGGGTGCCTGGGCCGGAGAGATCGGCCAGACCCAGTTCCTGGCCTCCAGCTACGAGCGCTTTGCTGTCGATTTCGACGGCGACGGGCGCCCCAACCTGATCCGCAGCACGCCGGACGTCTTTGCCTCGACCGCGAATTTCCTGCGCCAGCACGGCTGGAGCAAGGGCGGCGACTGGTCGCCGGGCACCCGCAATTACGGCGTTCTGAAGGACTGGAACCGGGCCGAGGTCTATCGCAAGACCATTGCCCATTTCGCCACGCAGCTTCGTCGCTAGCGGCAGGTCGACGGGCCTCGCGACCGGTCCGGCACTGCAGGAGGCCGGCGCTGCAGGAGGATGGTCGCGACGGCCGTCACCAGCACGCCGGCAACCGTCCACAGGCCCGGCCAGGATGCGCCCAGCGCCAGCGTCTCGGCCAGCACGAAGGACGGCAGCAGATAGGTGTAGGCCATCACCGGTCCGGACGGCAGGCGGAGGCTCGCATAGGTGGCGCAGAAGAAGCTCGTCGCTGTCGGAAACACCGCGAGATAGGCGATCCCGGCATAGACGGACAGGGGCACCGCGCTCCAGTCCGTCGCCGCCAGTTCCTCGCGGCCATAGGCCAGAAGCATCACGGCCCCGCAGACCAGGATCCAGAAGTTGAAATGCTCCAGCGGCTCACCCTTGTTGAAGAGCCGCATCAAGGGGGCATAGAAGGCGTAGGCGGCAACACCCACGAGGTAGATCCGCTCGCCTTCGCCGAACTCGAGACGGGCGAGCCGCGAGAGATCCGAGCCGAACAGCACGAGCAGTGCCCCGGCCGCACCCACCGCCAGACAGATGGCCTGGAACCGTGAAATCCGCTGGCCGAGAAGCATCAGGCCGGCAAGGGCTGTAAATGCCGGCAGCAGCGTGAAGACCGCTCCGGCATTGAGCGCGCTCGTCAGTCGCAGCGCCTCGAACATGGTCACGAAGAATATGTCGAGCAGCAGCGCGATCAGAAAATAGACCGGCAGCCGCGCAAGCTTCGGCCGATGCCATTGCCGCTTGACGGTCGCCATGCCGGCGAAGATCGCGGCGGCGATGGAGAAGCGCAAGGCGGTGAGCACGGCCGGGTCGAGCGCGGCGGTGATGGCATGTCCGACCGGGAAGGACGTGGAGACGAGAAACACGAAACCGAGCATCGCCACATGAGCGCGCCCGGTTTCGTCCGTCTGCGGCGCGGTGCCGACCGTCACCGCACCCGCCTTGTCACGCAAAGGCTCATTCAGCTGCGTCCTGCACCCGGTTGGGGTTGTTCGGATGGGTCGTCCAGTTGGCATAGGCCGGATCGATCTTGCGGCCCGTGCGGGGGTCGGATCCGTCCGTCAGCTGTTCCATGGTGATGCAGTCCTCGACCGGGCAGACCGAGACGCACAGGTTGCAGCCGACGCATTCCTCGTCGATGACCTCGAAGTGCCGCAACCCGTCCTTCATCGAGGTGATCGCCTGGTGAGAGGTGTCCTCGCAGGCGATATGGCATCGGCCGCACTGGATGCAGGCGTCCTGGTCGATGCGCGCCTTGACCACATAGTTCAGGTTGAGCTGCTGCCAGTCGGTGACGTTGGGCACGGCGCGGCCGACAAACTGGTCGACCGAGGTGTAGCCCTTCTCGTCCATCCAGTCCGAGAGGCCGTCGATCATGTCCTCGACCACGCGGAAGCCGTAGACCATCGCTGCGGTGCAGACCTGAACCGTTCCGGCGCCCAGCGCCATGAACTCCGCCGCATCGCGCCAGTCGGTGACCCCGCCGATGCCGGATATCGGCAGGCCGCGCATCTGCGGATCGCGGGCGATCTCCGCCACCATGTTGAGGGCGATCGGCTTCACCGCCGGCCCGCAATAGCCGCCATGGGCACCGCGCCCGTCGATTGTCGGGTTGGGCGCCATCGCGTCGAGATCGACCGAGACGATGGAGTTGATCGTGTTGATCAGCGACACGGCATCGGCCCCGCCGGCATGCGCCGCGCGGGCCGGATTGCGGATGTCGGTGATATTCGGCGTCAGCTTGACGATCACAGGCATGCGTGTGTGCTGCTTGCACCAGCGGGTGACCATTTCGATGTATTCGGGCACCTGGCCGACGGCCGACCCCATGCCGCGCTCCGACATGCCGTGCGGGCAGCCGAAATTGAGCTCGACGCCATCGGCCTCCGTCTCCTCGACGCGGCGCAGGATATCGACCCAGTTCTGCTCCTCGCAGGGCACCATCAGGGAAACCACCAGCGCCCGGTCGGGCCAGTCGCGCTTGACCTGCTTGATCTCGCGCAGGTTCACCTCGAGCGGGCGGTCGGTGATCAGTTCGATATTGTTGAACCCGATGACGTTGCGGTCACGGCCGTGGACGGCGCCGTAGCGCGGGCCGTTGACGTTGACCACCGCCGGGTCTTCGCCGAGCGTCTTCCAGACGACCCCGCCCCAGCCCGCCTTGAAGGCGCGCACGACGTTGTATTCCTTGTCGGTCGGCGGCGCGGAGGCGAGCCAGAACGGATTGGGCGACTTGATGCCGAGAAAATTGGTGCTGAGATCGGCCATTTCGAAAACCTCCCCACGGATGTTTCGGGGGTGAAAGGGAATGCGCGAGACGCGGGGTTTGGCGTCAGGCTCCGAGCGCCGCGTGGATTGCGGCGGCGGCAATCTTGCCATCCTCGACTGCGGCGACCGTGAGGTCCTCGCCGCCTTCGATACAGTCTCCGCCTGCCCACACGTCAGGCAGCGACGTGCGGCGATCCGCGTCCACCTCGATGCGCCCGCCATCGAGCGCCAGTGCGTCGGCGCCGCCGAGCCCGTCCGGCATGAAGGTCTGTCCGATGGCCTTGAAGACCTGGTCCGCTTCCAGCGTCACGGTCTCGCCCGTGCCCGACAACCGGCCGGAACTGTCGGCGACGACCCGCTCCAGTTCGATGGCGCGCACGTGTCCGGCCTCGCCGACCAGGCGTTTCGGGGCCAGACACTCGCGAATGACGACGCCATTGGTGAGCGCGACTTCCTGCTCGTAGGCGCTGGCCTTCATTGCCTCGCGGTCGCGCCGGTAGGCGATGGTCACCTCCTCGGCGCCAAGGCGCTTGGCCTGCACGGCAATGTCGATGGCCGTCATGCCGCCGCCGATGACCACGACCTTGCGGCCGATGGGCAGTGTCGCGAGATCGGGCGCCTGGCGAAGCTCGGCGATGTAGGCAACCGCGTCGATGACGCCGGCCAGATCCTCGCCTTCCGCCCTGAGTGCGTTGACGCCGGCAAGCCCCATGCCGAGGAACACCGCGTCATGGTCGCGGCGCAGGGCCTCGAGCGTGATGTCGCGCCCAAGTACCTTGTTGCACTCCACCGAGATGCCGCCGATGGAGAGGACGAAATCGACCTCGTCCTGGGCGAAATCGTTGGTGGTCTTGTAGGCGGCGATGCCGAACTCGCTCAGGCCGCCGAGCTTCGGCCGGGCCTCAAAGATGGTGACGTCGTGGCCCTGGCGCGCCAGGGCATGGGCACAGGAAAGACCCGCAGGACCGCCGCCGACCACGGCGACATGCTTGCCGGTCGGTGCAGCGCGTTCATAGGGGTGCTTTTCGGCGCGTTCGAAATAGGTGTCCGTCGCATGCCGCTGCAGCAGGCCGATCGCAACCGGCTTGTCCTCCGCGAGATTGCGAACGCAGGCCTCTTCGCAGAGCGTCTCCGTCGGGCAGACGCGGGCGCACATGCCGCCGAGGATGTTCTGCTCGAAGATCGTCTTCGCCGAGCCGAGCGGGTTGCCGGTCGAGATCTGCCGGATGAATTTCGGAATGTCGATCGAGGTCGGACAGGCGATCGTGCAGGGCGCGTCGTAGCAGAAATAGCAGCGATCCGCCTCGACCCGCGCCTCGTGCACGCCGAGCGGCGGGTGCAGGTCGTCGAAATTCTCCAGATAGTCGTCCGCCGTCAGGCGCCCCGCGCGAATGTCGGGACTAACGAGCGCGTCAGCCATGGCTGCACCTCCGCATTGGCCGGACCGTCCCTGACGGCTGCCCGGCACTGATTTACCCCTCTGGACCGGCCGGCGTTCGATCGGAGCCGATGGAACGTCTGGAAGGCCGGTCGACCTCAAAGTCCGGAGCGACGTTTCCGTCTCCGGCGAAAGCCGGATGCTCCAGGGCGCGGGACGTGCGGTTTCGCGGTTCTTTTCGGGACCGGAAGGGGCCCCGTGTCGTCCAGCGCCAACTCTGGCGATTGCATGCGGCCCGCGCCTCGTTCACCGGGTGCGGGTCCGTCGAAATTCATTGGGCCGAATTTTGACCAAATAGTCAAATTTTTTGTCATCCCCCTGTCCGCCAGCGTGCCGCGACGGCAATCCGCCAGGGCTTGGCCCCGACTTCCGAGCGTGCGATATCGGGCCAGCGGCGCGGCCTGCAGGCGCCATCCAGCCAGGGAGATACACCGTGACCCGACCCGTTCTTTATGACTACTGGCGCTCCTCGGCGAGCTACCGGGTGCGGATCGCGCTCAACCTGCTTGGCCTCGAGCACGACACGGTCGCCGTCAACCTGCTGACCGGCGCGCACCGGGCTGACGACAATCTGGCGCGCAATCCGCAAGGCCTCGTTCCGACACTGGCGGTCGACGGCCACGACCTCACCCAGTCGCTGGCGATCATCGAGTATCTGCACGAGACCCATCCCGAGACATCGTCACTGATGCCGGGTGATGCCGGCGGCCGGCACCGGGTGCGGGCGCTTGCCCACGCCATCGCCATGGAGATCCACCCCGTCTGCAACCTTTCGGTCGCCTCGCACGTGGCCGATCTCACCGGAGGCGGCGATGCCGCCAAGGCGGCCTGGATGCAGACCTTCATCTCGAAGGGCCTTTCGGCGCTGGAACGGATGCTCGACGATCCCGCAACCGGACGGTTCTGCCATGGCGACACGCCGACACTGGCCGATCTCTGCCTTGTGCCGCAGATGTACAACGCCCGGCGCTGGGGCATCGACCTGGCGCCGCTGCCGCGGCTCGTTGCCATCGACGCGGCCTGCAACGACCTCCCGGCCTTTGCCGATGCCCATCCGGACCGGATCGGCCCGCCGCCGGCCTAGGGCGCGTCTGGTCGTATTTGCGGTTTCGGATTTGCGCGATTTTGCGCAGCGAGCGCTTTGCCGGGCCGCAAGGGCGGACTAGTCTGCGCTGCATGAACGACCCCGTCCCGACCGCCGGTACTCAACCGGTTCCGCCCGTCGTGCCCTTCTCGTTCCTGCTTGCCGCGCAATTCCTCGTTGCGGCGGCCGGCCTCGTGGTGGAGATCGTCGCCGGACGCATGCTGGCGCCTTACGTCGGCATGTCGCTCTACACGTGGACGGCCGTCATCGCCGTGGTGCTTGCCGGCTTTTCCGCCGGGCACTGGGCCGGCGGCCTCGTCGCCGACCGACCGGCCCGCTCGGGTCTGGGCTGGCTGGCGATTTCCGGCGCGCTCGGCGCGGTTGCCACCATCGCCGTCCTGCCACTGCTCCGCCATCTTTCCGGCCCGGTCCTGTCGACGCTCGCGGACCCGGTTTCCGGCATTGTCGCGCTGACCGGCCTGCTGTTCTTTCTGCCCTCCTTCGCAGCCGGCATTCCCTCGCCGATCCTGGCGCGCCTCGCCATCGAGGGGCGCGCGCAAAGCGGTCGCGCGCTCGGAGCCCTGCATGCGATCTCGGCCATCGGCGCGATCGCCGGCACACTGGCCGCAGGCTATGTCTTCATCTCCTGGCTCGGCAGCGCCTGGACACTGATCGCGGTGGCCGGCGCCTATGCCTGTTTCGCTCTCGCCTGCCTGTGGATGGCACGCCGCGCGCGGGCGGACGACGGTGGCGTCATCCTGCGGACCGGCCTTGCCGCAACCGTGCTGTCGATTGCGGCGGTCACGGCGGGACCGGCATTGACGACGGGTGCCTGCAAGGTGGAGAGCCGCTACTACTGCATTCGCTCGCTCGACGTCACGGCGGATTTCGGCGCGCCAACGCGCCTGATGGTGCTTGATCACCTGGGTCACGGCATCAACGTGCTGGACGATCCGGCGCGGCTGGTCATGCCCTATGCCGCGATCATCGACACCGTGACCCGCGCGCGCCTCGGCGGTCTTCCGGATCGGGCCTATTTCATCGGGGGCGGCTCGCTGACCCTGCCCCGGGCCTGGACGACAGAGGCCTCCCGGCCCGGCCTTGTCGTCGCCGAAATCGATCCGCAGGTGACCCGTGTCGCGGCGTCGGACTTCGGGGTAGACCCGTCGCGTTTCACCGTCCGGCACGGCGACGCCCGTGCCCTGCTTCACGGACACACGGATCTGCAAGTCGTCGTCGGGGACGCTTTCACCGACATCGCGGTTCCCGCGCATCTGGTGACGCGCGAATTCTATTCGCAGGTCGGCCTGGCGCTCGGGCCGGACGGCTTCTACGCGATGAACCTGATAGACCACATGGACCGGTTGCAGGCGCTCGCCGCAACCGTTCGCACCCTGCGTGCCGTCTTCGACACGGTCGAGGTCTGGGTGGAGGCGGAGGATTTCACTGCCGGCGGACGCACCACATTCGTGCTCGTTGCCGGCCGCGATCCCACACCGCAGGCGCGCTTCGTTCTGCCTCCGGACGCTCCGGGAGCCGCCGGCCGCATTCTCGGACGCATGCCGGCGGAACGAATCGATACGCTGGTGGCGGCGCTCGATCCGCCGCTCCTTACCGACGACTACGTGCCGATCGACCGGCTCATGGGGCCGAAGCCCTGATCGGCCTCCGGCTTGATACCGGCACGCGCCGACGCCACTTCTCGATGCGTGCGAACAACGGGAGACCAACCGACCGATGCTGATCACCACGACCAACACGCTGCAGGGCCGCGAGATTTCCGACTACAAGGGAATTGTCACGGGCGAGGCCATTCTCGGCGCCAACATCTTCAAGGACCTTTTTGCCGGCATCCGCGACATCGTCGGCGGCCGGTCCGGCGCCTATGAAGAGGAGTTGATGAAGGCTCGCGAGATTGCGCTCGACGAGATGCAGCAGCGCGCAGCGCAGCTTGGCGCCAACGCCGTGATCGGTGTCGATCTCGACTACGAAACGGTCGGCCAGAACGGGTCGATGCTGATGGTCAGCGCGACCGGAACGGCCGTCATCGTGCGCTGAGCGCCGGGCCTGACAAGGCACAACGGCGGGACCAGGGTCCCGCCGTTGTGCATGTCCCGGGACCTCCGCCACACGGGCGACCCGATCACTCCAGTCCGTCGAACAGCGCCGTGGACAGGTAACGCTCGGCGAAGGAAGGGATGATCACGACGATCCGCTTGCCCTTCATTTCGGGGCGCGCGCCGACCTTCAGCGCCGCCGCCAGCGCCGCGCCCGAGGAGATGCCGACCGGCAGGCCCTCGATGCGGGCGGCCTTGCGGGCCAGCTCGAACGCCTCGTCATTGGCGACGGTGACCACTTCGTCATAGGCCTTGGTGTTGAGCACGCCCGGCACGAAACCGGCGCCGATGCCCTGGATCTTGTGCGGGCCGGGGGTGCCGCCGGACAGGATCGGGCTGTCGGTCGGTTCGACGGCGACAACATGGAGGTCCGGGTTTCGCTGTTTCAGCACATCGCTCACACCGGTGATCGTGCCGCCGGTGCCGATGCCGGAGACGAACACATCGACCTTGCCGCCGGTGTCGTTCCAGATCTCCTCGGCCGTCGTGCGGCGGTGGATCGCCGGATTGGCCGGGTTCTCGAACTGCTGCGGCATCACCGCGCCGTCGATCTCGCCGAGCAGTTCCTCAGCCCGGGCGATCGCGCCCTTCATGCCCTTCGGCCCCTCGGTCAGCTCCAGCTCCGCACCGAGCAGTTTCAGCATCTTGCGCCGCTCGATGGACATGGTCTCGGGCATCACCAGAATCAGCCGGTAGCCCTTGGCGGCAGCGACAAACGCAAGCGCGATGCCGGTGTTGCCGGAGGTCGGTTCGACCAGGGTCGTCTTGCCGGGGACGATCTTGCCGTCAGCCTCCAGCGCCTCGATCATCGAGACACCGATGCGGTCCTTGACGCTGGCGATCGGGTTGAAGAATTCGAGCTTGCCGAGAATTTCCGCCTCGACGCCGGCATCCTGCGCAAGCCGGTCGAGCCGGACAAGGGGCGTGTCGCCGATGGTCTCGGTGATCGAGGCATAGATGCGGCCGCGGCCGGGTTTCTTGTCGCTCATGCGAGGCTCCCTGCTTGGCCGGGCCGCGTCGCGCCCGGCATCTCGTTCTCCTGTCAATCTAGGCACTGACCGTGGCGCTGGCGAGACCCCTTGCCGGCCAGCCTTTCCGGAAAATTGGAACGGGATACCCGAAATCACCCTGTTTCAGGAACGAGATTTCACACCAAGTCCGCAAGTGCCATGAGAGACAGGGTCAGTGGTGCCCGGTCGATCCGAACCCGCCCTCGCCCCGGCGCGTCTCGTCGAGAGCGGAAACCTCGACGAGGCTTGCCCGGGAAACAGGTGCGACCACCATCTGGGCGATGCGGCTGCCGCGCTCCACGGTGAAGGGCTCGTGGCCGAGATTGATCAGGATCACCTTGATCTCGCCGCGATAATCGGAATCGACGGTTCCCGGCG
>NZ_JBLXFR010000029.1:0-48776 GCF_048261845.1 Stappia sp. | reverse complement strand
CCTACGACATCTTTGCCGCCCACTGGCCGCATGCCGGCGACGAGCCGCTGGCCCGCACGATCAACAAGGTGACAAAATACGTGGCGACGTCGCGTCCCGAGGGGCTCGACTGGCACAATACGGTGAGCCTTGGCGAGGATGCGGCCTGCGCGCTGAAACCGGGGCTGGCGAGCGAGGGGCCGGGCCTGCTGCTGCAGGGCAGCAGTGTGCTGGCGCAAACCCTGCTGGCCCAGAACATGATCGACGAACTCAGCCTCTGGACCTTCCCGGTTTCCGTCGGGGGCGGCAAGCGCTTCTTCGGCAGCGGGGCGATGCCGGCGAGCTTCCGCGTGGTCGCGTCGGAGCAATCGGAGAGCGGCGTGCTGATGACGACCTACCGGCCGGCCGGAGAGATCGTGACGGGATCCTTCGCGGTCGATCCGCCAAGCGCTGAGGAACTGGCGCGGCGGCAGGTTCACGCAGCCGGCGACTGACCTTCCGGAAGGATCAGCGGGAACGGCCCGCAGGACAAGCCCGCAAGCGGGCAAGACGAACACCGATGCAGTGCAGGACGCCGGGGCGGGTTCGCCGCCGGCACGGGGAGGGCCGTGCCCGGGATCAAGCCGGCGGCGTTCCCGTTCAACGAGGAGGAGCGAGAGATGAACACGCATGTGACCCCGAATGCGGCGGAGGCCGAGATCCGGTCGCTGGTCGCGGAATGGTCGGCCGCCCTTGAGGCCCGGGACACGGAAAGGCTGACGGCCGCCTATACGGATGAGACCGTGCTTTATGACGCGATCCCGCCGTGGCGCACCGTCGGCCGCGCGGCGATCAAGGCTGCCTGGGACGCCTGCATGCCGCATCTGCCGGAGCGCTTCACATCCCGGCATGATGAGCTTGAGGTCAAGGTTTTCGGCGACGTGGCGCTGATCCACGGGCTGCACAGGATGGTGCCGGAGGACGGCGAGCACCCTTGCGGCATGACCCATATCCGCATCACCTCGGTGCTCCGCCGGGCGGGCGGGCGCTGGCAGGTGGAACACGAGCATGTGTCGGTGCCCTTCGACCCGATGACCGGCCAGGTCGCCGCCATCACCGAAGTCTGACAACGGCCGAGAACTCCCGCCGAAACCGGCGGGACGGAGAAACGAGGAGAGAAAAGATGACAAGCGTGATTGAGAAGGCAGCCGAAAAGGGTGTCCACAGCCTCAGCCCGCATCTGGTCTGCAAGGGGGCGGCCGATGCAATGGAGTTCTACAAGACGGCCTTCGGAGCGACGGAGCTGATGCGGCTTGCCGGCGATGACGGGCGCATCCTGCATGGTTGCATGTCGATCAACGGCTCTTCGGTGATGCTGGTTGACGAGATGCCGGACTGGGGCGTTTTCGGTCCGAAAACGCTTGGCGGCACGCCGGTGACCATGCATCTCGTCGTCGAGGACGCGGATGCGGCGGCGCAGCGCGCGATCGATGCGGGCGCGACGCTGGTCATGCCGGTCGCCGACGCTTTCTGGGGCGACCGTTACGGCCTTGTCGAAGACCCGTTCGGCCATCGGTGGTCGGTCTCCACTCCCTTGCGCGAAATGACCGCCGAGGAGATCCGGGCGGCGGCCAAGGATGCCATGTGCGGCGAGGCGAGCGCACCCGCGTGACGCCCGGATCGCCTGAGACCTGACGACCCGAGGGGCGGGCGGTGCGCCATCCGCCCCTCGGGCCTCCGTTCTTTATTTTCAACACTGCCTTGTTTTGACCATGCTTGCGGTCTATATGTCTCTCATCGATCTTGCATGTCGAACTTTGTTCCTGGCGCCAAACGCGCCTTCGGCGATCTTCCTCTATCAAAATCGATCTGAACCGTTCGCCGTGTCCTATGCGCGGCGAGCACCTATCCGTTCGCGATTCGAAAAGGAAATCGTCATGAACACTGGTACCGTCAAGTTCTTCAATTCGGCCAAGGGCTTCGGCTTCATCGAGCAGGGCAATGGCCAGCCGGACGTCTTCGTCCACATCTCCGCTGTCGAGCGCGCTGGCATGCACAGCCTCGTCGAAGGCCAGAAGGTCAGCTTCGAGATCGTCAAGGACAGCCGCAGCGGCAAGAGCGCTGCCGAGAACCTTCAGGACGCATAAGGCGCAAGCCGCGTTTTGAAATCGCGCTTCTGATACCTGACCACGGATGTACTGGCAGGGATCATCGAGGCGCAGGAGAAGGCCGGGTTCGCCCGGCCTTTTTGCGTTTGGCGGACAGCTTTTCCGGGTCGTGACCTTCGTCACTGCCGGGACGGAAGCCGTCAGGCGGCAAGCGCCTCGGCATCGCTGCCAGCCGGCAGGCGGAGCGGACAGCCCGGATCGGTGACAGCGCGCCAGATGGCGTGAACCACATCGCCGGTCCTTGTGGGTTCCTCCGAGGCACTTTCCATGAAAGCGCTCATGACGGTCCCGATGAAAGGCCCGTAGGCCTCCGGTGCGTCAAGTGCCTCGGCCATCAAGGCCTTCGCGTTGCTGCCAAAGCTCGTCGAGGGGGCGCGTCCCGGCAAGACCAGTGTGGTGCGGATGCCAAGTGGCGCAAGTTCGAGAGCCAGGCACTCGGTATAAGCATTCACGGCCGCCTTGCTGGCCGTATAGACCGGCAGAAGCGGCAAGGGCTTCAACGTGACGCTGGACGAGACGTTGACGATGACGCCCGTGCCCCTTGTTCGCATTTGCGGCAGCACGGCACGGATCATCTCGAACGTGCCGAATGTGTTGGTCTCGAAGATCCGTCGGACAGATTGTTCCGACGTGCTTTCGAAGGCGGACAACCAGCCGACCCCTGCATTGTTGACCAGCGCGTCGATCTCGCCGGCAGATTCCACGGCGCGGGCGATGCTCCGGGTGTCGGTCACGTCCAGCGGCAGGATGCGCAAACGCTCCGAGGCGGGCAGAAGCGTCTCGTCGGGCTTGCGCATCGTGGCGAGGACGGACCAGCCCCGATCGAGAAAATGGCGCGCGGTTTCAAGACCGAAGCCCGAGGAACATCCTGTGATCATCACGGTCGTCATGGCGAAGTCTCCTGTTGTTGGATGGCTTTGATATCGACCAGATGAACCGGATGTTCTATGGATTATAGTCCTTGTTTGTTTATCGAAAGTCCGAAATGGCTGATCCGCTCTCCGAAGTCATCTCGCTTTTGCGACCGCAGGCGCCCCGTTCGAAGCTCGCTGAGGCGTCGGGGCCCTTCCGGGTGCGACGGGATGATGTCGACGAGGTGTTCTATTGCATGGTGCTGGCCGGGAGGCTTCGCCTCCAGGTGGATGGCAGGCCGCCGCAGGATCTTTGTGCCGGTGACTTTGTCCTCGTTCCGGCGGTCGCTGCCTTCACGGTATCAAGCCTCGATCCGCCTCCGCCACCGGGTCTCGTCAGCCGTCCCGTCGCCGGTGATGACGGGATTGTCCGGATCGGGGCTTCCCGGGGCCACGCCGAGGTCGTGCAACTGATCGGTCATTGCCGTTTTGCGAGCCCTGATGCCGGGCTTCTGGTTTCGCTTCTGCCGGACATGGTCATGGTGCGCGGCGAAGGTCGTCTCGCCACCCTGGCCTCGCTGGTCCGCGACGAGGCGCGCGCCGACCGGCCCGCCCGCGATGTCGTCCTGGAGCATCTTCTGCAGGTCCTGCTGATCGAGGCCTTTCGCGCGTCCACCCGCTCCGATGCGCCCCCCGGGCTGCTGAGCGGGCTTGCCGATGCCCGTGTCGGGCGGGCGCTGCGGGCGCTGCATGCCGCGCCGGATCATGGCTGGACGGTGACGGATCTCGCCAGCGAGGCGGGGCTGTCCCGGTCCTCCTTCTTCACGCGGTTCACCCGGATCGTCGGCACAGCGCCAATGGGCTATCTGCTGAACTGGCGAATGACCCTGGCAAAGCACATGCTGCGCTCGGGATCGCACGGCATCGGCGAAATCGCCGAGAGGGTCGGGTACGGCTCCGTCAGTGCATTCAGCACGGCGTTTTCGCGCCATGTCGGATGCCCTCCGGCACGCTTTGCAAAGACCCTGGCTGCCGCCGAGTGAGCGGAGACAGGTGCCGGAGGGCGCAGGTGCGTCAGCTGCTTACCGCCAACCAGCCCTTTCATGCGACAGGGCCGCAATGACGCCGCGCAGTTCTGCAAGGCCGCGCATGCGGCCGATCAGCGGGTAGCCGGGATGGGTGTCGCGGCCAAGGTCCGACAGCAGCGCATGGCCATGGTCGGGACGGAAGGGGATCTGCGCATCACGCCGGCCCGTCTCCCGCCGCCGGCGTTCCTCGGCCAGAAGCACGGCGACAAGCGCCACCATGTCGGTGTCGCCGGAAAGATGCGCGGCCTCTTCGAAACTGCCGTCCGGATCCTTCGTCACATTGCGCAGGTGGGCGAAATGGATGCGGTCCGCGAAGCGCGCGGCGATCGCCGGCACGTCGTTTTCCGGGTTGGCGCCGAGCGAGCCGGAACACAGCGTCAGGCCGTTCTCCGGCACCGGCAGGCAGTCGAGGATCCAGGCGACGTCGTCTTCGTCCGAGACGATGCGCGGCAGGCCGAGAATGTCGCGCGGCGGATCGTCGGGATGGACGCAAAGCCGCATGCCGAGCTCCTGTGCGGCCGGCACCACCTCCTTCAGGAAGCGGGCGTAATTGGCGCGGAGGGCGCCGGCGTCGATGCCGTCGTAAAGGGTCAGTGCCGCGCGCAGGGCCGGAATGTCGTAGCGCTCATAGGCACCGGGCAGGCCCGCCATGATCGCATGGGTCAGCCGGGTGCGGGTGGCTTCGTCCGAGGCGTCGAGCCAGGCGCGGGCGCGGGCGCGCAGTTCCGGCGGGTGGTCGTGTTCGGCGCCCTCCCGCTCCAGCATGAAGAGATCGAGCGCGCAGATATGAACCGCCTCGAAGCGCAGGCATGTGCCGCCGCCCCGAACCGGGCTTTCGAGCTCGGTGCGGGTCCAGTCGAGCAGCGGCATGAAATTGTAGCAGATGGTGGTGATCCCCTCGGCCGCCAGATTGGCGAGCGACTGCCGGTAGTTGGCGAAAAGGGCGGAGAGATCGCCGTCGCCGCGCTTGATCCGCTCGTGCACAGGCAGGCTTTCCACCACGTTCCAGGCAAGGTCGAGACCGGAGGAGGCGATCAGCCCCTTGCGCGCGGCGATTGCCTCGCGTGTCCAGACCTCGCCATAGGGCACTTCGTGCAAGGCGGTGACGATGCCGCGTGCCCCCGTCTGCGCGATCTCGTCGAGCCCGATGCGGTCGAGCGGTCCGTACCAGCGCCAGCTTTCAAGCATGTGCGGCCTCGACCATGTGGCGCGCGCCGTGGCGGGCAAGCCCGGCATGGGCCTCCACCAGGGACGCGCGGAAGGCTTCGTTGCCGGCAAGGCTCGCGGGGAAGATTTCCCTGAAGGCGAGAAGTGCGGAGACCTTTGCGGCGCTGTCAGGCGCGCCGTCCAGCGCGGCGCGCAACCGGGGGGCGAGCGGATCGCGCACGTCGACGGGCTTGCCGAAAAGATCCGTGCCGCCGACATAGGTCATCCAGGCGGCGACGGCGAGGATGAGGCCGGACATGGGCCGGCCGGCGGCAAGGCCTTCGGCAAGCTGGGACAGGATGCGTTGCGGCAGCTTCTGCGAACCGTCCATGGCGATCTGCCAGGTGCGGTGGCGGATCGCCGGGTTGGCATAGCGGGTCTTCAGTGCGGTGGTGTAGGCGGCAAGGTCGGTGCCGGGGGGCGGTGTCAGGCCGGGGATGATCTCGTCGGTCCAGATCCTGTCGGCAAAGCGCGAGAAGGCGGGGTCGGCGATCGTGTCGGCGATGGTCTGGTGGCCCGCGAGATAGCCCAGATAGGCAAGCGCCGAATGGGTGCCGTTGAGGCAGCGCAGTTTCATCAGCTCGTAAGGCGCGACATCGACGACAAGCTCGACCCCGGCGGCGGCAAGATCCGGCCGCTCGCCGCGCACGAAATCGTCTTCCACCACCCATTGGCGAAACGGCTCGTGCAGCACCGGGCTTTCGTCCCGCCGACCGGTGATTTCGGCGACGCGGTCGAGGTCCTCCGGTGTCGTTGCCGGGACGATGCGGTCGACCATGGTCGACGGGAAACGGGCCTCTTCCGCGATCCATTCGGCAAGGGCCGGGTCGATGAGGCCTGCAAGCTCCAGAACGACGCCCTTCACCAGATGGCCGTTGTCGGGAAGGTTGTCGCAGGTGAGCACCGTGAAGGGCGGGATGCCGGCGGCACGGCGGCGGGCCAGCGCCGCGACGAGGAAGCCGACGGCCGAGACCGGGCGATCGGGATCGGCGAGGTCGGCGAGAATGTCGGGATGGGTACGGTCGAGCCGGCCGGTTGCCGGCTGGTGGCAGTAGCCCTTCTCGGTGACGGTCAGCGTGACGATCTTCACGCCCGCATCGGCCATCAGGGCGATGACGCCCTGCGGGTCTTCCGGCGCCACGAGCATGTCGGCCAGCACCTCGACGGTGCGGGCGGCGGGACGATCAGAGCCAAGCTCGAGCGCGGTATAGGCAAAGCCCTGCGGGGCGAGCCGGTCGCGCTGGTCGGGCCGCTTGAGCGACACGCCGGCAATGCCCCAGTCGCCGCCCGAGGCGGCCATCGCCTCGGCGATGTAGAGGGCGCCATGGGCGCGGAAGAAGGCGCCGAGGCCGAGATGGACGATGCCGGTCCCGGGCTTCGGCGCGCCGGACCGGGCAAGGCGGAGCAGGTCAGCGGGCAAGCCAGCCTCCGTCGACGGGGATCACCGCTCCGTGGATGTAGCGGGCGGCGGCGGAGGCGAGGAAGACGGCGGTTCCGGCGATGTCCTGCGGATCGCCCCAGCGGCCGGCGGGAATGCGCTCCAGGATGGCGGCGTTGCGGGCCGCGTCCTGGCGCAGGGCAGCGGTGTTGGCGGTGGCGATATAGCCGGGCGCGATGGCGTTGACGTTGATGTTCTTCGCCGCCCATTCGTTGGCGAGAATCTTGGTGACGCCGGCAACGCCGTGCTTGGCGGCGGTGTAGGAGGGCACGCGGATGCCCCCCTGGAAGGACAGCAGCGAGGCGATGTTGACGACGGAGCCGGCCTCGTCCCTGGCGAGAAGCTCGCGGCCGAAGGCCTGGGCGGTGAAGAACAATGCCTTCAGGTTGGTGTCCAT
Source organism: Stappia sp. (assembly GCF_048261845.1). Taxonomy (GTDB): domain Bacteria; phylum Pseudomonadota; class Alphaproteobacteria; order Rhizobiales; family Stappiaceae; genus Stappia. Next base: position 41,670 of record NZ_JBLXFR010000029.1, on the reverse strand, counting down.
CACCGCGTCCCAGTCGGCCTCGGTGAAGTCGGCACTGTCGGCGCGGCGGATGATGCCGGCATTGTTGACGAGGATCGTGTAGCCGGCACCGGTGAAGGTGTCGGTTGCCGCCATCGGGTCGGCGAAGTCGAGGATCACGCTGTCGGCTGATCCGCCGGCGGCCGCGATGGCGGCCACCGTTTCGTCGCAGGCGCGGCGGCCGGCGCAGGTGACGCTGGCGCCGGCAGCGGCGAGCGCCACGGCGATCGCCTGGCCGATGCCGGCATTGGCGCCGGTGACCAGCGCCTTGCGGCCGGCAAGCGAGAAGGGGGAGGCGGGCTGTGCGGCGGTCATTTCATGTCCGCCATGCTGACGAAGTCCATGTCGGTGTAGTCGACATTGTCGCCGGCCATCGCCCAGATAAACGTATAAGAGCCGGTTCCCGCGCCCGAATGGATCGACCAGGGCGGCGACAGCGCGCCTTCCTCGTTGGCGACGACGAGATGGCGGGTCTCCTGCGGCTCGCCCATCAGGTGCAGCACGCGCTGCTCCTCGGACATGTCGAAATAGAGATAGGCCTCCATCCGCCGGTCGTGGACATGGGCGGGCATGGTGTTCCAGACGGAGCCGTCCTCAAGCGTGGTGTAGCCGAGCACGAGCTGGCAGCTTTCCATCACAAGCGGATGGACGAACTGGTTGATGGTGCGCTTGTTGGACGTCTCGACGGCGCCGAGCTTGACGCAGTTGGAGTCCGACAGGCGGATGAGCCGCGCCGGCAGGGCCCGGTGCGCCGGGGCCGAGGTGATGTAGAAGCGGCCCGCGCCCGAGAAACTGACGGCACCGGTGCCCATGCCGAGATAGAGCACGTCGCCGCGCTCCAGCGTCCAGCTGTTGCCGTCCGTCGAAACCGTGCCGGGCTCGCCGATATTGACGATCGCCATCTCGCGGCGTTCCAGGAAGGTCGCGGTGCGGGTCTCCTCGACCTTGTCCAGCGTCAGCGTGCCGGTGCCCGGCACCGCGCCGCCCATGACGAAGCGGTCGTAGTGGGTGTAGACGAGACGGATCTCGCCCTCGCGGAACAGGCCGCCGACATGGAAGTGGCGGCGCAACTCGTCCGTGCCCATGGTCTTTGCATGGTCCTGGTGGATGGCGTGGCGGGTTTCAACGCTGAGCATGACGGGTCCTTGAAACAGGGGGCATGGCCCGCGAGATGCGCGGGCCACGAAACAGGGATGCGGGCGATCAGAGAAAATCGTCGCGACGGGGGGTGAAGCCGTCGATCAGACGGCCGCCTTCCAGACAGCGGCAGCCATGCACCGCGTCGGAAGGGATGACGAAACTGTCGCCGGGACCGACCTCGAACTCGTTGCCGTCCAGCGAGAAGACGAACCGGCCGCTTTCGACATAGGTCGACTGGATGTGCGGATGGTTGTGCAGTTTGCCTTCGGCGCCGGCTTCGAAGTCGAAGGCGACGACCATCAGTTGCGGGCTGTCGGAAAGGACCCGGCGAGTGACGCCCTTGTCGGGGGAAAAGGCGGGAAAGGTCTGAAGGGGTTGCATGGTCGATACTCCGGGGATCAGCGGAACAGGGCCGGCAGCCACAGCGACAGGCCCGGCACATAGGTGACGAGCAGCAGCGTGCCGACGGCGGCGAAGTAGAACGGCCAGATGGTGCGCACGGCCTGCCAGACGGTGATGCGGCCGACGGCGCAGCCGACGAAGAGCACTGCGCCGACCGGCGGCGTGCACAGGCCGATGCCGAGGTTGAGGATCAGGATGACGCCGAAATGGACGGGGTCGACGCCGAAGGCCTGGGCGACGGGCAGGAAGATCGGCGTGGTGATGACGATCAGCGGGCTCATGTCCATGAAGGTGCCAAGCAGCAGCAACAGCACGTTGATCAGGAGCAGCACCATGATCGGGTTTTGCGAGACGTCCTGCATGAAGGCGACGAGGGTTGCCGGCACCCTCAGATAGGCGAGCAGCCAGCCGAAGGCGGCGGCGCAGCCGATGACGAGCAGCACCATGGCGGTGGTGCGCACGGCGGCCGTGGTGGCGGCGACGAAGCCGGTCCAGCTCATCGTGCGATAGGCGATCGCCGTGACGAAGAGCGCGTAGACGACGGCGATGCAGGAGCTTTCCGAGGCTGTGAAGACGCCGGAGCGGACGCCGCCGAAGATGATGGCGATCAGGAGGATGCCGGGGATGGCGTTGACGAAGAGATAGCCGATGGCGCCCCAGCCCTGGAACCTGTCGATCGGATAGCCGCGCTTCCTGGCCACGTACCAGGCCGCGACCATCAGCGCGAGGGCGAGCAGCAGGCCCGGAATGATGCCGGCGGTGAACAGGTCTGCGATGGAGATGCGTCCGCCGGCGGAGATCGAGTAGATGATCATGTTGTGCGAGGGCGGCAGCATCAGGGCGATGATCGAGGAGACGACGGTGACGTTGACGCCGTAGTCGACGTCGTAGCCGCGCTCCTTCATCTGCGGGATCATCAACCCGCCGATGGCTGATGCGTCGGCGGCTGCAGATCCTGAAATGCCGCCGAAAAGGACCGAGGCGGTGATGTTGACCTGGCCGAGGCCGCCGCGCAGGTGACCGACAAGCGCGCCCGCCAGCGCCACCAGGCGGCGGGCGATGTCGCCGCGCACCATCAGCTCGCCGGCGAAGATGAAGAAGGGGATCGCCATCAGGGCGAAGACCGAGACGCCCGAGTTCAACCGCTGGAAGACGACGACAGGAGGCAGTCCCAGGGACAGGATGGTGGCGAAGGAGGCGACGCCGAGGCAGAAGGCGACAGGCGTGCCGATCAACAACAGGAAAGTGAAGGTTCCGAAGAGGATCCAGAGCTCCATCGGGGTCAATCCTCCAGTTCGGTTTCGCCGAAGCGGGCGGTCGGCAGGCCGGCGGCCCGGCGCGCCAGGCGCTCCAGCGAGAAGAGCACGACGAGCACGCCGCCGGCGACGAGGGGTAGGAAGTCGAAGGCGCCGGAAATGCCGAGCGAGGGCAGCTTGTTGGCGGCGGTCTTCTCGGCGAGTTGCGCCCCGAACCAGATCATGCCGCAGCCGAAGGCGACGACGACCGCGTCCGAGACCGAATGCAGGATCAGCTTGACGCGGTCGGGCAGGACGTAGAGCAGCACATCGAAGGACAGGTGATAGCCCTCGCGAATGCCGACGGCGGCGCCGAGAAAGATGAACCAGCCCATGATCATCACCGAGGCGGGCTCGGTCCATGACTGGCTGTCGTTGAGCACGTAGCGGAAGAACACCTGCACGGCGATGAAGGCGGTCATCAGCACCAGCCCGGTGCCCGAAAGCCAGAGGGCGATCCGGGCCATGACGGCGGTGGTTCGGGCAATGCCCTTCAGTGTGTCCTGCAAGATCCCGTCCTCCCGGCGTGAAACGACCCGCGGCGGTGGCTCCGCCGCGGGCCCTTGCTCACAAACAGGTTATTCCGTCGCCTGAATGCGCGCGACCATGTCCTTCAGCTTGTCGGAGGTCACGTATTTCTCGTAGACCGGCTTCATTGCCTCGATGAACGGCGTCTTGTCGATATCGGTGATGATCTCGACGCCGGCCTCGCGGACCTTGGCCTCGGACGCTGCCTCGCGCTCGGCCCACAGCTTGCGCATGTGGGGGACGGAGTCCTTGGCCGCCTGGCGGACGATCGCCTGGTCCTCGGCCGAGAGCTTTTCCCAGGACTTCTTCGACATCACCAGGACTTCCGGAACGATCAGGTGCTGGTCGAGCGTGTAGTACTTGGCGACCTCGAAATGGCCGGAGCTCTCGAAGGAGGGCCAGTTGTTCTCGGCACCGTCGATGACGCCGGTCTGGATCGAGGAATAGACCTCGCCATAGGGCATCGGCGTGGCGTTGGCGCCGAGCGCGCTGACCATGTCGACGAAGAGGTCCGACTGCATGACGCGGAACTTCATGCCGGAGAGATCGTCCATGGAGGTGATCGGCTTCTGGCTGTTGTAGAAGGAGCGCGAGCCGCCGTCATAGAAGGCGAGGCCGATCAGGTCGTGATCGGCAAAGGCGGCAAGGATCTCCTCGCCGACGGGGCCGTCCATGACCTTGTGCATGTGCTCGACCGAGCGGAAGATGTAGGGCAGCGAGGGGATCTGGGTCTCCTCGATGATGTTGTTGAACGGGCCGAGCGAGACGCGGTTCATGTCGATGACGCCGAACTGCGTCTGCTCGATCGTGTCCTTCTCCTGTCCGAGCTGGGCGGAGTGGAACACCTCGATCCCGAGGCGGCCGTTGGTGCGCTCCTCGAGCAGCTTGCCCATGTGCTTGACGGCCTCCACCGTCGGGTAGCCGTCGGGATGAGTGTCGGACGACCGCAGCACCGTGTCGGCGGCCTGCGCGGACAGCGCGGATGCGGCAAGCAGCGCAACCGCTGCCGTCAGGTTCTTCCAATGCTTCATGCTCGTTCCTCCCTTGAGCAGTGACAACCGGGTCAGAGCTTGTAGGCGGCCTTGACCAGGGTATAGGCGAGGTCGCGGGCGACCTCGTATGCCTCGCTTTCGCCAAGCCGTCCGGAGACGACGAGGTCGGCGAGGAAAGCGGCATCGACCCGCCGCGCCACGTCATGGCGGGCGGGGATGGAACAGAAGGCGCGGGTGTCGTCGTTGAAGCCGACCGTGTTGTAGAAACCGGCGGTCTCCGTCGCCATCTCGCGGAAACGACGCATCCCTTCCGGGCTGTCGTGGAACCACCAGGGCGGACCGAGGCGCAGCGCGGGATAGACGCCGGCAAGCGGCGCCAGTTCGCGGGCGTAGGAGGTCTCGTCCAGCGTGAAGAGGATGATGGTGAGGCCGGGTTCCAGACCGACCGCGTCGAGCAGCGGCTTCAGCGCGTGCACATAGTCGGTGCGGGTGGGGATGTCGAAGCCCTTGTCGCGGCCGTGACGGGCCATGATCCGGTCCGAATGGTTGCGGAAAGCGCCGGGATGGATCTGCATGACAAGCCCGTCGTCGAGGCTCATGCGGGCCATCTCCGTCAGCATGTGAGCGCGGAAGCGGTCTGCCTCCTCCGCGTCGCAGCGACCGGCAAGTGCCTTGTCGAAAAGCGCGGCGGCGGCGGGCTGCGACAGGTTCTCGGTGCGGGCGTTCGGCACGCCGTGATCGGTCGAGGTGGCGCCGTGGGCCTTGAAGAACCCGCGCCGTATCCGGTGGGCGGCGAGATAGCCGGCCCAGCCGGTCGCGTCCTCGCCGGTCAGTTCGCCCAGACGGGCGACATTGTCGGCAAACCCTTCGAACTGCGGATCGATGACGGCGTCCGGACGATAGGCGGTGACGACCCGGCCGGTCCAGTCGCCATCGCGGATGGCGCGATGATGGTCCAGCGGATCGAGGGCCGATTCCGTCGTGGCGATGACCTCGATGTTGAAACGCTCGAACAGCGCGCGCGGGCGGAAGTCGGGCCGGGCGAGACAGTCGGCAATCTGGTCGTAGGTGGCATCGGCCGTTGCCGCCGACAGGGGCTCCCCGATGCCGAAGACATCCTGGAAGGCGTGATTGATCCACATGGCCGAGGGCGTGCCGCGAAACAGGTGGAAGTTCCCGGCGAAGAGGCGCCAGATCCTGCGCGGGTCCTGCTCGGTGTCGCCGCCGTCGATGCGCGGCACGCCGAGATCGGTCAGGGCGATCCCTTGCGAGCACAGCATGCGGAAGACGTAGTGGTCGGGCACGACGAAGAGACTGGCCGGATCGGGAAAGGGCTCGTTCAGCGCGAACCAGGCCGGATCCGTGTGGCCGTGGGGACTGACGATCGGCAGGTCGCGGATCGAGCGGTGAAGCGCGCGGGCAAGGCCGCGCGTCCGCTCATCCGCCGGAAACAGCCGGTCGTCGTCCAGTATCGGCATTCCAGTCCTCCCGGAAGGGTTTGCTGATGCCCCCTTCTTTTGAGGTGGTTATCAGACTAGTAATCTAATATGTTAGTCTGCAAGTTGAGTCAACGCCCTCCCGGCCGGCTACGACGAATTGTCAAACCGGCGGCCAGTCTGTAGGACGAGGCGTCCGCAGAAGGCGGGAAGGCGCTGCTCCCGCACACGTTCCCCCGGGGTTCAGCGCCGAGGGCGCGGCGGAACACCGGCGGGCCCGCCTTGCAAGACGGGACTGCGCCAGAGGGAGAGACAGGCGTATGACGGAACAGATCAAGCTTCGGGCGCTCGACATGTCGCGTGTGCCGTCGGTGACCGATCTCGTCTTTGCCGAGCTCTACAACCGGGTCGTCGACCTTGAGCTTCTGCCCGGCACCAAACTGTCGGAGGCGGAGGTCGCCAAGCGCATGGGTGTCAGCCGGCAACCGGTGCGCGATGCCTTTTACCGCCTGTCGCAGCAGGGCTTCGTCTCCATCCGGCCGCAGCGTGCGACCGTGGTGACCCCGATCTCCATCGAGGCGGTGCATCGTGCGCGCTTCATCCGCACGGCGCTGGAACTGGAGACGGTGCGCGCGGCGATGGCGAACATGGCAGCCTCCGACATCGCGGATCTCGAGGTGCTGCTGGGGAAGCAAAAGAAGGCAGTCGAGCGCGGCGACCGCTCCGGTTTCCATGCGTTCGACGATGCCTTTCACAGCAGGATTTGCGAGATCGCCGGCCACGGTCATGTCTGGGCGCTGATCCGCGATCACAAGGCGCATATGGACCGGGTGCGCTACCTGTCCCTGCAAAACGGAGCGCAACTGGCGCTGGACGACCACATCGAGATTTTCGATGCGCTGCGATCGGGCGACGAGGAGGCCGCGATCACACGCATGCGGGCCCATCTGGGGCGCATCGCCGGGATCATCGAGGAGATCCGGGCCGCACATTCGGAGTATTTCGACCCGGACGAAGTGTGAGCGACGCCATCACGGCCTGTGCTGTGGACAGACGTGCCAAATGAGGTCAGATTGCAGCACTTTCCGAAGGTTTCTTATTGCGGGCAATGGCAATGGTCGACAAAGCGGGCGCAGGACACGGTTCGGTGGTGTCCGAGGCACTGCGCTCCCTGAGGGCGGCGCTTGCAGGTACCGGCGGCCTCAGCCTGCTGATCAACCTGCTGATGCTGACCGGCCCGCTGTTCATGTTGCAGGTTTACGACCGGGTGCTGGCGAGCGGGTCCGTGCCGACCCTGGTGGTGCTCGGCGGACTGACGGCGGTGCTGTTCGTCTTCTTCGGCCTGCTCGAAATGCTGCGCGGACGCATTCTCTCCCGTCTCGGGCAAAGGGTCGATGCAAGGCTCTCGGCCATTGCCTACCGGGTGTCGAACCGGTTGCCGCTCGTGCTCGGCCAGCGCGGCGAGGTGGTGCGTCCGGTCCAGGATCTCGACGCGCTGCGCCATTTCCTGTCGGGCGCCGGACCGTCGGCGATCTTCGACCTGCCCTGGATGCCGGTCTATCTGGCGATCGTCTACCTGTTCCATCCCGTGCTCGGCTATGTGGCGGTTGCCGGTGCGCTGGTGATCTGCGCGCTGATTGCCCTGAACGAGGCCTTTTCGCGCGGGCCGGCGGCCGAGGCGGCGCGCGAGGGCGCGCTCAGGTCCGCCCATGTGGAGACGGGCCGCCGCAACGCCGAGGCGGTGCGTGCCATGGGCATGGGAGAGGCGCTGCAGTCGCGCTGGGAGGAGGCGAACGACCGCTTCCTGGTCAAGCAACGTATCGCGACCGACCGGATGACGCTCTTCGGCTCGACCATCAAGGCGTTCCGCTTCCTGCTGCAATCGACAATTCTCGGTGTCGGCGCCTGGCTCGCGATCGGCCAGGAGATCACGCCGGGCGTCATGATCGCCGCCTCGATCCTGACCTCGCGGGCGCTGGCGCCCGTCGAGCAGGCCGTTGGCCACTGGCGCGGTTTCGTCACGGCGCGGCAGGGCCTTGCCCGCCTGCGCCAGACGCTTGGCGACGAGACGCTGGCGGAGCCGCGCCTGACCCTGCCGCTGCCGGAGAAGAGCCTGAAGCTGGAACAGGTGTTCTGCGCGCCGGTGGGCCTGCGTGAACCGCTTGTGCACGGGGTCAGCTTTGCCCTCAATGCCGGCGACGGGCTGGGCATCATCGGCCCGTCGGGCTCGGGCAAGTCGACGCTGGCGCGCGCCATTGTCGGCGTCGTGCCGGCGATGCGCGGGGCGGTCCGGCTGGACGGGGCCGAGCTCTCCCAGTGGCCGGACGAGCGTATCGCCCGCTTCATCGGCTACCTGCCGCAGGACATCCAGCTGTTCGAGGGCACGATCGCGGAAAACATCGCTCGTTTCGACACGCAGGCCCGCGACGAGGACGTGATCGAGGCGGCGAAGCTCGCCCAGGTGCATGACATGATCGTCGGGTTGCCGGACGGTTACAACATGCAGATCGGCGGTGCGGGCCTGACCCTGTCGGGCGGCCAGCGCCAGCGCATCGCGCTTGCCCGGGCGCTCTATCGCAATCCCTTCCTGGTGGTGCTCGACGAGCCGAATTCCAATCTGGACGCCGAGGGCGAGGCGGCGCTTACCCAGGCGGTCGCGGCCCTGCGCCAGAAGGGCTCGATCGTCATCGTCATCGCCCACCGGCCAAGCGCGATTGCCGCTGTCGACACGATCCTGCTGCTGCAGGAAGGACGCGTGGTGACGCTGGGACCGAAGGCCGAAGTCATGAAGAAGATCATCGCGCCGGCGCGGCAGCAGGGGGCTGCCTGAGATGGCAAGCGGCGAAACGGGATCCGAGGCGACCAGCGACCGCGCCCTCACGCGCAGCATTCGCCGGCATCTCCTGATGGCGCTGGCCCTTGCCTTCCTGCTTGTCGGCGGCGTCGGGGCCTGGGCGGCCCTGACGGAGATTTCCGGCGCGGTGGTGGCCAGCGGCACGGTGGTCGTGGAAAGCAACGTCAAGGACGTGCAGCACCGCGAGGGAGGCATCGTCAAGGAAGTGCTCGTGCGCGACGGCGACAGGGTGGCCGCCGGCGACCTCCTGGTGCGCCTCGACGACACGGTGACGCGGGCAAACCTGGCGGTGATCACCCGCCAGCTTGTCGAACTCGGCGCACGTCAGGCCCGGCTCGTCGCCGAGCAGACGGGCGAGGAGGCAGTGGACTTCTCGAGCGGCGGGTATGAGGGACCGGGCCGGGCGGACATCGAGGAGAGCCAGCAGGCGCTGTTCGAGGCACGGCGCAGCGCGCTTGCCGGCCGCAAGCAGCAGCTGGGCGAGCAGATCGTCCAGTTCGAGCGCCAGATCGAGGGCTTCGCCGCGCAGCGCGACGGCAAGAGCGACGAGATCCGGCTGATCGAGGATGAGTTGCGTGACCTTGAAGACCTGCTCGCCAAGAAGCTGATCTCCCGCAACCGGGTAACCGCCCTGCGGCGCGACCGGGCGCGGCTGATCGGCGAGCGCGGCGGCTATGTGGCGCAGATCGCGCAGGCGCGCGAGGCGATGAGCGAGCGGCGCATCCAGGTGCTGCAGCTGGACGACGAGCGCCGGGCCGAGGTCCTGCAGGAACTCCAGGAGGTGCGTGCCCGCATCGCCCAGCTGGAGGAGCAGAAGATCGCCGCCGAGGACCAGCTCAGCCGCATCGAGATCCGCGCGCCGCGCGGCGGCTTCGTGCACCAGCTCGCCGTGCACACGATCGGCGGCGTGGTGGCGCCCGGCGAAACGGTGATGCGCGTCGTCCCGCAGACCGACCAGCTTGTCGTCGAGGCCAGGATCCCGCCGGTCAGCATCGACCAGATCGGCGCCGGGCAGACGGCGCGGGTCCGCTTTCCGAGCTTCGACCAGCGGGTGACGCCGGAGGTCAGGGCGCATCTGGCAAGCATCGCGCCGGACCTCAGCCGGGACGAACGCACGGGCACGGACTATTACACCGCCCGTCTGACCATCGACGAGGGCGAGCTTGCCAAGCTCGACGGCAAGGCCCTGCTGCCCGGCATGCCGGTGGAGGTCTTTGTCGAGACCCAGGAACGCACCGTGCTCTCCTATCTGGTCAAGCCGCTCGGCGACCAGATCGCCCATGCCATGCGCGAGCGCTGAACGGCGTTCTTTTCGGCTTTCGCGAGAAAGCGGCTCAGGTCACGCGGCCGCGCGCTGCGATGGCGATCTCCTCGATCGTGCCGTCCGCCCTCTTCAGAAAGGCGCTGTCGAAGAGGTTGGACACCACGCAGACATGGTTCGGCACGATATGGACGCGCTGGCCGACCGCGAGGCTGCCGGCAGGCACCTCCATGGTGCCGTGTTCCTCGCTGAGCGCGACGATCCTGGCTTGCGGATGGCCGATGACGGTGCCGTGGCCGGTCAGGCCGAGAAGATCCGAGGACACGGCCTTTGACCCGGCATCGACGATGGCGCGGGTCGGGGTCGGCAGGCTGACCACGGTCGCCTCGACGACGAGGGCACAATCCTCGAGCGCGCAGGCACCGCGTTCCACCAGCGAACGGTCGTTGTAGATATAGGTGCCCGCCCGGTACTCGGTGACGAGGCTCTTTTCGCCGCCCGGCGCGCCGGAGGCCCACATGTCGGGCGAGCCGCCCGACGAGATCTCCGGGCAGGCGATGCCGCGCCCGGCAAGAGCGGCCAGCGCCTCACCCATGAAACGCTCCACATCGGCCGCGCCTCCGGGAGCCGGATAGGTCATCAGTCCGGCGAAGGAAAGGCCCGGCGCTGTGTCGATCCGCGCGGCCAGCGCGGCGGCTTCTTCCGGCGTCTGCACGCCGCAGCGGCCTGCCCCGGTGTCGCATTCGACCATCACATGAAGCTTTGCGGGCCCGTCGGCGAAGGCGGCTGCGAGCCCTTCGATCGTGACCGCGCTGTCGGCGACGACGGCGAGACGGGAGAGGCGGGCGGCCAGCGCTTTCAGCCGGGCAAGCTTGGCGGGGCCGAGAATGTTGAAGGTGATGAGGATGTCGTCGAGCCCGGCATCGGCCATCACCTCGGCCTCGCCGATCTTCTGGCAGGTGATGCCTTTCGCGCCGGCCTCGACCTGTGCCCTGGCGAAACGGGGCAGCTTGTGCGTCTTGATATGCGGGCGCGACTTGACGCCATGGCTGTCCAGATGGGCCTGGAAGCGGGCGATGTTGCGCCGGACGACCGCCTCGTCGATGACGATTGCGGGCGTTTCGGCGATGAGGCTTTCGGGCGCTTCAGCGCACATGGAGGCGTTCCTGTCCGGTGTCGTTCGCATGCGGATCCTCGACGCGCGGCCAGATGGCGCGGGTGAGGTTGCGGTACTCGTTTTTCGCCGGATCGCTTGGATAGGGTCCGTCGACAGCCGCGTAGAGGATGTGCGAGGCGATCCGCGAGAAGGCATCGTGGAAGTGATTGGTCGACTTCACAACCAGGATTTTCCGTGAAAGCGGATCGATCCCCATGTTGGAAAAGGCATCGGGGCTGAAGATCTGCGAGCGCACCGTGTTGAGCACCACGGAAATGCCGGCGACGCGGATGGTGACGGAATCGCCGAGCGGCACGACGCTGGTGCCGAAGCTCTGCACCGCGTCGCGCACGACCCTTTCCACCAATACCTCGGCATCGATCGGCTCGCCGGCGGCCGCCGACATCTTGCCGCCGAAGCGCAATGGCAGCCGCGCGCCCTCGCCGGCGGAAATGCAGGTGCGCACGGCAATCGGATCCCAGATCGAGGCAAGCGCGGCGTCGGTGACGCCGCGTGCCATCATCTCGCGCAGGACAATGGTGGAATCGCCGGGCACGCCGCCGCCCGGATTGTCCCACACATCGGCGATGACGACGGGGGCGCCGCCTCGCCCGGCGGTGAGCTTCGCTGCGGCATCAAGGGCCGCCGCGGGGGTCAGAAACTCCGGCCGCGTGCGACCGCGGAAGGAGTAGAGCTCCATGCCGAGGCGCTCTGCCAGCCGGTCTCCGGCAGACGCATCGTCATCGGTGACGACGACGATGCGGGACCCGAGATCGGGCACGTCCGAGGCCATGAAGCCGTGAATGGCGGAGACGGAGAGAATGCCGTCATGCCCCTCCAGCGCCTTCATCCGGTCGACGAAACCGCGCATTGGCTCGCGACTGGTCGGCAGCACCTCGATCATGCGGCAGTCGAAGACCGAGATGCGCGGGCGGACCTCTCCGGTCGAGGTGCGATGGGCAAGATCGACGAGGCTTTCCGCCGCGATGACGAAATCGGTATGCGGGAACTCCTTGAAGACGACAATGATGTCGGCATTGTCGGTGCGTTTCGCGCTGAGATGGCTGTGCGGATCGAAGGTGACGCCGATGATGGCGTCGGGGCCGACAATGCGGCGGACGCCTTCGATGATCTCGCCTTCGCAGTCGAGGCAGTTTTCCGCCACCATGGCGCCGTGCAGGCCGAGCAGGACAATGTCGAGCGGCATGGCCGCGCGCACTTCCTCGAACATCTGGTCCCTCAGGAACTCCCAGGTGCGGCCGTTGACGATGCCGCCGGGCTCGGCCCAGGTGGCGGTGCCCTCGATCACCTGCCAGTCGTACTGGCGGGCGCGTTCGCGCGCGACCGGGAAGACGGCGCTGCAGAGCGTCGGGGTCGGCGGATGCGCTCCGGGAGGAGCATAGAAGCTGTCCTTGAAGTCCTGCAGGTCGGTGCGAAGCGGCGAGAAGGTGTTGGTCTCGGTCGCAAGCGATCCGACGAAGACACGTTTAGGCACGGCCATCAGGCGGCCTCCCCGAGAAGCTGGCCGGCATGGTGGCAGGCGGTGGATTGTCCCTCGCCCATATCCGCGATTTCCGGCCGGGTGGTGCGGCAGACATCGGTGGCGAAGGGGCAGCGGGGATGGAAGGCGCAACCGGGAGGCGGCGCGGCGGCATTGCCCGGCTCGCCGAGATCGGCGACAGGCTGGCGTCCGGGGCGGATGCGCGGGATGGAGGCAAGCAGCAGGCGCGTATAGGGATGCGCGGGCCGGTTGAACAGCAGGGCCTTGGGCGCCGTCTCGACGATGCGGCCGAGATACATGACCGCGACCCGGTCGGAAATGTGCCGGACGACGCCGAGATCATGCGAGATGAACAGCATCGAGATGCCGCTTTCGCGCTGCAAGTCCTTGATCAGGTTGAGCACCTGCGCCTGGATCGAGACATCGAGGGCGGAAACCGCCTCGTCGGCGATGACGAGGCGCGGCTCGACGATCATCACCCTGGCGATGCCGATGCGCTGGCGCTGACCGCCGGAGAACTCGTGCGGGTGGCGGTGCATCACCTTGGGATCCAGGCCGACCTTGGCGAGCGTGTCGGCGATGCGGGCGCGGATCGCTTCGCGTCCCTTCGCCAGTCCGTGGATGCGCACGGGCTCTGCCAGGGTCTGCTCGATGGTGAGGCGCGGGTTGAGCGAGGCGAAGGGATCCTGGAAGATCATCTGGATGTCGCGGCGTAGCGGCCGGAAGGCCGAGGGCGACAGGGGCAGGATGTCCCTGCCGTCAAGCAGCGCCTCGCCGGAAGTCGCCGGCTCCAGCCTCGTCAGGGTGCGGCCGACCGTCGACTTGCCGCAGCCGCTTTCGCCGACAATGCCGAGCACCTCGCCTTTCGCGAGATCGAAGGAGACCCCGTCAACGGCCTTCAGAACGCGGGCCTTGCCACCGAACAGTCCGGCCTTGCGCAGGGGGAAATGGGTCTTCAGGTCCCGGACCCGAAGAAGGGGTGTCGCGGTGTCGCTCATGCGTCCTGCTCCAGTGGATAGTGACAGCGAACGAGGTGGGAGGGCGCGATCATATCGAGGCCCGGCACGACCTCGTCGCAGCCCTTGCCGGCGCGTGTGCAGCGCGGATGGAAGGCGCAGCCGGCAAGCGCTTCGTCCAGCATCGGTACGCGGCCGGGAATGGCGGTGAGCCGGTCGACGTCCTCGTCGGCCTCGGGGATCGAATCGAGAAGGCCGCGCGTATAGGGGTGACGCATGGCGCTGAACAGTTCGGCGGAGGCGGCACTTTCCACGACGCGGCCGCGATACATGACGGCGATGCGGTCGCAGGTCTCCGCGATGACGCCGAGGTCGTGCGAGATCAGCATGACCCCCATGCCGGTCTCCGCCTGAAGGTCGACGATGAGCTTGAGGATCTGTGCCTGGACGGTGACATCGAGCGCCGTTGTCGGCTCGTCGGCGATCAGAAGGCGCGGCGATCCGGCGAGCGCCATGGCGATCATCACGCGCTGGCGCTGACCGCCCGAGAGCTGGTGCGGGTAGCTGTCGAGGCGACCGGCGGGATCGGGAATGCGGACCATGGTGAGCAGTTCCAGTGCCCGCTGGCGTGCGGCGGACTTCGATATCTTCCTGTGTTCGCGGATCGTCTCGACGATCTGGTCGCCGATCCGGTAGACCGGATTGAGCGAGGTCATCGGCTCCTGGAAGATCATCGACATCTCGTTGCCCATGATCGCCCTGCGTTCGCGCGCCGGAAGGCGCAGGAGGTCGCGCCCCTGGAACAGGATTTCTCCGGCCAGCACGCGCACCGGCGTGCCCTCCAGCAGCCCCATGATGGCGAGCGAGGTGAGGCTCTTGCCGCAGCCGCTCTCTCCGACGATGCCGAGCGTCTCGCCCGCATCGAGCGTCAGCGAGAGATCCTCGACCACCGTCAGCAGTCCCTCGCCGGTGGCGACGGCCAGCGTCAGGCCGCGCATGTCGAGCAGTCTTTCAGACCTGTTTGCCATCGCCTCAGACCCCCTTGATGTCGTTCTTGAAGCGCGGGTCGATGCTGTCGCGCAGCGCGTCGCCGACGAGGTTCATGGAAAAGACCGAGAGAATGATCAGCGCACCGGGGAAGAGCAGCAGCCAGGAGGCACGTGTGACGTAGATGCGCGATTCCGACAGCATGTTGCCCCAGCTCGGCACTTCCGGAGGCAGGCCGAGGCCGAGAAAGTCGAGAGCGGCGGCCTGGAGCTGGGCGAAGGCGAAGATGAAGCTCGCCTGGACGAGCAGCGGCGAGACCAGGTTGGGCAGGATGTGGCGGAACAGGATGCTGGCATTGCCGGCGCCCGAACAGGTGGCGGCGTCGACGAAGACCTCTCCCTTCAGCTTCAGTGTCATGCCGAACAGGATGCGGGCGGTGGTCGTGGCGTAGACGATGCCGATGACGATCACCGTGTTGACGACACTGCGCTCCAGAAGCGTCATCAGAACGAGGGCGAGCAGCAGCGCGGGGAAGGCCATCAGCACGTCGACAACGCGCATCAGGACGCTGCCGAGCCGGGTGAAATAGGCCGACAACATGCCGGTGAGCCCGCCGGCGACAAGCGCCACGAGGACGGAGCCGATGCCGATGACGATCGCCATGCGCGCGCCGTAGATGCTGCGCGAGAAGGTGTCGCGGCCGAAATGGTCGGTGCCGAACAGGTGTTCCGCCCCGGGCGGGGTGAGGCGCACGACCGGGTCGATCTCGAGCGGATCGTAGGGGACGATCAGCGGCGCGAAGATGGCGGCGAGGACGACGAGGCAGAGCCAGGCGAGGCCGAGACCGGCCAGCGGGCGGCCCCGGAAGATGCGTCCCGTGACGGCGAGCGCGGTCATGCCGAACCTCCTTGCGTCAGGGTTGAAGGGGCAGGTGCGCGAGGGGCGGAGAGGCGGGTCATTTCAGCGACACTCTCGGATCGAGCCAGGCATAGGCGAGATCGACCAGCAGGTTGATGACCATGTAGAGCACCACGATGATCAGGATGACGCCCTGGATGACGGGATAGTCGCGCCGCAGGATCGACTGGACGACAAGGCGGCCGATGCCGGGCAGCGAGAAGACGGTTTCGGTGACCACCGCCTCCGAGACGAGGGCTGCGAAGGTGAAGCCGAAGGCGGCGGCCACGGCGATCAGCGCGTTGCGGAAGACATGCTTTGTCGCGACCTTCCAGGGCGCGAGGCCCTTTGCGCGGGCGGTGCGGACATGGTCCTCGCGCTGCACGTCGAGCATGGAGGCGCGCACCAGGCGGATGATCAGCGCCGCGTTCGGCGCGGCGAGCGTGAAGCTCGGCAACAGCAGGTAGCGCAGGTTGGCAAGGCCGCCCTCGTCGGAAACCGAGGGGAACCCGGACGAAGGAAGCCAGCCGAGCGTCACGGAAAAGATCAGGATCAGGTAGAGGCCGAGCCAGAAGGTCGGGACGGAGGCGAACAACATGGCGCCGCCGGAGGTGACCTGGTCGATCCAGGTGCCGTGGTTCGTCGCCGCTGCGACACCGATCGGCACGCCCAGGAGCACGATCCAGACCATCGTCATGACCGCCAGCAGGACCGAGGTTTCGGCGCCATCTGCAATCACGCTGGTCACCGGCGTGCGAAAGAAGATCGAGGTGCCGAAATCGCCCTGCAGCACGTTGCCGAGCCATAGCAGGTATTGTTGATAGAGCGGCTGGTCGAGACCCATTTCGCGGGTCAGCGCGTCGATTTCCTCCGGCGTGGCACTGTCGCCGAGCAATACCGCTGCCGGATCGCCGGGGATCAGGTGAACGAAGAGGAAGACGAGCAGGGAGGCGGCCAGCAGCGTCGGCACGAGCGCCAACAGTCTCCGCGTCGCATATCCGAGCATGAGCGTATCTTTCCGCGATGTGTCGGGGGGCGGCCAAGTCCGCCCCCGGCCCTTGCATGAGTGTCGTCCGACGGACGGTTTTTCGCAAAGACCGGAGGGGACCGGGAGGAAGCCTCTTACTTGGAGACGTTCCAGAAGTGCGGCCAGATCAGGGTCGCTTCCCCGAGGCCTTCAAGACGGGGCGAGGCGATGTTGTAGGTGTAGATGTCGCCCGTCTTCATTGTCGGGACCTGCTCGTAGATCAGGGCCTGGATCTCGGACCAGAGCTTCTGGCGCTCGGCCGGATCGGAGGAGGCGGTGAACTTCGCCTTGAGCTCCGCCTTCTCCGGAGTTGTCCACCAACCGGGATAGTTGTCGTTCATGACCGAGATCAGGATCGGGTCGGGAACGAAGCCGTGGTGGGTGAAGAACAGGTCCCACTGGTCCGGTTCGGCGCGCTTCTTGATGAGCGTCGCCCAGTCATAGACCTGCAGGTCGATGTTGAAACCGGCCTGGGCGAGCTGCTTGGTGTAGACGATCGCCATGTCGTAGTGGAAGGCGTAGTTGGTCGAGACCATGAACTTGATCGGCTCGCCATTGTAGCCGGCCTCGGCCGCCAGCGACTTGGCCGCGGCCGCGTCGCCCTTGCTGAACTTGTCCGTGCCTGCATCGGTGTACCAGACATTGCCTTCCGGCTGGAACGAGCCGTTGGCGCGCCACAGCTTTTCCGGGCCGATGGCGACCTGAAGGGCCGGCGTCTTGTTCAATGCTGTCTGGATGGCGCGGCGAAGGGCGAAGTTCTCCTTCAGCGGACCGTCCTTGGAATTGAGGAAGACGAGGCCGAAGATCGGGCCGCCATTGAGGATCGTCTTGACGTCCGGATTTGCGTCGAGATCGGCGAAGAGATCGCCGGGGATGTTTTCCGCGTAGTCGTAGTCGCCGGCCTGCAGGCCGCTGACGCGGGTGCCGACATCGGGAACCGGGATGAAGCGCAGGGCGTCGAACTCGGCCTTGCGGGCGCCGCCATAGCCGTTCGGCCCGCCTTCGGGCGAATCGTAGTCGTCGAAGCGGACAAGCTCGACATGGCGGTTCGGCTACCATTCGCCGAAGCGATAGGGGCCGGTGCCGATATACTGTTCGGGCGCGATGGGCTCCTTGCCGGCGCCTGAAACGACGGAGGCCGGATAGATCGCCGGGCCGCCATTGATGAAGGCCATCAGGTTCTTCCAGGGACCGAAGGGCTCCTTCAGGCGGAGGGTGACTTCAAGGTCGCCGGTCGCCTCGACGCTCTCGACATTGGCGAACAGAAGGCTGCCACGCGAGCCGTGCTCGCCCCAGCGCTGCAGCGAGGCGACGACATCGGCCGAGGTCATGTCCTCGCCATTGTGGAAGGTGACGTCCTTGCGCAGGGTGATGACGATGGTCTTGCCGTCATCCTCGATGCGGTCGCTCTCGGCAAGCAGCGGCACGGGCGCGTTGCTGGCATCGAACGTGTAGAGCCCCTCGAACATGTGATGGGCGATGGTGGTCGCGAGATCCGAGGTGATCACGTGCTGGTCAAGGCTGGGCGGCTCGCCGATCGTGGCGTAGCGCAGCGTGCCGGCGGCAAAGGCCGTGCTGGCCATCGACGTCGCAAGGGCGGCGGCGAGTACCGTTTTCCAACGATTCTTTCGAAACATTTCACTCCTCCGGTGCAAGGGACCTCTGGCGGCTCCTGTGGTGTCGGGCCGGATGATCCGCCATCGTCCGACATGTCGGGGCGCGGCGGGTCATCCAACGATCGCCGGCTCTGTGGGCGGCTGCTCGTTATGTAAAAAATTTTCATAAATTGCGAAAACTGTCAAATGGGAATTTGGAAAATCTGCTAAACTGCGGTATGTAATGAAAGAAATTTTCATATCGAATGGAGACGCAGCATGACCCTTGGCATTACTCGCTATGATACGGCCGATCTGGCGGCGGGCGGACAGAAGCGCCCTTTCGCGAAGGCGGTGCGTGCCGGAGACTTCGTCTATGTCTCCGGCCAGGTGCCGGCAGAGGGCGGCGAGATCATCACCGGCGGCATCGTCGCGCAGACGGAAAAGGTGGTGGAGAACATCAAGTCCGTTCTGGCGCTGGCCGGTTGCGGGCTGGAGCATGTCGTCAAGGTCAATGTATGGCTCGACGATGCGCGGGATTTTTCCAGCTTCAACGCCGTGTTCGAGCGGCATTTCATCGACAATCCCCCCGCCCGCTCGACGGTCCAGTCGCCGTTGATGGTGGATGCCAAGGTCGAGATGGATGTCATCGCCTACAAACCCGAATAACCTTGCACCCGACGCGCGTCGCTCCGGCGCGCGGCAGGAGGGCGGGGAGGCCGTGACCAAGGTCATCGACATCATTGCGCAGTTGCGGCGGCTGGACGGGGCATTCGCCAAGCGCGAGCAGCGGGTGGCGGATTATGTGCTCGCCAACCTGGAAACCATCGCCTACCAGCGGCAGAGCGAGATCGCGGCCGGGGCAGGGGTTTCGGATGCCACCGTCAACCGCTTCTGCCAGACGCTCGGCTGCGACGGGTTCAAGGACTTCAAGATCCGCTTCGCACAAAGCGTCGCCGTGTCGCTGCAATATCTCGGCGGACCGGGCAATGACAGCTCGGTCTCCGACCAGCTCGTCGCACAGGTTTTCGGGGCGCTGGTCGACACGCTCAACACGGCGCGCGGACAGCTCGACAGCGCGGCGATACAGGCCGCCATCGACCTGCTTGCCGGGGCAAGGCGCATCATCTTCTTCGGCGTCGGTGGCGGTTCGGCGAATGTGGCGCGGGAGGGCGCGAACCGCTTCTTCCGCCTCGGTATCCCGGCGGAAGCGCATTCGGACGGCTACCTGCAGCGCATGCTTGCCTCGACACTGGAGCGGGGCGACGTGGTCTTCGCGGTCTCGGCCAGCGGCTCGCCGGCGGAGCTGCTCGACAGCGTGGCGATCGCCCGGCAATACGGAGCCCAGACGCTGAGCCTGACCAAGGCGGGTTCGGATCTGGCTCTGGCGACGGACATCACCATCGGCGTCGACCTGCCGGAAGACCAGGACATCTTCAAGCCGAGCGCGTCGCGGCTGGCCTTTACGGCGATTGTCGACGTTCTTGCCGCCGGCGCTGCCCGCAAGCGTCCGGAGCGGGTGAAGGAGTATCTTCGCCGCATCCGAACCTCGCTGATGCCGCTGTCCAAGGATGTCGGTCCGAAGCCGATCGGCGACTGACGCGACGTTTTCCACCGGCTTGCGCTGCGCCGCAGCAAAAGTGTGATTGAACAAATTTACGGCATGCGCATAATATGGGCATGCGCGACCCGCTTTCCATTCTTGTGATCGATGCAAACAGGATCCGCTCGTCCATCATCGAGCAGGGCCTGCGCGATGCCGGCCATGAGCGGGTGATCGTCGTCGACAACATGGACGGCCTTGTGCGGCGGATCACCGAGATCGACCCGGATGTCATCGTCATCGATCTGGAAAACCCCAATCGCGACCAGCTCGAGCACATGTTCCAGGTGTCGCGCGCGGTGCGCCGGCCGATCGCCATGTTCGTCGACCGGTCCGAAAGCGGCGTGATCGAGGCAGCGGTCGACGCGGGCGTTTCCGCCTATGTGGTCGACGGGCTCAAGCGGGAGCGGGTGAAGCCGATCCTCGACATGGCGATCAGCCGGTTCAAGGCGTTCAGCCGGCTGTCCCAGGAGCTGGAGGAGGCGCGCACGGAACTTGCCGACCGCAAGACCATCGAGCGGGCCAAGGGCATCCTGATGCGCAACCGGGGGGTGAGCGAGGACGAGGCTTACCGCCTCCTGCGCAAGGCGGCGATGAACCAGGGGCGACGGATCATCGAGGTGGCCGAAGGGCTGGTCATTTCAAGCGGACTTCTGGAGACGTAGGACACGCGATGAACCGATCCGATGGCGACACGGTGACTGCCGGCTTCATTCCGCTTCTCGACAGCGCGCTGCTGGTCGCGGCCGCCGAACGGGGCTTTGCCGCGGAAGAGGGCGTCGATCTGCGGCTCGTGCGGGAGACCTCGTGGGCGAATATCCGCGACCGCATCGCCATCGGCCATTTCGACGTCGCCCACATGCTGGCGCCGATGCCGATCGCCGCCTCGCTGAACATCACCTCGCTTGCCGTGCCGATGCTGGCACCGATGACGCTGGGGCTCGGGGGCAACGCAATCACGGTGTCGACGGGGCTCTGGCATGCAATGGAGCAGGCCGGTGCGGCGGCGGACGGCGATCCGGCGTCGGCCGGACGGGCGCTGGCCCGGGCGATCACCGCAAGGCCGGCGGATGCGGCGCGCCTGCGTTTCGGCGTGGTCCATCCCTTTTCCGGTCACGCCTACGAGTTGCGCTACTGGCTGGCCGCCTCGGGCATCCATCCGGATCGTGACGTGGAAATCACCGTGCTGCCGCCGTCATTGATGGCGGACGCGCTGAAGGCCGACCGGCTCGACGGTTATTGCGTGGGCGAACCGTGGAACACGGCCGCCGCTCTTGCAGGAACCGGACGGATCGTCACCACCAAGGCAGCGATCTGGCCGGGCAGTCCGGAAAAGGTGCTGGGCGTGACCCGCAAGTGGGCGCAGGCCAACGGCGCAACGCTGGCGACGCTCATCCGGGCGCTGGCGAAGGCTGCGGTCTGGTGCGGGGACGCGGCCAATCATGCGGACCTTGCGGCGCTTTTGAGCGGGCCGGACTATCTCGATTGTCCGGCCGAATGGTGTCGGCCGGCGCTGGGCGGACGTGTCGCCCTGTCGCGTGATACGGTGCTGTCGATGCCCGATTTCCTCTCCTTCACGGCGCCGGGCGCCCTGCAGCCCTCCACCGATCACGCGCTGTGGTTCTACAGTCAGATGCTGCGCTGGGGGCAGGTGGAGCACGATCCGCGGCGCGAGGCGATTGCCCGCGAAACCTACCGGCCCGATCTCTTCGCCGCGGCCGTGCCGAAGACCGTAGTGCCGGGCGCTGACGCGCTTCCGGGCCAGGCAGAACCGCCGCAGCGCTTCTATGACGGGGTCGAATTCACCCCGCAGGACATTGCCGGCTATGTTGCAAGCTTTCCCATCCGCGCCTGACGCCTCCCGCGCTTGAAACGTCATTGCCTTGTTTTGTGCGTTGCACAAGAATTGGTCAGATGCCCTGCCTCTTTGCCTCGCCTTTCGGCGCTGCGCTGCCTGGCCTGCTCCTGGGCTCTTCCGGAAAATCCAGTTGAATCAATGTCCCCGGCGATTTCGTCCGATTGGCATGTCTCCTGCATTGAAGTAACCGGGCCAAAGATGGCCACGACATAACGCGTCCAAGGACGGACGCTTCGGCAAAGCCGCCGTTGAGAACGACCAGCGCCCTCCCGCGCCGGTGTCTCGACGGCGGCTTTTTTGTTGGTGACGCGGGCAGGCCGGGGGCGTGCCACGCGCAGGAGGGAGAACAGTCGTGATCCATATCCCGCTTTCCATCACGCGACAGGCGATGACCGGGCTTCTCGGCCTTGCCGTCGTGGCGGCGACACCGCTTGACGCCCGGACCGAGATGCTGCTGCCGGAAAAGGACGAGCTGAAGTTCGGCTTCATCAAGCTGACCGACATGGCGCCGCTGGCGATTGCCTACGAGAAGGGCTTCTTCGAGGAGGAGGGCCTGTTCGTGACGCTTGAGCCGCAGGCCAACTGGAAGGTGCTGCTCGACCGTGTGATAACCGGCGAACTCGATGGCGCCCACATGCTGGCCGGCCAGCCGCTGGCCGCGACCATCGGCTTCGGCACCAGGGCGCATATCGTGACGCCGTTCTCGATGGACCTGAACGGCAACGGCATCACCGTGTCCAACGAGGTCTGGGAGATGATGAGGCCGCATCTGGAGATGCAGGCCGACGGCAAGCCGGTGCATCCCATTCCCGCCAGCGCCCTGAAGCCGGTCGTCGACAGTTTCAAGGCGCAGGGCCGGCCCTTCAACATGGGCATGGTGTTTCCGGTCTCGACCCACAATTACGAGCTGCGCTACTGGCTCGCCTCCGGCAACATCCATCCCGGCTTCTATTCCACGTCCGACATCTCCGGGCAGATCAAGGCCGACGCGCTCCTGTCCGTCACCCCGCCGCCGCAGATGCCGGCAACGCTCGAGGCCGGCACGATCAGCGGTTATTGCGTTGGCGAGCCGTGGAACCAGCAGGCGGTGTTCAAGGGCATCGGCGTTCCGGTGATCACCGATTACGAGATCTGGAAGAACAATCCGGAGAAGGTCTTCGGCCTGACCAAGGAGTTCACCGAGGCCAATCCGAACACCACGATTGCCCTGACCAAGGCGTTGATCCGCGCGGCGCGCTGGCTTGACGAGAACGACAATGCCAACCGGATGGAGGCGGTCGAGATCCTGTCGCGGCCCGAATATGTCGGCGCCGATGCGGAAGTCATCGCCAATTCGATGACCGGCACGTTCGAATACGAGAAGGGCGACAAGCGCGACGTTCCGGACTTCAACGTCTTCTACCGCTACTACGCGACCTATCCCTACTATTCCGATGCGGTCTGGTACCTCACCCAGATGCGCCGCTGGGGCCAGATCGGCGAGCACAAGCCCGATGACTGGTATGCCGAGGTGGCAAAGAGCGTCTACCTGCCGGACGTCTACCTGAAGGCGGCGCGGATGCTGGTCGAGGAAGGCCATGCGGAGGAGGGCGAGTTCCCCTTCGAAAGCGACGGCTACCGCGCCCCGACACCGGCCACGGATGTCATCGATGCCATCCCCTATGACGGCCGTACCCCCAACGCCTACATCGACAGCCTGCCGATCGGTCTGAAGGGCAACCAGGTCGTCGACGGCAACGAGGTGGTCGGCGGCTGAGGCCGCCCGCGCCCGGCCGTCGGCGGTGCCGCCTGGCCGGGTGTTCTCCCAGCATCTCGCGCAAGGACAAGGACTTCACGACATGGCAAATGCCGAAACCGCCACCATCGATGCCCCGGTCGTCGGCCGCCGCCGCGCACGGCTGCTTGCCGGCCTTGGCCGCGCCGCCGGCTGGCTCGATGCGCTCGGCCTCTCCTTCCTGGTGCCGCTTGCCCGGCTGGCGCTGGGTGACAGCCCGCGCGAGCAGCTCGGGCAGTTGAAGCGCGTGCTGGTCATCCCGATGATCGGCATCGTCGCCTTCCTCGTCGCCTGGGCGGCCTTCGCCCCGAAGATCCAGACGTCGCTCGGTGCCGTGCCAGGGCCGGCTGCGGTGTGGGAGCAGGCAGGCAACCTTTGGGACGACCACCTGCGGGAACGCGAGAAGGCGGCCGCCTTCTACGAGCGTCAGGACATGCGCAACGCCAAGCTGGAAGCCGCCGGTCAGCATGACCGGGTGAAGTGGCGCAGCTATACCGGCAAGCCGACCTATCTCGACCAGATCGCCACCTCGCTGGTTACCGTGGGCCTCGGCTTCGTCATCGCAACGCTGATCGCCGTGCCGCTGGGCATCGCCTCGGGCCTCTCGCGAACCGTCAACGGCGCGATCAATCCGCTGATCCAGATCTTCAAGCCGGTGTCGCCACTGGCCTGGCTGCCGATCGTG
This sequence comes from Stappia sp., assembly GCF_048261845.1. Classification (GTDB taxonomy): domain Bacteria; phylum Pseudomonadota; class Alphaproteobacteria; order Rhizobiales; family Stappiaceae; genus Stappia. The sequence goes on along the minus strand of NZ_JBLXFR010000029.1, from coordinate 17,705 downwards.
ACGATGATCGTCTCTGCCCTTTATGCGGACCCGGCCGACTGGCTGCCCAAGTCGCTGCTCATTTCGGCGGTGACGGTGACGCTGTGCTCGCTCTGGCCGACCCTGATCAACACCGCGCTGGGCGTTGCCTCGGTCGACAAGGACCTGATGAATGTCGGCCGGGTGCTGCAACTGCCCACCCGCAAGACGGTGATGAAGCTGGTGCTGCCCTCGTCGCTGCCGCTGATCTTCACCGGTCTGCGCCTGTCGCTGGGCGTCGGCTGGATGGTTCTGATTGCGGCCGAGATGCTGGCGCAGAACCCGGGGCTGGGCAAGTTCGTCTGGGACGAGTTCCAGAACGGTTCCTCGCAGTCGCTGGCGCGCATCATGGTGGCGGTGTTCACCATCGGGCTGATCGGCTTCGCCCTCGACCGGGTGATGTATGCGCTGCAGCGCGCCTTCACCTTCTCCGCGACACGGTGAGGGGCGTCATGACGATTCTCGAGATTTCCAGGCTTTCCAAGTCCTTCGGCGAGGGCAAGACGCGCAAGGACGTGCTCGCCGATATCGACCTCAAGGTTGGCGAGGGCGAGTTCATCGCCATTGTCGGCTATTCCGGCACCGGCAAGACGACGCTGATCTCGCTGCTCGCCGGTCTCGTCGAGCCCGATCAGGGCGGCGTCATCTTCAAGGGGCGCGAGATCGACGGCCCGGGTCCGGAGCGCGGCGTCGTCTTCCAGTCCTATTCGCTGATGCCGTGGCTCTCGGTCTTCGGCAACGTGATGCTGGCCGTCGATAGCGTGTTCGCGAATTTGCCGAAGGCGGAGCGGATCGCGATCGCCGAGAAATACATCGCGATGGTCGGTCTTGCCCATGCCCGCGACCGCAAGCCGGCGGAGCTTTCCGGCGGCATGCGCCAGAGGGTGTCCGTCGCCCGTGCGCTTGCCATGCGCCCCGAGGTGCTGTTGCTCGACGAACCGCTGTCGGCGCTCGACGCCCTGACCCGGGCGAAACTGCAGGACGAGTTCGCGGCGATCTGCAACGAGGAAAAGAAGACCATCGTCCTCATCACCAATGACGTGGACGAGGCAATCCTGCTCGCCGACCGGATCATCCCGCTGGTTCCGGGCAGCCCTGCGACACTGGGACCGGCATTCGCCGTGCCTTTCGCCCGCCCGCGCGACCGGGGCGAGCTCAACCACGACGACGCCTTCATCGCGCTGCGTGCCGAGGTTACCGCCTATCTGATGGAGGCCGGCGCGGGCCGCGATGCGGGCGCAGCGCGCGATCTCGTGCTGCCAAACGTGGTGCCGATCGGCCAGCGGCCGGGGAGGTCCGCGAAGGGGCGTGCCCCGAACGATCCGGCGACCGATACGCCGCCGGCGGCCTATGGCCAGGCATCCGCTGGCGCACGCATCGAGCGCTATCTCGAATTCAGCCAGTTGAAGAAGGTCTATCCGACGCCGAAGGGGCCGCTCACCGTGGTCGACGGCTTCGAGCTCTCCATGGCCAAGGGCGAGTTCGTCACGCTGATCGGCCATTCGGGCTGCGGCAAGTCGACGGTGCTGTCCATGGCCGCCGGCCTCAACCCGATCACCGAGGGAACGGTGATCCTCGACGGCACCCATGTGACGAAGGCCGGTCCCGACCGGGCGGTGGTCTTCCAGGCGCCGTCGCTGGTGCCGTGGCTGACGGCCTATGACAATGTCGCGCTCGGCGTCGACCAGGTCTATCCGCATGCGAGTTCGGCCGAACGCCGGGACATTGTCGAATATTACCTTGCCCGCGTCGGACTTGCCGACAGCATGGACCGGGCGGCGAGCGATCTCTCCAACGGGATGAGGCAGCGGGTGGGCATCGCCCGGGCCTTCGCCTTGTCGCCAAAGCTCCTTCTGCTCGACGAACCCTTCGGCATGCTCGACAGCCTGACCCGTTGGGAATTGCAGGACGTCCTGATGGACGTGTGGGCCCGCACGCGCGTGACCGCGGTCTGCGTCACCCATGACGTCGACGAGGCCATCCTGCTCGCCGACCGGGTGGTGATGATGTCGAACGGGCCGAACGCCCGCATCGGCAACATCATGGAGGTGGACCTGCCGCGACCGCGCTCGCGCAAGGCACTGATCAACCACCGCGACTACTACGCCTATCGCGAGGAACTGCTCGATTTCCTGGAAGCCTACGAGGGCGGCGCAAATCCGGGGCCGGAGCAACTCAGCGCCATCACCGCCAAACGGGCGTCGCGGATTGCGCGCCAGAAGGCTGCCGCCGAAGCGGCCGAATAGGAGGAACCGCCATGACCGTCAAACAGAAACTCGTGGTGGTCGGCGCCGGGATGGCGTCCGGCCGGATGCTGGAAAACCTGCTGGAAGCGGCGCCCGATGCCTATGACGTAACGCTGTTCGGCGCCGAACCTCGCGGCAATTACAACCGCATCATGCTGTCGCCGGTCCTGTCCGGGGAAAAGAGCTACGAGCAGATCATCACCCATGATGCGGCCTGGTATGCCGCAAACGGGATCGACTGCCGCTTCGGCGAGACGGTGACGCGGATCGACCGGTCCGCCAAAACCGTGACGACGACGGCGGGCGAGACTTCCTATGATAAGCTGGTGATCGCCACCGGCTCGGCGCCCTTCATCATTCCGATTGCCGGCCGCGACCTGCCGGGCGTGCGCGCCTTCCGCGATCTCGACGATGTAGAGGCGATGGTGGAGGCGGCGGCGCGACCCGGCGCGAAAGCCGTGGTGATCGGCGGCGGGCTGCTCGGGCTCGAGGCTGCGGCGGCGCTCCGCTCGCGCGGCATGGAGGTGGTGGTCCTGCACCTGATGGGACACCTGATGGAGCGGCAGCTCGATCCGGCCGCCGGCCACCTGCTGCGACGGGAACTGGAAGGGCGCGGCATCACCGTCCATACCGAGGCGCAGACCAAGGCGATCCTTGGCGAGGACCGCGCCGAGGCGGTGCTCCTCGACGACGGGACGGTCTATCCCGCCGATCTGGTGGTGATGGCCGTCGGCATCCGCCCGGAAGTGCGCATCGCCGTCGATGCCGGGCTTGACGTGGAGCGCGGCATTGTCATCGACGACCGGACCCTGACCTCCGATCCGGACATCCTGGCGATCGGCGAATGCGTGGAGCACGAGCGCGTCTGCTACGGTCTGGTGGCTCCGCTCTACACGATGGCGGGCGTCGCGGCCAGGACACTGCTCGGCACGGAGGCTGCCTTCCGGCCGCTGGAGACGGCGACACAGCTCAAGGTAACCGGCGTCAGTCTCTATTCCGCCGGAGACTTCGCCGATGGCGAGGACCGCGACGAAATCGTGCTGCGCGATGCCGCGGCCGGCGTCTACAAGCGCCTGGTGCTGAAGGAAAACCGCATCATCGGCGCGGTGCTCTATGGCGAGGCGGGGGACGGCCCCTGGTTCTTCGACCATATCCGCAACCGCACCGACATTTCCGACATGCGCGAAACGCTGATCTTTGGTCAGTCGTACCAGGGAGGTGCCCCGCTGGACCCTACGGCGGCCGTTGCAGCCTTGCCGCCTGAGGCGGAAATCTGCGGCTGCAACGGCGTTTGCAAGGGAACCATCGTCACGGCCATCGAGACGGGCGGGCTGACCACGCTCGACGAGGTGCGCGCCCATACCAAGGCGTCGGCGTCCTGCGGCACCTGCACCGGGCTGGTCGAGCAACTGATGCAGGCCACGCTCGGCGAGGCCTTCGCGGTGCAGACGGTCAAGCCCGTCTGCGGCTGCACGCATCTTGGTCACGACGAGGTGCGCAGGCTGATCAAGGCAAAGGAGCTGAAGAGCATTCCGGCGGTGATGCAGGAGCGCGAATGGACTTCGTCGGGCGGCTGCGCCAAGTGCCGTCCGGCACTCAACTACTATCTCGTCTGCGACTGGCCGGACGAATATGCCGACGACTACCAGTCGCGCTTCATCAACGAGCGGGTGCATGCCAACATCCAGAAGGACGGAACCTATTCAGTCGTGCCTCGCATGTGGGGCGGGGTGACCTCGGCGGCGGAACTTCGCGCAATCGCCGACGTGGTCGACAAGTTCGACATCCCGACGGTCAAGGTCACCGGCGGCCAGCGCATCGACATGCTCGGCATCCGCAAGGAGGACCTGCCGGAGGTCTGGTCCGACCTGGGCAAGGCGGGCTTCGTCTCGGGTCACGCCTATGCCAAGGGTCTGAGGACCGTGAAGACCTGCGTCGGTTCGGACTGGTGCCGTTTCGGCACGCAGGATTCGACCGGGCTCGGCATTGCCATCGAGAAGTTCATGTGGGGCTCCTGGACCCCGGCCAAGGTGAAGATGGCGGTGTCGGGATGCCCGCGCAACTGCGCCGAGGCGACCTGCAAGGATGTCGGGGTGATCTGCGTCGACAGCGGCTTCGAGATCCATTTCGCCGGAGCCGCCGGTCTCGACATCAAGGGCACGGAAGTGCTCGGCCATGTCGCGACCGAGGAAGAGGTGATGCGCCACATCGTGGCACTGGTGCAGATGTACCGGGAGCAGGGCCACTATCTGGAGCGCATCTACAAATGGGCCAAACGCATCGGCCTCGACGAGATCCGCCGGCAGATCATGGACGAGCCGGAACGGCGCGAGGCCTATTACGAGCGTTTCGTCTTCTCGCAGAAATTCGCCCAGGTGGACCCGTGGTCGGAGCGCGTCTCCGGCAAGGACAAGCACGAGTTCAAGCCTCTGGCGACGCTGGAACTGGAGGCTGCCCAATGACGGCGATGACGACGGACTGGATCGAGATCGGCCAGCTGGAAGACGTCCCGCGCGAAGGCGCGCGGCTGATCAGGACGCCGTCAGGCTGCATTGCCGTGTTCCGCACGGCGGGCGACGAGGTGCATGCGCTCGATGATCGTTGTCCGCACAAGGGCGGCCCGCTCAGCCAGGGCATCGTCCACGGCACGTCGGTGACCTGCCCCTTGCACAACTGGGTCTTCGACCTTTCCACCGGTCTGGCGCAAGGCGCCGACGAGGGGCGGGTCGCGACCTATCCGGTGCGCGTGCGGGACGGGGTGCTGCAGATTGCCGCCGGCAAGCTTGTGGCGGAGGGATGACGAACCATGCCGGATAGCGTGCGCACGACCTGTCCCTATTGCGGTGTCGGCTGCGGGGTGATCGCCACCCGGCAGGACGACGGCCGGGTGAGCGTTGCGGGCGATCCCGGGCATCCGGCGAATTTCGGCCGGCTCTGTTCGAAGGGGTCGGCGCTTGCCGACACGCTTGCCGATCCGGACCGGCTTCTCTTCCCGGAAATCGCGGGCAAGCGGGCGGACTGGGACGAGGCGCTCGACCTTGTCGCCGCGCGCTTTGCGGAGACGATCGCCGAGCACGGGCCGGACAGCGTTGCCTTTTACGTGTCCGGGCAGATCCTCACCGAGGACTACTACGTCGCCAACAAGCTGATGAAGGGATACATCGGCTCGGCCAATATCGACACGAACTCTCGCCTGTGCATGGCCTCGTCGGTCGCCGGTCACCGTCGTGCCTTCGGTTCCGACACGGTGCCGGGAACCTATGAGGACCTGGAGGAGGCCGATCTCGTCGTGCTCGTCGGCTCGAACCTCGCCTGGTGCCATCCGGTTCTCTACCAGCGGCTGGAGGCGGCGCGCGCGCGGCGTCCGGAGCTGAGGCTGGTGGTGATCGACCCACGCCGCACGGCGACGGCGGCGAGCGCCGACCTGCATCTGGCGCTGGCACCCGACACGGATGTGGCGCTTTACAACGGATTGCTTGCCGCCCTGGAGCGCGCAGGGCGTATCGACCGCGCCTATGTCGCGGAGCATACGCACGGGCTGGAGGCGGCGCTCGACATCGCGCGCGGCTTCGACATTGCGTCGGTTTCGGCGGCAACGGGGCTTGCGAGCGCGGACATCGGCCGCTTCTACCAGTGGGTGGCGGAAACACCGAAGACGGTGACGGTCTACAGCCAGGGGGTGAACCAGTCGGTTGTCGGCACCGACAAGGTGAATGCAATCCTCAACACCCATCTGGCGAGCGGTCGCATCGGCCGGCCCGGCTGCGGACCTTTCTCCGTGACGGGCCAGCCCAACGCCATGGGCGGACGCGAGGTCGGCGGCCTTGCCAACATGCTGGCCGCCCACATGGCGATCGAGAACCCGGCGCATCGCGGCCTCGTGCAGGATTTCTGGAAAAGCCCGCGCATCGCCGAACGTCCCGGGCTGAAGGCGGTGGAGATGTTTCAGGCGGTGCGCGAGGGGCGCATCAAGGCGATCTGGATCATGGCCACCAATCCGGTCGACAGCCTGCCGGACGCGGATGGCGTAGGTGAAGCCCTCGCGGGTTGCGACTTCGTCGTCGTCTCGGACGTCACCCGGCGCACGGACACCGTGCCGTTTGCCGACGTGCTGCTGCCGGCCGCCGCCTGGGGCGAGAAGGACGGCACCGTGACCAATTCCGAGCGACGGATCTCGCGCCAGCGCGCCTTTCGCGCTCCGCCCGCCGAGGCGCGTCCGGACTGGTGGGCGTTGACACAGGTTGCCAGGCGGATGGGCTTCGCCGAGGGCTTTGCGTATCGGCGGCCCGCCGACATCTACCGCGAGCATGCGGGGTTGTCGGCCGAGCGGAACGATGGGGCCCGCGACTTCGACATCGGTGCGCATGCGGCGATCAGGGCCGCGGAATACGACGCGCTCGAACCCTTTCAGTGGCCGCTCCGCGCCGATGGCGGGGGCACGGCGCGGTTCTTCGCGGACGGCGGCTTTTATACGCCGGACGGCCGTGCGGCGATCTGGCCGGTCGAATACCGGGCGCCCCGGATGCGCGAGCGGCGCTATCCGCTGGTGCTCAACACGGGGCGCATTCGCGACCAGTGGCACATGATGACGCGCACCGGCCTGAGCACGCGGCTTCTGACCCACATGGCCGAACCCTTCTGCGAGATCCATCCGCGCGATGCGGCGCGTGCCGGCATCGCCGATGCAACCCTTGTCCATGTGGAAAGTCCGCAAGGGCGGGTCCTGCTGCGTGCCCTCGTCAGCGACCGGGCGCGGGAAGGGTCGGTCTTCGTGCCGATGCACTGGAGCGACCAGTTCGCGGCCGCCGGCCGGATCGATGCGTTGGTGGCGCCAGACACGGACCCGGTGTCGGGTCAGCCTGGGTCGAAATTCACGCCCGTTGCGCTGCGTCCCTTCGCGGCCGGCTGGTACGGCTTCGCCGTGCTGCGCGAGAGGCCGCGAGAGCTTTCCGCCGACTACTGGGCCATCGCCCCGGTCGAGGGCGGCTGGCGGGTCGAGATCGCGGGAACCGGAGCCGTGGACGCCGGGCAACTTGCGGCGATGTTCGGCATTTCGCGTGCACCGGGCGCGGACCGGCTCACCTACCGCGATACGGCCAGCGGCGAGGAGCGGCTAGCCTGCTGGGACGGCGGGCAGCTCACCGCAGCGGTGTTCACGGCCCCCGTTCCCGTCGCCGTGTCGCGCTCCTGGGCGTGCGGGCTGCTTGCGGCCGGGTTCGCGTCGCCGCGCGACAGGGCCATGGTGCTGGCCGGGCGGCCGGGCGGCGACAGGCCCGACGAGGGCGCCATCGTCTGCGCCTGCCGCAATGTCGGGCTGAACCGGATCGCGGCGGCGATCGCGGCGGGTGCGCGCGATGTGGCGGCGGTCGGAGAGGCGGTCGATGCGGGAACGCAATGCGGGTCGTGCCGCTCCGAGATCGGCGCGCTCGTGGCGAGGTTCAGAACCCTGGAGGATGCGGATGAGCAGATCGCGGAAGCCGTCTGAAGCGGAGAGGCGGCGGGTGCCGCCGCGCATGGGGCGGCTTGCGTGCCTGCCCGTCTTCCTGCCGCTCGAGGGCCAGAAGGTGCTCGTTGCCGGCGGCTCGGACGCGGCCGCCTGGAAGGCGGAGCTGCTGGCGGCCTGCGGGGCGGACGTGCATGTCTTCGCGCCGACCTGCGGAGCGGTCATGGCGGCCCTGATTGCCGAGGGTGCCGCCGCCGGATCCCTCGTGCATCACACCGTGGCATGGAGCCCGGAGCGGCTTCACGGCATGGCGCTTGCCGTGGCGGACGCGCAAGACGAGGCGGAAGCGGCGGCATTTGCTGAGGCTGCGGCCCTTGCCGGCGTTCCCTGCAACGTGATCGACAGGCCGGACCACTGCCAGTTCCGGTTCGGTTCCATCGTCAATCGCTCGCCGGTGGTCATCGGCATCTCGACGAGTGGCGCAGCGCCCGTTCTCGGGCAGGCGATCCGCCAGCGGATCGAGACCTTGCTGCCGCTGTCGCTTGCCGGCTGGGCAGAGCTTGCCACCGGACTGCGCGGCCGGGTGATGGACGTGCTCGCGCCCGGTGCCGGGCGGCGTGCCTTCTGGGAGGGCTTCGTGCGGCGCGCCTTCGCCGGTCCCCTCGATGCGGTGGCGGAAGCCGGTGTCCGCTCGTTGCTGGCGCGTATCGCGGCGTCACCGGACATGGCGCGGGGGCGGGTGACGCTGGTCGGCGCCGGACCGGGGGACGCCGGTCATCTCACCATGAACGCCATCCGGGCTCTGCAAGCCGCCGACGTGGTGCTCTACGACACCGGGGTCTCCGGGGAGGTGCTGGAACTGGCGCGGCGCGAGGCAAGGCGCATGCTTGTCGGTTCGGTGACGGGTGAGGGCGAGGCAGGGGGCGAGGGCGCTCGGCTCGCCGCGACGCTGGCCGGTCAGGGACGGGAGGTGGTGCGGTTGGTGCCGGGTGATCCGCGTGAGGCGAAGGGCTGCGGGCTGGCCGGTGACTTGCGGGCGCTTGGAGTGAGCGTCGAGATCGTCGCCGGCATCCGGGAAGGCGGCATGGAGACGGGTCTGGAAACGGGCCGGATTGCCGGAAAAGCTCGGACGGAGGCCGGCCAGGTCCTGTCTGGTTATCCGGTTTCGTTATAGCGCCTTCGAATATTGGTATTTGATTGACATATCACTCTGCCGTCTCCTGAACTGCGAAATGCGTGTGGACGATCGTCGGTAAATCGCCCGAGAAACGGTCGCCGCAAGCCAGTTCAGTGCGGGAGCCCCATCAATGTCGAGACTGTCGGCCTTCAATTTCCAGAAATGGATCGACGAGCACAAGCACCTGCTGAAGCCGCCGGTCGGCAACCAGCAGGTCTGGAAGGACGCAGACCTGATGGTCACCGTCGTCGGCGGGCCGAACAAGCGCACCGACTATCACGACGATCCGGTCGAGGAGTTCTTCTACCAGCTCAAGGGCGACATGCTCCTCAAGGTGTATGACGGCACGGAGTTCTACGACGTGCCGATCCGCGAGGGCGAGATCTTCCTGTTGCCGCCGCATGTGCGCCATTCGCCGCAGCGCCCGCAGGAAGGCTCCATCGGTCTTGTGGTCGAGCCGGCACGCCCGGAGGGCGCGCTCGATGCGATCGAGTGGTACTGCTTCGAGTGCCAGCACCTGGTGCACCGCTCCGAGCTCGACCTTGAGTCCATCGTCGACGACCTGCCGCCGGTCTACAAGGCGTTCTACTCGTCCGAGGAAGCACGCACCTGCCCCAATTGCGGCACGGTTCATCCGGGCAAGGAACCGCCGGAAGGCTGGGTGAAGCTCTGAACGCCGGCAGCGCCGGCTGCCTCTTCAAACTCCAATCGTTTTCATCAGCATCGTGCCGGGCGCCCGAAGGGCCTTCCCGGCGAGGGAGGAGCATGACATGAAATCCGTATCTCATCTGGTTCGCCTGGTTCCCGCAGCAGCCCTGGCGTTTTCGCTTGGCATGGGAGCTGCCCAGTCGAAGGAGTTCCGGCTCGGCCTGATCACGCCGCCGCCGCATATCTGGACGGTGGCGGCAACGGCCTTCGGCGATGAATTGAAGTCGGCGTCCGGCGGCAAGCACAGCGTCACGGTGTTCCCCTCGCAGCAGCTCGGCAACGAGGCGCAGATGATGCAGCAGCTGCAGACCGGCGCGCTCGACATGGCCTTCCTGACCATTGCCGAAGTGTCGAACCGGGTGCCCGATTTCGGGGCCTTCTACGCGCCTTACCTTGCTGACGATGTCGCCCATGCCGGCCGCATCCTGCGTTCCGACGTGGCCAAGGAGCTTCTGACGGGTCTGCCGCAGAAGGCCGGCGTCGTCGGTATCGGCTATTCCATGGGCGGCCTTCGCCAGATCGTCAGCCGCGACCCGGTGACGAGTGCCGCCGACCTTGCCGGCAAGAAGCTGCGGATCACGCCGTTCGAGCCGATCAAGGACTTCTACAACGCGCTTGGCGCCGCCTCGACGCCGATGCCGCTGCCGGCCGTCTATGACGCGCTCGCCAACGGCCAGGTCGACGCCATCGACATGGACGCGGAGCTGATCTGGGCGCTCAAGTACTATGAGCATGCCGACACGATCCTGATCTCCAACCACATGATGTTCCCGATGGTGGGGCTGGTCTCTGCCCGCGTCTGGCAGACGCTGCCGGAAGAGGACCGCGCGATGATCGGCAAGCTGATGGCGCGCCATCTCGACGGGGCGATCGACACCTATGTCCAGAAGGAAGGCGACTGGCTGCTCTCCGTCGAGGGAACCGGCCGGACCATTGTCGAGGCCGATGCGGTGTTCTTTGCCGATGCGATCGGCAAGTGGGAAGCGATCTGGAACGAGAAGGCCCCGGTCCTCAAGGACCTGCGCAAGGTCGCCGAGGAAACGCGCTGAGGCATGGCCGGGGCGCCCCCTTGCGGGGGGCTCCGGTTGTCGTGTGAAATGGCTCCGTGATCAGGGCGCGGATTGGCCGCCACGGTGGTTTGTCCGCGCTTTTTCATGACGGACCCGCGCGGGCGCGGGCGACGGGAGACAAGGGATGCTTTACCGGCTGTCCGCCCTGTGGGCGCGTGCGGAGATCTCTCTCGCCGCGCTTCTTGCCGCACTGGTCACCGTCCTCATCCTCGTCAACGTCGCGACACGCTCGGCCCGCATGGCGATCTACTGGATCGACGAGGCGGCGATCTACGCGATGATCTGGATGACCTTCCTCGCCGCGTCCGCCGCCGTCCACCAGCGTACAGCCGTTGCCGTGACGCTGATCCCCGACATGCTGAAGGGGCGTTCCAGGGCCGGGCTCACCGTCGTGCTCGATCTTGTGGCGCTGGGCTTCGGCCTCGCCATCGCGTGGTTCTGCTGGATCTGGTTCGACCCGGCGGGCTTTGCCGCCACCGGCTTCGATGTCGAGGCATTTCAGGGCGCCACCTTCAATTTCATCTACGCGGAGCCGACAACCACGCTCGGCATCCGCAAGGCCTGGGTCTGGCTGATCATGCTGATCTTCTCCTTCGGCTTCGTGCTGCATGCGCTGGCCAACCTGTCGCGCTCGCTGCCCGCCGTCCTCAACGGGGGCGACGACGCTTCCGCGGGAGATGCCGCATGACCGGCGCGGTCTTTCTGGTCCTGCTCTTCGCCGGCGTCCCGATCAGCCTGGTGCTCTGCCTGTCGGCGGTCTGGTATATCCACGCGAGCGAAAACACCGTTCTTTATGCCAGCTTCGCCCAGCAGCTGTTTTCAGGTGTGGAGAGCTACGGCCTGCTCGCCATTCCGCTGTTCATGCTGACCGGCGAGTTGATGAACGAGGGCGGGCTGACGCAGCGCCTGATCCAGGCCGCGCGCGTCTTTGTCGGCGGGTTTCGCGGCGGGCTCGCCTATATCAACCTGCTCGCCAACATGTTCATGGCGGCGATCATCGGGTCGGCTGCCTCGCAGATCGCGGTGATGTCGCGGGCGATGGTGCCGGCGATGGAGGCTGAGGGCTACCGGCGCGAATTCGCCGCCGCGACGACGGCCGCCGGCGGGTTGCTGTCGCCGATCATTCCGCCGTCGATGTTGTTCGTCATCTATGGCGTGCTCGCACAGATCCCCATCGGCGACATGTTCATGGCCGGCATCGTCCCGGGACTGATCCTGTCCGCGTCTTTCTTCGTCATCGTCACGCTGGTCGGTCTGCGCGAGGGATTCCCGCAAGGGCGCTGGATGTCGTCGCCGGAAGTGCGTGCCGCGCTGATCGACTGCCTGCCGGCCTCGCTCATTCCCATCGCCATCGTCGGGGGCATCCTGCTCGGCATTGCCACGCCGACGGAATCGGCCGCCGTCGCCTCGCTGGTGGCGCTGGTGATCGGCCGGTTCGTCTATGGCGAGCTGAAACTTGCCCGGCTCGCGGCGCTGTTCGTGCGCACCGCGACCAATTCGAGCCTGGTGATCTTCCTGATCGCCGCCGCCAATGTCTTCGGCTGGGTGATCATCTATGAGGCGATCCCGCAGAAGCTCGCGGCCCAGATCATCACGCTGACCGAGGATCCCTTCGTCTTCCTGCTGATCGTCAATCTGGTGCTGTTCGTGATCGGCATGGTGATCGACGGGATTGCCGCGCTGATCCTGGTGGTGCCGATCCTGCTGCCGATCGCCCAGCAGCACTACAATGTCGATCCCTACCAGTTCGGGGTGATCGTCTGTCTCAATCTGGTGCTGGGACTGTTGACGCCGCCGGTCGGCGCCGGGCTCTACATCGCCTCGGCCATGAGCGGTGCGCGGCCGATGGCGATCTTCCGCGCGCTCTATCCGTTCCTCGCGGCGGTGGCGCTGGTCCTGCTGCTGCTCAGCTGGGCGCCGATCCTGTCGACGGTCCTGATCAGGTAGGCGGCCTCTTCAGAAACTTCCCGCGACGGCGCGCAACTGCTCGAGGAAATAGCTGACGGCGGGCGTCAGGCCCTTGCCCTTGCGATAAGAGACGCCGACGGGTCCGATGGGGATCGGCACGTCCCAGGGCAGGCGGGCCAGGATGCCGGCGGCGATGTCGTGGTCGACGACATGGCTCGGCAGCATGCCGATCATGGTCGAGTTGGCGAGCAGGCTGCGATTGGCGAGGAAGGAGACGGATTCCACCGCATTGATCGGCGAGGACAGGCCATGGTCGAGAAAGACCAGGTCGATCTGCCGGCGCAGGGTGGTTTCCGGCGGCGGCAGGATCCAGCCATATTCCATCATGTCGGTGAAACCGACGCGCTTGCGCGATACCAGCGGATGGTTGACGCCGGTCACCGCGATCACCTTTTCCTCGTAGAGGCGCTCCTGCAGCAATTCGTCCCGGTGGCGGTGCGTGGGAAGCCGGCCGACGACAAGATCGAGTTCGCCCGAGCGCAGCGCCGGCATCAGCACCTCGTTGGTGCCTTCCTGGATCTTGATGGAAAGGTTGGGTTTTTCCGCCAGCACCCTGGTGATCGTCCGGGGCAGGAGAAGCGAGGAGGCGGCAAGCAGCGTGCCGATGACGATGCGGCCGCTGGACCCTTCGGCGAGGTCGTCGAGCTCCTGCGCGGCGTGGGAGATCTGGGCAAAGATCAGCTTGCCGTGCCGGGCGAGCGCCTCGCCGTAAATGGTCGGCACCACGCCGCGATTGGTGCGCTCGAACAACATGACGCCGAAGTCGGCCTCAAGGTCCTTGATCAGCTTGGTGGCGGCCGGCTGGGACAGGTTCAGTTCGCGCGCCGCATGCAGGATCGAACTGTGCCGTTCGACGGCGACCAGCAGGCGAAGCTGCTTCAGCTTCAGCCGCGTGAGAATGCGTTCGACGATGCGGAAATGCTTCTGGGTCGGTTCGCTCATCGGACCTTGCGCCGTTGCGCGAGCCGCCGCCGCCGGGCGGTCGCCGCTTTCAGGCGGTAGCCGATCCATGTCGGTCACGCAACCAGGATCGGGGTCTCGAGCGACAGCGCGGCATGGATCATGCTCATGGCCGTGAGCGCGGACGACTTCGGATTGTCGGCCAGCGGCCGGCCCTGCAGGCGCAGCGTGAACGTGCCGAACTCGCCCTCCGCTTCCAGTTCGTGGCAGTTGGCGGTGCAGGCCGGGTCGGCGATCAGTTCGACCTCGGTCGCGTCGAAGCCGATACCGGCCAGGGCAATGCTGGCGGTGACATTGGCATTCTTCGGGTAGAGCTGTGCTGCCTCGCGGGCGGAGCCGCGAAAATGGGTGCGCGCGGCATCGAGGCGGTCGAGGTCGAGGATGGTTTCCGCCGGTGTGCCGCGCCAGCTCGCCGGCGGCTTGCGGCCGCGATAGGTCACCCGGGCAAGACCGCCCTCGCGCGCGGAGGCCAGAACGTCGAGCCCGCCGATGGCGCCGGCGGCGATGCGCAGCCTGGCGTTGCCGTCCCGGGCGGCGGCGGCCAGCGTGTCCCTCAACGTGTCATCGGCCAGCGCGCCGGCTGACACGCTGGTCAGGTCGATGCCCTGGCGGAGGATCTTCTCGCCATGGGCGATCAGCCCGCTATGGCCGGCGCAGTCGAGCACCAGGTCCGGGCGTGCGGACAGTTCGCAGATGTCGCCGACAACGGTCACGCCATCGCCCATTGCCGCGCGCGCCGCATCGAGACCCTTCGCCCGGCCGATGACCCCGGCAAGGCGGATGCTCTCGCGGCCGGCAAGCGCGGCCGCGACATGCCGCGCGATGGCGCCGTATCCGATGATGGCGACGAGCTTCATTCACTGCTCCGGTGTTGCTGGGAACCTCATGCAATTCTGCGGCAGGCCGAGGAGGTTTGATATCCAATATACGGATAGCAGATTTGAAACATGATATTTGCCGCGATATCTGAAGGGCGTCACTCTCCGGCAAACCCCATCCGGGCCTGTTCGTGGTCCAGCCTCAGAAAGCGGGTAGCTTGCCGTGACGATCGATATCGCAGGCCATGTGGTGGCCGGCCATACTTCCGCTGATGATGCGCCTGTCCGCGGTGAAGCGCAGATCGGTCGTGCGGTGCGGCGGCGTGAGGACGACGCCCTGGTCACCGGACGCGGCCGATATGTGGCCGACGTGCCGCTCGACAACCCGTTGCATGTCGCCTTCGTGCGCAGTCCGATGCCGACAGGTGCGATCCTTGCCTGCGACGGCGCGGCCGCGCTGGACATGGCGGGCGTTGCCGGTTTCGCCTGCGGCGAGGATGTCAGGCATCTCGGCCGGCTCAGCGTCAATCCCGTTTTGACGATCGAGGGCGAAGCGCCGTTTCCGGTGCTCGCCGACGGTCATGTCGCCGCCGTCGGGCAGCCGGTCGCTGCCGTCTTCGCCGAAAGCCGGGCGCTTGCCCAGGACGCGGCGGACATGGTGATGGTCGATATCGACGATGCGGGCGAGGGCCTGTCTCCGGAGGGCGACACACGCATCTCGGGCGACTGGCGGCAGGGCGATGTCGAGGCCGCGATGGCGTCGGCCGCCCATGTCGTCGAGGTTCGCGTCGAGCATCCGCGCCTGGCGCCCTCGCCGCTGGAACCGCGCGGCATCGCGGTCGCGTTCGATCCCGCGACGGAAAGCGTCACCGTCTGGCACTCGACGCAGACACCGCATCGCGCACGGCGGGAACTGTCCCGTATCCTCGGCGTCGAGGAGGCGCGCATCGCGGTCGAGGCACCGGATGTCGGCGGGGCTTTCGGCATGAAGGCGTCGCTCTATCCGGAAGAGGTTCTGACCGTGTGGGCGGCCTTCCGCTTTCGCCGCGACATGCGCTGGATCGCCTCGCGAGCTGAGGACCTGCTGTCGGCCAGCCACGGGCGCGGGGCAACCAGCCGGGGACGGCTGGCGGTGGATACAGAGGGGCGTTTTCTCGCCCTTTCCGCCGAGATCGAGTGTCCGCTCGGGCACTGGCTGCCCTCGAGCGCGGCGATCCCGCCGTGGAATGCAGGTCGCATCCTGCCGGGCGGCTATGCGCTTGACGTCATCGATGTGCGGTCGCGCGCGCGGCTTTCCAACAGCGCTCCCGTCGGCATCTATCGCGGCGCGGGCCGGCCGGAGGCGAACTGCCTGATGGAACGGCTGGTCGACGAGGCCGCCGCGGCGACCGGTCTCGATCCGCTGGAGATCCGCCGGCGCAACCTGCTTTCTCCCGAGAGCTTTCCGCATCGCACGGCAAGCGGGGTGACGCTCGATTCCGGTCGCTACGGCGCGCTGCTCGACACGCTGGCGGAAGAGGCCGGCTATGCGGACCTGCGCGAGGCGGTCGCCGGACGCCGGGCGCAAGGGGAGATCGTCGGCCTGGGGCTCGGCTTTTACATCGAGCCTTGCGGCACCGGCTGGGAAAGCGCCCGGGTGACGTTGCATCCCGATGGCCGTGCCGAAGTGGCGGCCGGCGGCAGCAGCCAGGGGCACGGACGCGAGACGGCCTTCGCCCAGATCGTTGCCGACCGGCTGGGGCTGCCGCTGGAACGGGTGGCGGTCCGGCACGGTTCGACGCAGGACTGCCCGACCGGGATCGGTGCGCTGGCGAGCCGCAGCACGGCGATCGGCGGCGGTGCGCTCGTGACAGCCTGCGACGAGGTGCTGGCGAAGCGTCAGGCCGGCGAAGACGCGGATGCGCCGGTGAGTGCCGAGGTGGTCTACGAGACCGAGGGCGAAGCCTGGGGCTACGGCGCCTATCTGGTGCTTCTGTCTGTTGACCCGGATACAGGCATGCCGACCATCGAGCGCGCCCACTGCGTCGACGACATAGGCACGGTGATCAATCCGATGATGGTCGAGGGGCAGATCCGCGGCGGCTTTGCACAAGGGCTTGGCGAGGCGCTGATGGAGCGTGTCGTTTATGACGGCGACGGCCAGCTCGTGACGGGCTCCCTGATGGACTACGCGCTGCCGCGCGCCTCCGACATGCCGCCGCTTGCCATCGGCAAGACGGTGACGCCCTCGCCCTTCAACCCGCTCGGCGCCAAGGGGGTCGGCGAAGCCGGCACGATCGGGGCGCCGGCGGCCATCCTCAACGCCGCCATCGACGCGCTGCGTCCGTATGGCGTCACCGACCTTGCCATGCCGCTCACCGCCGAAAGGCTGTGGGAGGCGCTTCGTACCGCCCGAAAGAGGTGACCAGATGAATTATTCCCGGCTTGATGCCAAGGACCATGCCCGTGCCAACATGAAGGGCATCTGGGCCGCCGCGCTCAATCCCTTCAACGAGGACTTCTCGTTCAATGAGGCGGGCCTGAGGGCCAATATCCGCCACTGGGTCGACGATCTCGGCATTGCCGGACTGTTCATCGCCGGCAAGCAGGGCGAGTTCTTTTCCATGTCGCTCGACGAGCGCAAGCGCAATTTCGAGATCGCGGTCGAGGAGACGGCCGGCCGGGCGGGAACGATCATGTCCTGCTCGGACCAGAATTTCGACACGGTGCTCGAACTGGCGAAACATGCCGAGGCGGTCGGTGCCGACTATATCGTCGTGCATGCGCCGGTCCTCAACTTCGTTACCGACCAGGACGACACGGTCTACGAATATTACAAGGCGATCTGCGAGAAGGTGAATATCGGCATCGCCATGTGGAGCCATCCGGACTCCGGCTATCTGATGAGCCCGGAACTGTGCGCCCGCGTTGCCGAACTGCCCAATATCGTGGCCATCAAGTACAGCGTCCCGCGGCCCATGTATGTGAAGCTCACCGAGATGGTCGGCGACAAGATCCTGGTCTCCACCGCGTCGGAGGAGGAGTGGCTCGACAACATTCTCGAGCTTGGCTGGCAGCTTTACCTGTGTTCCTCGCCGCCCTACCTGCTGCAGAGCGCGAAGGATCGCCGCATGCACGATTACACGCAGGCGGCCTTTGCGGGCGATGCCGCGCGGGCGCGGGAAATCAAAGCCAGCCTCGATCCGGTGCGCAAGGCATTGAGGGGCACGCGCCCGGGCGGCAAGCCGCAGGCGCACCAGAAATACTGGCAGGAGCTGCTCGGCCAGGTCGGAGGGCCGGTGCGCCCGCCGCTGCTTC
>NZ_JBLXFR010000028.1:0-49272 GCF_048261845.1 Stappia sp. | reverse complement strand
ACCGGAAGCGGCGGCGACCCGCATCCTGCTGCGCGCGATCCGGGCAAGCCGCGCGCCCTTGCGGTTGCTGCCCGGCTTTGTGCTGCACGAGGGCACCGGATCGGACTTCACTCCCCAGGCGCGCGCCATCATGCGCGACGGCGCCGGACTGGACCTGCCGAAACGATAGCGGTCCGCCCGGCGCCGGACCGTCAGTGGATCGGGTATTCGGCGTCCAGGAGACGCCAGTCGGATGGCCCGATCAGGTCGCGATGACAGATCCGCACGGAATGGAGTTTTCCGTCGATGTCGCGTTCCCAGAATGTCAGGAACCGCTTGAGCTCCGGAAAGACCGGGGCCTTGTCCAGCGTCTGCCAGAGAAACGTCTGCAGCAGACCCGGATGGTCGGGCATGTGATAGAGGATCTGGGCCGTGAGCAGGCCGTAACCCTCGAGCTGGCGCGAAAACTCCGACGATCTCATGATCGGGACCTCCGTAACCTCCCCCCGCCAACAGTGTCCGGAATTTATGCTTAACAGAACGTTAACCCGGCGAAATGACTGGTCACAGGCCAGGCACTCCGGAAGGGCTTGCCATATGTGCCTCGGCCTTTAGGACACCTGACAAGGCATGCGCCCTCGCACTATGGTGGGCAGCAGGACGACAGCTCACGGAGACCAGATGACCGCAACGCCGCTGCCCGCCTCGATCGACGACACCATGGCCCTGCTCGACGGCGAAGGCTATGTCGGCGACCGCGCGCTCGCCACCGTCCTGCTGCTCGCCCTCAAGCTTAAACGGCCGCTGTTCCTGGAAGGCGAGGCCGGCGTCGGCAAGACGGAGATCGCCAAGGTGCTGTCGCAGGCGCTGGGGCGCGACCTGATCCGCCTGCAATGCTACGAGGGGCTGGACATCTCCACCGCCGTCTACGAATGGAACTACGCCGCGCAGATGGTGGAAATCCGCGTGTCGGAGGCCTCCGGCGACACTGACCGGGACGACCTCTCCCGCAGTGTCTTCGGCGAACGTTTCCTGATCCGCCGGCCCGTCCTGCAAGCCCTGCAACCTTCGGTCAATGGCGCCCCGGTGCTGCTGATCGACGAACTCGACCGGGCCGACGAGGCGTTCGAGGCCTTCCTGCTGGAGGTTCTGGCGGACAGCCAGGTGACAATCCCGGAACTCGGCACCATCCGCGCCGAGGAGCCGCCCATCGTCATCATTACCACCAACCGCACCCGCGAGATTCACGACGCACTGAAGCGCCGCTGCCTCTATCACTGGGTCGACTATCCGGACGCGGAACGCGAACTGGAAATCGTTCGGCGCAAGGTGCCCGGTGCCGCCGAGCGGCTGACGGCCGAGCTTGTCGCCTTCGTGCAGAAGCTGCGCACCGATGAGGACCTGTTCAAGCAGCCGGGCGTTGCCGAAACGCTCGACTGGGCCACCGCGCTCACCGAACTGAACGAGATCGCGCTGGACCCCGACATGGTTTCCGACACGCTTGGCGTGCTGCTGAAATACCAGGACGACATCGACCGGGTACGGGGCTCGCGCGCGCGCCAGATGATCGACGAGATCCGCCGCGACATGGAACGCGCCGGACCGGAGACGGAGTAGCCCGGATGGCCGACCAGGCAGGCGGCATCGCGGGCGGCAACGGCGCTTCCGCCGGGCGCATCACCGAGAACATCGTGCATTTCGCCCGCACCCTGCGCCGAGCCGGCATGCCGGTGGGACCGGCAAGCGTGGTCGATGCGGTGCGTGCCGTCGAGCTTGCCGGGATCCGCAACCGCGACGATCTCTACTGGACGCTGCACGCCGTCTTCGTGCGCAAGCGCGAGCACCGCATCGTCTTCGACGAAGCCTTCCGCATCTACTGGAAGTCGCGCGGGCTGGTCGAGAAGCTCCTGTCCATCCTCTCCCCCGTCGCCCCGCCGCGCGGCGAGGCCGAAAAGCCGAAGGCCGGCCAGACGCGCGTCGCGCAGGCCTTCCAGGCAACCCGCGACCGGCAGAGCACCCAGGAGCGCGAGGAACTGGAGATCGACGCACGGCTGACCGTATCGGGCCGCGAGCTGCTTCAGCGCAAGGACTTCGCCCAGATGAACGCGGAGGAAATCCGCGCCGCCAAATCTGCATTGCAGCGCATGGCGATGCCGCTGGAGAAGGTGCGCCTGCGCCGCTTCGTCGCCGCGCCGCGTGGCCGTATCGACCCGCGCCGGACGCTGCGCGCCTCGCTGAGAACCGGTGGCGACATGATCGACCTGCGCCACAAGCGTGCCGACATGCGCCGGCCGCCGATCGTTGCGCTCTGCGACATCTCCGGCTCGATGAGCCAGTACACCCGCATCCTGCTGCATTTCCTGCATGCGCTGACGGAGGAACGGCGCAACGTCCACACCTTCCTGTTCGGCACGAGGCTGACCAACGTCACCAGGCAACTGAGGATGAAGGACCCGGACGAGGCGCTGATCGCCTGCACCGACGGCGTCGAGGACTGGTCCGGCGGAACCCGGATCGCCACGGCGCTTGCCGAGTTCAACCGGAAATGGTCGCGCCGGGTGATGTCGGGGGGGCCGATCGTTCTGCTCGTCACCGACGGGCTGGAGCGCGACACCGACGAGGATCTCGCCCGCGAGATCGACCGGCTGCACCGCTCCTGCCGGCGGCTGGTCTGGTTGAACCCGCTGCTGCGGTTCGACGGCTTCCAGGCGCGGGCCAAGGGGGTCCGGGCGATGCTGCCGCATGTCGACGAATTCCGCTCGGTGCACTCGCTCGACAAGGTCGAGGACCTTTGCCGCGCGCTCTCCGGCAGCGCCCGGCCGGACGGATCGGTCGATCCGCGCCACTGGCTGAAGGCGGCGGGCTGATCCCTCTCGGCCGCCTTTACTGGAAAAGACGCCAGACAAGCGGCACCAGCAACGCGGTCGCCACCGCGTTCAGTCCCATCGCAAGACCGGAAAAGGCACCCGCCGTCTCGTTCACCAGGAGCGCGCGCGACGTACCGATGCCATGGGCGGCGACGCCGATGGCAAAACCGCGCGCGCGCCAGTCCTTTACCCGCACAAGGTCGAGGACCAGGGGCCCGAGCGCGGCTCCCAGAATGCCGGTGAGAATGACCAGGACAGCGGTGAGCGACGGCAACCCGCCGAGCGAACTGGCAATGCCCATGGCGACCGGTGCCGTGGCCGACTTCGGTGCCAGCGAAGCGAGCGTCGCGTCCGATGCCCCGAGCAGCGCGGCGATGCCGACAGCGGACACGGCCGCGAAGGCGGACCCCGCCAGGAGGCTGACGATGATCGCCAGGGCCGAACGGCGAACCCGCTCGATCTGCCGGTAGAGCGGAATGGCAAGCGCCACGGTCGCCGGCCCGAGCAGGAAATGCACGAACTGGGCGCCGTCGAAATAGACCGAATAGTCGATGTCGCCGGCAATCAGCAGGCCGGCGATGATCGCGACCGCGATCAGGACCGGATTGACGAGCGGATGATATCCGGACCGCCGGTAGAGCGCGAAACCGGCCTGGTAGGCGATGAGCGTCACTGTCAGCGCGGCAAGCGGGCTTGCCGAGAGATAGACCCAGATCTGCTCAAGCGGAGCGCTCATTGCTTGCCCTCCCCGCCGTCCTGGCCAGTCGCAGCGTTCCCCCCGCCCGAGCCGCGCAGGCTCCATTGCATCACAAGCGCCGTGACCGCGACGGTGGCGAGCGTCGACACGACGAGCGCCGTCGAAATGGCGATGCCCTCGCGCCCGAGCAGGCCGAGATGAAGGACGACGCCGACGCCTGCGGGAACAAACAGAAGGGCCATGTTGCGCAGCAGCGCGTCTGCCACCGCCGCCAGGTCCGTGTCCGCGCCCTTGCGCAGCACCAGCCAGACAAACAGCAGCACCATGCCGACGACCGGTCCCGGCACAGGCAGGCCGGCGGCCTCGACAAGAAGCTCGCCGGCAAGCTGGCAGCACAGGATGAGTGTCAGGGCTCCGAGCATCCCGCGTCCCCCGTTTTTCGGATCAAGTCAGGAAGAGTGCATCATCAAAAACCGGCGTCGAACAGCCGGTTTCTTGCCGAAGTGCCACATTCCCGGCTGGAGCCTGCCTTGAAATTGCCGGCCTCGACATTCATCTGAAGTATAGGAACGTGGAACCCAAAGCTTATCTTATGCGTTCTCCCGGACAATGCGCAAGGTTCGACGGACGCCGGAGATGACGATGAAATTGACGGAACGGACGGTACAGTCAAGCAGATCGGCAGGCGGGATCTTGCCTGCGGCGGTCGCTTGTGTTCTTGCAACCGCGATCCTGCTTGCAATGGGCGCGGCCGTTCAGGACGCCGGCAGGATGCTCGTTTCCGCCCCGGCGACCGAGGCGACACCGGCCCTGTCACGCGCGCATCTGCAACCCTCGTCGCCGGCAGTCAGCCGGCCCGGGATGTCGCCTTCGCGCGCAACCCGCGCATGACGCGGCGCAGTTTGCGGCTGAGCAACTTGCGGATTTCCGACAGGCTCGGTTCCTGCCCCGTCACCGTCGTATGCAGCGACTTTCCTGTCCAGGGATGCGAGGTCATTCGACCGGTCACCTGTACCGACCCGTCATAGCCGAAGAAGACATGACCGACATCCGGGCGCGCGGTGGCAAGGTCGACGGCCGTCACTCCGAACGTGTCGAGCAGGTCGGTCCGGCAGAAGATCAGGTTGGTCTTTGTCGCGTCGATGAGGTCGTACCCCTTCACGCGGCCAAGCTTGTAGAGAGCGCCGGCGGAATTGCCGATATGACTGCCGGGCGGCTGGACGTAGTCTGAAGAATTCGGAATGGTCGGATTGTACTCGATGATCACGATCTTCGGACGATAGCCGGTGAACCCCTTCCAGATGGCATGGTCATCGGAATCGATGTCGATCGACAGGACATCGAATTCCTTCGGGCAACGGGTGCCGGAAAGGATCGCGTCGAGCGAGTTGCCGCCTTTCGGCATGACGAACACGTTGAGCGCCTCGATCCGCTCAGGATCGACATTGCCGAGCAGGTCCTTGAACCTCTCCGCATCGCCCTCGATGTAGCATCCCGTCCAGCCGAGCGATTCATAGAGATGAAACGTGTTGCTGTTGAAGCGTCCGTCCCAGGCGCCGAACTCGACAAAATAGCCCGGTTTGCCGCCGATGCGAGCGAACAGGGCTTCAAGAAGCCCGTCCTCCCCGTCCTGGCTGTGAATCGTGCTTCGCAGTCCTGCAAGCATTCCGCGCTCCCCCGCTCCGGCATTTCCGCCCCTCGGATGGCCGCCCGAGATACGGCTGGCGATCGCCACCGACGCGACAGACTGCTGCACACAACCTCAGGATGATGGGAGAGGACCAGATATCGTTGGCCCGCGCAATCGGAAGAAGACGCTGGAGGGTTGAAAATTGCGCTTTTCCGGGACGCGGACGCGGCACGCCCCCGGGGCCGGCGGTCAGTTCACCGCGACGACCGGCGTGCGCACGTTCACCCGGCGAAACAGGTCGGCGATGTCGCGGTTCTGCATGCGGATGCAACCGTAGGACACGGCGCGGCCGATGGAGCCTGGGCGATTGGTGCCGTGAATGGCGAATTCGCCGCCGGCCAGCGTCATGGCGGCCACGCCCATCGGGTTGTTCGGGGCGCCCCCGGGGATGACGGCCGGAAGATGCGGCAGGTCGCGCTTGACCACGGCGGGCGGCGACCAGGCCGGGCGCACATGCATGCCGCGAATGAAGGTGCGTCCGGTCCACGCCTTGCCGCGCTTGCCGACGGCGACCGGGTAACGCAGCGCCGTGCCGCCGCGCTGGACGAGATAAAGGCGCTTCTCGCTGTTGCGCACGACGATGGTGCCGGGCGCGAAACGGGCGTCGGAAAAGGAAACGACCTCCGGCGCGGCGGCTGCCGCGTGGCTCCAGAAGGCCAGTCCGATCGCCAGGTAGATGGCGACCATTGCCCAGATTACCCTGTTCATCCGTGCGCCCGCCCGATGGTTGGTTTACGGAAAGTTTACGCAATACCGCACCAACGGGAAGGGGTTCGCGGTCCCCGGCACCGGGATTCGCGCAACAAGGTTACGCGTTAAGGTTTACGGGGGGCCGGCGGCAGCACAGCCCGCTCCCACGAAAAACCCCGCCCGGCAAGGCCGGACGGGGCGTATTCAGCTTCGGCAAACTGCCTGCCAGCGATTACTGCAGGTAGTCGTAGGTGCCGTCCTTCCACTCGTAGAACACGTAACCCGGCAGGGTCACGTCGCCCTTGTCGTCGAAGGACAGGTTGCCGAGGACGGTCGCGAACTCACCCTCGTTGAGCTTCGCCACGACGGCGTCGAAATCGGTCGAACCGGCAGCCTTCACGGACTCGGCCCAGGCCTGGATCGCGGCGTAGGTGTAGAGCGAATAGCCCTCGGCCGTACGGCCTGCGGCCTCGAGCGCATCCACGACCGGCTTGGCGACTTCGTTCTTGCGCGGATCCGGCGAGAACGTCATCAGCGTGCCGGCACCGACATCGCCGGTGATCGACCAGTACTCGTCGGTGACAAGCGCGTCGCCCGAAACGAGGATGGTGTCCATGCCCTGCTCGGCCATCTGGCGCTTGATGAGGCCGGCTTCGGTGTGATAGCCGCCGACATAGAGCACGCCGATGTTTTCGGCCTTCAGCTTGGAAACGAGCGCGGTGTAGTCCTTCTCGCCAGCCGTATAGGCCTCGTAGAGGGTCTCCTGCTTGCCCGCCTCGTTCATGTACTTCTTGGTCTCGTCGGCAAGACCCTTGCCATAGGCGGTCTTGTCGTGAATGACCGCGATGTTCTTGTCGGCGAACTTCTCGGCAAGGAAGGCACCGGCGACCTGGCCCTGCTGGTCGTCACGGCCGCAGGTGCGGAACGTGCCCGGACCGGGGCGCTCGTCGGTGAACTTCGGGTTGGTCGAGGCGGGAGAGATCTGGACGATACCCTCTTCCGCATAGACCTGGCTGGCCGGGATCGACGAACCCGAGCAGAAGTGGCCGGCGACGAAGACGACGCCCGAGCCGACGAACTGGTTGGCAACCGCAACGGCCTGCTTCGGATCGCAGGCATCGTCACCGACCTGAAGCACGAGCTTCTCGCCGTTGATGCCGCCAGCCGCGTTGATGTCCTCGATGGCCTGCTCGGCGCCGGCCTTCATCTGCGCACCGAAGGACGCATACTGGCCGGTCATCGGACCGGCGGTGGCGATCACGATATCCGCCAGCGCGGCGCTCGAAAGCCCCATGCCAAAGACGGTGGCAACGCTCGCCAAAAGAAGCTTCTTCATAAGATACTCTCCCCTGTTCCAGATGCTTTCCCGACCCACCCCGGACCGGGTGCTGGACCACTCTGGTCGCGGGCTTTGCGCCCGCCGACGGCCCCTTCCGGCGCCGCCATGTACCGAAACACTATCGCCTTTTCGAACAAAGTCGAGTGTTTCGGATTCCTCCGGGAGAGAAACCGTCCCCTCCCGTTAAACCCCTGCCCTAATTGACGATGCTGTCATCCGCACCGGGACGAAGTCGCCAGCCGAACGGGCTCGTTTTCTCGTAGAGCCAGCGATACTGGCTGGTCATCTGCGCCGTGCGCGTCACCCGCCATCCGACAAGGGCGACACCCGCGAGCCAGACGAAGGCAACCAGCCAGTGCTGGATCGAAAGCAGTGTTCCGCCATAAAGCGCAAAGCCGAGGAAGCGGACCACGACCGACAGCAGGAAGGCGAACCAGATCAGCACCGGCAGCGGTCGCCAGGTGAGCGCGCAGGCACGCCCGGTGGACCATGCCGCGGCGCTGCCAAGCAGCAACGTCAGGATAATGAAACCCGCAAGGCTCGTATCGTAGAGGAATCCCATCAGGACCTCCTTAGGTTTCCGCCGTACGGGGAGGAACGCCCCCCCCGCAAATGGCGATGAAACAATCCCCACCGCCGTGACCGGCGGCCTCGGCATCAGTGGCGTCCGCCCTCGAGATAGGCCGCCTTGACCTCCTCGCGGGACAGGAGCTCCTTGCCTGTCCCGGACATCGTGATCACGCCATTGACCATGACGTAGCCGCGATGGGCGAGCTTCAGCGCATGATACGCGTTCTGCTCGACGAGGAAGACGGTCAGCCCCTCGGTACGGTTGAGTTCGGCGATGGCATCGAAGATCTGCTTGACGATCAGCGGCGCCAGGCCGAGCGACGGCTCGTCGAGAAGCAGAAGCCGCGGCCGGCCCATCAGCGCCCGGGCGATGGCCAGCATCTGCTGTTCGCCGCCCGACAGCGTCCCGCCGCGCTGTTCCCGCCGCTCCTTGAGCCTCGGGAACAGGGTGAAGACCTTCTCGAGATCGCCGGCAAAATGCTTCGGGTCGACGACGGCCGCCCCCATCTGGAGATTTTCCAGCACCGACATGCGCGGGAAGATGCGCCGCCCCTCCGGGGACTGGGCGATGTCCATGCGCATGATCTCGTGGGTCGGCATGCGGGTGATGTCGATGCCCTTGTAGACCACCGTTCCGGTGCGCGCCTGCGGCGTGCCGCAGATCGTCATCATCAGGGTCGACTTGCCGGCACCGTTGGCGCCGATCAGGGTGACGATCTCGCCCTCGTGGACGTCAAGGTCGACGCCGCGCAGGGCGACGATCTTGCCGTAATAGGTCTCGACCCCGCGAACCTGGAGAAGGAGTTGATTCTCGCTCACAGGCCCACCTCTTCTTCCACCTGGTCGACCTCGTCATCGGCAACGCCGAGATAGGCCGCAATCACCTTCGGATCGTTCTTGACCTCGTCCGGCGTGCCGTCGGAGATCTTCTCGCCGTAGTCGAGCACGATCACGTGGTCGGAGATTTCCATGACCACCGACATGTCGTGCTCGATCAGGAGCACCGAAGTCGCATGCTCGTCGCGGATGAAATGCAGGAGCGTGTTGAGCTCCGCGCTTTCCCGCGGGTTGAGGCCCGCCGCCGGCTCGTCGAGGCAAAGCAGCTCCGGCGAGGTGCACATCGCCCGCGCGATCTCCAGCCGCCGCTGCGCGCCATAGGGCAGGTCGGCGGCGGGATCGTCCGCCCGGTCGAGCAGGGAGGTGCGGTCCAGCCAGTAGCGGGCGCGCTCAACCGCTTCCGCCTCCGCCTTGCGGAACCCGCCAATCCCGAGAAGCCCGCCGACGGTGAAGTTGGAGGCGACCATCAGCGGATTGTGCTGGGCAACCATCAGGTTCTCCAGCAGCGTCATGCCGCCGAACAGGCGGATGTTCTGGAAGGTGCGCGCCACACCGGCATGCGCCGAGATCTTGAAGTCCGGCATGCGCTCGAGCAGATAGTGCTCGCCCGACTTGCGCATCATCACGATCCGCCCCTCGGTCGGCTTGTAGAAGCCGGTGGCGCAGTTGAAGACCGTGGTCTTGCCGGCACCGTTGGGGCCGATCAGGGCGGTGATATCGCCGCGCCCGACATTGAAGGAGAGATCGTTCACCGCAACCAGGCCGCCGAAGCGCATGGTCACATGCTCGATGCGAAGGACTGCGTCGTCGTTCCAGCGGGTCATCCGTGGCCCTCCTGAACCATATCGGCGGAAATGCCCTTGGCCTTGCGCTTGTCGAGCGCGATGGAGGGCGTCCGGGTCGAGATCAGGCCGCGCGGCTTCCACACCATGATCACCACCATGAGCAGGCCGAAGACGAGCATGCGGTACTCCTCGAACTGTCGGAAGAACTCGAAGCCGCCGATCATCACCACCGCGGCAATGACGACGCCGACCTGCGACCCGAGGCCGCCGAGCACGACGATCGCCAGGATCACGGCGGACTCGATGAAGGTGAAGCTCTCCGGCGAGATGAAGCCCTGGCGCGTCGCGAAGAACGACCCGGCAAAGCCGCCGAACATGGCGCCGATGGCAAAGGCGGTCAGCTTGGTATGCGTGGTGTTGATGCCAAGCGAGCGGCAGGCGATCTCGTCCTCGCGCAGTGCTTCCCAGGCCCGGCCCACCGGCAGCTTGCGCAGCCGCATCGTCACGATGTTGGTGATCAGCGCGAGGATCAGGATCAGGTAGTAAAGGAAGATGATGCGGTGGATGGAGCTGTAGTCGAGCCCGAAGAAGGCCGCGAAGCCGCCCTCGCCCCGCTCGAACTCCAGCCCGAAGAAGCTGGGGCGCGGAATGCCCGACAGCCCGTCCGGACCGCCGGTGAACTCGTACCAGTTGAGCAGCACCACACGGATGATCTCGCCGAAGGCAAGCGTCACGATGGCGAGGTAGTCACCCCTCAGCCGCAGCACCGGGAAGCCCAGGATGATGCCCCAGAAGGCCGACAGGATGCCGGCCAGCGGCAGGCAGATCCAGAAGGAGAAGCCGAAGTTCTGGGCAAGCAGCGCATAGGAATAGGCACCGACCGCGTAGAAGGCGACATAGCCAAGGTCGAGCAGGCCGGCGAGGCCGACCACGATGTTCAGGCCCCAGCCGAGCATGACGTAGGTCGTCACCAGGATCGCCAGATCGAGATACTGGCGCGATCCGCGGGTGCCGAGGAAATACATCAGCAGGAAGGGCAGCACGACCGCCAGCACGAAGAGCAGCGGCGTGATCAGATGCGACACCTTCGAGAAGGACGACTGCGTCGGCATGAGGCCGCCGAGCAGCCCGGTGACCGGTTTTTCGCTCTTCCAGACGAAGAGATTGAGCAGAAGCCGGCCGACGAAGACCACGGCAACCGCCATGGCAACCGCGCCCCAGCGATACTCGATGGCCAGTCCGCCGACATCGACCTCGGTCTTCATGCCGATCATCATGGCGAACAGGCCGAATGCGACCAGCGCGCCCACGGCGGCATCCTTCACGGAGCCTGCAAGCAAATCCTGTTTCTGTGCGGCCATGGTTTCAGACCTTCTCCACTTCGGGTTTGCCGAGCAGACCTTCGGGCATGAAGATCAGCACGATGGCAAGGATCGAGAAGGCTGCCACATCCTTGTATTCGAGCGAGAAATAGCCCGACCAGAAGGTCTCGATCAGGCCGATCAGAAGCCCGCCGAGCATCGCTCCGGGAAGCGAGCCGATGCCGCCGAGAACCGCAGCGGTGAAGGCTTTCACGCCGGCCAGGAAGCCGATGTAGAAGTCGATCACGCCGTAATAGAGCAGGAACATCAGCCCGGCGACCGCGGCGAGTGCCGCGCCCATGACGAAGGTCAGCGAGATCGTCCGGTCGACATTGACGCCGAGCAGCGAGGCCATCTTGCGGTCCTGCTCGCAGGCGCGCTGCGCCCGGCCCAGCGAGGTCTTGTTGATCAGCAGCGTGAAGCCGACCATCAGCGCCAGCGTCGTGACGATGATCAGGATCTGCATGTAGCTGATCTGGACAACGAACGAGCCTTCCGGCGTCACCGTCTCCCAAAGCTTGAAATTGCCGGAGATCAGCGGCTGCAGGGGCTTGTTGCGCGCGCCTTGCGAGATCTGCACGAAGTTCTGCAGCGCGATCGAGGCGCCGATCGCCGTGATCAGCGGCGCCAGGCGGAACGAACCACGCAGCGGCCGGTAGGCGATCCGCTCCACCGTCCAGCCCCAGACCGCGGTCAGCGCCATGGCGATGACCAGCACCAGCCCGAGCGCGAGAATGAGCAGCAGAAGCGGCGTTGCCGCCGTGATGCCGAGTGCGATGACGACAATCAACGCGATGAAGGCTCCGACCATGAAGATGTCTCCATGGGCGAAGTTGATCATGCCGATGATCCCGTAGACCATCGTGTAACCAATGGCGATAAGGCCGTAGATCGACCCCAGCGTTACGCCATTGATCAACTGCTGGATGAAGTAGTCCATCTGCCCTGTGATCCCCCTGAAGGACTGGCGGCTTGTGCCGTTCTCAGTCCGTCGCGCGGCGCGGTTTGCGACCGGCGCGTGATAGCATGTACTTACCAAGCCGCCATTGACGGCACAATTCCCCTCGAAAAGCCATGGCCAGAAAAGAACATCTTTCCCCATGGCACCAGAACGCGAACAGTTTCTCCCCGCCGCCGCGTCCCGCGATCACGCCTTGCGCAAAAAGATCACGCGCCCGCCGGCCCGGTCGGGCTGGCACGCAAGATCACAGGAACGGTCATGTCCGGGATAGCTGGCGATGGCGCGTTTCCTCCCGCTTCCGCCAATTCACGTTGGGGAAAAAAGTCACATTGAAACGCCAGTTTCAATTGAAAGATACCGACAAACTTGTTAGAAAAACTAACGATGCAGCGTGCCAGCCTCCCTCCGCTCAATGCTTTGCGCGCCCTTGCCGCACTGGCGCAGACGGGACGCGTCGGACTTGCGGCCGATGAACTCGGCGTGACGCACGCCGCCGTCAGCCACCATCTGCGCAATCTCGAGGACTGGTTCGGCATGGCCCTGGTTCGCCGTGTCGGCAGGCGAATCGAGCTGACACCGGAGGCCGAGCGCATCGCCGGCGCCATGCAGGCCGCTCTCACCCGCATCGGCGAGGTCTGCAACGATGTGGCCGAGACCGCCCGCAGGCCCGAACTTTCCATCGCCTGCGTGCCCTCCTTCGGAACCCGCTACCTGATCCCGCGGCTGGTCGATTTTGCCGAAGTCGCACCGACCCTGCGCCTGCGCCTGCTTTATGCGCTGCACGGAACGCCCCAGGATGCGGACATCTCCATCGACTGGTTCGACACGCCGCCGGAAACCGGACGCCATGCCGTCCGCCTGCGCCTGCTGTCGGGACATACGCGGCCGGTCTGCAGTCCCGCGCATCTTGCCGCACACGGCCCGTTCGATGCCCCCCATCAGGTTGCGACCGCGCGGCTCCTGCATGACGAGACCCGCAAGGACTGGCGCGACTGGCTGGCCGACAACGGGCTCTCAGCCGAGCTGGCCGGCAGCGGCCCCGTCTTCAACGACTTCAACCTGCTGGTCAGCGCCGTGGTCGCCGGCCACGGCGTGGCACTCTGTGTCGAGACGATGATCGAGGCGGAGCTGCAGCGCGGCGACCTGATCCCGCTGACGGACATGGCGGGCAACCGGGATCGCGGTTACTGGCTGACCGCGGCCCATCAACCCGGACCGGCCGCGCAAAGCTTCATCGACTGGATCTGCGACCGCATGCCCGGCACCGGGACGGCCGGCCCGCCACGGCCGGCAGGTGTCGCGCACGAACCGCAACGGTCGGGAAACCTATTTGAAACCGGCCCCGGTTAGCATTACGGCTATGATGGGCGTTCGAACCGGGGACCCCCGCGGCAACGGACCCGAAAGGACGAGATGACCAACAGCCCCGCGTCCGATACGGGCGGCATCGCAGCGCGGCAGCGTCATGCGCGCGCGGTCGACCGCAACGATTTCCGCGAGGCGATGAGCCGTCTCGGTGCAGCGGTCCATATCGCGACGACCGACGGAGCCGCCGGACGCGGCGGCACGACGGTGTCCGCCGTCACCTCCGTTTCCGACGCGCCGCCCACGGTTCTCGTTTGCGTCAACCGCCAGGCCCGCATCAACGGCGTGATCAAGGCGAACGGCTCCTTCGCGATCAACACGCTTCCCGCCGATGCCGAACCGCTGTCCGACGCCTTCGCCGGCAAGGGCGACCTCTCCTTCGACGAGCGTTTCGCGCTCGCCGAATGGACCCGGCTGGTCACCGGTGCGCCGATCCTGCAAGGGGCACGCGTCGCACTCGATTGCCGCGTCACGGAAATCTCCGAAATCGGCACGCATTCGGTCGTCTTCGGCGAAATCGTCGCGATCCGCCTGGGCGAGCGCGGCCCGGCGCTGATCTATCTCGACCGCACCTACCACCGCATCTGACGCGGAACCGACGGCCTTGCGAAACCTCATCACCGACGTGCACGGCCTTTCGGTCGGCAATGCCTCGAACGAAACGCTGAAATCCGGCGTCACCGTGCTGGTGCCCGATGTGCCGGCGCGCGCCTCGCTCGCCATCCATGGCGGCGCGCCGGGAACACGCGAGGCGGCGCTCCTCGATCCGCGTTTCACGGTCGATGCCGTCGATGCGCTGGTGCTCGCCGGCGGCTCCGCCTTCGGCCTCGACGCCGCCTCGGGCGTGCAGATGGCCCTCGCAGCGCAAGGACGCGGGTTCGCCGTCGGCCCGGCGCGCGTGCCGATCGTCCCCTCTGCCATCCTCTTCGACCTGCTGAACGGCGGCGACAAGGCATGGGGTGACGTCAACCCCTATGGCGCGCTCGGCCGCGAGGCACTCGCTGCCGCCGGTCGCGACTTCGCGCTCGGCAGCCACGGTGCGGGCACCGGCGCGACGACCGCCAACCTGAAGGGCGGGCTCGGTTCGGCCTCGGCACGGCTGGACACCGGCGCAACGCTCGGCGCTCTGGTCGCCGTCAACGCGCTCGGCAGCGCGACGATGGGCGACACCCCGCATTTCTGGGCGGCTCCCTTCGAGAAGAACGGGGAGTTTGGCGGGCTTGGCTGGCCGCAGGCAATGCCGGAGGGCATCGACCGGCCGCGCACCAAGCTCGACGCGCTGAAGGAGGGCGCCAACACGACGATCGCCATCATCGCCACCGACCTGGACCTGACCAAGGCGGAACTGCAGCGGCTTGCGGTGATGGCACATGACGGCTTCGCCCGGGCACTGTGGCCGGCTCATACCGCGCTCGACGGAGATCTCGTCTTCGCGCTGTCGACAGCGGCGCGAAAGCCCGCCGATCCGTTGGCGGAAAACGTCGCGCTCGGCGCGGCCGCCGCGTCCGTCATGAGCCGGGCAATCGCCCGTGCTGTCCATGCGGCCGAGGCCCGGCCAGGCGACACGCTGCCGACCTGGCAGGCCCGTTTCGGCGCCTGACCCCTACTCCGCCGCCTCCAGCACCGGAACGCCGCCGCCTTCGCCGTCGAGGCGGGCAAGAAGCGCGGCGCGCTTTTTCATCGCGCTCGCGTGGTTCGCCTCCTTCACCGGACCGAAGCCGCGCACCGTGTCGGGAATGCGCGCAAGCTCGACCAGCAGCCCGTAACCGGCCCGGCCGACGAGACCGGCAATATGCTCCAGATCGGCGAGACAGGTCTCCACGAGCTGCCGCTCCATGCGCCGCTCGGCCGTTCGCCCGAACGGGTCGAAGGCGGTGCCGCGCAATCCCTTGAAGCGGGTGAGCAGGCGGAAGGCGGTGAAGATCCACGGCCCGAAGGCGATCTTGCGCGGCCGGCCGGTCTTCGGGTCGAGACCGCGCGAGACCAGCGGCGGGGCGAGCATCACCTTCAGCTTGGCCGGCTCCTTGAACTGGCTCTCGAGCCGGGCGCGGAAGCCCGGCTCGCTGTACAGCCGCGCCACCTCGTATTCGTCCTTGTAGGCCATCACCTTGTAGGCCATGTCGGCGGCAACACGCGTCAGCCGCAAGGTGCCGTTGCCATCCGCCTCGTCGGCCTTTCGCAGGCGCGCGATCGCCTGGCGGAAGCGCTGTGCATAGGCCTCGTCCTGATAGGCGGCAAGCTCGTTGCTGAGAAACTCGATGCGCGTGTCGAGATCCATGTCCTCGGCCCGCTCCGCATCGCGCGTGCCGGGCAACGCAGAAAGGATCCTGCCGGCATCCGCGGCAAGCACCCGGCCGGCACGGAAGGCGGCAAGATTGCTTGTCACCGCCGCGCCGTTCAGCCGGATCGCAGCTTCCAGCGCGGCGCTCGACAGTGGCAGGCGGCCGGCCTGAAGCGCCATGCCGACCAGCATCATGTTGGCATAGATGGCATCGCCGAACAGCGCCTCGGCGATGCTCGCCACATCATGGCCGATGAAGGTCGGGCAGGCGGTTTTCAGCGTCTGCAGCATCCGCGCCTCGTCGAAGGACAGCGTCTGCTTCATGACGAACTCGGCCGTCGGGGCAACCCGCGCATTGGCAAATCCGGCGGTACGCTCGCGGTCGATGAGGGCCAGTTGCTCGGCATTGGTGGCGACCACCATGTCCGAGGCGAGCAGCACGTCGAGACTGGCGGTCGGGATGCGCGGCCCTTCGATCGCCCGCTCAAGGGTGGAGAAGCGCAGATGCGAGGTGACCGGCCCGCCCTTCTGGGCCAGACCGGTCATGTCGAGCGTCGAGGCCTGCTTGCCGTCGACATGGGCGGCCATGGCAAGCACCGCGGCCGTCGTCGTCACGCCGGCGCCGCCAATGCCGGCGATCAGGAGATTGAGTGTCGTCTCCAGCCCGGCAACCTCCGCCTCGGGCAGTTCGGCGGCAAGCGCGTCGATGTCGATATGACCGGTATCGGCGCGGCGCAGCTCCGCCCCTTCCACATAGACGAAGGAGGGACAGAAGCCCTTCACGCAGGAAAAGTCCTTGTTGCAGGACGACTGGTTGATCCGCCGCTTCTCCCCGAAGGCGGTCGGCAGCGGCTCCACCGAGATGCAGTTCGACTGCACCGAACAGTCGCCGCAGCCCTCGCAGACGCGCTCGTTGATGAACAGGCGCATGTCCGGGTCGGCAAGACCGCCGCGCTTGCGACGGCGGCGCTTTTCCGCCGCGCAGGTCTGGTCGTAGATGAGCACGGTGACGCCCTTCAGCGCCTGCAGCTCCTTCTGAACGTCCATCAGATCGTCGCGGTGGAAGACGTCC
Organism: Stappia sp.; assembly: GCF_048261845.1. Taxonomy (GTDB): domain Bacteria; phylum Pseudomonadota; class Alphaproteobacteria; order Rhizobiales; family Stappiaceae; genus Stappia. Next base: position 32,778 of record NZ_JBLXFR010000028.1, on the reverse strand, counting down.
GTGCCCGGCGCCAGGTCGTGCCGGCCGAGATAGGCGTCCGGCTCCTCGCTGACGACGACGATGCGCTCGACGCCCTCCGCCTCCAACTGGCGGGTGAGCTGCGGCACGGTCAATGTGCCGTCGACCGGCTGACCGCCGGTCATCGCCACCGCGTCATTGTAGAGGATCTTGTAGGTGATCGACACTTTCGAGGCGACCGACTGGCGGATCGCCAGGATGCCGGAATGAAAATAGGTGCCATCGCCCACATTGGCGAAGACATGGGTATCGTTGGAAAATTCCGACTGGCCGACCCACAGGACGCCCTCGCCGCCCATGGCGATCTGCCCGTCGGTCGTGCGGCCCGGGATCTCAGTCATGGCATGGCAGCCGATGCCAGGCATCGAGCGCGCGCCCTCGGGCACGACGGTCGAGGTCGAATGCGGGCAGCCGGAGCAGAAATAGGGCACCCGGGCGGCGCGCTCCGCATGACCTTGCGACCACATCACCTGCCTGTTCATGCGCTCGGCGACGGCCCGCATTTCCCCCGTGACGAAGTCGGACGGAAGGAAGGCGAGCAGCGCGGGAATGATCTCCGCGACCGCCAGTTCCAGCACGTCGGAGAGGAACGGCCCGCCCTCCGGCGTCTTCTTGCCCCAGATCGCCGGACGGGCCCGCTCCGGCCAGTCATAGGCGATCTCCTTGATCTGCGGCTCGAGGAAGGCGCGCTTGTGCTCGACCACCAGGAGCCGTTCGAGACCGCGCGCGAAATTCGACAGGCCGACCGGCTCCAGCGGCCAGGGCATGGCGACCTTGTAGATGGCAAGGCCGATGTCCCGGGCCCGCTCCTCGGTAAGGCCGATCAGTTCGAACGCCTGGCGCAGGTCGCGATAAGCCTTGCCGGTGGCCACGATACCGATGCGCGGCCGGCTCGCCCCGAAGGCGACGCGGTCGAGCCCATTGGCCCGCACATAGGCACGCGCCGCCGGAATGCGGATGTCGCGCAGGAGCCGTTCGGTCTCGAGCCGGTTGCCAAGGAGCAACACCCGGTTGAGGTCGTCATGCCGGCGCGGATCGCGGTCTTCCGGATGAACGAAGGAAAGGCGGCGCGGATCGACGGAGATCGTCGCCGAGGCATCCATCGTGTCGGCAAGGCAGATCAGGCCCGACCAGAGACCGGAGAAGCGTGACATGGCGAGCCCGTGCAGGCCGTAGTCGAGCACTTCCTGGATGTCGGACGGATTGAGCACCGGCATCTCGACATGCTCGAAGAAGAATTCCGACTGGGCCGGCAGGATCGACGACTTGGCGAGGTGATCGTCACCGGCAAGCGCCAGCACGCCGCCCTTTGCCGCCGTGCCGCTGGCATTGGCCTGGCGCAGCACGTCGCCGGCCCGGTCGACGCCCGGCGCCTTTCCGTACCAGATGCCGAAGACGCCGTCATAGTCGCTGCCCTTGCCGTGATGGCCGACCTTCTGCGTGCCCCAGACGGCGGTGGCGCCCAGCTCCTCGTTGACGCCGGGCTTGAAGACGATGCTGGCGGGAGAAAGGTGCCGCCTGGCGCGCACCAGCTCGGTGTCATAACCGGCGAGCGGCGAGCCGCGATAGCCCGAGACGAAGCCCCCGGTGCGAAGTCCGGCTTCCGCGTCGAGACGCGCCTGGTCGAGCGTCAGGCGTACCAGCGCCTGGATGCCGGTGAGGTAGACGCGGCCGCGGGTGGCCACATACTTGTCGTCGAGCGAGATGGTTCTGGTGATGGCGTTCATGCGACGGCCTCCTCATCCGTCTTTGAGCATGCGCATGCGAGGGGACCTTGCGGCCACGCGCCCCACAGGCTTTCCTGCCATCCAATATGGTCCTTCTTCAGGTGGATTTCTGTGCTATCGTGCCGGGCAACGACCTCAAATGAGAACGAAAATTCCCAGATCACGGCCTATGAGCGAAAAAACACTTCTCGACCCGTCCGACATCCGTGTGCTGCAGATTCTCCAGCGCGACGCCTCCCTCTCCATCGCAGAAATTGCCCGCGAGGCCGGCATGAGCCAGACGCCTTGCTGGCGGCGGATCAAGAAGATGAAGGAGGCGGGCGTCATCCGCCAGATCGTCGCCGTCGTCGACCGGGAAGCGGTCGGTCTCGGCTTCGTCGCCTATGCCTTCGTCAAGCTCGCCGTGCCGAGCCGCGACAACATGGAAACCTTCGACAGGCTGATCAACCGATGGCCGGAAGTGGTGATCTGCGAGCGAATCACAGGCGCTGTCGACTACCTGATCAAGGTGGTGACGAGCGACATCAAGGCCTACGACGATTTCCTCCGGCTGAAGCTGCTCGACAACGCGCTCGTCTCCGACGTCCAGTCGCGCATCGTCGTCAGCAACGTCAAGCAGACGGTCGCGCTACCGCTCAGGGAAACCTGACCACCGACATTCCGGCACGGCAGGGCGAACTGCCCGGGTGACCATCGCCGCGACACGACAACAGCCAAGAGCCGCTGAAGCGGATGGTGACATGTCCGCCGGCAGGCATCCCCCGTCCGATCATTTCCGCCAGAGTGCGCCGCAAGGTCGCGCTTCCAGCCCGACACAACCGGAGACCACCCATGCAAGATGCCCCGACACGGCTCACCGGAACCTGCCGTTGCGGCAAGACCGAATTCGAGATCGCCGCCCCGCCGATCATGACGGCTGCCTGCCACTGCCAGGGCTGCCGGAAGATGAGCTCCAGTGCCTATTCGCTGACCGCGATGGTTCCCGCGCCCGCCTTCCGCGTTACCCGGGGCGAGCCGGTGAAAGGCGGAACGAAAGGCCCCGACCTCGACCATTTCTTCTGCCCCGACTGCATGACCTGGATGTTCACGCGGATCACCCAGATGCCCGACATCGTCAATGTCCGGCCGACCCTGTTTGACGAGCCGAAATGGAGCCGCCCCTTCATCGAGACAATGACGGCGGAGAAACTGGCCTGGGTGGAACTTCCCGTTGACCGCAGCTACGAGGGGTTCCCGCCGCCCGAAGACTTCCAGCCGCTCATGCAGGACTTCGCGGCCGCGCATTGATCGCCACGCGTCAAACCTGCAGGAAGCGCGCCGGTGCGTAGGGCAGCGGATCGGCGAGCGGCAGGGAGCCCGTCATCAGGTCGGCAAGCAGCCGGCCCATGGCCGGGGCAAGCGCGAACCCGTCGCGTTCATGGCCGATCGAAAGCCAGAGCCCCGGGCGTCCCGGAACCGGCCCCACAATCGGCAACAGATCAGGGACGAAGGCGCGCAGACCTGCCACCGGCGCTTCTTCGACCGCCGCGCCAAGAGGAAGCAGCTTGCGCACGAGCGTCGTGGCACGGTTGAGTGCCGAGGCACGCGGCGCCAGATCTCCCGTTGCTCGCGCCGGCGAGAGGAGTTCCGCCCCGCCGACAAGACGCAGGCCGCGCTCCATCGGTGTCAACGTGAAACCGGCATCGACATCCGTGACCGGCCGCGACAGCGCGACACCCGAGACCGCGCGGAAGTGACGGTGATAGCTGCGGCAGGCCGCCACCGGCAGACCCTGGCCGAAGCGGTCCAGCAGCGGCATGGCACCGACGCCCAGCGCCACCACCACCTGTGCCGCCTCGATCTCGCCCCGCGCCGTCCTCAACCCGTAGCCTCCGCGAATCTCGACAAGGGTTGCCGCATCGCCGGTTTCGCTCTCCCCGCCACGTTCGCGAAACAGCCGCGCATAGGCCTTGGTCACCCCGCCGGGCGAGGACACCGACTGGCTTTCGGGCCACGACATCGCCGCATGGTCGAGCGCCCGCAGATGCGGCTCCAGACGGACGATGTCCTGCGCCGCCAGATCGGCATAGGGCACGCCGAGAACGCGCGCGAAATGCCGCTCGATCTCGGCCGCCTCGAGAGCCTCCCGCGAGCGCTGGATCTTGATCCAGCCCGTGCGCCTGAAAAACCGCAAGGCGCTGGCGGCCCGCGCCAGCGCGAGATGCTCCCCGACGGCGGCCCCCTGCAGCGGCGCCAGCGCCCGGGCACTGCGCGCCATGGCGGCGGGCTGTGTCGCATCGCGAAACGCGGCCAGGAACGGCAACAGGGCGGGAACGGAACGCGGCTCGACACGCGGGCGCTTCATCGGGCTGAGCGCATGCGCGGCAAGCCCGAGCACCGATGAGGGCAGCGGCACGGGCGAGAAGCCGTCGCGGCCAAGCACGCCCGTGTTGCCGCGCGAGGTGTCCTCGCCCGGCGAGCGCCGGTCGACAAGGAGCACGCGCAGGCCCCGCCCCTGCAGATGCAGGGCAGCGCTCACGCCGGTGATTCCGGCTCCCAGGACAACGACATCGACTCTTCGCATCAGAACCTATCGACACCGTTCACAATCACCTTGCAAGTGGAAGACGCACTCCGCGATACTCTCCCTCCCGGATTTGTTCCCGCCTTACTTTCTTCCCCAAGCCCTGGATGCCGCCATGCGGGCCCTCTCATTGCCGCTCGACCTGCTTGCCTGGCTTGGCCGCCAGGGCACCCGCGCCGTCGCCGTCAGCGCCCTTCTGGGGCTTGTTCTGCCGCAGCTCTCGGCGCTCTTCCGGCCGCTGGTCGAAGAAGCGATCTTCGTGCTGCTGGTGCTCGCCTTCCTGCGGGTCGACCCGGTCGCGGTCGTTGCCCACATGCGTCGCCCGCGCCTTGCGGCGCTTGCACTTTCCTGGATGCTCATCGCCATTCCCGTGATGGTCGGGCTCGCCCTGCATGCGACGGGCCTGATCGCGCTTCATCCCGATGTCGCGCTTGCCGTGTTCATCGTCACGGCCGCCCCGCCGATCATGTCGGCGCCGGCCTTCATCGCCCTGATCGGCCTTGATGGCGCCCTCTCTCTGGCACTGGTCGGCGGCGGCATGTTGCTGACCCCGCTGACCGCACCGCTGATCGGTGCTTTCCTTGTCGGCGAGGCCCTGCCGATCGACGCCGTCGCCCTCGGTTTCCGCCTGACCGCATTGCTCGCCGCCTCGGCAGGCCTGGCAACGCTGATTCGGCGTCTTGCCGGCTCCGCGCGTGTGACCGCCGCGAAAGAGCATGTCGACGGGATGAACGTGCTGATCCTTTTCGTCTTCGCCGTCGCGGTCATGGACGGTGTCGCCGACCGCTTCCTGGAAGCACCGCTCTTCACGCTCGGCGTCGCCGCTCTCACCTTCCTCGTAGCCCTCACCCAGATGGGCGTGACCTTTCTGGTGTTCGCAAGAACCCGCCGCGACCATGCCTTCGTGCTCGCCCACGCCGCCGGCAATCGCAACATGGGCCTGCTTGTGGCTGCCCTTGGCGGCACGCTGCCTGACCTTGCCTGGCTTTATTTCGGCCTCGGCCAATTGCCGATCTACCTGCTTCCCTGGCTGCTGAAACCGGTGGCGACACGGCTGGCGGCAAATCAGGCAGGCCGTGACGCCGGTCACGCCGGAGCGGACAACAAGGGCTAGACTGCGCGAAAACCCCGCAATGGAGTGACAGTGATGTCTCCTTCGACAATGCACGCCGGGTGGCGCATGCTGATTGCCTGCTTGCTGACGGCCATGCCTGTCCCGCAGGCGGCCCTTGCCGGCGACTACGCCCGCACCGAGATCCTGGGTTTCTCGGGTGACGGAGCGCATTTCGCCTTCGAGGAATACGGCATCCAGGATGGCTCCGGCTTTCCCTGGTCGAATCTCTACGTGATCGACGTCGCCCGCGACAGCTGGACCAAGGGCAGCCCTTTCCGCCGCCTCGACGAGATCGATGACAGCCAGCCTCTCGACTTCGAGGCTGAACTGGCGAGCACCCGCGCCGCCAATCACGAGGCGGCCAGCACGGCGATCGAGGCGGCGGCAATCTCCGGAGCAGGCGCCACGGTTGCTCACAATCCGTCGACCGAGCGCGGCGCCGATCCGCACATGATGATCGCCGGGACCCGCGCAGCGGCTCCCGCGCTCGGTCCGACGATCGAACTGCGCCTGAGCGAGACGCCGGTGCAGCGCCCGGCAAACTGCCCGGAGGGCTTCGGCACGATCCAGGGTTTCCGCCTGACACTCACCCATGACGGAGAAACCCGGGTGCTCAATGACGACACCCGCCTGCCCGACAGCCGTGGTTGCGCGCTGCGCTACCGGATCGACCGGCTGGTGGTGCATTACCCCGAGGAAATGGGCCGTCCCGTCTTCGCCGTTCTCGTGCTGGTCGAGCGAATCGGTTTCGAGGGGCCGGACGGTCGCTATATCGCCATCACCGGTCGTCTTTGACGCCGGACGGTCCCTGTTGCGGCCCACGACCTTGTGGGGCGGCACCGGCTATGGTAGCGGCATGCCAACCTTTCCCTTCGGAGCCGCCGCCATGTCCCGCCCCCTCGTCATCGCCCCGTCGATGCTCGCATCCGATTTCTCAGCCTTCGGCCAGGAGGTCCGCGATGTCGTCGAGGCCGGCGCCGACTGGATCCATCTCGATGTGATGGACGGCCATTTCGTGCCCAACATCAGCTTCGGCCCGGATGTCATCGCGGCGATGCGCAAGCACACGGACAAGATCTTCGACACGCATCTGATGATCGCGCCCTGCGACGCCTATCTCGAGGCTTTCGCCAAGGCCGGTTCCGACATCATCACCGTCCATGCCGAGGCCGGGCCGCATCTCGACCGCTCGCTCCAGGCGATCCGTGCGCTTGGCAAGAAGGCAGGCGTCTCGCTCAACCCCGGCACGCCCGAAAGCGTCATCGAATATGTGCTCGACCGGCTCGACCTCGTCCTGGTGATGAGCGTCAATCCGGGTTTCGGCGGCCAGTCCTTCATCCACGCCATGGTCGACAAGGTCGCGCGCATCAAGGCGATGATCGGCGAGCGCCCGATCGACATCGAGGTCGATGGCGGCGTCACCGCCGAGACCGCGCCGCTGGTCGCAAAGGCCGGCGCCAATGCGCTTGTCGCCGGCTCCGCCGTCTTCAAGGGCAAGGGCATCGAGGGTTACCGCGCCAATATCGACGCGATCCGCAAGGCAGCCGAGGCCGCGGCCGCTTGACCCCGCCCCGGCCCGGTCCCACTCTTGAAACACCAGACCCGAGGCCGGCTCCGGGTTCCCGACGCCGGCAACAGCCGCAAGGACAGACACGCCCGTGCGTTCACTTGCTTTCGCGATAGCCTGGGCGCTCGTCATCGGCGGCCTTGCCGCCCTTCTTGCCCATTGGCGGGGCGAAGCGCTGAGCGGCCGTTCCGCCGCTGTCGTCGCGGTCTTCGCCAGCGGTTCGTTCCTCGGCGCCTGGTGTGCCTGGGGCGCCGCGAGCCTCGTCACGCTGCGCCGCCGAAAGGCACGCGGCCCGGCGCGCTTCGCGGCCATGGTCCTGTTCCTGTCACTCGGCACCGCGGCCTTTGCCGCTCTCTTCTTCTTCCTGCAATTGCGCGCCTATTACTCGCAATGGCACACGCAGCAGATCTCCTACCGGATGCTGTGGGAACAGGTCTTCACGGCCGCCACCACCGCCTACATCTTCGGCGTCATGGGCGCGCGCGCCCTGCTTCCCTTCGCTCTCGTTCCGCTGCTCGCCTTCTCCTTGTACTTCGCCCGCATTGAGCCGCGCCGCCGCGTCTGCTAAGGACCGGCGCATCCTAAGCACTCCGCCCTTGAAGGAACCCGCATGATTCCGCGCTATTCGCGGCCCGAGATGGTCGCCATCTGGTCTCCCGAGACGAAGTTCCGCATCTGGTTCGAGATCGAGGCCCATGCCTGCGACGCACTGGCCGAGATCGGCGTGATCCCGAAGGAAGCGGCGAAGACGATCTGGGACAAGGGCGGAGCCGCGACGTTCGACGTCGCCCGCATCGACGAGATCGAACGCGAGACGAAACACGACGTCATCGCCTTCCTGACCCACCTGGCCGAGATCGTCGGACCCGACGCCCGCTTCGTCCACCAGGGCATGACCTCTTCGGACGTGCTCGACACCTGCTTCAACGTGCAGCTGACCCGCGCCGCCGACCTGCTGCTTGCCGATATCGACGCGCTGCTCGCCGCATTGAAGCGCCGCGCCATGGAGCACAAGGACACGGTCTGCATCGGCCGCTCGCACGGCATTCACGCCGAGCCCGTCACCTTCGGCCTGAAGATGGCCGAGGCCTATGCCGAGTTCGACCGCTGCCGCACCCGGCTTGTCGCGGCCCGCGCGGAAATCGCCACCTGCGCCATTTCCGGCGCCGTCGGCACCTTCGCCAATATCGACCCGCGCATCGAGGAACATGTGGCCAAGGCCATGGGCCTTGCCGTCGAGCCGGTCTCCACCCAGGTGATCCCGCGCGACCGCCACGCGATGTTCTTCGCGACACTCGGCGTCGTCGCCTCGTCGATCGAGCGGGTGGCGACCGAAATCCGCCACCTGCAGCGCACCGAGGTGCTGGAGGCGGAAGAGTATTTCTCGCCGGGCCAGAAGGGCTCCAGCGCCATGCCGCACAAGCGCAACCCCGTGCTGACCGAGAACCTGACCGGCCTTGCCCGCATGGTGCGCGGCTACGCGCTTCCGGCGATGGAGAATGTGGCGCTCTGGCACGAGCGCGACATCTCGCATTCCTCCGTCGAGCGGATGATCGGGCCGGATGCGACGGTGACGCTGGACTTCGCGCTGGCCCGCCTGACCGGCGTCGTCGACAAGCTCCTCGTCTATCCCGAGCGGATGCTGGCCAACATGAACCGCCTTGGCGGGCTGGTACATTCGCAGCGCATCCTGCTGGCGCTGACCCAGGCCGGCACTTCGCGCGAAGACGCCTACCGTCTCGTCCAGCGCAACGCCATGAAGGTCTGGGACAGCTACCAGAAGGACGGCAGCGCCGATGTCGACTTTCTCGAGGAACTGCTGAAGGACGAGGACGTGCGCGCCGCCCTGTCGGAGGAGGAGATCCGCTCGCGCTTCGACCTTGGCTATCACACCAAGGCGGTCGACACGATCTTCGCCCGGGTGTTCGGCAAGGCCTGAGGCAGAACGCCTGACGCAAGTCAGGGGCGGGCTGCAAACCCGTCCCTGCCCCACCGACAAGGGAGCGGAGACCCATGAAGATCGCCGAGACCGATATCCTGCTTCTGCCCGGCTACGGCGACACGCCGGCCGGCCACTGGATGCACCGCTGGTGCGAGAAGATGCCGACCGCGCGCATCGTCGCCCAGCGCAACTGGTTCCAGCCCGTGCTGAAGGAGTGGATCGACACGGTGAAGGCGGCCGTCGACGAGGCCGAACGCCCGGTCGTGCTGGTCGGGCACTCGCTCGGCTCGATCACCGCGGTGCATGCCGCGCATGGCCACGGCCTCGCCACGGACAAGATCAAGGCAGCCTTCCTCGTCGCACCGACCAACCTTGACCGCGATGAGCCGAAACCCGCTTTCGACGCCGCCCCGTTTCGGGCCGTGCCGAAGGGACCGCTCCCGTTCTTCGCCCGCGTCGTCGCCAGCCGCACCGACCCCTATTGCGCCTTCGAGGTGGCCGAACAGATGGCGAAGGACTGGGGCGCCCACTTCCAGGATGCGGGCGATGCCGGCCATATCAACCTGGAAAGCGGCCACGGCCCCTGGCCGGAAGGGCTTATGTCCTTCGCCTATCTGATGAAGGACCTGTGAGGGCAAACGCAGGTGAAGTTTGGTCCCGGCGCTTCTAGCGCCGCGACGAACGGAAGCCGAACTGCCCTTTGTCGCCGCACAGGATGATGCGGTTCTCCTGGTGGAACGGCTTCAGCGCCTTCATGGTCGCGCCCCACCTTTCCGGGCCGAAGACAAAGACAGAGACACTCGGCACCCAGAACCACGGCAACCCGAATTCCATATTCGCGGCGGTCACACCCGGCTTGTCGGGATAGGCGAAATAAGCGGTGAAGCCACGGTCATTGTCGTAGGGCTCGACCCGCGAAATGACCAGGCCTTGCGTGTTGATGGCGGAATCCGCCATCCAGCACTCGAGCGAGTCCCGATACCGGTGAACCATCGCCGCCCTTTGCGGCTCGGGAAGAACGTTCACGTTTTTATGGAAGAGGATGTGCGCTCCTCCGACCGACTCGGCGAATTCGTCGGCGCCCTGCTTGCTGCAGGAAGCTGCAAAGAGGCAAAGCGAAAACACAACAACAAGCCTGAACATATCGATGTCCTGAAAAGTCCTTGAGTATCCCTGCCGCAAGACATCCGGGGTTCTCCGATGCCGCTTGGCAGATGCGTCCGCCGTTGATATGGAAGTTCTCGGGAAATGCAAGTTTGAGGCGAGTTCGACGCGAGCAAAGCTCGTCCGAGTGGCAGATCCTTTCCACGCGACAGCGGCATCATCCGATGATCGCGTGCATACTCACGTTTCTTGGAAAAGACATTTCGATGAAAGCGGACAAGACATTTCTACGTGTGGCACTTCTTCTTTCGGTTCCGTTGATCCTCGTCGGTTGCGGCCCAAGCAAGGAAGTGCTGCAGCGGGAGCAGGATCTGTTTGTGCAGGCCTGGGACAAGAAAAGCACCTGCGGCAACACCGAGAACGATGCGCCGGCGGCGCGGGCCATCGTGGAAAAGGACCGGCTGCGCGGGCTGACGCGCTACACGACGGCCGACGCACCCGAATCCATGGCCGACCGCACCGATGTCTCCTACATGCCCGGCCATGGCACGCAGATTTCCTACACCTCCGCCGACGGCCGCTCCTGGCTCTGGTATCCGGGCAACTCCCGCATCCTGCAGGGGCGCTGGAAGCTGGACGACAGCAAGGACTATCTGCAGGTCTGCTACGACTACGGCCCCGGCACCCGCAACCCGATGATGAAGGATGCCGGCCCCGGCTTCCAGTGCGGCAATTTCCAGCACCAGAACGTCTTCATGCTCGACACCAAGCGCGGCGACGTGTTCGGCCTGACCAGCGCAAGGGTGGTGAAGCCGCTGCCGCGCGATGCGGCCAAGCCCTATTCGCCGGGCTGTGCGCCGGCCCGCAAGCCGCTGCTCAAGAATGGCAATCCGCCGATCGAGAATCTTCAGAAGGACCTGAAAGGCTTCCTCGCCCCGGCCGGCTAGGGCGATCACCCGGCAACACGAAGCGCCGCGGCGAAGCCACACGCGCGGACGTGATACCGGACTTCACCGGAATCAGGGAGGAGCGCCGGAGGCGCCCCCGCGATCAGTCGAGTTCGGCGAGCTTGGCGGCAGCGGCATCCAGCAACAGCGACATTTCGACGCCGTGGGCGATGAAGCGGAAGCCCATGTCGCGGGCCGCGCGCGCATCCTCCGCAGTGTTGCAGAAGGCGCCGGCGAACTTCCCCGCCGCCCGCGTCCTGGCCGCGATATCGGCCGCCATCGCCTGCACCGTCTCACTGCTCGGCGTCACGGCCTTGCCATCGGACAGGGTCAGCGACAGGTCGCCAGGGCCAACGAAGATGCCGTCCAGACCGTCGACGGCGAGGATCTCGTCGAGCGCCTCGACCGCCGCCGGCGTCTCGATCATCGCCAGCGCGACCGTCTCTGCATTGGCGGAGGCGAGATAGTCCGGCGGTGTCATGCCCTGCAGCATCGCCGCACGGTGCGGTCCCCAGCTGCGCGTGCCGATCGGCGGATACTTGGTAGCCCCGACAAGCGCCAGCGCGTCCTCGACCGAATTCACCATCGGCATGATGACCGCTTCCGCGCCGAGATCGAAGGCCCGGCTGACAGTGGCGAAATCGTCGACCGGCGGGCGCACCACCGCATGGGCTCCCGACAGCCGTGTCGCAGTGATGCCATCGCGTACCGAGGCAATGTCATGGGCGCCGTGCTGCATGTCGAGCGTCACCGCGCGGTAACCGGCACGCCCCAGCAATTCCGCCAGGATCGGGACGGCCAGCGTCGACCAGGCGGTGACAACGGTCTCGTCGGCGCGCAGACGAGCGGCAAGAGTGGGAGCGGCGGTCATCGGGAAGATCCTTGCGGGAGGGAAGTGTCCGCCCCCCGCGAAAGAACGGAAGCCGGAAGAATCCGGCGGCGCGGACGCCGCCGGCATCTGCTCGCCTTGCAGCGTCAGCCTTCGCTCTGAATCTGTTCCGCCGCCTGATGCAGCAGCTCGTCCATGGTACGGCGAATCTGGTGGTCCGACTGCTCGACGCCCCCGTCGTCAAAATCCTTGCGGATCTTGCGGAACACGTCTTCCTCGCCCGGCTCCTCGAAATCGGAGCGCACGACTTCCTTGGCGTAGTCCTGCGCCTTGTCGGCATCGAGACCGAGTTTTTCCGCCGCCCAAAGGCCAAGCAGCTTGTTGCGGCGCGCCACGGCCTTGAAGCGGAGCTCCTCGTCGTGGGCGTACTTGTTTTCGAAGGCCTCCTCGCGACGGTCGAACGTGCTCATGCCTGTGTCTCCTGCCTCGTCTCGGGTGCGGCCCGCCGTTGCTGGTGGCCGCTGGAAGGGTTGCGGATTGCGCCATACTCTTTGGCATATTCCATATGGGTATCCGGTGCGCCCTTGCATATCCTTCGCAGGCGGCCAAATCAACGCGATAAGAACCTGCGTGCGGGCATCGTCCGGCCAAATCCACGGCGTTGCCGACGACGAACCTCTGCCCCGGCGGACGACGGGAAATTCTCTTTTCGCGCTTCATTGTACTTTACCGGGCGATCGTGTAGGTTCCGCGCCATCGAGCGGGGGGCCGAAAGTGCAACTGCCGTTCTCGCGCCTTCCGATGACCGTCCCGACCAGCCCGCATGGCCGATCAGACAGCGTCCATGGGGCTCGGGACCGCAGTCAACCGGAGCAACTCCGCCAGTTATGGATTTTCTTTCTCCAACACGGTACGTGCCTATGAACCGCCGCAGGCGCATTTACGAGGGCAAGGGCAAGATCCTCTACGAGGGCCCGGAGCCCGGGACGCTCATCCAGCACTTCAAGGACGACGCGACCGCCTTCAACAACAAGAAACACGAGATTATCGATGGCAAGGGCGTCCTGAACAACAGGATTTCCGAGTTCATCTTCAACCATCTGAACGGGATCGGCATCCCCACGCATTTCCTGCGCCGCATGAACATGCGCGAGCAGTTGATCCGTGAGGTCGAGATGATCCCGCTCGAGGTGGTGGTTCGCAACGTTGCCGCCGGCTCGTTGTCCAAGCGCCTCGGCATCGAGGAAGGCACCCAGCTGCCGCGCTCGATCATCGAGTTCTACTACAAGAACGACGCGCTCGATGACCCGATGGTCTCCGAGGAGCACATCACGGCCTTCGGCTGGTGCTCGCCGCAGGAGATGGACGACATCATGGCGCTGGCCATCCGCGTCAACGACTTCCTCTCCGGCCTGTTCCTTGGCGTCGGCATCCGTCTTGTCGACTTCAAGATCGAATGCGGCCGGCTCTGGGAAGGCGACATGATGCGGATCGTCGTCGCCGACGAGATCTCGCCCGACAGCTGCCGTCTGTGGGACATCCAGTCCAACGAGAAGATGGACAAGGACCGCTTCCGCCGCGATCTCGGCGGCATGCTGGAAGCCTATCAGGAAGTGGCGCGCCGCCTCGGCATCCTCAACGACAATGACCGCGCCGCCGGTACCGGCCCGGTTCTCGTCAAGTAGGACTGCCTGTAGGGCCGCGCCCCTGCAGCCACTCAACGAACGAGGAAGCCCCGGCCACTGGCCGGGGCTTCTTTGCGTTTCGAGGGCGCTCGCGCCGTTCAGGTGCGGTTGATCGAGACGCCGCCGTCGACCAGCATCGCCGTGCCGGTGGTGAAGCTCGACGCGTCGGATGCCAGATACAGCACCGAGCGGGCGATTTCCTCCGGGCTGGAAATCCGCTTCAAGGCGTGCAGGCCCTCGACGAAGCTGCGCGCCTCCGGCGTGTTGGCGACCACGCGTCCCATCGGTGTGTCGATGCCGCCGGGCAGGATCGCATTGACCCGGATCGCCTTCGCCCCATGCTCGACCGCCAGAACCTGGGTCAGACCGGCAAGACCGGCCTTGCTGGCCGCGTAGGCGGCCATTCCCGGCATCCCGGCCGTTTGCCCGACAAAGGTCGAGGTGAAGATCAACGACCCGCCGCCGCGCTCCTCCATCGCCCGCACCTGATATTTCGCGCCGAGAAAAGCGCCGGTCAGGTTGGTGGAGAGTGTCATGTTCCAGTCGTCGAGCGACAGCGACGGGACCGGCCCCATCGATCCGAGCGTGCCGGCGTTGTTGAAGCCGATGTCGAGCCCGCCGAAGCGGTTCGTCGCCAGATCGACCAGCGCCTCGGCATAGGCCTCCTCGCGCACGTCTCCGGCGAGCACCGCAGCCTGGCCGCCCTTGTGCGATATCTCGGCCGCCAGTTCCTCAAGCTCGGTCTTGCGGCGGGCGGCCAGAACAACCGCGCAGCCCTCCGACGCGAAAAGCCGCGCCGTTGCCGCGCCGACACCCGAGCTTGCGCCGGTGATGATCGCGACCTTGTTTTCCAGTACAGGCATGAAACCCTCCATTGCCGTTGCCAATGACAGGCTTGGTAGGCGGACGGAGGCGGCGGCGACACCCGATTAGAGATCGCTCACGCTGTTGTGGCGAACACAGGGGATGATGCAAAATGTGCAGAAGCCCCTTTCTTCCGTACGGCCGCCGCGCTAGAAGCGGCGCGAAAGCCCGGCCGGCCGCGATCCGTGCCGGTCCCCCATTCGCGGAGACGAGCCCTGATGAAAGCACGCGTGACCGTCACCCTGAAGACCGGCGTCCTCGACCCGCAGGGCAAGGCGATCGAGGGCGGCCTTGCCGCGCTCGGCTTTGCCGGCGTCGACAGCGTGCGCCAGGGCAAGGTCTTCGACATCGAGATCGGCGGCCGCGACGCGGACAGCGCCCGCGCCGACCTTGCCGCCATGTGCGAGAAGCTGCTCGCCAACACGGTGATCGAGAACTACGACATCGAGATCGTCTGATACTCAGAAGAACGGGGCCTCCGGCCCTGCCCGCCAGCCATGGATGACGACAGCGCCCGTGCCCTGCGTTTCCTGCTGATCAAGGCGGCCGTCTTCATCCTGCTGCCGGCCGCATTGGCACTGGCCGCCGCTCTGTTTCTGGTCTGAAGCCGTTCCGGTCCGAACCCCAAGGGAGCCGTCCCGCCATGAAATCCGCCGTCGTCACCTTCCCCGGCTCGAATCGCGAGCGCGACATGATGCACGCGCTGGAGCTGGTCTCCGGCCACAAGCCGGCCGCCGTCTGGCATGCCGACACGCAGTTGCCCGACGTCGACCTGGTGGTGCTGCCGGGTGGCTTTTCCTATGGCGACTACCTGCGCTCCGGGGCGATTGCCGCGCGTGCGCCGATCATGGATGCGGTCCGCGCCTTCGCGGACAAGGGCGGCCTCGTCCTAGGCGTGTGCAACGGTTTCCAGATGCTGACCGAGGCAGGCCTGCTGCCGGGTGCCCTGATGCGCAACGCAGCGCTTACCTTTGTCTGCCGCGAAGTGCTCATGGAAACCGCCTCCACCGCCAACCGCTTCGCCGCAGCAATGCAAAAGGGCGCGATCTGGCGCTGCCCCGTTGCCCATCATGACGGCAACTACTTCGCCGACGCGGAAACGGTCCGCATGCTGGAGGCAGAGGACCGCGTCGCCTTCCGTTACGCGAAAGGCACCAACCCCAACGGCTCGATCAACGACATCGCCGGCATCGCCAATGCGGCCGGCAATGTCCTCGGGATGATGCCGCACCCGGAAAACTACGTCGATCCGCTGCAGGCGAGCACCGACGGCCGCGCCTTCTTCGAGAGCATCTGCAACGCCTTCGCCACCGCCTGACCCCGGGCCGACAAGGGACGCCATGAACCGCTCCCCCTTCAGCACCGAAGAGAAAGCGGAACTGGTGCACCGGTTGCGCACGCATCTGCGCGATGAACTCGATGTGCGGATCGGAACGCTCGAGGCGGAGGCGTTTCTGGATTTCCTCGCCGGCGAGATCGGCAATGCCTTCTACAATCGCGGTCTCTTCGACGCACAGGCGGCCATCGCCGCCCGGCTGGAGGAGGCGACCGACGCTGTCTATCAGCTGGAAAAGCCGACGACCGGCGCGCCCCGCTAACCCGGCCGCGCGCAGGCGCTCGGCGCATGCCCGAACTGGCGCGAGAAAGCGCGGCTGAAAGCGGCCGCGCTTGAGAACCCGACACGCCCCGCGACCGTCTTGAGCGCCCCGCCCCGGCCGATCTCCTGGCGCGCCAGCCCCAGCCGCCAGTCCTGCAGATAGGCCCCGGGCGTACGTCCCACGACATCGCGGAAAGTGACGGCGAAAGCGGTGCGCGACATGCCGCACAGGCCGGCAAGGTCCTCCAGCGTCCATCGGCGCTCCGGCGCCTCGTGCATGGCAACCAGGGCCAGCATGATCTGCGGATGCCCCAACCCGGCAATCAGCCCGTTTTCAGCACGGCCGGTCTCGACCGCATGGCGCAGGAAGCGGATCACCACGATCTCGCAAAGCCGGTCGACAATCGCCTTGCCGCCGCATCGCGGTCGCTCGACCTCTTCCAGAAGAACGGCCGAAACGGCGGCCAGCGCGGGCGCATCCCCAAGATCGACACGCACCTCGGCCGGCAAGGCCATCGCCAGCGGAGACCCCGCCCCGCCAAGGTCGACCCGCGCGGCAACCGCGACATGGCCCTCGGGCGGCACGGACGCACCGTTGGTGGCGGCGCCATCCGTGCGAAACACCAGCCAGCGCGGGTGCGAAACCTCTTCGGGCACGCCATCGGTGATCAGGAACAGATTGACGCTATCCGCCGCCCTGTCAGCCAGCGGGGCATCGAGAACCGACGCCTCGATCCGGAACCGGTCGATGAGGGCCGACAGCCGGTCCACCCGCTTCTGCATGAGATCCATGACGCACCTGAACGATATGGCAAGAAATTAGCATCGATGTTACCCAAGAATACACTATCTAGAGATCCTGAACAACGCGGGATGCGTCAGATCCCGACCGCCCGGCGACCAGCCGGCCACCCCTTGCCCAAAAGGACACGCCCATGCCCCTCCTCCCCCGCCAACCCGTCCCCGGCCTCATCGTCGACACGCTCGACCACGGCACGTTCGACCTTTCCTCGGAAACGCCCGACTTCGCGACGCTCGTCGTTTTCTATCGCGGCCTGCACTGCCCGATCTGCGCCACCTACCTGAAGGAACTGGCACGCCTGACGCCGGACCTTGCCGAGCGCGGCGTGACCACCATCGCGATCTCGTCCGACGGCGAGGAGCGCACGCGCGCGATGGCAGAGAAGGTCGGCGCGACCGGCCTGCGCTTCGGCTACGGGTTGCCGCTCGAACTGGCACGCGAATGGGGACTTTATGTCTCGGCCGGACGCGGCACGACATCGATCGGCATCGAGGAGCCCGAACTCTTCTCCGAGCCCGGCGTCTTCCTGGTCCGCGCCGACGGCACGCTCTACTTCGCCTCGGTGCAGACGATGCCCTTCGTCCGTCCGCACTTCCAGGAGATGGTCGGCGCGCTCGATTTCGTGCGCAAGAACGACTATCCGGCCCGCGGTGAATATACGGGCGCGGTCTGATCTCGTCAGGCTCGGCTCACGAAGCGAAGCGCCCCCGGCTCGACCTTGACGTCGAGCCGGGAGGCCGACATCGGCTCGCCGTCGAGATTGAGTGACAATTCCTCCTCGGCATCGACACGCAGCGACGTGAAACTCGCGCGCGTAGCATAGCCCTGCAGGTCGCCGTCGGGCTCGCGCAGCAGGCTCGACAGCAGCGACAGGACATGGTCGGCCTCGGGCTGGGGAAACAGCATCAGGTCGAGACGGCCGTCGTCGACTTTTGCCTCGGGGCAGAGCGGCACGCCACCCCCCGCCAACCGGCCATTGCCGATGGCCATGGCGAGAAACTGCCCCTCCCAGGAAAACCCGTCTGCGGAAAAGGAGGCGCGCGTCGGCGTCAGTTCGCCGATCCGGCTGGCCCCGGCGATCAGATAGGCCGCCCCGCCGAGCAGGCGCTTGGCGCGCGGGTCCGCCTCGCGGGTGATGCGCGTGACAGTGCCGCCGCTGGCGACATTGACGAAGACACGGTCGTTGATGCGGCCGATGTCGATCTTGCGCGGCGTACCGGACGCCGCGAGGACGAGCGCCGCCTGCGGATCAACCGGAATGTCGAGCCCGGCCGCGAAATCGTTCGCAGTTCCCAGCGGCAGAAGCGCGAAGGCGCAGCGTGTCCCGGCATCCGCTTCAATGGCCGCGGCAACGACCTGGTTGAGCGTGCCGTCGCCGCCCCCGGCAACAATCACGTCGGGTCGCTCATCAGCCTCGCGGCATACCGCGTCGCGCGCGAAACGAGCCGCATCGTCGGCATCGTAGGTCACCCGGACTTCGAGCTGGTAGCCCTGTTCACGCACATGTGCGACCGCCGCCCGTACATCGTCGCGTTGCGAGGACTTGCCGTTCAGGATGAGATACATGCGACGCATGACGATGCTCCGGTCTGTTGCTGGGAAGGGGAAAAGCGGAACGCGGGAGCGAGGTATCCCCTCCGCGTTCGAAGATGGGTGGGGCAAGAGCGAATGTCTACAATTCCCTTTGGCCTCCCGGTTTGCTAAACGGGCGGCATCTTTCGCATCCAAGGCTGCAGGCGCCCATGATCCCCAACGACATCGCGATCACTCCCGAACTGGTCGAGGCCCATGGCCTCAAGCCGGATGAATACGAGCGCGTCCTGGCTTTGATCGGACGCACGCCGACCTTTACCGAGCTCGGCATCTTCTCGGCCATGTGGAACGAGCACTGCTCGTACAAGTCCTCGAAGAAGTGGCTGAAGACGCTTCCCACGACCGGGCCTCGCGTCATTCAGGGGCCGGGCGAGAACGCCGGCGTCGTCGACATCGGCGACGGCGAGACCGTGGTCTTCAAGATGGAGAGCCACAACCACCCTTCCTATATCGAGCCCTACCAGGGGGCCGCGACCGGCGTCGGCGGCATCCTGCGTGATGTGTTCACCATGGGTGCGCGCCCCGTCGCGGCGATGAACGCGCTTCGCTTCGGCGCTCCCGAGCATCCGCGCACCCGCCATCTTGTCTCCGGCGTCGTCGCCGGCGTCGGCGGCTATGGCAATTCCTTCGGTGTTCCAACGGTTGGAGGCGAGGTCGAGTTCCATCCCCGCTACAACGGCAACTGCCTGGTCAACGCTTTTGCCGCGGGCATCGCGCCGGCCGACGGCATTTTCCTGTCGAAAGCCGAGGGCGTCGGCCTGCCGGTCGTCTATCTCGGCGCCAAGACAGGCCGCGACGGCGTCGGCGGCGCCACGATGGCCTCGGCCGAATTCGACGAGACCATCGAGGAAAAGCGCCCGACAGTGCAGGTCGGCGACCCCTTCACCGAGAAATGCCTGCTGGAAGCCTGTCTGGAGCTGATGAAGACGGGCGCCGTCGTCGCCATCCAGGACATGGGCGCGGCCGGCCTCACCTGCTCCGCCGTGGAGATGGGCGCCAAGGGCAATCTCGGCATCACCCTCGACCTCGACGCCGTGCCCGTGCGCGAGGAGCGCATGAGCGCCTACGAAATGATGCTCTCGGAAAGCCAGGAGCGCATGCTCATGGTGCTGAAGCCGGAGAAGGAAGACGAGGCCAAGGCGATCTTCCGCAAATGGGGGCTCGATTTCGCCATTGTCGGTGTGACCACCGACACGCTGCGCTTCATCGTCAATCACCAGGGCGAGACGGTCGCCGACCTGCCGATCAAGGAACTCGGAGACGAGGCTCCGGAATATGACCGCCCGTGGGCGGAGAGCCCCAAGCAGCCCCTGCTGCCGGCATCGGAGGTCCGGGAACCCGCCAGCTACGCGGACGCCCTCCTGACCCTTCTCGGCAATGCCAACGGTGCATCGCGCCGATGGGTCTACGAGCAGTACGACACGCTCGTCCAGGGCAACACGATTGCGTCGCCCGGCGGTGATGCCGGTGTTATCCGGGTCGGAGACAACGGCAAGGCCCTCGCCTTCACCGTCGACGTCACACCGCGCTACGTCGAGGCCGATCCCTTCGAAGGCGGCAAGCAGGCGGTCGCCGAATGCTGGCGCAACCTGACCGCCGTCGGCGCCGAGCCGCTGGCGGCCACCGACAACCTCAATTTCGGCAACCCCGAGCGTCCCGAGATCATGGGGCAGCTTGTCGGTGCGATCAAAGGCATCGGCGCGGCCTGCGAGGCCCTCGACATGCCGATCGTCTCGGGAAATGTCTCGCTCTACAACGAGACCAGCGGCGAGGGCATCCTGCCGACACCGGCGATCGGCGGCGTCGGGCTGCTGCCGGATGTGACGAAACGCGCCAGCCTCGCCTTTTCCGGCGAGGGAGACGCGATTGCGATCATCGGCGGCCACGGCTCCCATCTCGGCCAGAGCGCCTATCAGCGCGACATTCTGGGCGAGGAGAAGGGCGCGCCGCCGCCTGTCGACCTTGCAGCCGAGCGGCGGCGCGGCGACTTCATTCGCGAGTTGATCCGCGCCGGCCGCGTCACCGCCGTCCATGACATTTCCTCCGGGGGCCTTGCCGTGGCTCTCGCGGAAATGGCCATGGCCGGGGGAAAAGGAGCCAAAGTCACGGTTCCCGCGCCCGCCCATGCCGCACTTTTCGGCGAGGACCAGGCCCGCTACGTGGTGACCATTCCCGCCGACAGAACGGCGGCCGTCATCGAGGACGCCCTCGACGAAGGTCTCGAGGTTGTCGAGATCGGCAATGTCGGTGGCACGGATTTGACGGTTGAGGACATTCTCACCATATCCGTTGCAAAGCTGCGCGAGACCCACGAGAGTTGGTTTCCGCGATACATGGCCAATGCCTGAGGCAACGGCCATGCGGCTGCCGCGAAGGTTGCCGTGAAAGACATGCAAACCGAGGATTGCAGGACCGGGCTGCCCGGCCCTGCGGACTGCCCGACAGGAAGGACGTGACAGAATGGCGATGCAGGCGCGCGAGATCGAAGCCCTGATCAAGGAGGCCCTGCCCGACGCACGGGTGGAAATCCGCGATCTGGCCGGGGACGGAGATCACTATGCGGCGGTCGTGGTCTCGGATGCCTTCAAGGGCAAGACACGCGTCCAGCAGCACCAGATGGTCTACCAGGCCCTGAAGGGCAACATGGGCGGCGAGTTGCACGCGCTGGCGCTGCAGACGAGCGCTCCCGAATAACCCGGCCCGCAACCAATTCCACGCTCGCCGGACCTTGACCCGGCGCAACGAAAGGACAGGACAATGAGCATCAAGGACTGGATCAAGAACGAAGTCGAAAACAACGACGTCGTGCTGTTCATGAAAGGCACCCCGGCCTTCCCGCAATGCGGGTTCTCCGGCCAGGTCGTGCAGATTCTCGACTATGTCGGTGCCACCTACAAGGGCATCAACGTGCTCGAGGACGACGAACTGCGCCAGGGCATCAAGGAATTCTCCGACTGGCCGACCATTCCCCAGCTCTATGTGAAGGGTGAGTTCGTCGGCGGCTGCGACATCATCCGCGAGATGTTCCAGAACCAGGAACTGCAGTCGCATCTCGCCGAAAAAGGCGTCGAGACACGCCAGTCGGCATGACGCTCGCCTGAATTGACAGGTTAACAAATGGTTAATAAAGGGCGGATCGAAGTCGATTCGCCCTTTATTTTTGCAAAATTTGAAGACTAGGCAAATTTTGCCGAATCACCCACGATGAACGTCAGATGAATGCCTGCTTCAGGTCGTACTCAGTCCGGGCGGGATAGTCCTCGGTTGTATCAGGAGTTCCCGACACCGAAAGGATTGGCAGATGCGGATCGCGAAAATAGCCGTTACCGGTATTGCTCTCAGCCTCGGGCTGGGCCTTGCAACCTTCGCACAGGAGTCGGATGCCGGTCTCCGTCGCATCTCTTGCGTCAATCTCATGGTCTTCGCACCGGCCAACGGCATCAGCGATACAGACACCTGCCGCGCCCATGGCGGGCTTGCGGCGGAAGGTGCAACGGCGGCTCCCGCCGCTCTCGTCATTCTCGTTCGCAACCGGCCCGCAGGCTCGGACCTCGGCCTCACCGTCGGCAAGGGATCCTGACAAGCCCGTCGTCGTGACACAAACGGGCAAGCCATTTCCGGAGTGACGCCTGCTTCCCCGCGAGACGTCATGCGCCTTTGCCAAGCTGCCCCGGCACAGGGCGCGCCCGGAAAACGCGATACGGCTCACGCGGGGCCGTATTTGCGTGCCGCATCAAGCGCCAGCCCCGCCCCCACACTGCCGAACACATCGCCCTGCACCACCTCGGCCTGCGGAAACAGGCGGGTCAGCCGTTCGCGCACGAAAGGCACCGAGGCCGAGCCGCCTGTCAGGAACACGGACGAGATCGCTCCTGCCTGAACGCCCGCCTGGCTCAGGCAGTTGCCAAGCGCCCCCTCGATTCCCCCGACCGACTGTTCGATCGCCGCGATCAGATCCTCGCGCCTCACGTCGATGTCGAGATCCTCGTCGCGCAGCGGGAAATGCAGGCGGTGAAGCTCCGTGCCCGACAGCATGATCTTCGCTTCTTCCACCGCGCCGGCAAGCGCATGTCCCTGACGCTCGGCGACCACCGACATCAGCCGCTCGACGAGTTCCGGCCGGTCAGCATCCTGTCGCAACGCCCTCAGCCTGGTGTCGACCTGCGGGGCGTAAAGAAAATTGATCCTGTGCCAGGTGGCCAGCTCGAAAAAGGCCCAGTTCGGCAGATCGCGCCGGCGGTCTCGCGCCAGCGTGCCGTAGCCGAATTCGGGCATGAGCTTGCGCAGGCTGAGCAGCCGGTCGAAATCGGTGCCGCCAATGTGAACCCCGGCGCTGGCGAGAATATCCTCGCGGCGGTCGGTTCTGCGCCGTCGCTCGGGCGACACCCGCACGATGGCGAAATCCGACGTGCCGCCGCCAAGGTCGACGATGACGGCCAGTTCCTCGCGCGTCACCGAGCGCTCATAGTCGAGAGCCGCGGCAATCGGCTCGAACTGGAAGGCGACGGAAGCGAAACCGGCGGCCCGGGCGATCGCCTCCAGCTCCCCTTCGGCGCGCCGATCGGCGTCTTCGTTGTCATCGACGAACCGCACCGGCCGACCCAGGACAACTGCATCAAGCGGATGCGCCACCGCCTGCTCCGCCCGGTGCTTCACCTGCCCGAGATAAAGGCCGATGATCTCGGAAAAGGTCCAGCGCTGCGCCTTGATCGTGGTTTTCTCCGCCATCGTGCTGGAGCCGAGCACGCTCTTGAGCGCACGCATCAACCGCCCCTCGATCCCCTCGACATAGGCACCGACCGCGGCCCGGCCGAACCGCACATGCCGGTCCTCGAAGGGGAAGAAGATCGTGCTGGGCAGCACGACGCTGTCGCCTTCCAGGGGCAGGAGACAGGCCGAGCCGTCGTGATCGAGGATCGAAGCGGTCGAGTTGGACGTGCCGAAGTCGATGCCGCAGGGCTTGTGGACAGTCATCGTGGAGTTCCGGAAATTCGCGCAGCCAGTGGCGGCGCTGAAAAGAAAGGAAAAGCCGGGAAAGATGCCCTTCCCGGCTCGCTTGTCGGTCTGGAACGGCGGGATCTATTCGGCGGCGAACAGCCGCGCCGTCATCGCAAGTGCCGCACCGCAGCCTTCCGCCTCCTCGCGCGCCCCGGCACCGGAGGGAGAGCCCGGCGCAAGGCCCGCGAAATCGAACAGCGTCCCGTCATGGAGGTGCGACGGCCGCACCTGGGTCAGAGCCTTCGCCATGGTGGCGAGCCGCCCGGGGTGGGCCTGTTCCCATTCTTCCAGCATGCGCTTGACCTCGGCGCGCTGCAGCCCGTCCTGGCTGCCGCACAGGTCGCACGGGATGATGGGAAACTCCATGGCCTTGGCAAACCGGGCGATGTCGGCTTCCGCGCAGGAAATCAGCGGACGCAGCACCATCAGGTCGCCGTCGTCATTGACCAGCTTCGGCGGCATCGAGGACAACCGGCCGCCATGGAAGAGGTTCATGAACATCGTTTCGAGCGCATCTTCACGGTGGTGGCCAAGAACGATCGCCTGGCACCCCTCCTCCCGCGCCGTGCGATAGAGCAGCCCGCGCCGCAACCGCGAACAGAGCGAGCAATAGGTTCGCCCTTCCGGGATCTTCGCGGTGACGATCGAATAGGTGTCCTGGCGCACGATCCGGTGCGGAATGCTGTTGGCCGAAAGATAGTCAGGCAGCACATGCGAAGGAAAGCCCGGCTGTCCCTGGTCGAGATTGCAGGCGAGCAGATCGACGGGCAGCAACCCGCGCCACTGCAGCTCCAGCAGCACGGCAAGCAGCGTGTAGCTGTCCTTGCCCCCGGAAAGGCACACGAGCCAGCGCGGCCGCACACCGCTCGCCTCTGCCATCCCGTGCCGGGAAATCGTCTCGCGCACCTCGCGCACAAGCCGCTTGCGCAGCTTGCGGAAACCGACCGAGGACGGCGCGTTGCGGAAGAGTGCCGGTACGTCGCTGTCCGTGCTGCTGGCAAGTTCGGTCATGGGACGGTCCCGGGTGTCTCAAAAGTGATCACTGTTCCGCCGCTGGAATATCGGCTTGTGGCTGCCGCGCCAAGCGAAAAGGCGCGTTGAGGCCCTTGGCGGTGGCAGTTGAAAACGCGATCCGGTACCGTCACCGTTGGATCTTCGTCAATTGACGTTGCAATCGAAAGCAGGAAAGGCTTGCCTTGCGCCCTCTTCTCCCTATCGGCCTTGCCATCGCGCTGCTTGCCGGAGCCTGCGCCTCCGCCTCGGTGGGGACGGTCGTGCTGAAGTCCGACGGACGCGGCGCCGCCACCATCGACACACGCTCGCTGACCATCGGAACGCCGGGCAAGACCGACATCCCGCCTCCGCCATAGCAAACGGCCTGCCGGACGAAGCGGACGTCAGCCCGCCGGCACGTAGCGCCAGGCCGCGTCCTTGGCCTCGACCCTGCCGACGCCCGGCCAGGGCAGGTGATAGCCGATCAGCATCAACCGGTCTGTCGCCGCCCGATCCAGAAGCGCACGGCGAGTGGCAATCGCCTGTTCCGGCACCTGGTCGGAGGTCGGTTGCCAGTCGGGCCGCTCGAAGGAAATCGTCGGGTGGGTCAACGCGTCGCCAAGCACGAGAACCTGTTCGCCGCCATCCTCCACCAGAACCGACATGTGCCCGGGCGTATGGCCCGGCGTCGCGATCATCGTGACGCCCGGCACGACCGAATGATCCGCTCCGACGCGGGTGACCTTTTCCGCGACCGCGCCCAGATTGCGCTGTGCACCCAGCCCGAAGGAATGCAGCTCTTCCGGGTTGTTGACGAGGAAATCCGGATCCATCCAGAAGTCCCATTCCCTCGCGCCAATCAGATAGCCGGCGTTCGGGAACCGCTCGGCCTCGTCGAAATCGTCGATGATGCCCCAGACATGATCGGGATGTGCATGGGTCAGCACCACATGCGTGACCGCCTCCCGGTCGAGCCCCGCCACATCGAAACTGTCGGCAAGCAGTCCGGCGCTTTCGAAGAAGTTCATGCCCGCGCCCGTATCGACAAGCACCAAGGCATCGCCGGAGCGGATCAGGGTGATGTTGAGGGCGCTGTCCCGCATCGCCGTATCGAAGCCGCCGGCAGCAAGAAAGGCGGAACGTTCGGCTTCCTCCACATTGCCGGCCAGGGTCGAGGCCGGCAGGGACAACCCGCCGTCGGTCAGGACGATCAGCTCGGTTGCGCCCAGCGTCAGGCGATGCGCGTCCTGCGCCGCGCGCGCCGGAGACGACAGCAGCGCGCCTCCGGTTGCGGCCCCGCCGAGCGCGGCAAGCCGCAATGTTGCCGGCGCGGCAAGACCGCCGCCCAGAATTGTTCGTCTTGAAATGGTCACCGTGGCATCTCCCTCTTGAAGACATCATATTCGAGTGAGCGAATATGAAAAGGGGAGAAGCTGCCGTCGTACCGGCTGCACGCCCACGCCAACGAGAAAGGGGCGCGCCGGTCGGCGCGCCCCTCTTGCAGGCCTGGCGAAACTGCAGGTATCAGCGCGAGTAGAACTCGACGATGAGGCTCGGTTCCATCTGGACCGGGTACGGCACGTCGCCCAGCGTCGGAACGCGGGAGAAGGTCGCGCTCATCTTGCTGTGGTCGGCGACGACATAGTCCGGCACATCGCGCTCGGCGAGCTGGACTGCCTCGATCACGGTGACGAGCTGCTTCGACTTCTCGCGAACCTCGATCACGTCGCCCGGATTGCAACGGTAGCTCGAGATGTTGACCCGGCGACCGTTGACCTTGACATGGCCGTGATTGATGAACTGACGCGCGGCAAAGACCGTCGGAACGAACTTCGCGCGGTAGATGACGGCGTCGAGACGGCGCTCGAGCAGGCCGATCAGGTTCTCGGACGTATCACCCTTCATCCGCGAGGCTTCCACGTAGATCTTGTGGAACTGCTTCTCGGAGATGTTGCCGTAATAGCCCTTAAGCTTCTGCTTGGCGCGCAGCTGCACGCCGAAATCGGAGAGCTTGCCCTTGCGGCGCTGGCCGTGCTGGCCGGGGCCGTACTCGCGGCGGTTGGCCGGAGACTTCGGGCGACCCCAGATGTTCTCGCCCATCCGGCGGTCAATCTTGTACTTTACACCATGGCGCTTCGACATACGCGGTTCCTTCGTTGTATGTGCGTTCTTTAAGGAAACACGACCTCCTCTCCTCATCCGGTGCCAGGCATCGGTAGAGGCGACAGGACACCCGGCCAAACAGCGCCGGCGCGGGTCTCCACGGTTGCGTGAAATGCAAAGCGGGCCAACAGGCCCGCCAAGCGACGCGATGCCTACCCCATAGCAGGCCGGGAGTCAAACAAATCCGCCGGCTTTCTCGTCCGTAACGGACCATGCGGTTTGCGATCCGGGCCGCTCAGTCCGTGCCGGGCAGCAGGCCGCGCGGGACCTGGCTGTAGAGCGGGTCGCCATCCCAGAACGCATCGGTCGGCCCGACCGCGAAATCGACCACATTCCAGCGTCCATAGGCGTGGTGCATCAGCACATAGGTCTGCAGCCCGTCCATGTAGTCGACCTGTTCGCGGTAAACCGTTTGCGCCATGTCGATGGCCGCACCGCCCGGGCGCTGCGGCGCCACGATGGCGAAGGCCCAGCCGCCCGAGACCTGCAACCGGTCGATCACGAACTCGACCGGAGGCCCGACACGCACCTCGACGAGCGGGCGGATCGTGTTCATCAGTTCGGCGCGTTCCGCCGTCCCCCGCGCCGGCTCATAGGCGCCTTGCGCCAGCACCCCGGTGCCGCCGGCAACCACCGACAGCATCACGGCCATGGCCCCGAGCCATGCCCGCAAACGTCCCGTCCTTGAAAACAGCATTCTATACCCCCTGCCCCTTTTCTCCCGGTCGATGTCGTGCACAGGCATCGCCGGCAAGCTTTTCACCTTGGCCGTCCTTCAGGCAAGACCGCACGCGGCCGCGCAAAGAAAAAGGCGCCAGGAGGCGCCTTTTCCGGTTCAGGACGTGATCGCCGGATGGCGCTCACAGACTGGCGTTCAGGCCATTGCCTTCTTCAGGTTCTCGTCGATCTTGTCGAGGAAGCCGTTGGTCGTCAGCCACTTCTGGTCCGGGCCGACAAGCAGGGCCAGATCCTTGGTCATGTGACCGGACTCGACCGTGTCGATGCAGACCTTCTCGAGCGTCGCGGCGAACTTTGCCAGTTCCGGCGTGTCATCGAGCTTGGCCCGGTGGGCAAGGCCCCGGGTCCAGGCGAAGATCGAGGCGATCGGGTTGGTCGACGTCTCCTCGCCGCGCTGGTGCTGGCGATAGTGGCGAGTAACAGTGCCGTGGGCAGCTTCCGCTTCGACCGTCTTGCCGTCCGGAGACATCAGGACGGAGGTCATCAGGCCGAGCGAGCCGAAGCCCTGCGCGACAATGTCCGACTGCACATCGCCATCGTAGTTCTTGCAGGCCCAGACATAGCCGCCGGACCATTTCAGCGCGGCAGCGACCATGTCGTCGATCAGGCGGTGCTCGTACGTGATCTTCTTCTTCTCGAAGGCGTCCTTGAATTCCGTGTCGAAGATCTCCTGGAAGAGATCCTTGAAACGACCGTCATAGGCCTTGAGGATGGTGTTCTTGGTCGACAGGTAGCACGGCACGCCACGCGCCAGCGCATAGTTCATCGAGGCTCGCGCGAAGTCGCGGATCGAATCATCGAGATTGTACATCGCCATGGCGACGCCCGAAGACGGCGCGTCAAACACTTCGTGCTCGATCGTCGTTCCGTCCTCGCCGACGAACTTCACAGTCAGCTTGCCCTTGCCCGGGAAACGGAAGTCGGTGGCACGGTACTGGTCGCCGAAGGCATGACGGCCAACGATGATCGGCTCGGTCCAGCCCGGCACCAGGCGCGGCACATTCTGCATGATGATCGGCTCGCGGAAAATCACGCCACCCAGAATGTTACGGATCGTACCGTTGGGCGAACGCCACATTTTCTTCAGGCCGAATTCCTCGACGCGTGCCTCGTCCGGCGTGATCGTCGCGCATTTCACGCCAACGCCGTGTTCCTTGATCGCATTGGCCGCGTCGATGGTGATCTGATCGTCGGTCTCGTCGCGCTTTTCGATGCCGAGGTCGTAGTATTTCAGGTCGATGTCGAGATAGGGATGGATCAGCTTGTCCTTGATGAACTGCCAGATGATCCGCGTCATCTCGTCGCCGTCGAGTTCGACAACCGGATTGACAACCTTAATCTTCGCCATAGTGCAGATGACCTCGCGTCTTGGGTGGCTCCCGCGCCTCATGCGCCCGATACCGCCGGTCCTGCCGGCGCGCCTGCCGTGACCGGTTGGCGCCGCCGGTCGCAGCGACCGCGCGGCCCCTATACCAAAGGGGCGGCGAAACGGGAAGTCGGCCATTCGTCAATTACCGCGCAAGGCGCCACCGCAAAGCCGCTCCAGCCTGCCCCGTGATCCGAAGCGCAACCACTATCGGTGCCAGTGCTTGCGGGAACTGCCTATTCGTCGCATACCTCCCTTGTAAAAGATTCGGAGGGGAATGCGGTTCGGATGGTGCGGAATGGGCAATTTCGATAGGTTCGTACAAAGCAGCCTGACCGACCGTCTCCCGGTCGTTCTCGCTGTCTGCCTGGCATTTGTCCTTGGCGGCCCGTTCGGCACATGGCCGGCTGCGGCGTCGGACAAGCCCGTTCTCGTGGTCAGCGGTGCCATCGACGGCGCCGCCCCCCGGGTCTTCACCCGTGCGGATCTCAGGCGCATCGGCATGACCGGCGTTTCCACGGACACCCCCTGGACCCGGCGCACGACCTTCTTCGAAGGACCGCTCCTGCGCCACCTCCTCGACCATGTGGGAGCGCGGGGTGACAGGATCGAGGCGGTCGCGCTCAACAATTACCGGGTCGAAGTTCCCATCGAGGACGCCCGCAACTACGATGTCATTCTCGCCATGCGCGCCGACGGACAGGATATCGGCATTCGCGACCGCGGGCCGCTCTGGCTGATCTATCCCTGGTCGCAGCACGAAACGCTGCAGCGCGAACTCTATTACTCGCGTTCGATCTGGCAGATCCGCGAAATCATAGTGGTAGCCGACGACGCTGGGTAGTTCTGGTTGAAATGCCGCTTCCATCGACGCCACGTCGACTGTAAGCTGTCCCGACAGGACACCGTACGATGTTGTGCGCGTGCGTCGAGTGGACCGGGTGGCGATGGACCTCAGCGCGAAATGGGTACGGGCACTCTACGTGTCCCTCTTGATCGGCGTGGCGATCATCACCGGTTCGCTGTTTATCGTGGTGTCCACCCTCAACCGCCAGAACAGCGAAGACCGCTCCGAATACCGTCAGAGCCTGATCTGGTACACGGCCCAGCTCGTGGTCGAGTATCAGGACCTGATGCATGCCCTCAACACGATGATCGTGCATGACGGCGGCGAGGACTACCGCCAGGAGGTGTCGGCACGTTTCGACATCCTGTGGAGCCGCGCCATGCGCCTCGACGAGGGCGAGGCCGGCCAGGAACTCGTGCGTGTCGACGGGTCCGTGCCGCTGATGGCCGACCTCGAGAAGACCCTGCTTGCCTCCGATCCGCTGATCAAGCAGATCACCGCCGGCGATGTGGGCGCGGCCCGCAAGCTGCGCGGTGACTTCGAGGCGCTGCAGTCCACCCTCGATTCGTTCCGTTCCGCCGTCTACCGCCTGCAGCTGGAATCCGCCTCGCGCCAGCGCAGCGTTCTCCAGCGCACCGTGGATCTGGTCCTCTTCCTGATCATCGGCCTGCTTGTCGCCGGAGTGTCGATGGGTCTGCTGCTGTTGCGCGACCGCAGCCGGCTGATGCGCCTGCAGACGCAACTGGAGCGCCGGGTCGCCGAACGCACCGGAGAGCTCGCCCATGCCAATGCGGAGCTTTTGTCCGCCAACGAGCGGCTCACCCAGTTCAACAATCTCGCCTCGCATGACCTCAAGGAACCGGTTCGCAAGATCACCGTCTTCAGCGACCTGCTGCTGGAAGGCGTCGCCAATAGCGACAGCGAGACCATCGACTACGCTGCGAATGTCATGCGTGCCTCTGCCGGCCGCGCCAAGACGCTGATTTCCAACCTGCTCAATTATTCGGCCGCCTCTGACCGGGAGCTCTCCAACGAGCCGGTGCGCCTATCCGTCCTCATCGACAGCGTCCGAGACAGCCTGTCGGAGCGGGTGCGCGAGGGTGAGGCCGAGATCGTTCTGAGCGACGGCGATGCCGAACTGCTCGGTGACCCGGTTTTCCTCGAGCAGCTCTTCCAGAACCTCATCGGCAACGCCATCAAGTTCCGCGACGCCGGACGGCGTCCCCGCATCGAGATCTTTGCCGAACGCGACGAGGACGGCATCCCGCAAAGCGTCGTCGTCCGGGACAACGGAATCGGCTTCGACATGGCCCACAAGGCGCAGGTGTTCGAGCCGTTCCGGCGGCTGCATCCGCGTGATCGCTATGCCGGCACAGGGATGGGGCTGGCGATCTGCTCGGCCATTGCCCGGCGGCACGGCTGGAACCTCGATGCGACGAGCGTGCCCGGCGAAGGCTCCCCGTTCCGGATCGACTTCGCGCCGGAGAACCGGCAGGTGGCGGAAGTCACCCAGCTGGCCGCAGCCGAGTAACCGGACCGCCCGGCCCGCCGGCGGCGGGACCGGCGCACAATGGATGCGCCTCCGCCTCCCGGTTCCGTTTCAGGCTTTCGGTTTTCCGGTTCTCAGTGTCAGGCGACCTTCGTCAGTCGCCGCGCGGCCAATGCGATCACGATGTAACTCCATCCGTTTGTGAGCACGGCAACGCCGCCCAGCAGCCCCAGCGCCCACAAGGCCGACGTGGGAAACTCCAGCCAGATGCACAGGCCGGCAAGGATCGAGATGACGCCCGCAGCAAGCACCCATCCCCAGCCGTCATGCGGACGCACCTTGAGGGCGAGCAGGATTTGCGTAACGCCCTGGGCGAGGAGAATGCCGGCGACGACCAGTGTCAGCGTGAAAGTTCCGACCATCGGATTGAAGTAGACCGTCGCGCCGCCGATCAGGGCAATCAGCCCGGTTGCGATGTTCCAGAGAAAACCGCTCCACCCCTTCACCGAGAAGGCGTGCCAGATCTGCAGCACGCCGCCGACGACGAAGACGGCCGCGATGATCAGCGTGACGGCGATGGAACTGGCCAGGGGCAGTGTGATCATCAAGGTACCGCCAAGCACCAGCGCAATGCCAAGGGCAAGAAACCAGCCCCATTTGGCACGCACAATGTCCGTGATGGAGGGAGCGGGAGCGAGAGCGTCTGTCATGTCGTTTGTCCACCGTGTTGCGGCCTCTCAATGCAGGCTGTCCGAGTGTAGCGAGTGATGCAACGTTGTCGATGCCGGACGGGCGGCGGGGCGCAAGCGACGCGTCTCCACTGGAAATGCGCGCCGGATTGGGATATCTGCCGGCGCATGACACGCAACGCCTCCATAGATCCCGCCGCGCGGGATGTCGATCTTGCCCCGCCCTGCGTCATCCTGTGCGAGCCGCAGCTTGGCGAAAACATCGGCACCGCCGCCCGCGCCATGGCGAATTTCGGCCTGCATGACCTGCGCATCGTCAATCCGCGCGACGGCTGGCCCAACGAAAAGGCGCGCGCCGCGGCAAGTCGCGCGGACCATGTCATCGACGCCGTCCAGGTGTTCGACAGCGTCGAGGCGGCGGTTGCCGACCTTGGCCATGTCTTCGCGACGACCGCGCGTTCACGCGAAGTGGCAAAGCCCGTGCGCGGCCCCGACGAGGCGGCCACCATCGCGACGCGACTTGGCGCCGGCGGCACACGGATCGGTTATCTCTTCGGTCGTGAGCGCTGGGGCCTGAACAATGACGAGGTGGCGCTGGCCGACGAAATCGTCACCCTGCCGGTCAATCCCGACTTCGCCTCACTGAACATCGCCCAGGCGGTGCTCGTGTGTGCCTATGAATGGCGCGTCAAGGCGAACAACGGAGCCCTGCCCTTCCGCCTCGACGAAACCCAGAACCCGCCGGCGACAAAGGACGACCTGGTTCGCCTGTTCGAGCACCTGGAAGGCGCGCTCGACACGGTCAACTTCTTCCGCCCCGTCGAAAAGCGCCCCTCGATCGTCCGCAACCTGCGCAACATCCTTCAAAAAGCCGCACTGACGGACCAGGAAGTGAAGACCCTGCGCGGCGTCATCGCGGCGCTCGAGGGACGGGCCACGCGGCCGCGCGGCACACAGCCAGACCAGGTGTAACCTTCCGGGAGAGTTCGGCGCAGTGACCCAGCAGGCACCGGTTCTGGTCTTTGACAGCGGCGTCGGCGGGATCACCGTCGCCCGCGAGATCCGGCGCCTGATGCCGAAACTGCCGATTGTCTACGCCGCCGACGACGCCGCTTTCCCTTATGGCGACTGGCCCGGGGAGGC
>NZ_JBLXFR010000027.1:0-52957 GCF_048261845.1 Stappia sp. | reverse complement strand
CCGGGCTGGGTTTTTCGGTTGCCGTCAACGACCCCTTCAAGGGCGCGGAAATCCTGCGTCGCCCCGGCGACCCGGAAAACGGCGTCCACTCCCTCCAGGTGGAGGTCAACCGCGCGCTCTACATGGACGTCGAAGCCTATGGAAAGACGGCGCAATTCACCGACACGCGACAGCGCCTGGCGCGTTTTGTCACGTCCTTGCGCGACTGGTGCGCGACGGCCTGAGCGGACAGCGCCAGGGTGCATTGCAAAAAGCGGCGGTTGAAATTTTCCCGCAGACAGGGCACCAGAGCGACAACGCGGGCGAGACTCGCAGCTCCCTTCCTCTGTTTCCGGGATGACCGCATGAAGACCGGCCTGTCGCGCCCCAAGCATCAGATCCGCTGGCTGCTTCTGGAGGGTATCAGCCCGAGCGCGCCGGATGTGCTCGCCCAGGCGGGCTACACCAACGTCACCCAGCTGAAGACGGCGCTTGACCGCGCCGCGCTGATCGAGGCCCTGCAGGGCGTTCATATTCTGGGCATCCGCTCGCGCACCCAGGTCGACGAGGAAATCCTCAAGGCGGCCGGCACGCTGGTCGCCGTCGGCTGCTTCTCGGTCGGCACCAACCAGGTCGATCTTGTCGGCGCCAACCGGCGCGGCGTTCCGGTCTTCAATGCGCCGTTCTCCAACACCCGCAGCGTTGCCGAACTCACCATCGCCGAGATCGTCATGCTGATGCGCGGCACGTTCAGCAAGTCGATGGCCGCACATTCCGGGCGCTGGCTGAAGACGGCGGCGGGCAGCAACGAGGTGCGCGGCAAGACGCTCGGCATCATTGGCTACGGCAATATCGGCTCGCAGCTCGCCATGCTTGCCGAGGCGATGGGCATGCGGGTGATCTTCCACGACCACACCGACAAGCTGCGCCACGGCAATGTCGAGCCGGCCGGCTCCCTGACCGAGCTTCTCGCCGTTTCCGACGTCGTTTCGCTGCACCTGCCGCAGACGCCGGAAACGCGCGGCATGATCGGCCGCGACGAGATCGCCGCGATGAAGAAGGGCGCTTATCTCATCAACAACGCCCGCGGCACCGTGCTTGACATCGATGCGCTTGCCGATGCGCTGAAATCGGGCCATCTGGCGGGCGCGGCTGTCGACGTCTTCCCGAGCGAGCCGAAATCCAACGACGAGGAATTCGTCTCGCCGCTGCGCGGGCTCGACAACGTCATCCTCACCCCGCATGTCGGCGGCTCCACGGAGGAAGCGCAGGAGCGCATCGGCGAGGAAGTCGCCCGCCGCCTTGTGGAATATTCCGATGTCGGCTCCACCGTCGGCGCGGTCAATTTCCCGCAGGTGCAGCTTCCCAAGGGCACCAGCAACACCCGCTTCATCCAGGTGCAGCGCAATTCGCCGGGCGAGCTTGGCAAGCTCAACGATCTCTTTGCCGCCAAGAAGATCAACATTGCGGCCCAGCACTACCAGACCGACGGCGAGATCGGTTATGTCGTGCTCGACGCCGACGGCCCGGTGGAGAATTCCGTCGAGGTGCTGGAGGGGATTCGCGACCTGTCGGGCACGATCCGCGCCCGCCTGCTCAACCGCGTGTGAGCGAGCACTGAGGCCCGCTACTGCCGGATCGCCTCAAGGTCGATGCGGATCTCCACCTCGTCGCCGACAAGCCCGCCCTCAAGCGCGTAGGTCGAGCCGAAATCGGAGCGTTTCAGCACCGTCCTGGCGCTGACGCCGACAACATGGGTGTTGCCGAAAGGGTAGGGGCCGACCTTGTTGAGCGTGACGTCGAGCGTCACGGGCCTCGTCACGCCGCGCAGGGTCAGCTCGCCGGTCACCGTGCCGGTCGTCTTTGTTTCCGGCCGTGCCTCCGTCATGTCGAACGTGATCAGCGGGTGCGCGTCGGCCGCGAGAAAATCGTTGGAGCGCAGGTGCCCGCCGCGCCGCTCGTCGTTGGAGAAGACGCTGGCCGCCTCGATCTCGACGCTGAGCTCGGTGAGCGCACGCGTTTCCTCGTCGAAGGTGAAACCGCCCTTGCCCTTCAGGAACATGCCCCAGGTCGGCGCGTAGCCGATATGGACGGCATTGAAGACGATGGAGAAATGCGCCGGGTCGATGGCGTATTGGCGCGGTTCGGCGCGTGACGGGCCAGCGGTCGCGGCAAGCATCGCGAGCGCGGCGGCGGGGAGGGAAGTCAGGCGCATGCCGGTCGTCCTTTGAAGCGGTGCCGAACCTGCATATAGGCCGATAGTCCGCCGCAGCGAGGGCCTGTGTCCGCCGTTCGCGGGCTACATCGGCCCCGCGTCGTTCCACAGCCAGGCGGCGCCGCGCACGCCGGAACTGTCGCCATGCATCGCCTTGCGCACCGGCACGTCATACTGGTCGGAAAAGACATGCTTGCGCATCTCGTCCGGCAGCCGGTCGTACAGTTCGTCGATGTTGGACATGCCCCCGCCCAGCACGAAGACATCCGGGTCGAGGATATTGGCGACCATCGCCATCGCCCGCCCGAGCCGCGAGACGTAGCGCTCGAAAACCGCCGCCGCCGCCCTGTCGCCCGACCGCACCCGCTCCATGATCTCGGCGCCCGTCAGCGACAGCCCCGTTGCCTGACGGTAGTCCCACTGGAATCCGGTGCCGGAGCACAGCCGGTCGATGGTGCCGCGCTTGCCGGTCCAGCATTCGGGACCGGGAAACTCCTCCGCACGCATCCACGGCACCGGGATGTTGCCCCATTCGCCGCAGATGCCGTTGGCGCCGCGATGCGCCTGCCCGTTGATGGCGATGCCCGAACCGCAGCCGGTGCCGATGATGATCGCGTGGACCATGGCAGCGCCGGCGCCCGCCCCGTCGGTCGCCTCCGAGACGGCGAGGCAGTTGGCATCGTTCTGGATGCGCACGGCACGCGACAGCGCGGCTTCCAGGTCGCGGTCGAGCGGCTTGCCGTTCATCCAGGTGGAATTGGCGTTCTTGACGAGGCCGGCCGCCGGCGACAGCGAGCCGGGAATGCCGAGGCCGACCGTGCCGCGCGTGCCGGTCGCCTCTTCCGCCGCCGCGACAAGCCCGGCCACCGCCCTGATGCAGCCGTCATAGTCGTCGCGCGGCGTGGCGATGCGCTTGCGGAAGCGCTCGCAGCCGCCGGGCTCGAGAGCGATGATCTCCATCTTCGTGCCGCCCCAGTCGATGCCGAGGCGCAAGGGGCTTTCAGCGCTCATTGCCGTTCATGGTCCTGTCGTTCCGTTCTCGATGGCCGCCCGGACGGCGAGCGCATCGGAAAGCCGCGGGGCCGCGGCCACCAGCATCCGTGTGTAGGGATGGCGCGGATGGTCGAAGACGCGGGCCGTCTTGCCGCGTTCGACGATCTTGCCGCCATTCATCACCATCACGTCGTCGGTGATCGCCCGCACGACGCTGAGGTCGTGCGAGATGAACAGGTAGGCGAGCCCGTGCCGTGCCCTGAGGTCGGCGAAGAGATCGAGGATCTGCGCCCGGATCGACACGTCGAGCGCGGAAACCGGCTCGTCCGCGACGATCAGCTTCGGCCGCGTCACCAGTGCCCTTGCGATGGCCACACGCTGCCGCTGGCCGCCGGAGAACTCGTGCGGGTATTTCGTCATGTCCGCTTCAGAAAGACCCACCTCGACAAGCGCTGCGGTCACCCGTTCACGCATCTCGCGCGCAGTGATCTTGCCGCGCAGAAGATGCAGCGGTTCGGCCACCACCCGGCCGATCCGGTGACGCGGATTGAAGCTGCCATAGGGGTCCTGGAACACCACCTGCACCGCCCGGTGCACGGTCTCGCGCATTGCGCCGCGCGCCGCGTTCGGGTTCTGCCCCAGCACCTCTATCGATCCGCCGTCGGGTGCCTCGAGGCCAAGCAGCGCGCGCGCCAGGGTCGATTTCCCGCATCCCGATTCCCCGACAAGCCCGACGCTTTGTCCGGCGCGGATCTCGAAACTCACCTTGTCGACGGCCACGAATGGCTCGGCGGCGCGAAACAGGCTCGGACGCGGCTGCGGATAGCTGCGCACCAGCTCGCGGACGCTCAGGATCGGCCGGGTGCCGTGGCTGGCCGCGTTGCGCGGCGGTCCCTTCGGGCGCTTCGGCACGTGGTTCGACGCGGCCATCAGCGCCTTTGAATAGGGATGCCGGAGATTTGCGAAGAGTGCGGCCGTCCGGCCGCTCTCGACGATCTCGCCATTCTTCATGATCGCCACCCGGTCGGCCATCTCCGCGACCACCGCAAGGTCGTGGCTGATCAGGAGGCAGCCCATCTTCTCGCTGTCCGCGATCTCGCGGATCAGCGACAGGATCTGCGCCTGGATGGTCACGTCGAGCGCCGTCGTCGGTTCATCGGCGATCAACAGGTCCGGCTGGCAGGCGATGGCCATGGCGATGACGACACGCTGCCGCTGGCCGCCGGAAAGCTGGTGCGGAAAGCGCTCGGGCGCGA
Organism: Stappia sp.; assembly: GCF_048261845.1. GTDB lineage: Bacteria > Pseudomonadota > Alphaproteobacteria > Rhizobiales > Stappiaceae > Stappia. The sequence goes on along the minus strand of NZ_JBLXFR010000027.1, from coordinate 48,514 downwards.
CCTTCGCCCGCGTCAGCCCGACCCGGTCGAGCAGGTGCCGGGCACGTTCCATGGCGCGGGCCCGTGTCAGGCGCAGATGCAGCACCAGCCCCTCGGCGACCTGCTCGCCGATGGTCTTGACCGGGTTTAGCGCCGTCATCGGCTCTTGGAAGACCATGCCGATGCGCCGCCCGCGCAGCCGGCACATGGCCGGCTCCGACAGGCTCAGCACATCCGCCCCGTCGAGCAGGATGCGGCCGCGCGCTTCCGAGCCGTGCGGCAGCAGTTGCATTGCGGCGAGCGCCGTCATCGACTTGCCCGACCCGGATTCCCCGACAAGGCCGAACGTTTCCCCGCGCGCGATATCGAGGGAGATGCCCTTGAGGATCGGCGTGCCGTGGATCGCGACATTCAGCCCCTCGATGGCGAAGAGCCCGCTCATGCAACGCGCCTTTTCAGCCGCGGGTCGAGCAGGTCGCGCAAGCCGTCGCCCATGAGGTTGAGGCCGAGCACGGTGACGACGATGGCAAGACCCGGATAGAGCGCCAGGCTGGGTGCCAGCGCCATCATCGTCTGTGCCTCGTTCAGCATCCGCCCCCAGGAGGCGAGCGGCGGCTGGGCCCCGAGCCCGACATAGGAAAGGCCCGCTTCCGCGAGGATGCCGAGCGAGAACTGGATCGTTCCCTGGACGATCAGGAGGTTGGCGATATTGGGCAGGATGTGTTCGGCGATGATGCGGATCTCGCCCTTGCCGGCGACCTGGGCGGCGAGCACGAATTCCCGCGACTTCAACGACAGCGCCCCGCCGCGCGCCACCCGCGCGAAAACCGGAATGTTGAAGATGCCGATGGCGAGAATGGCGTTGACCGCCCCGGGGCCGAGGATCGCGGTGATCATCACCGCCGACAGCAGCGCCGGGAAAGCGAAGACGAGGTCGTTCGCCCGCATCACCCCCTCGTCCAGCCAGCCGCCGCGCGCCGCCGCCACCAGTCCGAGCGGCACGCCGACAAGGATGCCGATGCCCACGGCAAGGAGCGCCACGGCGATGGAGGTGCGCGCCCCCACCATCAGCATCGACAGCATGTCGCGGCCGAACTGGTCGGTGCCGAGGGGATGGGCGAGCGAGGATCCCTTCAGCCGGTCGGGCACGCTGAGCACGTCGATCGGGTAGGGCGTCCAGACCAGCGAGACAAGCGCGGCGACAAGCACCACCGCGACGACGGCGCTGCCAAGCACCAGCGCCTTGTGCGTCTTCAGGAGACCGGTTGCGCCCGCGCGCGCGGCGTTTCGCTCCGTCATCGCCTCATCGCCTCCGCAGCCTGGGGTCGACCACCGCATAGGCGAGATCGACAAGGAAGGTCACGAGAATGACGCTGGCGACCAGCAGCACGACGACGCTCTTGACCACGATCAGGTCGCGCTGGGTGATCGCCTGGAAGATCAGCCGCCCCAGGCCCGGCAGGTAGAACACGTTCTCGATGATGATCGTGCCGGCGATCAGGAAGGAGAATTGCAGGCCGAGGATGGTCAGCACCGGGATCAGCGCGTTGCGCACCGCGTGCCGCCACAGGACGGACGTGCGCGTCAGTCCCTTGGCGCGGGCGGTGCGCACATAGTCCTCGTGCAGCGCGTCGATGAGCGATGACCGCATGACCCGGGCAAGGATCGCCGCCTGCGGCAGGGCGAGCGCCACCGCCGGCAGCATCAATGCCTTCAGCGCCGGCCAGATGCCGGCGTCCCAGCCGGGGAAGCCGCCGGAGGGCACGAGGCGCAGCGTCACCGCGAAGACGAAGACGAGCAGCATGGCGAACCAGAAATTGGGTATGGCGATCCCCACCTGCGTCAGCGCCATGATGCCGCCGTCCTGCCAGCGGCCGCGCTTCGAGGCGGCATAGACGCCCACGGGAATGGCGATGAGTGTGGACAGCGCCAGCGCCAGCAGGGCGAGCGGCAGCGACACGGTGATCCGCGCCGCGACGAGATCGGCGACCGGCACGGAATAGGTATGGCTGGTGCCAAGGTTGCCGCTAGCAAAGCCTGCGATCCAGTCGAGGTAGCGCTGCCAGGCGGGCCGGTCGAGGCCCATCTGGGCGCGCAAGGCGGCGAGCGTGTCCTCCTGCGCGTTGAGCCCCAGCATCACCTCGGCCGGATCGCCCGGAATGACCTCCAGCACCACGAACACCAGCACCGTCGCCACGAGCAGCGTCGCGGCAAGGCTGGCGAAACGTTTGGCGGCATAAACGAGCATCGGGCGCTGGCTTCTCCGGACGGGATTCTGTCGACACGCCAACGCTATCGGGGAAGGGCGATGCGGGAAAGGGGGAGAACGCGAGGTGTGCCTCTCGTCCCCGCCTCGCTTTCGTTGCCGGTCACGCCGCTTTCGGGAAATCCACGAGCTGGATCAGGTTGCCGCAGGTGTCGTCGAAGACCGCCATGCGAACCGGGCCGGCATCCATCGGCGCCAGCAGGAATGCCGCGCGCGCCACCCCATCCCCAGCCTCGTCATTTTCCCCGATCTTTGGCCGTGCATGGCGGACGCTGTCGGATTAATCTGCCCCTCCCTGACCGGGCGCAGGCCCTTGCTGCCGCGCGTCGCGGTGACTGCCCGAACCAGAAGATTTCAACGACATTCCCCTGGGAGGATACATGACGATCTGGAGCAAACTCGCCATCGCCGGGCTCGCCGCCCTCGTGCCGCTCGCCGCATCTGCCGAAACCCGCGTGACCTACAAGTCCGCCTCGGCCGGCTCCTCCTATTACCAGATGGGCGTGCAGCTCGCCGAAGGCATCAAGGCCGGCACCGATGGCGGCATCATCGTCACGCTGGAAGAGAGCCAGGGCTCGGTGCAGAACGTGATGGAGGCGGCCGTCCGCCCGGGCAACTACGTCTTCACCACGCCGCCTTCGCTGGTCGGCCTGGCGCAGGCCGGCAAGGCCATGTTCGAGGGCAAGGGCAATCCGAAGTTCGACGAGATCCGCGCGCTCTTCCCGATTCCCTCGCTGACCATGCATTTCGTCATGTCGGCGGACAGCGGCGTCACCGATTTTGCCGGCATGGAAGGCAAGACCATTCTCATCGGCAAGGGGTCCTTCGGCGCCACCGAAGGCGCCAAGTATCTCGATCTCTTCGGCCTCACGGACAAGGTGACGCTCGCCGACGTGGAGCTCTCCAACGCTGGCGCCGCGCTCAAGAACGGCCAGATCGACGGCTTCGTCACCGCCGGTTCCTGGCCGGCGCCGAACGTTATCGAGGCCGCCGCCGGCACGGGCGTGACGCTGCTCTCGCTCACCGACGAGCAGATCGCCGAGACCAAGCGCACGAAGCTCGTCATTCCGGCCGGCACCTACGCGGGCCAGGATGCGGATGTCGCGACCACCTCGCTTGACGTCGTCGCCTACACGACGACGCAGATGGACGACGACACCGCCTACCAGCTCGCAAAGACCTTCTGGGAGCAGAAGGCAAAGATGGGCGCCGACGCGCCCTGGTGGAACGGCGTCTCCACCGACATGCTGGCCAGCATCAAGGGCAAGATCCATCCGGGCGCGCAGCGCTATTACGCGGAAATGGGCGTTGCCTTGAGCGACGCGCAGAAGTAACGGACGCGCAGAAGTAACGGGCGCGCGGATTGCCGGCGACGGTCGCTGACCGGATCCGGCTCCGCCCCGCAAAACGTGCCCGGCCCGGATGAATGCATCCGGGCCGCGGCATTTCCATCTTCCCGCAGGTTTCGACGGTTTCCCGAAGGCAGTATCCATGTCCCTCACGGCCCGGCTGGTCTGGGCGGCGCTCGGCGCCGTCTCCATCGCCTTCCATCTCTGGCTGGTCTTTTCCGGCCTGGTGCCCAATCTCGTCAGCCGGCCGCTGCACATGGCGCTGGCTCTGCCCTTCGTGCTGGTCCTTGCCGCGAGAACGCCGTTCCAGCGCTGGAGCGGGCCGCCGCTCGCCGCCCTTGGCATTGCCGCCTGTCTCTGGGTCGCCTGGAACCACGACATGCTCGGCGACCAGTACGGCTACCTTGCCGACGATTTCCAGATGGCGGTGGCCTTGCTGCTGCTTTTCGTGACGCTGGAAATGGCGCGCCGCGCCATCGGCTGGCCGTTGCCGCTGGTCGCCGGACTGGCGCTTGCCTATGCGGTGTGGGGCGAGGCGATCCCCGGCGAGTTCGGCCATCCGGGCCTGCCGATGGCGAGCCTGTTCGGCACGCTGACGATCGCCGAAGGCGGCCTTTGGGGAAAGCTCACGGAAGTTTCCGTCTCGGTCGTCGCGATCTTCGTCATCTTTGGCGCGGTGCTGAATGCCGGCGAGGCGGGGCAGGGCTTCATGAATGTCGCCGCCGCCGCCGCCGGCCGGCTGCGCGGGGGGGCTGCCAAGGTGTCGGTTCTCTCATCGGCGCTCTTCGGCTCGATTTCGGGCTCGGCCTCCGCCAATGTCGCCTCGACCGGGGCGATCACCCTGCCGGCGATGACGCGGCTCGGCTATCCGCGCGCGCTCGCCGGCGCGGTCGAGGCGGTCGCTTCCTCGGGCGGGCAGATCATGCCGCCCCTGATGGGGGCGGGCGCTTTCGTCATGGTCGAGCTCACCGGCACGCCCTATTCCGACATCATGATGGCGGCGATCCTGCCGGCCTTCCTCTATTTTCTCGCCGTCTGGGTCGGCATCGACGCCTTCTCGCTCCGCCATGTGTTGAGGGGGCTTGCGCCGGAGGACCGGCCCGCCGCGCGCGTTGTCATCATCACCTCCGCCTTCTTCCTGGTGCCGTTCGGCATCCTCCTCTGGGGCATGTTCGGACTTGGGGTGACGCCGCAATACGCGGCCTCGCTGGCGATCCTCGCCGGCGCATTGCTGCTCGCCCTCGATGCCCGCCTGACGCTCGACTGGCGGCGCACGGTCCTGCGCCTCGAGGAGGCCTGCACCGGCGCGGGCCGCCAGATCGCCACCATCGCGGCGATCATCCTGTGTGCCTCCATCGTCATCGGCGTGCTGGGGCTCACCGGGCTGGGCGTCAAGATCACCTCGCTGATCCTTTCCGGCTCGGGCGGTTATCTCTGGCCGGCGCTGTTGCTGACCGCCGTCGCCTGCCTGATCCTCGGCATGGAGGTGCCCACGACCGCCGCCTATGTCATCTGCATCTCGGTCGCCGGTCCCGCGCTCACCGCGCTCGGCCTGCCGATGCTGCAGGCGCATCTCTTCGTCTTCTGGTACGCGCTCCTGTCGACCATCACGCCGCCGGTCTGCGGCGCGGTCTTCATCGCCGCCGGCATGGTCGGCGAGAACTGGCTGAAGGTGGCGTTTTCAGCGATGGCGCTCGGCCTCGGGCTCTATCTCGTGCCGCTCGGCATGATCGCCAATCCGGACGTGATCGCGCTGGCCACCGAACCGGGGTTGGCGCTCGTCGCCGGCGCCAAGATCGCCGCGGCCCTTTCGGCGATCTCCTTCGGTGTCATCGCACCGCTCAACCCGCTCCTGCGCGCCGGCCTCGTCGCCGGCGGGGCGGTGTTGTTGTTCGTTTGAGGGGGAGGGGCGTTCCGCCCGGGGGGCGCCCGTGCAAGGCGCTCCCGAGCCGCCGCTGCATGTACCGTCGTCACCCCAGGTTTGACCGGGGAACGAATGGCACCCTCGGCCGGATGCGATGGGTCTGGCCGTTTTCGTTTGCACAGACTGTGCGGGCGACGGCAACCCGATGTCACCAATATCGGCAGACATTCGTGAAACATGGCACTTGATTTTGTGTACACAAATGTGTATATTATCGAATATTGATTTATCGTGACCATTTTTTGACGAGATGGATTTTTGACAAAATGACTTTCAGAAAGGGCATGAATTGCAAATCGAATGGGATGAAGACAAGCGGCAGAGAATTTTAAAGGAACGCGGTATTGATATTCTCGATGCCGCTCTGATTTTTGAGAATGCAGTTATAACGAAAATAGACAATCGCCAGGACTATGGCGAAAAACGTTTTATTTCTTTGGGGAAGGTCGATGGTGAGTGCTATGTCGTCGTCCACGCCGAGAGAAACGGAAATGTCCGTCTCATAACTTCATGGAAAGGAGGTCGGGATGACAGGAAAGAATATAAAAACCGCTTCCCTGACTGAATTGAGAGCGATGAAAGAACGGGGGGAGATCTCTTCCCCTTCCAGGGACGCTCCGCAAATCGATCTGCCTGACAACTTTTGGGACAACGCGAAAGTCGTCGAGCCCAAGGGCAAGAAGTCTGTACATCTGCGGCTTGATGCCGATGTGTTCGATTTTTTCAACCGTCAGGGCAAGGGACATATCAGCCGCATGCAGGCTGTCTTGCGTTCCTACGTTGACGCGCACTCGTCGAAATAGAACGAGGCTCCAGGTGGAGCCTCGTTCCGCTTTGTGAACTGATGACCGGACGCCGACTGCGGCCGGCCTGCCCAGTCGCTCCCGAACCTACTCCCAGTAGACCCCGGTCAGGTCGTTCGCCTGGATCGGCGAGTTGACCCACATGCCCTTCAGGCCGGACGCCCAGACGCCCGCCTTGGCGAGCTGGAACAGGTACACGTTGACCGCGTCTTCGGTGATGATGCGCTGCGCCTCGCCGAGGAGTTCATAGCGCGCCTTCTGGTCGGCGGTGGTGTCGAGCCTGGCCATCACCTCGTCGAAGGCGGCGCTGTCATACTGGAAATAATAGTCCTTGCGGCCGTAGATGTTGATGTCCATCGGCTCGGTATGGGAGACGATGGTGAAGTCGAAATCCTTGCCCTTGAAGACTTCCGAGAGCCACTGCGCCCATTCCAGCGGCACGATCTCCAGCTCGACGCCGATCTTCTTCAGGTCCGAAGCGATCAGCTCGCCGCCGCGCCGCGCATAGGTCGGCGGCGGCAGCTTGATCGTCGCCTTGAAACCGTCCGGATAGCCGGCCTCGGCCAGCAGTGCCTTCGCCTTGTCGAGGTCGAGCGGATAGGTCCCGGTCAGGTCCACATAGGCCGGGTGATGCGGGGCGAAATGGGTGCCGATCGGCGTGCCGTTGCCGAACATCGCCCCGTCGATGATCGCCTGCCGGTCGACGGCATGCGAGATCGCCTGGCGCACCCGCTTGTCGGCGAGCGGGCCCTTCTTGTTGTTCATGGCGAGGATCGTCTCGCCCTCGGTCGAGCCCACCGCCACGGTGAAGCGCGGATCCGCCGCGATCATCGGCAGGTTCTCGGTCGACTGGAAATTCGGGAAGGCGTCGATGTCGCCGGCCATCAGCGCGGCGAGCTCGGCCGCCGGATCGCCGATGATCTTGAAGGTCGCCTTGTCGAGCGTCGCCGGCTCGCCCCAGTATTCGGCGTTCTTGGACAGTTCGATACGGTCGCCCTGTACCCACTGGACGAACTTGAACGGACCGGTGCCGATCGGCTTGGAGGTGTTGGAAACGGCCGTTTCCTCGGCCACCATCGCCGCATCGCCCCAGCCCAGGTTGAACAGGAAGGCGCCGTTCGGCTTGGTCAGCGTCACCTTGAGCGTGGTCGGGTCGACGGCCTCGACCGTGTCGATGCCGGCAAAGAGCTGCTTCTGCGCGTTGGTGCTGAACTCGCCGCGGGCGCGGTCGAGGGCGAATTTGGCATCCGCTGAATCGAACGCCGTACCGTCATGGAACGTGACGCCGGATCGCAAGCGGAACGTGTAGGTGAGCCCGTCCTCCGAGACCTCCCAGCTCTCCGCCAGCCAGGGACCAACTTCGCCGTTCCGGTCGATCCGCGTCAGCCCCTCGAAGATGTTGGCATAGGTGATCTCGTCGATCGCTGCTGCAGCACCGCCCGTCGGGTCGAGATGCGGCGGCTCCAGCCGGACGCCGATATTGACGTCGGTACGCACCAGTTGCGCCTGCGCGGGCGTCGTCAGGGTGAGGGTTGCCCCCGCGAGCACCGCCGCCAGGGCGGTGCCCAGCACCATGCGCCGGTCGAAACGTTCGTTCATGCCATTGCCTCCATTTGGCAGCGTCTGCGCCGCAGCCTAACGCGTCCCGGTGAGCAGCGCCATTGTCGCCTGTGCCATGACCTTGGCGCTGTCGACCATGTCGTCGATGCCGACGAACTCGTCCGGCCGGTGCGCCATGTCGAGAATGCCGGGACCATAGGCGATGCAGTCGTGCAGGTGGCCGATCCGGGCAATGTGCTTCTGGTCGTAGGTGCCCGGCGAGATCACATAGTCCGGACTTTTCGACAGGACATCGCGGATGCCGTCGGCGACGGCGCGCACCACCGGCGCGTCCCGGTCGGTCATCGTCGGGATGACTTCCATCAGGTCGCGGATGCGGTAATCGAAGTTCGGCCGCGTGCTGGCAAGGTGGTCGAGGATCGACATCACCTCTTCCTTCACCTCCGCAAGATCCTCCTCGATCAGGTAACGCCGGTCGATGACCATGCGGCAGCTGTCGGGCACGCAAGGCGAGGGCAAGCCGTCGAACCCTTCCGGCTGGCCGCCATGGACGGAGTTGATGTTCAGCGTCGAGGAGCGCGCGCCCTCCGGCACCACCGGCATGTCCGTGTGCTTGGCGGCAAGCTTTGGATAGAGCTCGCTCTCGAACCGGTCGAGAACGGCGCCCATGTGGCGGACGGCACAGTCGCCCAGGAACGGCATCGAGCCATGCGCGATGGAGCCCTTGGTCTCGATCTCCGCCCACCACACGCCGCGATGGCCGAGACAGATGCGGTCCTTGTTGAGCGGTTCGGGAATGATCACGTGGTCGACGCGCGGCTTGGAGAAGAGGCCAAGGCTCGCCAGATAGGCGACACCGCCGAAGCCGCCGGACTCCTCGTCCACCGTGCCGGAAATCTCGATTGCGCCGGGAAAGTCCGGAAAGGCTTCGATCAGGGCCTCGACCGCGATGACCGAGGCGGCGAGCCCGCCCTTCATGTCGCAGGCGCCGCGCCCGAAGACCTTGCCGTCCTTCACCTCGCCGCCGAAGGGATCGACCGTCCAGCCTTGTCCGGCCTCGACCACGTCGATATGCGAGTTGAAATGGACGCAAGGACCTGGCCGTCTGCCCTCGATGCGGGCCACCACATTGGTGCGGGGGTAGCGGGCGCTGTCGCCCGGCGTGTCCTCGCCGCGCAGGTAGCGCACATGGAAGCCGCGCCGCGCGAGCCGGTTGCCGATCAGTTCGGCGCAGGGCGTGTATGCTTCACCCGGTGGATTGACCGTGGGGATGCGGATCAGGTCCCGAGTGAACTCGACGACATCTGCCCGCTTGTCCTCGACGCGCCGAAAAAGCGCCTCCAGCATGTGGCCTCCCGTGATAGGACTGACCGGACAACCGGCCTTTGCAGTCATCGTGCCCCAGCAGGGCCCCGGTTTCCAGCGTATAAGAGACGGATTCCAGTGAGTTTTCGGTCTTTCACCGGCTTCCGGGAGCAGTGATGGCGAAAGACGCAGCGTCACCAGGGCAAAACAATGCGGCACCGCGCGCGGGCGCATCCGGGCCTGCCGCCGCGTCCGGCCCCGGGGCCCTTGCGCTTGCCGTCCTCAACCGCCGCCGCACGCGCCGCCGGCTGTCGGCTCTGGCGTGGGCGGGGCTTGCCGTTGCTCTCGCCGCTGCGCTGGCCTGGACGATCTCCGCGCCGCAACCACCCGTCGAAACCGTTCCGCCAGAGGCCACGCTGCCGGCGGATCCGCTCGCCGGCCTTGGAGAGGATGCCGTGAGCCGGCTGCTGGTCGACGACCTCGACCGGCCGGCCACCTTCAAGCGGGTCTTCGGCGGACATCCACGCGATCTCTGCGCGTCGATCGACCGGCTCGGAGTGCCGATGGCCGACTGGAAGCCCGATCCGTTCGTCGCCGGCTTCTGGTACTGCGCCAGCGATCTCGTCACCATCGGCCGTACGGCGGAGGACGGCCGACGCTCCTCGCTTTTCGTCAACCTGCGCGGTCAGGGCGAGGCCGCGCTCAACACCGTGCGGATCAAGCTCAACGGCGACAATCCGCGCAGCGCGCCAGCCGCCCGTGCCGCACTCCTGCGCGTCCTCGATGCCGTTGGCGAGCGCTACGGCTGGCCGTGGCCGGGCGAGATCCGCAGCGCGATCGAGGACAACAGGCCGGCGGAGGTCGTCCAGTACGGCATGGTCTCGCGGGTCGTGCCGGAAGACCCGCAGCTGACGGGTGACGCGGCGGATGTCGTCCGCCTCAACGTGATCGTCGATTTCCCCGTCGTCGATCTGGTCGCACCGGCGGAGCTTTTCGCGCCCTTCGCCTGGGAGGAGGAGGGGGCGTCCCGGCGCCGCCGCAACCGGCCGGTCGGGGGCGACACGTTGCGCGCCCCGGTCTCCGGCGACATCATCTTCAGCACGCCCGACGAGGCCCCCGGCGAGCCCCCCGCGACAACGGGTCAGGGGCTCAGCGCTCCGGCAGCGGAATGAACTCCTCCGCGTCGCCCGGCACCGTGTCGAAGCGCATGCGCTTCCAGTCGTCCTTGGCCTGCTCGATCCGCTCCTTGGAGGAGGAAACGAAGTTCCACCAGATATGCCTCGGCCCGTCCATCGGCTCGCCGCCAAGCACGAGAAAGCGCGCCGGGATCTCGCCCACCGCCTTGACGGTGATGTTGTCGCCCGGCTTGAACACCAGCAACTGTCCGGCCTCGAAGCTTTCGCCGGCGATCTCCACCGTGCCGCCGACCGTGTAGATGGCGCGGTCCTCGTGGCTCGCATCCACCGGCATCGCGCGGCCCGGCTCCAGCGACACGTCCGCATAGATCGTCTCGGACGCCGTCTCCACGGGCGAACGCGCGCCGAACATCTCGCCGGCGATGACCCGCACGTTGACGCCGTGATCTTCGAGCACCGGCAGCCCTTCGCGGCCGACATGCGCGAAGGCGGGCGCGTTTTCCTCGGCGTGTTTCGGCAAGGCGACCCAGCTCTGGATGCCGAACAGCTTGCGCTTGTGTCCCTTCACTTCCGGGTCCTCGCGCTCGGAATGGACGATGCCGCGCCCGGCGGTCATCCAGTTCAGCTCGCCAGGGCGGATCGCAAGATCCGAGCCGAGGCTGTCGCGGTGGTGGATCTCGCCGTCGAACAGATAGGTGACGGTGGCCAGCCCGATATGGGGATGCGGGCGCACGTCGATGCCGCCTTCATGCAGGAATTCGGCCGGGCCCATCTGGTCGAAAAAGATGAAGGGCCCCACCATCTGCCGCTTGGCCGAGGGCAGGGCGCGGCGCACCTCGAAACCGCCAAGGTCGCGCGCCCGGGGCACGATCACCGTTTCGATGAGGTCGCAGGCGCCGGCATCGCCGGGGGCGGGGTCGAGATCTGGCATCCAGGTCATGGCGGGTCTCCCTCTCGGCCCTTCGCGGGCCGTGTTGCGGACGGGGCCGGCGATCATGCCGGGCTTGCGTCTCGCGTCTGTCATCCGCTACCAACATAATGCGCGCAGGGGAGGCTTTCAGCAAACCTTCGGTCGACGCACTGTTTCCCTTTTTGTCTACAATCCGGCGAGTATTCTTGCGATCGTTCGCCCGGCTGTCCCGTTTTTCCTCCCGCCGTTCATCAGGTCCCGTCCGCCATGCTCAACGTTCTCCTCATCACCGCCGACCAGTGGCGCGGCGACTGTCTCGGCCTTGCCGGCCATCCGCTCGTCAGGACGCCGAACATCGACGCGCTGGCCCGCGAGGCGGTGTATTTCTCCCGCCATTACTGCCAGGCGGCGCCCTGCGCCCCGGCGCGGGCCTGCCTCTATACCGGCCTCTACCAGATGACCAACCGGGTGGTGCGCAACGGCACGCCGCTCGATGCCCGCCACGACACGATCGCGCTCGCCGCCCGCCGCGCCGGCTACGATCCGACGCTGTTCGGCTACACCGACCAGGCGGTCGACCCGCGCACAGTCTCCGGCGACGATCCCTGGCTGCGCACCTATGAGGGCATCCTGCCGGGCATGAGCGTGCGGGTGCGCGTGCCCGAGGATCACGGGCCGTGGCTCTCCTGGCTCGCCGCGCGCGGCCATGACCTGCCCGACCCGCCGCGCGACATGTGGCTGCCCTCGGAGGGCCCGGCCGATCCGCCGTCGTGCAAGCCCGCCCGTTACGGGGCGGAGGAGACCGAGACCGCCTTCCTCGTCGAAGAGTTCCTGCGCTGGCTCGGCGAGGTCGAGACCGCCCCGCGCGCAAGCGCCAAGGCCGGCGGCCGGCCCTGGTTCGCGCATCTGAGCTTCATCCGCCCGCACCCGCCCTTCATCGTGCCGGAGCCCTACGCCTCCATGTACGACCCGGACGAGGGGCCGGACTTCCTCGGCGCCGCCTCTCCGGAAGAGGCCGCCCGCCTGCATCCCTTCCTGGACTATGCGATCGATGCCCAGGACAAGGCGGATTTCGTCTGGGGCGCCAGGGGCAAGGCGCGCGACTGGGACGAGGCGACCCGCCGCCGCATTCGCGCCACCTATTGGGGCATGGTGTCGGAGGTCGACGCCCAGATCGGCCGCATCATCGAGGGGCTGAAGGCGCGCGGCCAGTGGGAGAACACGCTGATCGTGCTCACCGCCGACCACGGCGAGATGATGGGCGACCACCAGCTCTTCTCCAAGCTCGGCTTCTACGACCAGGCCTATCACATCCCGCTGATCGTCCGCGATCCGCGCAAGCCGCAGGCGCACGGGCGCAAGGTCGAGGCCTTCACCGAATCCGTCGACGTCATGCCCACCGTGCTCGACGCCATCGGGACGGCGGGCCCCGGCTGGCTCGACGGTGCGGCGCTCACCCCCTTCCTTGATGGCGAGACGCCGGCCGACTGGCGCGACGCCGCCCATTGGGAGTTCGATTTCCGCGAGGTCGCGACGAAGGAGGCGCAGGACCGGTTCGGCCTGCCGCTCGACGCCTGTTCGATGAGCGTCATCCGCGACGCGGACGTGAAATACGTCCATTTCGCCGGCCTGCCGCCGCTGCTTTTCGACCTTGCCGCCGATCCGCACGAGACCCGCAACGTCGCCGACGACCCGGCCTATGCCTCGCTGCGCCTGCACTATGCGGAAAAGATGCTGGCCTGGCGCGCCCGCCATCTCGACCGGCGGCTGACCGGCATCGAACTCACCGAGGACGGCCCCGTCGACGCGCGGACCTAGCATTGACGGGATGTCCCGGGACACTTCAATCCGGCAGCCAAGGCAAGCGTCCCCGGCAATGCCTCCAACTCAATGCGATCAATGGTTTTTGGTCCTGGACACTCGCCAGACCAGTTGCCGGGACCTCAGCACTCCAACGGCAGGGGCAGCGTCACAAGATGGGCGTCGACGGCCGTGATCACGTCTTCGCTCAAGGCCAGGTTCGTTTTCTCCTGTGACCAGACCGCCTGAAACGCAGCAACCGTTTCCTTGGCAGTGTCGAGGACAAGCTTTTCGGGCAGCTTGGCCCGTGATGCCAATACGGCAAGCTCTTTCAGCGTGAATTCTGCCATCGCGTTTGTGGTGGCATATTTCAGCGCCGCTGTTCTGCTCGGGAGATATGGGATCGTTGCAAGCAAATCATAGGCTGGTGCGATACTCGGCGTTTTCCGGTCATAATAGATCAGCGCCCAGTTTTTCAGGTGCATGTCGTCATTGCCAATGAGCGTCGAATACACCAGGCGCCGGATAAATTCCGCGACATCTTCCTGGGTGGTTTCGATGCCCAGCACGGTTGCGATGTTCCTGTAACTCGCCCTTTCGTATTTCTGATGCGGATGGCGCCCGAAAACCTGCGCGAAGTCCTCGACATGCACGGGGCCATCATCGCTTCGGTCAAAGCGCCTGATGGCGAAGGCTTTCTCTCCCCGCAATCTTCCAAGCCCGTCAGGCAGACCGTCGATGCTTTTGAGATCGACCAGCTCGATTTCCGGGACATCGATTCCGATCTGCTTTGCGATGGTCATGAACGAGAATTCGTTCTCGGGAACGCTTTCGAACCTCTCTGAGGGGAGCTTCACGATCCACTCTCCGCCGATACCTTTGGCGGGTATCGTCAAGCCACCATTCTTGGCTGAATTCCGCAGGGCTGAAAACTTCAGTTGAATGCCTGCCAGAGAGAACCGGAGAGCGTGTTTTTTGCGCGCTTCTTTCTCCTCGGGCGTTGTCTCGTCGCCATCATCTGGTAGCCCCTCCCAGCCATCGGGCATCACGGTGACTGCGCCAGGTAAATCCTGGCCGAGTGCCCACAGGAGATAAAGCTCTCTGGCAGATTTCACACCCGCTTGCTGCGCCAGATAGTCACGAAGGGTGCCTTCCGGCAGCAAGTTCGAGAAGAACGGGAGAAGGTTGGGACCCGTCGAGCCGAACCTGGCCAGCAGTTCCCCAAGAGGATTTTTGAAAGACAGGCTCAACGTGTCGCGCTTTTTGTCGGCGATATAAGCCTCGTCGAATGAGAAGATCGAACGGTCTCCCGGCAACAGGTTTAGCGTGCCGATCTTATTGCCGTGAAGAAGGATGTTGAGTGCGGATATATCACTCATCGTCATCCTCCAGCGAATAGGCCGGACGCTCCAGAAAGTCGGCCTGTTCATGGCGGTGAACCAAGCTGTTGCGGAGTTCCCGTAAGTTTTTGGCGATATGCTCCAGCCCTCTGATCAGTTTGGCTGTCTCGGAAGAGTTGTCATTGAGGCCTTTGGGTGGATTTGGCTGCTTTGATGGAAGGGTTATTTTCCAAATGGGCGAGGTGGCTTTTTCCAGGCGAACATAGGCGTCGGTATCGTAGTTGAGCGCCTGCAGCCCCTTCAAGGCGCGGTCAACTTGCTCACATACCGCGATGAAATTGTCGGGTACGTCAGCGGCACCGCGGATGTGATCGAGCGCCTTCTGCGTATTGCGAATATTACTCAAGGCGGGCGCAGTACGGTCTCGCGGAAATCCTGCAACAATGCTCTCGACGGCCGGAAGGGCCCTTTTGGGAACCAGCTTGACCTCCAGATCAAGAGCACGAGCGATCTGTATCAAGCTGGAGAGCTTGATATCCACTCCGCCCTTTTCGATTTTGGAGATATGACTTTGCGGCACGCCAATAAGTTGACCAAAACTGGTTTGGCTTAGGCCTTTGATTTTGCGGGCATTCTTGATTGCCTCAATGATCTCTGGATTCCTAGTCATTATATATTCTCGCATATATTTTATGTTAATAATATGCTTGGGCATATTTTATAGTCAAGAAGACTGTTTCGATATATATGCCACAACATATAATTTATTTTAAATTATATGTTGTGGAATATTTTCTTGAGTGTATGCAGGGTGTTCACCTGAAGGTGCCGATATCAACGCCCGTTGACGGTTTTGGACTTCTTTCCGCCTTCCGCCGTCCTGTCATTCCCCGGCGGGGACGGGTGCGCGCCGTTTCTGCGTCGGGACCGGCGGTGTCGGCTCCGGCAACGGCTCCGGCGCGCCATCGCCGCCGTCCGTCGTGGCTTTGCAGATCGACCACTGGCCGGCATCGCCGAGTTCCGTCACCTCGCGCACCACGTCGCCCACCGTCTCGCGTAGCCAGCGATGGGCGGGTTCCGCATCGTCGCGCCCGTGCCAGATCAGCGACACGGTGAAATCCGGCACCTCGACCGGCGGGTCGAAGATTTCCAGGTCGAGCACCTGCGCCTTGGCCAGCGCGATGCGCGCCGGCAGGCAGGCGACGAGGTCGGCCTTGGCCACCGCATAGGGCGCCATGATGAATTGCGGCAATGTCAGGAACACCCGGCGGGTCAGGCCCAGGTTGGCCAGTTCCCGGTCGACCACGCCTTCCGGTCCGCTGCGCGGGGTGACCAGGACGTGCTCGGCGGCGACGAAGTTCTCAAGGCTCGGGCCGGCGGGGCCGAAACGGCCGCGTTTCGCGATTCCCACGATGCGGTCGGAGTAAAGCGGCAGCGCCCGGTGCCGCGCTTCCAGTTCGCCGGCCACCCCGATCGCCATGTCGATCTCGCCGTCGTCGAGCATCGGCGTCATGCCGGCCGCGCGGGCGTTCTTGATATGCAGGTCGAGCTTCGGCGCCGCCTGGCGGAAGCGCCCGATCAGCGCCTCCAGCAGCACCGCCATGGAATTGTCGGTCATCGCGATGCGCATTTCGCGGTCGAGATTGGCCGGGTCGAAGGCCAGCGCCGGGGCAAGCGTCTCCTCGATCCGCCGCAGCGCCTCGGAAACCGGGACGGCCAGCGACTGGGCCCGCGCCGTCGGCTCCATGCCGCGTCCCGAGCGCACGAAAAGCTCGTCGTCGAACAGGGCGCGCAGCCGCGACAGGGCGTTGGACATGGCCGGTTGCGAAAGGCCGATGCGGCGCGCGGCGCGCGTGACGTTGCGCTCGCTCATCAACGCATCGAGGGCCACCAGCAGGTTCAGGTCGACGGACGATATATTCATCGGATCAATTTTCCCGGATATCCAAAATCAATTGGACGATTGTCTGAGCCTGCCCCACCTAAGGCGTCGTGGCAATCTTTCAAGACCGCCCGCGTCTTGCCCTCTCCGGAAGACGCGGCGTCCTGACGGGTCGCCACGCAAGGTTTTGCACCCCGTTTTTTCAGGAGGGACGGATGGTTCGTCTGAACATCAATGGCGAGGACCGCGAGATCGATGTCGATCCCGATACCCCGCTGCTCTGGGTCCTGCGGGACGAATTGCAGATGACCGGCACGAAGTTCGGTTGCGGCATTGCGGCCTGCGGTGCCTGCACCGTGCATCTGGACGGCACGCCGATACGCTCCTGCCAGACCATGGCCTCCGATGTCGAGGGCATGGCGATCGTCACCATCGAGGGCGTCGACGGCAAGGCGGCAAAGGCCGTGCAGGCCGCCTGGCGCGATCTCGACGTGCCGCAATGCGGCTACTGCCAGTCCGGCCAGATCCTCGCCGCGACCGCGCTTCTCGCCGAGACGCCGAAGCCGAGCGACGAGGACATCGACATGGCGATGAGCGGCAATGTCTGTCGCTGCGCCACCTACACCCGCATTCGCGCCGCGATCCATCGCGCCGCCGAGACGATGGAGGGCTGAGCGCATGCTTCACATGATGCAGAGACTTCACCAGCAGGCGGTGCGTCCGACGCGCCGGTCCTTCCTGAAAATGTCGGCGGTTGCCGCGGCCGGCCTCGTCATCGCCCCGCACCTGCCGTCCTCCCCCGCCCGGGCCGCGGCCGGAGCGGGCGACGACATGTTCACCCCCTTCGTGCGCATCTCGGCCGACGGCATCGTCACGGTGCTCAACAAGCATCTCGACATGGGCCAGGGCAACGCCACCGGCCTTGCGACGCTGGTCGCCGAGGAGCTCGACGCGGCGCACGGGCAGATGCGGGCCGAATTCGCGCCCGCCGACAACGAGCACTACAAGAACCTCGCCTTCGGCTTGCAGGGCACCGGCGGCTCCACCGCGATCGCCAATTCCTTCGAGCAGTATCGCAAGGCCGGTGCCACGGCGCGCGCCATGCTGGTCGCGGCGGCAGCCGAGGCCTGGGGCGTGCCGGCCGCCGGGATCACCGTGTCCGATGGCCGCATCTCGCATCCCTCCGGCAAGTCCGCCGGCTTTGGTGAGTTCGCCGAAGCGGCGGCGAAGCTGGAGGTTCCGGCCGAGGTGACGCTCAAGACGCCGGACCAGTGGGTTTATATCGGCAAGTCCTTCCCGCGCCTCGATGTGCCGAACAAGACGGTCGGTGCGCCGCGCACCTATGGCATGGATGTCCAGCGCGAGAACATGCTGGTCGCGGTGCTCACCCGTCCGCTCGCCTTCGGGGCGAAGGTGAAATCCTTCGACGCTTCGGCGGCAAAGGCGGTGAAGGGTGTCGTCGACGTCATCGACGTGCCGGGTCACGGCGTCGCCGTGCTTGCCACCTCCACATGGCCGGCGATCAAGGCCCGCGATCTTCTGCAGATCGAGTGGGACGAGACCGGCGCCGAGACCCGTTCCTCGGACGCCCTTTATGCCGAGTATCGCCAGCTTGCCGAGACCGACGGCCCGGTCTTCCGCGACGACGGCGATGTCGCTGCCGCGCTCGAGGGAGCGGCCACGGTTGTGGAGGAGACCTTCCAGTTTCCCTATCTCGCCCATGGCATGATGGAGCCGATGGTCCTCACCATCCATGCGGAAGGGGACAGGGCGACGCTCTGGTATCCGTCCCAGTTCCAGACCGTCGACCAGGGAACGGCGGCAACCGTTCTTGGCATCCCGCAGGAAAACGTCACCATCCACACGCTCTATGGCGGCGGCTCCTTCGGCCGGCGCACCTCGCCGGACGCCCGCCACATCGTCGAGCTTGCGACCATCGCGAAGCTCTGGGGCAAGTCGCAGCCGATCAAGCTCGTCTACACCCGGGAGGACGACACCCGTGCCGGCTATTACCGGCCGATGGGCGTCCACAAGGTGCGTGCGGGGCTGGATGCCGACGGCAACCTCGTCGGCTGGCATCACCGCATTGTCCAGCAATCGCTGATGACCGGCACGCTGTTCGAGCAGTTCATGGTTCATGACGGCATCGACGAGACCTCTGTCGAGGGCGTCAAGGATGCCAGCTACGCCATTCCCGCCTTCAAGGGGGAGCTGCACTCGCCGAAGGTCGGCGTGCCGGTGCTGTGGTGGCGCTCGGTCGGCCACACCCAGACCGGCTATGTGGTCGAGGCGATGATCGACAAGGCGGCCCGTGCCGCCGGTGCCGATCCGCTGGCCTTCCGCCGCAGGCATCTGGAAAAGCCGTCGGGCGATGCCGCGCGTGACAAGGACAAGGCCCGCAAGCTCGGCGTGCTGAACAAGGTGGCGGAGATGGCCGGCTGGTCGGGCCCTGTCAATGGCGACCGTTTCCGTGGCATCGCCGTGCACAAGTCGTTCAACACCTATGTGGCGGAGATCGCCGAGGTCAGCCGCCGCGAGGATGGCACCTTCAAGGTGGAGAACGTGTGGTGCGCGGTCGATTGCGGCATCGCGGTCAACCCGGACAACGTCAAGGCGCAGATGGAGGGCGGCATCGGCTACGGCCTTGCGGCCATCCTGTTCAGCGAGATCACGCTGACGGACGGCCATGTCGACCAGCAGAACTTCGACACCTACCGGCCCATGCGCATCGAGGAGATGCCACGGGTCGAGGTCGAGGTTGTCGCCTCCGCCGAAGCCCCGTCCGGGGCCGGCGAGCCCGGCACGCCGCCGATCGGCCCGGCGGTGGCGAACGCCATCCTCGCCGCCACCGGCGAACTCCCGGCGACCCTGCCGCTGACGAACCTCGGCCTCGCCTGACGAAACAATCCCCGGCCCGCTCCGCGTTCGGAGCGGGCCGGACATCGCGTCTCAGCCGGGTATCTCGACCCGGATGGACGTTATCTGCCCGCCGCGCGCGAAGATCGACACATAGACGAGGGCGTCCTGCCGCTCGATGATCCTGGCCTCGCCCGGGGAGACGACGATCAGCTCTTCCATCGCCTGTCGGTGACCCGGGTTGCCGAACCACCGGTCGTTCTCGTCCTCGGCGTGGCGTATCCCGAAACGGTGGAAGTTTGCCCGGTCCTGCCTGACGATGGCCGCGGCACTTGTGAGCCGCGCTCCCCTGGAATTGACCCTGTCCTCGGGACCCAGATAGGTCATGTAGCCGCCAATCATCCTGTCCTGCGCCTCTGCGATCGCCGGCAGGAGCAGGGCGCCTGCCATCAGCACAAGGGTGGCGGCGCGGCGCGCGGATGATCCGGTGAAAATCGTCATTCAAAATCCTCCTGTTGAAAGCACCTGATCCCGGTCTCTTGAACCATGATCCCCTGTTTCGGTGTCATACTGAAGAGTGTCCACCGTTTGCGACACGGGGATTGCCGGCCGGCCAGCTCTGCCCCGGCCCGGGTTCGCCCGTATCCCGGCGGCCCGCCCGCCGACGCGCCTCCCGACATAATCTCATCGGCCGATGGATTTTTTGCATTTCCGCCCGGACCCGTCCCCGCCCTAGCATTGCGACGGGCGTCCGCCCGCCGCCCGTGCGGACCGGGGCAGGACCATCGCGGAGGGAGAATGCAGTCTTTCACCACCAATCAGGTGCCGCGCATCGTGTCGGGTCCCGGGCGCAGCACCGAACTCGGCGCGCTGGTCACCGGCCTTGCCGGCGAGGGGGCCTGCGTGCTGCTGGTCGCCGACAACGGCCTCGGTGCGCTGGGCCTCACGTCCCGTATCGCCGAGGCGCTGAAGTCGGGGGGGCATCGTGTCGTCACCCATGACGCGATCCTGAGCGACCCGAAGGAGCCCTGCATCATCGCTGCGGTCGAGCAGGCGCGCAGCGAGGGCGTCGAGGCGGTCGTGTGCCTGGGTGGCGGCTCGGCGCTCGATGCCGGCAAGCTGATCGCCGCCATGATCGGGGCGAAGGGACGCCTTGAGGACTACCGCCTTGCGGCCAATGCGCTTCCCGTTGCCCGCGTGCCGCTCGTCTGCGTGCCGACCACCGCCGGCACCGGCTCCGAGGCAACCGCCGTATCCGTGATCTCCGATGCCGCCGGCACCAAATACTGGTACTGGGCGCCGGCGCTGAAGCCCGATGTCGCCCTGCTCGACGCGCGCCTGACGACGGGCCTGCCGCCGCAGCTGACCGCCGCCTGCGGCGTGGATGCCATCGTCCATGCGATGGAGGCAGCGCCCGGGCGCGCCGCCTTTGCCGAGAACTCCCGCATCTGCCACGAGGCGATCCGCCTGGCCGTCACCCATATCGACCGCGCGGTTGCCGAGCCGGACGATCTGGAGGCCCGCGGCGCCATGCTGCTCGCGGCCACCTGGGCGGGCGTCGGCATCGACAATGCCGGCACGGGCATGGCCCACAACATCGCCCACGCTTTGGCAAGCCTCGTGCCGATCCATCACGGCCGCGCCGTTGCCATCGGCATGTCCGCATCGCTCGGCTGGTCCATGGAGGGTCATGAAAAGGCCTGGAGCGAGGTCGCCCGCGCCTTTGGCTGCGCCCATTACGGCGAGTTGCCGATGGCCTTTGCCGGGCTGGTTCGCCGCCTCGGCATCCGCCTGTCGCTCGCCGCCGATACCAACCGCATCCCGCCCGAACGCCTCGCCGCGCAGATGGCGGCCGCGCAGAACGCCCCGATGCGCGCGGCCAGCCGCCGTGAGGTCACCGACGAGGATCTGCTGCTGCTCGCCGGGCGCACGCTCGGCTTTTCCTGAAATGCGGCCGCAATGGAGATCAACGCCCCTTTCCAGCCGCCGCCCGCCGACGTAGCCTTGCACCCTTCGACAAGGAACCGCGAGGCCGGCCGGGACGGACGCATGACCACCAATCCGATCGACCGCAGGCGTCTGCCGCTGAACTCGCTGCGTGCCTTCGAGGCGGCGGCGCGGCAGATGAGCTTCACCCGCGCGGCCGAAACCCTCGGCGTCACCCAGAGTGCCGTCAGCCGCCACGTCCTCAACCTGGAGGAGGTCGTCGGCGCACAGCTGTTCGAGCGGCGCGGCTCCTCGCTGGCGCTGACCAAGGCCGGCCAGGACCTGATCGGCAACGTGGTGCCGGCGCTCGACCGGCTGCAGGCCGGCCTCAACGCGATCTGCGAGATCGACCGGGGCGGCACGCTGCGCCTTGCCCTGCCGCCCTCCTTTGCCATCCGCATGGCCGCGCCGATCATCGAGACCTGCCGGGCCGAGGGCGGCGTCGCCATCGAGATCGACACGCCCTATGTGCTGGAGAGCCTCGACAGCACGGCGCACGATGCGGCAGTCGTCTTCTCCCGCCCGCGCGTCACCGACCAGGTGATGGACCTCCTGTGGATGGAGGAACTGACCCTTCTGTGCCGTCCCGACATGGCCGCGCGCCTGCGCGAGGAGGGGATCGCCGCCGCCCTTGCCCGCGAGACCGTCATCCATTGCCGCAACGAGGCCGGCCGCCACACCGCATGGACCGAACTTCTGCGCGCCGCCGGCATTGCCGCCACCCTGCCACAGGGCATCGTCTTCGACACCGCCCACATGGCGCTCGACTTCGCCGCCCGCGAGGGCGGGCTCGTCGTTGCCGACCGGCGGCTTGCCGCGCGCGACATCGCCGAAGGGCGCCTGGCCGCGCCGCTGGACACGAGTGCCGCCTCCGGCTTCGGCTACTTCATGCTCTTCCGTCCGGACGACCTGCAGCGCGAGGCAGTGCAGATCTTCCGCCGCCGCATGCTGACGGAATTCGCGCCCTCGCTGGAACCGGCGAGGGTGACGGCAGGGCTGGGCGTGGCCTGACGCGGCGGGCGGGGCCGCATCCGCAACAGGGCGGCGCCGCTTTTCCGTGCTTGGGAACGGCAATCGCGCAGGCTAGGCTTTGCGGCGCCGGCCCGGCTAAAATTCGGTTGGAGTATCAGCAACGTGCAGAAATATTCGGCCCTTTCGCTCCTGAAGAACGCCTTGACCGGCCACCGCCACTGGCAGCCGGCCTGGCGCAAGGCGGAGCCGAAGCCGGCCTATGACGCCATCATCGTCGGCGGCGGCGGTCACGGGCTCTCCACCGCCTATTATCTGGCCAGGGAGCACGGCCTGACCAACATCGCCGTGCTGGAGAAGGGGTGGCTTGGTTCCGGCAATATCGGCCGCAACACCACCATCGTGCGCTCGAACTACATGCTGCCGGACAACAACCGTTTCTACGAATGGTCGATGAAGCTGTGGGAGGGCTTGTCGCTCGACCTCAACTACAATGTGATGTTCTCCCAGCGCGGCGTGCTCAACCTTGCCCATACGCCCGCCCAGCTGGACGAATATGCCCGGCGCGGCAATTCCATGCGGCTGGAGGGGATCGATGCCGAACTGCTCGGCCCGTCGGAGGTTGCATCGCTCGTGCCGGGGCTGGACCTGTCCGGCAGCGCCCGCTTCCCCGTCGTCGGCGGGCTGCTGCAGCCGCGCGCCGGCACCGCCCGCCACGATGCGGTCGCCTGGGGCTATGCCCGCGCGGCCGATGCGCGCGGCGTCGACATCGTCGAGAATTGCGAGGTCACCGGCTTCCTGCGCGAGGGGGACCGCATCGTCGGCGTCACCACCACGCGCGGCGAGATCCGGGCACCCAAGGTGGGCGTCGCGGTTGCCGGCAGCACCTCGCAGGTGCTGGCGCTTGCCGGCATCACCCGCCTGCCGATCGAAAGCCACGTGCTGCAGGCCTTCGTCTCCGAGCCGGTCAAGCCGATCCTCGACGGCGTCGTCACCTTCGGCGCCGGCCATCTCTACATCTCCCAGTCGGACAAGGGCGGCCTCGTCTTCGGCGGCGACATAGACAAGTACAATTCCTATGCGCAGCGCGGAAACCTGCCGGTGGTTGAGCATGTCATGTCCGAGGTGACCGCCATGCTGCCCTTCGTCTCGCGGCTGCGGCTGCTCCGGAACTGGGGCGGCATCATGGACATGAGCATGGATGGCAGTCCGATCATCGCGCCCGGCCCGCTGCCCGGCCTCTATCTCAATGCCGGCTGGTGCTATGGCGGCTTCAAGGCAACGCCCGCATCCGGCTGGTGTTTCGCCTGGACAATGGCGAAGGACGAGCCGCACCCCCTCAACGCCCCCTTCACGCTGGACCGCTTCCGCAACGGCGCCTCGATAGACGAGCGCGGCGCCGGTCCCTATCCCAAGATGCACTGACGAGGACGCCCGCCCATGCGCATCGACTGTCCCTGCTGCGGACCGCGCGGCGTTGCCGAGTTCTCCTATGGCGGCGACGGGACCCTTCGCCGGCCGGATCTTGCGACCCGCGAGACCGAGCCCTTCGCCGCTTATGTCTATGACCGGGAGAACCCGCGCGGGTCCCATGTCGAGCTCTGGCACCACATTGCCGGCTGCCGTCACTGGCTGCGCGTCACCCGCAACACGCTCACCCACGAGATCACCGGCGTGGAGATGGCCGGCCGTTTCGCAGGCGATGCGGCCCGTCTCGGAGGGCAGGGCACATGAGCGGCTACCGGCTGCCCCGTGGCGGCGCCCATGTCGAGCGCGACCGTCCGTTCTCATTCCGCTTCGACGGTGAGCCGATGCACGGCCTTGCCGGCGACACGCTCGCCTCGGCGCTGCTTGCCTCCGGGCGCGTCCTGGTCGGCCGTTCCTTCAAGTATCACCGGCCGCGCGGCGTCATGAGCGCCGGTCCGGAGGAGGCCAATGCGCTGGTCGCGATGCGCACCGGCGCCCGCCACGAACCCAACACCCGCGCCACCATGACCGAGCTATACGAGGGACTGGAGGCGTCGAGCCAGAACCGCTGGCCCTCGCTCGCCTTCGACATGATGGCGGTGAATGACCGGCTGTCGCCGCTGTTCTCGGCCGGCTTCTACTACAAGACCTTCATGGGGACCGGTCAGGCTTCCTGGCATTTCTGCGAGCACTTCATCCGCAAGGCGGCGGGTCTCGGGCGCGGCACCCATCTTGCCGATCCCGACCGCTACGAGAAGCGCAACGCCTTCTGCGACGTGCTCGTCGTCGGCGCGGGTCCCGCCGGGCTGATGGCCGCGCGTGTCGCCGCCGCGCAGGGCCTCAGGGTCATCCTCGCCGACGAGAATGCGCGCCCCGGCGGACGGCTCCACGAGGACGGGGCGACCCTTGACGGTCGCTCCGCCGCCGACTGGATCGCGCATGAACTGCACGAGCTGGAGCGTCACGGTGTCCGTGTCATGCCCCGCACCACCGTCTACGGCTATTTCGACGGCAACGTGCTGGGCGCCGTCGAGCGGGTCGCGGATCACAAGCCGGCGCCCGAGCCGCACGAGCCGCGCCAGCGTCACTGGACCATACACGCCCGCCATGTGGTGCTCGCCACCGGCGCCATCGAGCGGCCGCTGGTCTTTTCCGGCAACGACGCGCCCGGCGTCATGCTTGCCTCCGCCGGCCTGGCCTATGCGCAGCGTCATGGCGTCGCCGTCGGTCGGTCGGTCGTCATCTTCGCCAACAATGACGGGGGCGCGCGCACGGCCCTTGCGCTCGACCGG
This sequence comes from Stappia sp., assembly GCF_048261845.1. Classification (GTDB taxonomy): domain Bacteria; phylum Pseudomonadota; class Alphaproteobacteria; order Rhizobiales; family Stappiaceae; genus Stappia. Next base: position 23,690 of record NZ_JBLXFR010000027.1, on the reverse strand, counting down.
CTCGGCGTTTCGATCAAGGCGGTGGTCGACATCCGGCGGGAAATTCCCTCGGCTCTCGCGGCCGACCTCGGCGCGCGCGGCATCCGGCTGGAAACCGGCGCCGTCGTCGCCGCGACACGCGGGCGCAAGGCGCTTGCCGGTGTCGACATTCGCGGCTTCGACCCGGTCTCCGGGGCGCTCGGCGCCAATATCATGCAGCCCTCATGCGATGCGCTGCTGGTCGCCGGCGGCTGGACCCCGAGCGTGCATCTGGCGAGCCAGGCGGGCAGCCCGCCGGTTTTCGACGAGCAGCTGCAGTCATTCGTTCCCGGCACCCCGCGTGAGGCCTGGACCGCCTGCGGCGCCGCCGCCGGCGCGCTCGACCTTGCCGCATGCCTGGAAGGCGGCCGCGACGCCGGCCTTGCAGCGGCTGCCGCCTGCGGCGCGGGCAAGGGGAGCCTGTCGCCATTGCCGGGCCTGGAGGGCGCTGCCGGGGCCGAGTATCCGCTTCCCGTCTTCGACGTGCCGGCGGGCGGGCGTGCCAAGCGTTTTGTCGACTTCCAGCACGATGTCACCGCCGACGATATCGAGCTGTCGAACCGCGAGGGCTTTCGTTCGGTAGAGCACCTGAAGCGCTACACGACGCTCGGCATGGCCGCCGACCAGGGCAAGACCTCGAATGTCAACGCCATCGCGCTGATGGCGAGGGCGCGTGGCTTGAGCGTTCCGCAGGTCGGCACCACCCGGTTCCGCATGCCCTATACGGCGGTGGCGATTGGCGCGCTTGCCGGGCGCGAGACCGGCCATCACTTCGCGCCCTTGCGCCGCACGCCCATGCATGACTGGCATCTTGCCCAGGGAGCGGAAATGATGTCGGCCGGCATCTGGATGCGCCCGCGCGCCTATTTCCGGGCGGGCGAGACCCTGCGCGAGGCCTATGTCCGCGAGGCGACCATGGTGCGCGAGGGCGTCGGCCTCGTCGACGTATCGACGCTTGGCAAGATCGACGTGCAAGGCCCGGACGCGGCGGAGTTTCTCAACCGGCTCTATGCCAACGGTTTTGCCAGGCTTCCCGTCGGCAAGGCGCGCTACGGCGTCATGCTGCGCGAGGATGGCATCATGTTCGACGACGGCACCGCCTGGCGGCTTGCCGAAAACCGCTTTCTCGTCACCACGACGACCGCCAATGCCGGGCCGGTGCTCGCCCATATGGAGCACTACCTTGAGGTCGTCTGGCCGGAGCTGCGCGTCCACGTCACCTCCGTCACCGACCGGTTCGCGGCCATGGCGATTGCCGGTCCCGCCGCGCGCAAGGTGTTGCAGGCCGCACTGACCGACGGGGATGTCTCGAACGAGGCCTGTCCGCATATGGGCATCGTGCGGGGCCGCATCGGCCCGCATGAGGTGAGGATCGCGCGGCTCTCCTTTTCCGGCGAACTTGCCTACGAGGTCTTCTGCGACTGGCCGGCCGGCCTTGCCGTGTGGGAAGCGCTGCTCGCCGCCGGCCGCCCCGAGCGAATCGCGCCCTATGGCCTGGAGGCGCTGGGCACGCTGCGCATCGAGAAGGGGCACATCACGGGGGCGGAAATGGACGGCCGCACCACCCTTGCCGATGTCGGACTTGGCGGCATGGCGTCGCAGCGCAAACCCTATATCGGTTCGGCGATGACCTTGCGTCCCGCACTCGTCGATCCGGCCCGCCCCGTGATGGTCGGACTGGTGTCGAGCGACGGGATCCCCATCCGTGCCGGCAGCCACTTGACCGCGCGCGGTGGAGGGGCGAGTCTGGGGCATGTCACCGCCGTGACTTGGTCGCCGGCCCTCAAGGCCCATATAGCGCTTGCCTTCCTCTCGGGCGGGCGCGAACGCCACGGCGAAGCGCTCGAGGCGGCCTTTCCGCTGAAGGACGAGCGGGTGGCGGTGACGGTCACTGTTCCTTGCTTCTACGACCCCGACGGGAGCCGAATGCATGTCTGACGTCGACAATGGCGCGCCGAACGCGCCGCAAGACGCCGATACCACCGCCGCACCGCAGACGGACGCGCCGTCCGGCGCGGCCGCGGACACCGACAAGGGGGCACACGCGGCGCGTCCCGTGGTCGGGCGGCTCGTGCCGGGCGAGACCGCCGGCGCCGCCGAACCCGCCATCCTCTTGCGCGAACTGCAGATCGCCGCCGTGCTCGAGGTCGGCGCCTGGCCGAACCGGCTGGAGCCGGTCGCCAACCGCTTGTCGGAGCTTGCCGGCACGATCCTGCCGGGCCGTCCGGGCCGCTTCAGCGAGAGCGATACGGCGTTGGTCGGGTGGGTTGCCTTCGGCCGCTTCATCTACGTTGCCGCCTCGCCCGAGGAGACCGCGCGTGTCGACGAGGCGCTCGACACCGACGATGCGGCGGTGGTCGATCTCGGCCCGGCGCGCCGCGCGCTGCATGTCGGCGGTTCCCAGGTGGCAGCGCTCCTCAACAAGGCGGTGGCGATCGACTTCGATCCGCGTGCCTTCCCGCCCGGCTCGCTCGCCCAGGCGGTCATCCACCAGATCCCCGTCATCATCCTGCGCCGCAACGAGGAAGGCTTCGACCTTCTGGTGCCGTCCAGCCTTGCCGATGCCCTGATCGAATGGCTGACAGATGCCGCCCTTGAATTCGGCTATCGCGTTGCCGAGCCGACGGCGATGATGTGAGGCGGGTGTGAGGCGGGGCAACGCCCCGCCGCACGTTCCGCCTGCGACCCTGTCGGGCTCTAGCTACCTTTGCCGACGACGTTGTGCTCCGGTCCAAAGGGGAATCCGGTGATGTTTTCCGCGCCGTCCTCCTGCACGATCAGGATGTCGTGCTCGCGATAGCCGCCGGCGCCAGGCATGCCTTCCGGGATCATGATCATCGGTTCCATCGACACCACCATGCCCGGTTCCAGCACCGTGTCGATGTCTTCCCTGAGTTCCACCGCCGCCTCGCGCCCGTAATAGTGGCTGAGCACCCCGAAGGAGTGGCCGTAGCCGAACGAGCGGTAGCGCAAGAGGTCGTGCGAGCGGTAGATCTCGTTGAGTTCGGCGGCAATGTCGCGGCAGCGCGCGCCGGGGCGGATCAGTTCCAGCCCGCGCCGGTGCACCTGGCAATTGACCTCCCAGAGCCGCAGATGCGCGTCCGGAACATGATCGCAGAACAGGGTGCGCTCCAGCGCCGTGTAGTAGCCGAAGATCATCGGAAAGCAGTTGAGCGACAGGATATCGCCCGATTGCACGATGCGGTTGGTCACCGGATTGTGGGCGCCGTCGGTATTGGGACCTGACTGGAACCAGGTCCAGCTGTCCATCAGTTCGGCGAAGGGAAAGCTTGCCGCGATCTCCCGCACCATCGCCTGCGTCCCGGCAAGCGCCACCTCGTGCTCCGGGACGCCTGCGGCGACCGCCTGCACCACCGCCGCCCCGCCAATGTCGCAGATCCGCGTGCCGTGCCGGATCAGCGCCTGTTCCTCCGCCGACTTGATCGTCCTCAGCCGCATCGCGTCGCTGGCGATATCGATCAGTTCGACACCCGGCAGGGCGGCTTCGAGCATGGCCAGCGTTTCCAGTGTCACATGATCGAACTCGATGCCGAGCCGGCGCACGCCCGGCGTCAGTTGCCGCACGGCGTGAAAGTAGTTGTCGCGCTGCCAGTCGGTATAGGTCAGCGCATCGCCATGGCTGCGCCGCCACGGCTGGCCGCCGTCGATCGCGGCGGCGACGGTCGTTGCCGTCGTCTGGTCGAGCACCAGCCCGTAGCGCCGCCCGAACTGGCAATAGAGGAAGCCGGAGAGGTAACAGATGTTGTGATAGGAGGTGAAAAGCGCCGCGTCGATGTCGCGCCTGGCCATCACCGCCCGCATCGCCGCCTGCCGTCCGTCCATCTCGGCCGGCGAAAAGGGTGACCACGCCTTCTCGCCATTGTGCCAGCGCATCGTTCTTGCCAGATCGTCGTTCATCGCAGTCTCCTGTTGTTGCCCCCGTTTCCCGGACCGCCAACAAAAACGGGCCGGTTCGCGAGGAACCGGCCCGCCAGGCCTTGCGTCTTCTGTCGGGGTGCGCCGCCGGACCCTGGAACCTGTTGGCTCGCGGGTCGCCCGGTGACTGGCGTTCCGTCACCGGCTCGGAAAGGAGAGGGGCGCATGACCCGTTTTCGGTTGGTCGGCGACTGTGCGGCCGGCCGTGATATTCCAAAGTGCAATTTCGAAAAATTCTGGTGCAAATTTTCGAAATTTTGCCGCTGAAATTGCAAAATCCGGCAGTGTTCTGTCGCGACTTTCCGGCTCCCCCCGGTCAGGACGGGAGCCGGATCGACATCACGACGGGGTGAGGCCGCGCAGCCGTTCGGAGCGCCGGCGCAGCAGTTCCAGCACCGTCAGCAGCGCGATGGAAATCGCCACCATCAGCGAGGCAACGGCCAGGATGGTCGGGGAGATCTGCTCGCGCAGGCCCGTAAACATCTGCCAGGGCAGGGTCTTCTGTCCGGCGGAGCCGAGGAAAAGCACCACCACCACTTCGTCGAAGGAGGTGATGAAGGCGAACAGCGCGCCCGAGACGACGCCCGGCACGATCAACGGCATCTGCACCTTGAAGAAGGTGGTCACCGGGTTGGCGCCAAGGCTCGCCGCCGCCCGCACCAGGCTCCGGTCGAAGCCGACCAGCGTCGCCGTCACCGTGATGATGACGAAGGGCGTGCCGAGTGCCGCGTGGGCAAGCACCACGCCCACATAGGTTCCCTGCAGTCCGATGCGGGAATAGAAGAAATACATGCCCGCGGCAGAGATGATGAGCGGCACGATCATCGGCGAGATCAGCACCGCCATGATCGCCGAACGATAGGGCACGTGGCTCTGCGACAGGCCGATCGCGGCGAGCGTCCCGAAAGAGGTCGCAAGCAGCGTTGCCACCGGGGCGATGGTGAAGGAATTCCGCATCGCCTGCTGCCAGTCGGGATTGGTGAAGAAGTCTTCGTAATGCTTCAGCGAGTAGCCGGCCGGGTCGAAGGCCAGCATTTCCTTGGTGAAGGTGAAGAAGTCCTGCGCGTTGAACGACAGGGGCAGGATCACCAGGATCGGGAAGATCAGGAAAAAGAAGATCAACCCGCAGATGGTGCGGAACGTATAGTGCCAGGCGCGCTGGCCGGTGGATGCATAGGCTGGAAGAGCGGACATGTTTTTCTTGGTCTCCTCAACCGAGCTTGACGTTATCGATGCCCACGATCTTGTCGTAGACGTAGAACAGCAGCATCACCGCACCAAGCAGGATCACGCCGAGCGCGGCCGCCAGTCCCCAGTTGAGCGACGACGAGATGTGGTAGGCGATGCGGTTGGAGATGAAGATGCCGCTGGTGCCACCGACCAGTTCCGGCGTGATGTAGTAACCGATCGCCAGAATGAAGACGAGGATCGAACCGGCGCCGATGCCGGGCACCGTTTGCGGGAAGTAGACCCGCCAGAAGGCGGTCCAGTCGGTCGCGCCGAGGCTCTTGGCGGCCCGCACATAGGTCGGCGACACGGTCTTCATCACGGAATAGAGCGGCAGGATCATGAAAGGCAGCAGGATATGCGTCATGGCGATGACCGTGCCTGTCTGGTTGTTGATCATCACCAGCCGGTTGGCGTCGCCGACGATGCCGATCGCGACAAGGAAGTCGTTGATCACGCCCTGCTGCTGCAGCAGCACCTTCCACGCCGAGGTGCGCACCAGAAGCGATGTCCAGAACGGCAGAAGCACGAGGATCATCAAAAGGTTGGCCGAGCGCGCCGGCAGTGCCGCCAGCAGGAAGGCGACCGGATATCCGAGCAAAAGGCAGGAGAAGGTGATGGTCAGCGACAAAAGCAGCGTGCGCCAGAACAGGTAGAGATAGATCCGCTCGTTCTCCGGCTTCATCGAGACGCCGTCCGCGGTCAGCTCCATGTCCGCCGCGTTGAGGAAGTAGCCGGACGTGATGGTCGGGGAATAGCGCTTCAGCACCTGCCAGGTTTCAAGCTCGCCCCATCCGTCGGCGGCGGCGATGAACTGCTCCTTGAACGGTCCGGCCTCGTCCATCCTGCTGACGCGCCGTCCGGTCCTGCGGAACAGGCTCGACATGCCGGATGCTTCGTAGTTGAGCCGCGAGCCGAGCCGCGTATGGGTCTTCTGCTCGGTGGCGACCAGAAGGTCCTCGTAAAGGGCCTTGAACACAGGCTCGCCGGGCGTCTGGGGCGAATCCGCCTCCCATGACGACAGCGCCTTCACGGTTTTCGGCAGCGTGTCCGAAACGATGCCGTTTTCCACGGAGCGGAACAGCATGTCGGCGATCGGCGCGGCGAAGGTGATCAGGATGAAGACCAGCAGCGGCGCGATAAGCGCCAGCGAACGCAGCTTCTCCCGCCTCAAGGCCTTGGCAAGGCTGACCTTGAGCGGGATTCCGTCCCGCGTGGTCAGCACTTCCGTCTGCGTGCCGTTGCCGGCGTCGGTGTTCGCTGTGGTGTCGCTCGTCATCATCCGTGTCCGTTTCGGCCGCGGTCGGCGCCTCGTCAGAACGCGCCGGTGGAAGGCGGGAGCGGGCCCGTCAGGTCCGCTGGTGCCTGGTCCCGGAAGAGCTTGCGCAGGATCTGGCGCGCAGGCTTGTCGGGGAACAGGGGATTGAGGGGCCGCGGCGGACCGGATCCGCCGCGGCAGGTTGCAGGATGAAGGGGATCAGGCCCCTTTCATCAAGAGCTTAGCCAGCGAGCCAGGCCTGGAACTTGGCGTCCAGGTCGTCGCGATAGTCCGCCCACCACTCGTAATTGTAGAGGAACGTGTTGGTGGCATTGGCCGGATCGGTCGGCATATGCGGACCCATCTCGATGCCGAGTTCCGCGTGCTTGCCGACGAGCGGAGCCGAGGACTTGCGGGCCGGGCCATAGGAGATGTACTTGGCCTGGTCGGCGAGGCGCTGCGTGTCGGTGGCGAAGTGGAGATACTTCAACACCGCGTCGAGGCGCTCCTTCGGCAGGCCGGCCGGGACGATCCAGCCGTCAAGGTCGAACACCTGCGCGTCCCACAGCATCTTCACCGGCTGCTTCTGCTCTTCGATCAGCGAGAACAGGCGGCCATTGTAGGTCGAGCCGATCACCACTTCGCCATCGGCGAGAAGCTGCGGCGTCTCGGCGCCGGCCGACCACCAGACCGTCTGGTCCTTGATGGTGCCGAGCTTGGCAAGGGCGCGGTTCACGCCTTCCTCGGTCTCCAGCATGCTGTAGACTTCGTCCTTGGCGACGCCGTCGCACAGGAGAGCCCATTCCATGTTGTTGATCGGACGCTTCTCGAGCGAACGCTTGCCCGGGAAGTTCTCCAGGTCGAACACGTCGCAGATGTCGTCCGGCTCCTTGCCGTTCCACTCGGCGACGTCCGTGCGGTAACCGAAGGTCGTCGAATAGACGATCTGCGGAATGTAGCAATCGGACACGATCAGGTCGCCGAAGTCCTCGGAGGCCGGCGTGCCGTCCGGCGCCTTGGCCAGCATCTCGTCGTGGTTGATCTCCATGGCGAGGCCTTCGTCGCACAGGCGGATGGCGTCGGAAGCCACCACGTCGACGAGATCCCAGGTGACGTTGCCGGCCTCGTTCATGGCGCGCAGCTTGGCCACCGCCTCGTTCGAGCTTTCGTCATTGATGATCGTGACGTCCGGGTTCGCAGCCATGTAGGGCTTGTGATAGGCCTCGTTCTGCGAATTCGAGTAGGCGCCGCCCCACGAGACGATGGTGAGATCGACGGCGCTGGCGCCCGTCGTCATCATCGCGGTTGCAGCACCTGCAAGCAGGAGTGTCTTGAAGGTCATATTGATCCCCTGGTTTCTTGAGTTCGTCCGGGGCCGTGCCCCGAAAAATGAGCGGCAGCCCTTGCCGGGCGCCGCAGTCTTTCGATCCGGGTCGCGCATCAGGCGACGGCGTCAAGCGCCTTGCAGTCGCTCGCGGCCCAGCCGATCTCCACTGTCTGACCGGTCCGCAGGTCGCGCTTTTCACCGCGATTGCGAACCTTGACAATGAATTCCTTGTTGTCGGCGACGTTCATCCGCACGCGGATGTGGTCGCCGAGATAGATCATTTCCTCGATGCGGCCCTTGACCAGATTGTCCATCTGCTCGTGCGTGTCGAACTCGACACGTTCGGGGCGCAGCGAGATTGTCGTGCGCGATCCCACACCTTCGATATTGACGGCATCGGCCTTCAGCACCGTGCCGTCATCGAGTTTCACCGCGCAGGTGTCCCCGGTAACCTCTGTCACCGTCCCGGAGAGCTTGTTGTTCTCGCCGATGAACTGGGCAACGAAAGAGTTCTGCGGGTTCTCGTAAAGCGCATCCGGGCTCGACAGCTGCTGGATGATGCCGTCGTTGAACACCGCGACCCGGTCCGACATCGTCAGGGCCTCGGTCTGGTCATGCGTCACATAGACGATCGACACGCCGATGTTCTCGTGGATGTGCTTGATCTCGTACTGCATCTGCTCGCGCAACTGCTTGTCGAGCGCGCCCAGAGGCTCGTCCATCAACACGAGTTCCGGCTCGAAGACCAGCGCGCGGGCAACGGCCACACGCTGTTGCTGTCCGCCGGACAGCTGCGCCGGACGACGCGATCCGAACTCGCCCAGCTCGACCATTTCCAGCGCCCGCTGCACCTTCTTTTCCTGATCCGCCCTGTTCATGCCGCGTACCTGCAGCGGGAACGCGAGATTCTCCGCAACGCTCATGTGCGGGAAGAGGGCGTAGTTCTGGAACACCATCCCGATGCCGCGCTTGTGCGGGGGCACATTGTTGATCGGGCTGTCGTTCAGGAAAATTTCGCCGTGGGTGGCGGGCTCGAAACCTGCCAGCATCATCAGGCAGGTCGTTTTGCCGGAGCCGGACGGGCCGAGCATGGTGAGAAATTCGCCCGGCGGAATGTCAAGGTTCAGATTTTTGACGACGAGTGTTTCCCCGTCATAGCTTTTTTGCACGTTCTCGTAACGGACTGAAGCGCCGCGTGTCTCTGTCATCGTTGCCCCTAAGCAAAAGTCGAAAAGGGACAGGCATTCGCGCCGAATTGACGGCACGTTCTCTCCTGTTCCCCTCTTGCGAACTCTTTTCGGCTCGCTTGGCTACCCTGTCGATGGGCTTACATAAGCAAATAATGACAGGAATTGAAAGGGGGTGTGTAAAAAAATATTTGAAATGTATTGAAAAAACAAAGCCCTCTTGCAGCGCAGCGAAAAATGCCGTGCTGAAGAGAGCTTTTTTGGTGTTAGTGCCCTGTATATTTGATGTTATCTTTGATCTCTAAGGGCGTCATTGTAAATGAGATATTTTTTCTTCTTTTCCTAGACGTTACTGTCCGGGAACTCAGCTTTCCGCGCGGCCATGAAAGAGATCAGGGCTTCGTCGATATCAGGGGCCAGCGGCGGCGCCTCGTAGGAGGCGAGCATCTGCTTCCATTTGCGGTTCGCCCGCCATGCGGCGTCCAGGCCGCCATCGGCGCTCCACTGCTCGAAGGAGTTGTTGTCGGCGATCTCCGAGCGGTAGAAAGCGGTCTCGAAGTTGCGTTGCGTGTGCGCCGCGCCGAGGAAATGACCGCCCGGACCGACCTCCGCGAGTGCATCCATCGCCTGCGCCTCGTCGGACAGGTCGATGCCCTTGGCCAGCACGTGCATCATGCCGAGCTGGTCGGCGTCCATGACGAATTTCTCGTAGGACGAGCAAAGCCCTCCCTCCAGCCAGCCGGCGGCGTGCAGGGCGAAGTTCACTCCCGACAGCAGCGTCGCCAGGATGGTCTGCGCCGATTCCTGTGCCGACTGGGCATCCGGCGTCTTGGACGCCGTGAACGAGCCTCCTGACCGGAACGGCAGGCCGGCGCGGCGCGCCAGCTTGGCCGCGCCGTTGAGCAACAGGCTGCCTTCCGGCGAGCCGAAGGTCGGGGCGCCCGACTGCATCGAGATCGAGGACACGAAGGCGCCGAAAACCACCGGCGCGCCGGGACGCACCAACTGGGTCAGCGCGCAGCCGGCCAGCGCCTCGGCGAGCACCTGAGATAGCGTGCCGGCTACTGTCACCGGGCTCATGGCGCCGGCCAGGATGAAAGGCGAGACGATGCAGGCCTGGTTGGCCGCTGCATAGACCTTCAGCGCGCCGAGCATGGTGGCGTCGTAGACGAGCGGAGAGTTGGCGTTGATCAGCTGGATCATCACGCAATTGTTGTCGACGAACTCCTCGCCGAAGACGATCTGCGCCATGCGGACCGAATCGCTGGCGCGTTCCGGCGCGGTCACCGATCCCATGAACGGCTTGTCCGAATACTTGAGGTGTGCATAGACCATGTCGAAATGCCGCTTGTTGACCGGCAGGTCGACGGGTTCGCACACGGTGCCGCCCGAATGATGCAGCCAGGGCGAGGCATAGGTCAGCTTCACGAAATTGCGGAAGTCCTCGATGGTGCCGTAGCGCCGGCCGGAATCGAGATCGGTCACGAAAGGCGGGCCGTAAACCGGCGCAAAGACCGTGTTGTTGCCGCCGATGACGACGTTGCGCTCCGGGTTGCGGGCGTGCTGGACGAACTGCGCCGGCGCGGTCTTCACCAGTTCGCGCAGCATGCCCTTGGGAAAGCGCACACGTTCGCCGGAAACCTCGGCTCCGGCCGCCTTCCAGATGGCGATGGTTTCGGGATCGTCGCGGAACTCGAGGCCGATCTCGGCCAGCAGCCGGTCGGCATTCGCCTCGATCAGTTCCGCGCCCTCGTCACTGAGAATGTCGTAGACGGGCAGGTTGCGCGAGATGTAGGGCAGGGCGCCTGCCGCTTGCGATCCGCGCCGTTTTTCCGTCCGGGCTGCCCGTCCGCGCCGTGCCGCGCGTGCTTCCTGTTCACTCATCCGCTGCAAGCCCTTCGTTGTCGCTGCGAGGCGTCGGCGCCCGTTCGCGTCACTTTGCGCCGGGGCGAGAGGGGGCTGCGGCGCGAATGCGTCGTCCGATTCTCTAAAAGCGTCATGGCAAGGGGAGCAGCTGCTCCTGAGGCTGCCCGGATTACTGGGCGCGGCAGCCGAGCCGGGAGCTGTCGCAATCTTCCCGGTTCATCGTCACGGAGATCAGCGGATACTTGAAGTCGTCGTTGTCTTCGGAGTTGGCGGCATCGATGATGGCCGCCGTCATCAAACCAATCAGGCCGGCACCGGAGCCGCTCTGGTAGATCTTCTTGCGCGTCTCGTTCTCGGCCTTCGCATTGGCGAAGCCTGTCTTGTAGCCGGGCGCGTCACAGCGCACCGAGACCGGACGGGAGGCATAGCCGTAATTGGGCACCTTGACCTGGGCCGGTGTGCGAAAGCTTGCGGTGTAGCCGTCGCTCTCCAGCTTGCACTCGGCGCCGGTCATCTCTTCCTTGATGCCCGTGCCGCTCTCCTTGTGCAGCGTATAGTGATAGCTGCGGACCGTGATGAACTCCGTGCCCCTGAGCTGCGGAATGTTCTGCCCCTGAGCCCGGGCCTCCGCCAGCACGTCGCCATGCGTCGCGGTCGGGCTGGTCGGTTGGTAGCTGACGCTCATCGCGATCGGCTTGGTCGTCTGGCATGCGGCAAGGCCGATGGCGGACACGATCAGTACGGCATGGCGAAAAATCATCGGTTCGGCCCCCCTCAACCAGCAATTGCCGATAGGTCAGCCCGGGTTGCCTGTCAACAGCTCTCTCTGTGTCCGGGCCGCGCCCGGCATCTTCCCGGCGCCGTCATTTTGGCGGGCGCGTGTCGTCGCGGCGATGCCTGCATGACGCAATCAGGCCACCGGGCGTCGCGCTCCATGGCGATACTTCGTGGCGAGGGAGCGCGTCGGCAGGCCTGCCGCGCCGCGTCCATGCAAGAGGGATGAAGGATGTCAGCGTTTCCTGACAAGGCACAAATCGTCATCGTCGGTCTGGGGGGCATCGTCGGCGCGTCGATCGCGCACCATCTCATCGGGCGCGGCTGGACCGACATTGTCGGCATCGACAAGTCCGGCATTCCGACCGATATCGGCTCGACGGCGCACGCCTCCGACTTCTGCTACACGACCAGCCACGATTTCCTGTCGACCTGGACGTCGCTCTACTCGGTCGATTTCTTCGAGCGCATGGGCCATTACGAGCGGATCGGCGGTCTTGAGGTGGCGCGAACCGGCGACGACACCTGGATGGAGGAGATCCGTCGCAAGGTGACTTCAGGCAAGGCTTTCGGCACCCGGGCGCGTCTCGTCACCCCGGCGGAGATCAAGGCGCTGTTCCCGCTGATCGAGGAGGACCAGGTCCAGGGCGGCCTGTTCGATCCCGATGCCGGCCTCGTCATCCCGCGCTCGCAGACGGTTGCCGGCAAGCTCGTCGACGAGGGCGAGAAGACCGGCAAGCTGAAGGCCTTCGCCAACACGCCGGCGACGTCGCTCGTGGTGGAGGGCGGCCGCATCGCGGGCGTCGTCACCCATCGCGGGACCATCCATGCCGATCACGTGATCGTCTGCGCCGGCCTGTGGGGACGTCTCATCGCCGAAATGGTCGGCGAGGACCTGCCGGTCATGCCGGTCGACCATCCGCTCACCTTCTTCGGTCCCTTCAACGCGTTCGAGGGGACCGGCAAGGACATCGGCCATCCGCTGCTGCGCGACCAGGGCAACTCCGCCTATATGCGCGACACCGGTGATCCGAAGACGGCCGATGGCGGCCAGATCGAGTGGGGCTATTACGAGACCACCCATCCGCGCATGTGCCATCCGCGCGACCTGCTGGAGAAGAACGAGGCGCGCCTGTCGCCCTCGCAGCGCGATCTGGAGATGGAACAGGTCATCGAGCCGCTGGAGCGCGCCATGGAACTGACGCCGATCCTCGGCGAACTCGGCTACAACGAGGGGCATTCCTTCAACGGGCTCCTGCAGGTCTCCGCCGCCGGCGGCCCGTCCTGCGGCGAAAGCCAGAAGGTGCGGGGCCTCTGGTATTGCGTCGCCATCTGGGTCAAGGACGCGCCCGGCTACGGCAAGCTGATCGCCGACTGGATCACCGACGGGCGCACCGGCATCGACCACGCGGCCATCGACTATGCGCGCTTCTATCCGCATCAGCTCACGGAAGAGTTCATCGAGGGACGCTGCTACGAGGCGGCGCAGAAGATCTACTATCCCGCGATCCATCCGCGCGAACCCTATGCGAGCGGGCGCGGCGTCAAGCGCTCACCCTTCCACGAGCGCGAGGTCGAACTCGGCGGGTATTTCATGGAGCTCGGCGGCTGGGAGCGTGCCCATGGATATGCCGCCAACCAGCACCTTCTGGAAACGTACGGCGACCGGGTGCCGGTTCGGGAAAACGAGTGGGACAACAGACACTTCTGGCGGGTGTCGAATGCCGAACACCTGGCCCTGAGCGAGGATTGCGGGATCATCAACCTCTCGCATTTCTACATGTTCGAGGTCGAGGGCCCGGATCATGTCGAACTTCTGGAATGGCTCTGCGCCGCGAAGATCGGCGGCGACGGCAATGTCGGCAAGGGCATCTACACCCATTTCCTCGACGACGAGGGGATGGTGCGCGCCGATCTCACCGTGTTCCGCATGGCCGACCGCTGCCGCATCGTCGACGGTGCCGATGCCGGCCCGCGCGACTTCCACTATGTGAAGCGGGTGGCGCAGGACAAGGGCTTCGACGTCACCGTCACCGATGTCAGCGAGCGCTACACGACCATCGGCATCTGGGGCCCGAACGCGCGCGAGAACCTGAAGAAGGCCGTCGCCGATCCGGCCGGCCTCGATCCGGAAAACTTCCCCTTCGCCGCCATCCGCCAGATCGGGATTGCGGGATGCGATGTGATGGCGCTCAGGCTCTCCTATGTCGGCGAGCAGGGCTGGGAGCTGCACATGAAATACGAGGACGGCCTTGCCGTCTGGGATGCGTTGCGCTCGCTCGGGGTCATCGCCGTCGGGGTCGAGACCTATGCCAATTCGCGCCGTCTGGAAAAGTCGCTGCGCCTGCAGAATGCCGACCTCCTGACCCAGTACAACCTCTATGAGGCGGATCTCGCCCGGCCGAAGGTCAAGGAGGCCGACTTCCGGGGCAAGGCGAAGCATCTGGAATACCGGGCGCGGGACCATCAGCCGGCCATGCTCTGTACGCTGGTCATGACCGACAATGTGGATGCGAGCGGCGTCGCGCGCTTCCCCGTCGGCAACCTGCCGGTGATGGACCCCGAAACCGGAAAGACGCTGGTCGACGAACTGGGGCGGATTTCCTACACGACCTCCATCGCCTATGGCCCGACCGTGGGCAGGAACATCGCGCTCGCCTACCTGCCCAGGGAGTACTGTCAGGTCGGCCGCAAGCTGAACGTGGAGTATTTCGCCGAAACCTTCCCGGTCGAGGTCGCAGGCGTCGGCTACGCACCGCTCTACGATCCGCAGAACCTGAAGCCGCGCAGCTGAAGCTGGAAAGGAATGACGATGAACGCGCTTGAGGCGTTGCTTGCGGAAAAGGGCACGCTGCTCGCCGACGGGGCGACCGGCACCAACCTCTTCGACATGGGTCTGACCTCCGGCGATCCGCCGGAGGAGTGGAACGTCACCCAGCCGGAGAAGATCCGCACCCTGCACCGCAATTTCGTCGAGGCGGGCGCCGACATCATCCTGACCAACACGTTCGGCGCCAACCGCCACCGCCTCAAGCTGCACAGGCTCGAGGGCCGCGTGCACGAGCTCAACAAGGCGGCGGCCGAGCTTGCCCGCGAAGTGGCGGAGGCATCCGGGCGCGACGTCATCGTCGGCGGCTCGGTGGGTCCGACCGGCGAGTTGTTCGTGCCGCTCGGTGCCTTGACGCATGAGGACGCGGTCAAGGCCTTTGCCGAACAGATCGAGGGGCTGAAGGCGGGCGGCGCCGATGTCGCCTGGATCGAGACCATGTCGGCAGGCGAGGAGATGCGCGCCGCTGCGGAAGCCGCCGCGAAGGTCGGCATGCCTTTCGTCGTCACTGCCAGTTTCGACACGGCCGGGCGCACCATGATGGGCCTGCCGCCGGCCGGTCTCGGACAACTTGCCGGCGAGTTCGCCTGCACGCCCGTCGCCTATGGCTCCAATTGCGGCGTCGGCGCCTCCGACCTGCTCGCGGCGGTGCTGGAAATCACCGCCGCCTATCCCGGCGCCGTCGTCATCGCCAAGGCCAATTGCGGCATTCCGGTCATTCGCGGCGACGAGGTGGTCTATACCGGCACGCCGGAGCTGATGGCCGACTATGCGCGGCTCGCGATGGATGCCGGCGCCCGCATCATCGGCGGCTGCTGCGGCACCTCCTATGCGCACCTTGCGGCGATGCGCGGGGCCATCGACACGCACGAGGCCGGCACAAGGCCAGGCGTTGCCGACGTCATCGCGCGCATCGGCCCGCTTGTGTCACCGCCAGCCGCCGCTCCCGCTGGTGGTGAAGACGGCGAGGGCGGCCGGCGACGCAGACGACGGGGGTAGGCCTCGGCTTCTTCAGTGCGAAGGCTCTCGATTCTCCGATTCCGCTTCGACGACACTGGAGATGAAAGCGCCTGGAGCGGCTGGAAAAAACGCCTGCGGCAGGGTCTCCCGCAGGCGCAATGTGCCGATTGGTCAGGTGATGGCGGCCGCCTGTGCCCGTTTTTCCTTCACCTGCAGGAGGATGACCGGGGCGAGCAGGGCGAGCCCCACGGCCATGGTCGCAAGGCCGGGAGCGATGAACAGGAAGGCCACGGCGCCGGTCCACCAGCGCTCCCATTTGCCCATCGGCGCCAGCAGGTAGCCGGAGAAGGCGACGCCGAGACAGCCGATGCCGAGCATCGCCCCTGTCAGGGTGACGGCGAAGGCCGACCAGCTGAAGTCGGCGGCCACAAGCAGGAGCGAGGGCGAATAGACGAAGACGAAGGGCACCAGCGCCTTGGCGATGCCAAGGCGAAAGGCGGTGTTGCCGGTCTGGAACGGATTTGAGCCGGAAATTCCGGCGGCCGCATAGGCGGCCAGCGCCACCGGCGGCGTGATGTCCGCCAGGACGCCGTAGTAGAACACGAAGAAATGCGCCACCAGCGGCTCCACCTGCTGCACCGCAAGCGCGGGCGCGGCGACAGCGACCAGGATGATGTAGGTCGCGGTGGTGGGGATGCCGGCGCCCATGATGATGCAGGCAATGGCGATCATGATCAGCGAGACGAACAGCGTCCACTGGGCGACGGTGAAGGCCGACAGGGGCCAGAGGCCGCCGAAGACCGCGCCGATATCGTTGGCGGTCTGGACAATCATGTAGCCGAGGCGGAAGCCGACGCCGGTCAGCGTCACCACCCCGACGACGATGCCGACTGTCGCGGCCGCCGCGCCCACGGCCAGCGTGTTCTTTGCACCTGCCGCGAGCGCGTTCCAAAGATCGAGCGGCGTCAGCCGGTTGACCGGATTGAGCACGCCGACAACGACGCAGGCGATGATCCCGTAGACGGCGGCATAGTCGGGTGTCCGGCCGGAGAGGATCAGGTAGACGAGGACGATCAGCGGAATGATCGAGAGCCAGTGCTGCTTGAGGACGACGCCGAACTTCGGCAGCTCCGCCGCGCTGAGACCGCGCAGGCCGAGGCGCTTGGCCTCCAGATGCACCATCGTCAGGATGCCGAAATAGTGCAGAAGCGCGGGAAACAGCGCCGCCGCCAGCACGTCGCGCAAGGGGATCTGCAGGTATTCCACCATGATGAAGGCGGCCGCGCCGAGGATCGGCGGCGTGATCTGTCCGCCCGTGGAGGCGGTTGCCTCGACCGCCGCGGCGAAGCGCGGCGGATAGCCGACGCGCATCATCGCCGGGATGGTGAGGGCGCCGGTGGTCACCGTATTGGCGATCGACGAGCCGGAAATCGTGCCCATGAAGGCGGAGGAAAAGACAGCCACCTTGGCAGGTCCGCCGGAATAGCGGCCGGCCACGACCATGGCGACATCGATGAACAGCTGACCCAGGCCGATGCGGGTGGCCAGCACGCCGAAGACGATGAACAGGAATACGTATTTGGCCATCACGCCGATGGCGATGCCGTAGATGCCCTGGTTGGTCATGTAGAGATGGTTGACGAGACCGAGCCAGGAGGTGCCGCCATGCTTCAGCGGGCCGGGCATCCAGGGGCCGAACAGGGCAAAGCCCATGAACAGCAGGGCGATGATCGGCAGGGTGATGCCGACCGAGCGCCGGGTTGCCTCCAGCGTCAGCAGGATCAGCGCGGAGCCGAAGAAGATGTCGACGGGAGCAGGGTTGCCGACGCGGATGGCCAGCGTCTGGGGTGATTGAAGCGGCAGGTACATCGCCGCGCCAACGGCGAGCACGGCCAGAAGCATGTCGACATAGGGAATGCCTTCCACCCGGTACCAGCGGTTGGGCAGCATCTCGCCCTGCGAGAACGTGCGCCAGGAAAACAGCAGGAAGACCAGGCCGAGGACAAAGGAAAGATGGATCGCCCGGTGCATCAGCTCGGGGATCAGTGCGAAGCCCGCAGCATAGAAATGGTAGATCGACATGATCGCCAGCAGGCCCGTGATCAGCGGCCCGATGCGTGGTCCGACCGGACGGAAGGCCGTCTCGGGATCGAACTTGCGCTCGATTTCGGCGAGCTCTTCGGCGGAAAGGGTGGGGGCGGAGACCATGGTCGATCCTTTGCATGGAAAACCCCGGAAACGCGGTGTGCGCTTCCGGGGGCATCCGATCTCGGGGAGATTACTTCAGCAGGCCGGCTTCGCGGTAGAACTTCTCGGCGCCCGGATGAAGCGGGATGCCGATGCCGTTCAGCGCCGTTTCCTTGGTGATCGCCTTGCCCTTGGCGTGGCCGGTATCGAGAAGCTTGCGGGTGTTGTCGTTCCACAGCGCCTTGGTGATCCCGTAGACCAGCTCCTCGGATTCGTCCGCGCTGGTGATCCACTGGGCGCCGACCGCGACGGTCGTGGTTGCCGGCACGCCCTCATAGGCACCTTCCGGAATGTCGGAGGACGAGAAGAAGCCGTACTTGCCGATGAGCGCGTCCGCGCCGTCGCCCTTGATCGGAACGAGCTTGATCTTGACGGCGGAGGCCAGCTCGACGATGGCGCCGGTCGGGTAGCCGCCGACAAAGAAGAACGCGTCGATCTGGCCGTTGCGAAGGGCATCGCCCGCCGCGTCCGGCTTCAGCGCCTCGGCATTGATGTCGCTGACGCCAAGGCCGGCCGACTCGAGGATCAGGTTTGCGTCCACATAGGTGCCCGAGCCCGGCTCGTCGAGCGAGACGCGCTTGCCCTTCAGGTCGGCGACGGAATCGATGCCGCTATCGGCCAGCGCCACCAGGTGGATATGTTCGGGAAACAGCGCGGCGATGGCCCGCAGCTTGTCGGCCGGCGCCTGGCCATCCATCGTGCCGGTGCCGGTGAAGGCCCAATAGGCGACGTCCGACTGGGCGAAGCCCGAGTTGCGCAGGCCGGAGGAGATGGCGTTGAGGTTGTCGACGGAGCCGCGCGAGGACACGGCCGAGGCGATCAGGCCGGGCACGCCGCAGCTGCCGCCTTCCTCGCAGGGGCGCGAGCCGGGCGGGTTGGAAATCGCGTTGGCGATGACGCCGCCGACCGGATAGTAGGTCGCCGCGGTGCCGCCCGTGCCGATGGTAAAGAACTTGAGATCCTGCGCATTGGCGGCACCCGCCGTTGCAACCACGGCTGCGAAAGCCGCGGTTTTCAGGAATTTCGAGATGTTCATGTTGATTTCCTCTCTTCAGGTTTGCGTCGACATGCTGTCATTCGACGTTTTTTGAGCTGCTCATCGAACGTATGAGTGCGGAGTATTTGTTCGCGCTCTTGGTGATATGGCTTCGCAACAGGGTCTGGCCTCTCGCGGTATCGCCCTCAAGCGCGGCATCCTTCAGTTCGGCATGCTCCTGCGCACTCGTTTCGACCCATGAGCGCCTCTCGTCTTCCGGGATGGCGAGCGCATGGGCAGCCAAACGATGGCGGCGTCCTAGCTCGTAATGCTGGGTCACAAGGTCCAGCAGGCGAGGCGAGCCGCAATTCTGTGTCAGTGCGATGTGGAAGTTGGCGTTGCGTTCGTCCCACTCCAGCGCGAAGCCGACGGGATCGAGAATCAGTTCCTGCTCCACCTCCTGCAATGCGTGATGCGCGGCAACAATCGCGGCCCGCCAGTTGCGATCGCTCTCCTTCACCGACCAGGCGAAGGCAAGGCATTCGAGTTCGGCCCGCACCCGTGCGATGTCGCTCTGTTCCTCGGGGGAGAAATCCTGGACGAAGAAGCCCTTGCCTTCGGCGGCGCCGACAATGCCCTCTCCGACGAGCATCGACAGCGCTTCGCGCACGGAAGGATGGGAAATCTTGTGCTCCCGTTTCAGCGCATCGATGTTCAAACGCGAGCCGGCCGGGATGATGCCAAGGGAGATGTCGCGGCGGATGCGGTCCGACAGCGCAGTGCTCACCGATTTGCGTTGCTCCCCCACCGAGCCTGCCCTCCCCACGATGCCTCCTTGTCTGGCATCGCGACATCCCGCCGTCTAACACCCTGAAACTATGACGGATATTATTGATTGTAAATATGATTTATGATCGTAATATGATTATGAAATCATAATCGGATAATAAGAATGCTAAGATCTGTCGTGTTCGGTGCAGCGGGCGAGTTGGGGGCGGCAATAGCTGCTTCGTTGCGAGAGCGCGGCGACAGGCTCGCCTTGCTGGACCTTGATGCGATGGCGCTACGCGGCCACGCGCAGGACTGGTCGGCACAGGTGGATCTGTCGTCCAGTGTCTCCGTCACCGCGGCACTCGCCGAAGCTTGCGAGCGTCTCGGGGGCGTGGATGTGGTCGTGAACGCCGCCGGCATCGTTTCCCGGTCCCGTATCGAGGATCTTGAAGCAGGGGAATTCGCCCGGGTTCTCGATATCAACCTTGTCGGCGCGTTCCGCATCACCAAGGCGGCGGGCGAGGTGATCGGAGCGGCAGGTGGAGCGATCGTGCACCTTTCGTCCTGCCACGGGCAACGAGGGGGGCCGTGTCGGGCCGCCTACGCCGCCTCCAAGGGCGGGCTCGAAGCGTTCATCCGGGCTGCGGCGACGGAACTGGGCCCGAGATCGATCACCATCAATGCCGTGGCTCCGGGGCCGACCGGCCGCGGGATGGGCAACGGGAATCCTGTTCGGGACGTCTTCGCGGCCGCTTCGCCGATGCGCCGGGTGGGTGAGGGCGGGGACGTCGCGGCGGCGGTCGCCTTCCTGACGGGATCCTCGGCGCGTTATATCACCGGGCATGTGCTGCCGCTTGACGGCGGTGCCTCGGCCACCAGCGATCTGACGATGTTTGCCGTGCGCTCCCAGGCCGGGTGTCCGTGAACCGTGTTTTCGTGAGCGCGGTACAGCTACCTTGCGCAGGTTTCGCCGGGCAGCCGGTCATGCCCGCAACGCCGGGTCCAAAGTTCAGGGCGCGATCGCGTATTTGTCGATCAGCGCCTCGAGATAGGCGGCCGCATCCGCCCCCTTCAGCGCGTTGCCCCACAGCCGCTCCGCAATGGTCTCGTGCAGCGTCATTGCCTCCGTCGCCGACGTGATCAGGGCGACACCGAGGCGCACATTGGGCTGCTCGCCCAGCCGGAACGGGCTGATCGCCAGCACCGAACGGCTTGTCTGGCGGAAGATCTGGAAACTTGTGGCCGGCACCGGTTCGCGCACGATGCCGATCTGGATGCCGATCGGCTGCTCGCGCAGCATGGCCAGGAGATATTCCGTCTCTCGCCGCGCCATCAGGCGGCGGCAGTCGACGGTCGCGGCCGGCAGGTCGTGACGGCCGATAAGCCCGTGCAGGAGGAAGCGTTCGAGGTCGGCGGAGGAGATCAGGCTGACGATCAGCGGCCGGCGCAGGCGGAAGGCCTCCTTGCGTGCCCGCAGGATGTTGACGAGTCTGCCGACCGCCTCGGCGGCCTCTCCGTCCGGGTCGGTGCCTTCGGGAATGGACTCGCTCAGCACTTCCTTGAGGATGTCGTCATAGGCGTCGGACGTGAGCAGGTAGGACATGGGGCCGAAAAGCCCGATGATCTGCTGGCACTCGTCCTCCATCTGTCGCATGCGTTCGAAGAAGCCGATGGCGGTGCTGACATATTCGACGCCGACGCCAAGCAGGCTCGGCAGCGAGACGCCCAGTTCGTCGGCGATCGAGTTCAGCATCTCGATCTTGCGGATCTCGCCCTTCTCGGCGCGGTAGAGCGCGGCGCGGGAAATGCCGAGCTTTTCCGCCAGGGCGTCGGGGGTCAGGCCCTTTCCGAGGCGATAGGCACGCAGCCGGGCGCCGATATCGCTGAACCGGATTGTGTCTTCCTGGGTCAATGCGTGTTCCCGTGGACTTCGAGATATCCCTTGCCGGGACGCATATTCCTGGCCGGGCCGCCGGAGATCAATTGCACGGCTCAATTAGTGCATGATAATCAGTTCTTGGATCAAATGTCCAATTGTCTCATTTTTGAGATGAATTATTGACATGGTCCGGACTGCTCAATACGCTGCTTCCTTCCGCGCGTGTTCCGCGCCAAGAAGCAAGAATGTTTCCCGTGCCAAAAAGAGGTGGAGCCCTATGACACATTCAATCGGAAAGCCGGCAATTCGCAAGCTGGCGACGACGGCGATCCTTGCCGTTGCCGGCGTTGCGTTTTCCTCCGGCGCCTTCGCGGCGGATTTCGTCGCCAAGATCGGCCATCTGGAGTCGACGCAGCAGTCCCGCCACGTGCACCTGGAGAAGGTCGCGGCGCTGGTCGCCGAACGGACCGGCGGTGCGGTCGAGTTCCAGATCTTCCCGCAAGGCCAGCTCGGCGGGCAGCGTGAGATGACCGAGGGCGTCCAGCTCGGCTCGCTCGAGGCGACGGTCGCTCCTGCCGCCTTCCTCGGCGGCTTCAATCCGGCAATCTCGATCCTCGACATCCCCTTCCTGCTTCCCGAGGACGACGAAAAGGCCCAGGCCCTGCGCTCCGGCCCGTTCGGCGAGGCGCTGTGCGAATCCTTCGACAGCCGCGGCGTCGAGTGCCTGATGCTGTGGCCGAACGGCAAGAAGAACTTCACCTCCAACAAGCCGCTGGCGTCGATGGAGGACTTCTCCGGCCAGAAGTTCCGCGTGATGGATTCCAACATCCTGATCGAGCAGTTCAAGGCGGTCGGCGCCTCGGCCATCGCGCTGCCCTTCGGCGAGCTCTACACCTCGCTGCAGACCGGCGTGGTCGATGCCCAGGAGAACCCGCTCGACACCATTCGCGCGATGAAGTTCTACGAGGTGCAGAAGCACCTGGTGGTCTCCAACCATGGCGCGATGGAGGACGTGATCCTCTTCAACCCGACCTTCTGGTCCAGCCTGCCGGAAGAGCATCGCACGGTCATCACCGAGGCTTTCGCCGAGGTGATCCCGGATCTCATCGCCCACAAGAAGGCTGCTGTCGCCGCCTCGCTTGAGGAGATCAAGGCCGCCGGCGTCGACGTCCGCGAGCTCTCGGCCGAGGAGAAGGTCGCGTTCCGCGAGGCGATGTATCCGCCCGCCCGCGACGCCTATGTGCAGGGCGCCGCCGAGGAAGGCCTGCAGCTCGTCCTTCTCTACGAGCAGGAATACGCCGCGCTCGGCAAGTAAGCGCCGGCACACCCGCATGCGGGCGCGGCCCGGACCGCGCCCGTCTCTGCCCGACCTGCCCGCCGCCTGGCGACGGGCAGGTCGGTCCCTCCAGCGGAATTCCGGAGAAGGTCAATGCGCAATGCCCTCTCGATCCTGCGCACCGTAGAGCGGTCGGCGCTGGTCCTGATATTCCTGACGATGGTGGGGCTCTACTTCGTCAATGTCGTCGTACGCACCTCGGGCAGTCCCCTTGCCACCAGCCTCGGCTGGATCGAGGAAGCGGTTCGGCTGATGAACCTCTACCTGGTCTTTCTCGCCATCGGCTATGCGCTGGAGATCGGCCGACATGTCGCCGTCGACACCTGGCGTGACCGCATCGCCGCCGCGAGCGGCCTGCCCATCCGCCGGATCATCGACGCCGTCGGGTTTCTCTTTGCGCTCTATGTCGTCTGGCTCAGCTGGAAGATGACCCTCTTCGTCTTCGGCTCGGGGCAGAAAAGCCCGACGCTCGGCCTGCAGATGGGCTGGATCTACGTCGCGCCCATGGTCGGCTTCGGGTTGCTCGCCCTGCGCTACCTGCTGAGTTTCCTCGGGTTGATCGAGCGCACACCGTCACGGGAGCCCGACGAGGCATGATCCTTCTTATCCTCATTGTTGCGCTGGCCGTTGCGCTGCTGGTCGCGGGCTTCGAGATGTTTCTCGTGCTCGGCGTGCCCGCGCTGCTGGTCAAGCAGATCTTCTATGGCACGCTGCCGGACCCCGTCGTTGTGCAGAAGATCGTCGGCGGCATCAATCACTCGACCCTGCTTGCCATTCCCTTCTTCATTCTCGCTGCCGAACTGATGGGCGAGGGGCAGATCGCGAAGCGTCTGACCGGTCTCGTCCAGTCGCTGCTCGGCCATCGCAAGGGCGGCATCGGCTACACGATCGTCGGCGGTTCGATGGCTTTCGGCTCGGTCTCGGGCTCGGCGCCGGCAACGGTCGCCGCCATGGGCCGTCTCGTCTATCCGGAGATGCGAAAGGCCGGTTTCAGCGAAAAGTTCTCGCTCGGCCTGATCGCCTCCAGCGCCGAGACGGCGCTGCTGATCCCGCCCTCCATCACCTTCATCATCTATGGCTGGATGACCGGGACCTCGGTCG
>NZ_JBLXFR010000026.1:0-53114 GCF_048261845.1 Stappia sp. | reverse complement strand
AACACTCTTTACCGGAGCCTGCATCATGGCCATTGCCACATTTCCGTTCAGTTACCTGCAGGACATCCTGCATGTCGGCGAACGTCCGGTCGTCGTCGATGTCACTCCCGGCCCCGACGATGTCCAGCGCATGATCAAGACCTATTCGCTGGTCGACCTTCGCGATCTCTCCGCCCGCTTCGAGCTGCGCCGTTGGCGCAAGGCGGGGGTTGCTGTCGAGGGCCGGTTGACCGCGCATGCCGTCCAGGCCTGCGTCGTCACGCTGGCGCCGGTCGACCAGGAGATCGACGAGCGCTTTTCCATGCGCTTCGATCCCGATGCGGCCGAACTCTCCGGCAGCGATGACGGCGAAATCGATGTGGATGCCTTTGCCGAGGATCCGCCCGATCTGCTGGAAGGCGGGCGGATCGACCTTGGCGCCATCCTGTGCGAGCAGTTCGCCCTGGCGCTCGATCCGTTCCCGCGCGCACCCGGGGCGGAGTTGCCCGAGGACTATCTCGATGACGGGCAGGACGCGCCGGAGGCCGGAAAGAAACCTTCGCCCTTCGCCATTCTTGACAAGCTGCGCAAGCGCGAAGAGTGAGGCGCGATCGCCAGGTGACGCCCGGGAAGATGCTGTTGGCCTGCCCGGAGCATGGCCAGAAAGCTGTTGTTTCCCTGTTGTAAACGGGTATGTTCCCCAACGCCTCGGACGATAGCGCAACGCGCTGTCGTGCATCGTCAGGCAGTGAGAACAGAAGCCCGTCGTGCCGCGCTGCCGGCACGACAGAGAAGGCCGGGAAGAACGACAAGACGGCGTGAAGCCGGTCCGGTTCCCTTGGCGGGGCGGACATTTCGGGATGGCAATGCCGATCGGCGCAGCCACCGCACGCGAGGCGGAGCGGCAGGCGGGCACCGATCCAGAAGACGCGGACGATGGCTCAAACGATACGAATTTCGCTTGATGCGATGGGTGGCGACAAGGGCGCGGAAGTCGTCATTCCAGGCGCAGCGCTGGCGCTTGAGCGCCGCCCCGACATTTCCTTCTCGCTCTATGGCAACACCGATGTGGTGGCGCCGTTGCTGGAGGCGCATCCGCGTCTGCGCGAGGCCTCGACCCTGCACCATTGCGAGGTCTCGGTCGCGATGGATGCAAAGCCCAGCCAGGCGCTGCGCCAGGGCCGCTGGAAATCCAGCATGTGGCGCTCCATCGAGGCGGTGAAGACCGGCCACGCGGATGTTGCCGTGTCCGCCGGAAACACCGGCGCCCTGATGGCCATGTCGAAATTCTGCCTGCGCACCATGGCCAACATCGAACGGCCGGCGATTGCCGCGATCTGGCCGACCATGCGGGGCGAGTCGATCGTGCTCGATGTCGGTGCGACGATCGGCGCCGATGCGCAGCAGCTCATCGACTTCGCGCTTCTGGGCGGGGCCATGGCCCGCGTCCTGTTTTCCATTGAGCGCCCCACCGTCGGCCTTCTCAACATCGGTGTCGAGGAGGTCAAGGGCCTGGAGGAAGTGCGTACCGCCGGCCGCCTGCTGCGCGAGGCGAACCTGCGCTCCCTGACCTATGCCGGTTTCGTCGAGGGCGACGATCTGGGCAAGGGAGCCGTCGACGTGGTCGTGACGGAAGGCTTCGCCGGCAACATCGCGCTGAAGACGGCGGAAGGTACGGCCCGGCAGATCGGCGGATATCTGCGCTCCGCGATGAACCGCACCTGGCGGGCGCGTCTGGGCTATCTTCTGGCCAAGGACGCCTTCGACCGGCTGCGCGAAAAGATGGACCCGCGAAACGTCAACGGGGGCGTCTTCCTGGGCCTCAACGGCATAGTGATCAAAAGCCATGGCGGCACCGACGCGGAAGGCTTTGCCTCCGCCGTGGAGCTTGCATATGACATGGCCCGCAACGACCTGATGAACAAGATCTCTCAGGACTTGAAGAATTTCCACCGTGGCCGTTTCGCGCCGCGTGACGGATCGGAAGGTGATCAGTGACAGTTAAGCGATCCATCGTTCTGGGGACCGGCAGCTATCTTCCGAAGCGCCGGCTGAGCAACGAAGATCTGGCGCAGATGGTTGACACCTCGGACGAGTGGATCGTCCAGCGTACGGGCATCCGGGCCCGCCACATCGCGGCCGAGGGAGAGTTGACCTCCGACTTGGCCGTGGCGGCTGCCCGAAAGGCGCTGGAAGCCTCGGGAGTGGAGGCCGGCGACATCGACCTGATCATCCTGGCGACAGCGACCCCGGACAACACTTTTCCCGCCACCGCCGTGACCGTGCAGAACAAGCTTGGCCTGACCAGCGGTTTCGCCTTCGACGTGCACGCAGTCTGTTCCGGCTTCGTCTACGCGATCGCGACGGCCGACGCCTATCTGCGTGGCGGCATGGCGAAGCGCGCCCTGGTGATCGGCGCCGAGACCTTCTCGCGCATCCTCGACTGGGAAGACCGCACCACCTGCGTGCTGTTCGGCGACGGCGCCGGCGCCGTCGTGCTGGAGGCGGCGGAAGGCGAGGGGACGACGGCCGATCGCGGCGTGCTGACCTCGCATCTGCGCTCCGACGGCTCCCACAAGGACAAGCTCTATGTCGATGGCGGTCCGTCCTCTACCGGAACGGTCGGTCATCTGCGCATGCAGGGCAAGGAGGTCTTCCGCCACGCGGTGTCGATGGTGACCGATGTCGTGGAAGCCGCCTTCGAGGCAACCGGGACCGATGCCGACGCGCTTGACTGGTTCATCCCGCATCAGGCCAACCGGCGGATCATCGATGCGAGCGCGAAGAAGCTCGGCATCGATCCCGCCAAGGTCGTCATCACGCTCGAGGATCACGGCAACACGTCCGCGGCGTCCATTCCGCTTGCGCTTGACCGTGCGGTGCGCGACGGCCGTATTGCGCGGGGAGACCTTGTGATGCTGGAGGCGATGGGCGGCGGATTCACGTGGGGCGCGACTCTGTTGCGCTGGTAAATGCGCAAAGTCTTGACGAGTGTGGGTTTTTCAATCCAACGTTGCTCGGCGTGGTTGACCACCAGTACGCAAGACAATAGGCTATCGGTCGGGTTTGCGGGCTTTCGTGAGCCTAAAAATAACATCCCCGACACCGCCGGATCGCGTGTCTGGCCAAGGAGGGACTATGGGCGGCAGGACAATTACTCGGGCCGATCTCTGCGAGGCCGTGTATCAGAAAGTTGGCCTTTCCCGGTCGGAATCGTCGGAGCTCGTTGAAAAGGTCTTGTCCGAGATAGCCGACTGTCTTGTCGCCGGCGAGTCCGTCAAGCTTTCGTCGTTCGGGTCCTTCGTCGTTCGCTCCAAGGGGGAACGCATCGGACGCAATCCCAAAACCGGCGAGGAAGTCCCCATTCTTCCACGCCGCGTGATGGTGTTCAAACCGTCCAACGTGCTGAAGAAGCGTATCAACGAGACCATGATGGGAGCGTCCGAGAGCGGAGACTGATCCGCCGCCGGACGATGAAACGCCATTTCAGCGACGGTCGACAAAAGCCCTGACGCCTTCCGTACCATCAGCGAGGTCGCCGACGACCTCGATCTGCCGCAGCACGTCCTGCGTTTCTGGGAAACCCGCTTCTCCCAGATCCGCCCGCTGAAGCGCGGCGGCGGGCGCCGTTATTATCGTCCCGACGATATCGACCTGCTGCGCGGCATCCGTCATCTCCTCTACGGTGAAGGCTACACGATCAAGGGCGTTCAGCGGATCCTCAAGGAACAGGGGCCGCGCTTCGTCATGCAGGTCTGGCGCGAGGACGGGGTGGCCCTTGCCGCGCTCGCGGCGCAGGCGGCTGCCGCCGACACGGGTGCGGAAGCCCGGGGCCGGGCTGCCGGTCGTGGCTCTCAGCCGGCGGCCCCGTCGCAGCCGAAGGGGCGTTCGGTCGAGGCAGGGCCGGATCAGGGTGCGGCCGCCGCCGAAGAGGATGACGGTGAACCGGTGCCACGCGGCATCATCGCGGAAGGCGCACATCCACCCGATACGCCGCAGGCCCGCGCCGGCTTGCGCCTGATGGAGCGGCTCCTGGGCGACCGGGGCGAGGGTGCCCCTGCGGGGAACCTCTCGAAGGACGATATCCGCCGCCTTCAGGCGACGCTTTTCGAGCTTCTCGAGTGCAAGCGCATCCTCGACCAGGCAAGGTGATCCCGCTTTCGCCTACGGTTTTTCGATCGTCAGTTTCACAGCCGCGTACCAGTCGGCGAAACGGCGCATCTCCTCGTCGCTGAGATCCGCCGCGATCGCCGACATCATCTCGTGCTCGCGTTTGCCGAGGCGAAACGCCTTGAGCTGCGTGTCGATGTAGATGGGGCTTTCTCCGGCCAGGTTCGGCACGTCCTCCATCTGCCCCATTCCCGTCTCGCCGTGACAGGCGCTGCATTCGGCGGGAGCGTCGTCCGGCGAGACGCCGTCCGCGAGTGTCGCCCTGGCTTCCCGGGAGGAATACCAGGCGGCGAGGTTGGCAATCGCCGTGTCGTCGAGCGACTTTGCCACCACGCTCATCATCTCGTGCGTGCGGGTCCCGTCGCGAAACGCCCGCAACTGCCGGTCCAGATAGGGTGCCGGTTCGCCGCCGATATGCGGGGCGATGGGAATGCGGGCGAAGCCCTCCAGCCCGTGACAGGTGCGGCACATGCCGGCAAGCTTGCGCCCGGCCTGCGGGTCGCCGTTCTGTTCCTGCGCCCCGGCGGGAAGGGTGGCGAAGGCGATCTGGGCGAGGAAAACCCCGCCCAGACCCTTGATCATTGCCTTGCGCATCAATTGCCCTCGTAGGAGATGCGGTAGATCGCACCGGCAAGATCGTCCGACACGAGGATCGAGCCGTCGCGCAACTGGGCAACGTCCACCGGACGGCCCAGATACTCGTCATTCTCGTCGATCCAGCCCTCCGCGAACGGCTCCGTCGTGGCATTTCCCTCATCGTCGATGAAGGTCACCATGACCCGCGCCCCGACTGGCGTGGTGCGGTTCCACGAACCGTGCTGGGCGGAGAATATGGCGTTCTTGTACTTCGCCGGGAACTGCTTGCCCGTGTAGAAGCTCATGCCGAGATCGGCCGCATGGGCGATGGTCTCCACCGCCGGCATGACCACGTCGACAGGCACTTCCTCTCCGGCATACTCGTTGGTCCGCACGTCGCCGCCGCCATACCAGGGGTGGCCGAAATGCTGCCCGGCCGCCGTCTGCCGGTTGATTTCGCCCGGCGGAATGTCGTCGCCCATGCCGTCCACCTGGTTGTCGGTGAACCAGAGTTCGCCGGTTTCGGGATGGAAATCATGGCCGACAGAGTTGCGGATGCCGTAGGTGTAGACTTCACGGCCCGTACCGTCGGTGTTCAGGCGGATCATGCCGCCGATGCCATGCTCCTTGTAATGCTCGAGCTTGTCGGCCGGCGCGACGTTGAACGGCTGTCCAAGAGAGATGTAGATCTTGCCGTCCGGGCCGATCTTGCACACTCGGGCGGTGTGGTTGTAGCTCTCGTCCGCCGGCGGAACGAGCTCGCCCTGCTTCACCACGTTGAAGGCGGCGACATCGGGGCTCTCGTAGAAGAACTCGGCTGCCGGATAGACCAGCACGCGGTTCTGCTCGGCGATGTAGAGGAAGCCGTCCTTCGAGAAGCACGGGCCGTTCGGAATGGCGAACTTGAGCGAGGGCGCGAAGTCCTTGACCTCGTCTGCGACGCGGTCCTTGTTGCGGTCGGTGACCGCCCAGACCTTGTCCTTGCGGGTGCCCACGAACGTGACGATGCCCTGCGGTCCGACGGCCATGTGGCGGGCGTCGGGAACGACCGCATAGAGCTCGATCCTGAACCCGTCCGGCATCTTGATCCGGGTCAGGTTCTCGCGGATGCCGGCGGCATAGTCTCCGTCCTGTTCGATATAGGTGAATTCCGTGGTTCCGGTGCTCTGGAAGTTGGAGAGCTTTTCCAGGTTGTCCGGAACGGGCGCCTGAGCCGAGGCCAGGGCCGTGGCCAGCAACAGGCTGGCACTTGCAAGCAGAACTGTCTTCATCGTTTCCTCCGGGGTGATATGTGCCGCGGATGCGGCTGTGTCTTCGGGATCTGCGTCCCGATTGGCCAACCGGACCGAAAGGCCCGCCCGCTCATCCTGCAGGGGACGGCAGGATGAGCGGGCGGGTACGGTTGGCGAAGGCATGAAATCATACATATGACAAATGGCACAAGCCGTGGTCGCGCCGGACGGATGCTGCACGCGCCCGCCCGGCATTTTCCTAAAGGGTGCCGCTGGCCAGTTCCGAGGCGATATGGTCCGCCTGCCTGATGGCGAGCGCGACGATGGTCAGCGTCGGGTTCTCGGCCGCTCCGGTCGTGAACTGACTGCCGTCGGAAACGTACAGGTTCGGCACGTCATGTGTACGGCCCCAGCGGTTTACGACGCCGTCCCTGGGGTTTTCCGACATCCGGTTGGTTCCCAGATTGTGGGTGGAGGGGTAGGGCGGTGTCGGGAAGGTCCGCGTTGCTCCGACGGCCTCGTAGATCGCCATGCCCTGCTTGTAGGCATGGGCCCGCATCGCGGTGTCGTTGGGATGGTCGGAGAAGTGCACGTTCGGCGCCGGCAGTCCGTGCTGGTCCTTGAGTTCGTGGTTGAGCGTGATGCGGTTGGTTTCCTGCGGCATGTCCTCGCCGACGATCCACAGGCCGGCCATGTTCTCGTAGGAATCGAGTGCCGTGGTGAATTCGCGCCCCCAGCCGCCAGGATCGAGGAATGCGGCCATGAACGGCAGGCCGAGCGCCAGCGTCTCCAGTTCGTAGCCGCCGACGAAGCCGCGCGAGGGATCGTGCCGGGCCTCGTCCTGGACGATGCCGGCCATCGTGGTGCCACGCCACATCCGCACCGGCTTGTCGAACACGGCGTAAACCGACCCGGTCATGTGGCGCATGTAGTTGCGCCCCACCTGGCCGGAGGAGTTGGCCAGCCCGTCCGGAAACATGCTGGAGGCCGAGTTGAGAAGGAGCCGCGGGCTTTCGATGGAGTTGCCGGCGACACACACGACACGCGCCTTCTGCAGATGCTGGTTGCCGTCCTTGTCGGCATATAGGACGCCGCTCGCCTTGCCCGAGGCGTCGTGCTCGATCCTCAGCACGTGGGCGCGTTCGCGCACTTCGAGATTGCCTGTCGCCTCGCCACGGGGAATGTCCGTGTAGGCGGCGGACCACTTGGCGCCCCATTTGCAGCCCTGGAAGCAGAAGCCGGTCTGCTGGCAGGCGTAGCGTCCGTCATTCTCGGCCGAATTGATCGCCATCCGCCCGGTGTGGACTTCCTTGTAGCCGAGCTTGCGGGCTCCGGCTTCCAGGACCTTGAAGTTGTTGTTGCCGGGAAGGCCGGCCCGGTCGCCGGTGCGCGTTACCCCGAGCTTTTCCTCCGCCTTCTCGTACCAGGGCTCCATCTCGGCAAGGTCTATCGGCCAGTCGAGCAGGTTGGCGCCCTGCACGTCGCCATAGGTGGTCTTCGTCTTGAACTCATGCGCCTGGAAGCGAAGCGAGGCACCGGCCCAATGGGTGGTGGTTCCGCCCACTGCCTTGACGATCCAGGCCGGCAACCCGGAAAAATCCTTGGCCACGCGCCAGTCGCCCGATGTCGAACGCGGATCGAGCCAGGCAAGCTGGCCGAAACTCTCCCACTCGTCATTGATGTAGTCGTCGGGCAGATAGCGCCCGCCGGCCTCCAGCGCGACCACGCTGACGCCCTTCTGCGCGAGCTCGTTGGCAAGGACCCCGCCGCCCGCGCCGGTGCCGATGATGACGACGACGCTGTCGTCGTTCAGGTCGAATGGTGCAGCCATGACAGCGCCTCCCTCAGATCCAGTTGATGTCGTCGAAACCGCGGTCGATATAGCCACCCTTGGAGTAGCTCTCGCCTTCGTATCCGAAGAGCGGCCAGACGGATTTCTGGTTGTAGAGCCCTGTCACGAGCCCGCCGCGCACGGTCTGGAAGAAGGGGCTGTCCTCAATGGCGCGCAACAGGTCGACCCGGTCGCGCTCCCAGCCGATGGCGAGATAGCCGGCGTGTCCCTTGCCGATGGCCGCGCCATCGAGCGCCGCGATGCCGGCCTCGACCATCTCCGCCTTGTCGGCGCTGTCGTAGGATTTCACCGCGCTTGCGTAGAATGCGTCGCCGACATGGTCATGCGGATAGATGTCGCGTGCCATCTGGACCAGTGTCGCCATGGTCTGCGGCTTGAGATGGGCAACCTCCATTGCCCAGGACGCGCCGGAACTGGCGAGAAAGCCTGGTCCGATGACAAAAGCGGCGCTTAACGCGGCGCTGCGGGCCAGCAGCTGTCGCCGCGTCAGAGCCCGGTTCTGGTGCGTTGTTTCGGTCATTGTGTCCTCCCTCCCGAAACGATGTCCGCCGGAAGCAACTCGCGCCGTGCCCGACGCGGAGATGTTGCTCCGGGACCTTGTATGCGAGCCTCTTGCGGGCATTCGCTCGAACCCGGCCGAATGTCCGTCCGGCCTGCTCAGCGGTAGCGACCGTGGCGCTGCAGCACCTCGATCTGGTAGCCGTCCGGGTCCTGCACGAAGAAGAAGCGCGCCAGCAGCACACCGTCGCGGTTGAACTCGACGATCTTGCGCGGGGCGAGACCGGCGGCCACGAACCGGGCATGCTCGCCGTCCAGATCGTCGACGCAGAAGGCCAGGTGCCCGTAGCCGTCCCCGAGGTCGTAGGGCTCGACACGACCCTTGTTGACCGTCAGTTCGACCTCGAAGTCCGCATCATTGTTTCTGAGATAGAGAAGGATGAAATCGTCGAACTCGAGCCGCTCGGCAATGTCGAGTGCGAAGGCGGTTCGATAGAACGCCACAGACCGAGTCTCATCGATCACGCGAAGCATCGCGTGTATGCATTTAGCCACTTTTCTCCTCCCGGATTGCCTCGCCCTGCCATGTGAAGGTGGGGTCAAGTCTCAACTGTTCGGAACTCGTTCCTTCATCAGTCGATGAAGGTCGTCCGGATCATGTTGATCTTCCGATGGCACGAGAATGACCGGGAGTACGTCTCTTCGGGTAGTATGTTTGTACTACAGGGGAATTTTTACTCGGCAGCCTCAAGGTGCATCTGCGGGAGCGTTTGACGCAGGCGAATCAGGCAGGCGCAGCGCAGCAGCGAGGTGAAGTTGCGTGTCTCGCCGCGCAGCTCGAGCACCTCCGAATGCAGCTTTGAAATGAAGGCCGGCGTGCTGATGCCTTCGGCGGCGGCGATATCGTCGACGATCTCCCAGAAGGAGCGTTCCAGGCGGATGCTGGTGCTTTGTCCGTTCAACCGCAGGCGGCGTGTCTCCGGCTCGTAGTCGTCGGGGTCCTGTCCGGCAAAGATATGGCACATGCGCGTTCCTCCCGCGTCGCGGACGCGTTCTTGTCAGTGTTGCCTCCGCGGCACCTATGGTAGCGCGGTCCGCCCTCGGCACAAGTGCGCAGGTCGTTCACTCGCCCATCGTCTCCGAGGGAAGTCCGAGGCGCTCTCGCTCGGGCGGGGATATCTCTCCGCCAAGCGCGAAGGCGAAAGACGTCACGCCGGTCAGTTCGGGAGAGACCTCGCAGCGGAACGACAGGTCGTACCAATGCCCTGCACCATGTATGGCGGCGCCGTCCGCCGTGACGGAAAGGCCTGAGAGCGTGGGCGCTTTGCGGGCCTCGGCGAGCGCGAATCCGGCCCGCAGCTTCGGGCGTTGCTGACGCACCTGTTCGACGGCTTCAAAGTTGCAAAGCTGGATGATGCGCTCCTGCGGGTCGGTGAGATCGAGATCGGCAAGGGTTGCCTTTCCAAGACGCGAGGCAAGCGCCGCCGACGTATAAAGCGTCTTCGCCTCGACAAGTTCCGGCTGCGTCCTGCGCTTTGGCGCGGGCGCTTTTGCGAGGCGGGCGGTGTCTTTGGCGGTTGGTGCGGGGAGGCTTGCTGTCTCTTGCCGGTTCTGCGCACCAGGTGATGTCGCGGGGGTGGGCGCTGTCGGAACGTGCTGTCCCGTATCCTGCTGCGGCGGTCCGGCGACGGTTGCGCCTGCGGATCGCCGCTCCCTGCCTGTCGGCCGGCGCGCGGCTTGGGTGACTAGCACCACCTCGATGGAATCGGGCCCGGCAGTATCGCGCATGCGAAACTCGCCTGGCAGCAGGGCGAGCAGGCAGAGGGCCGTGACATGCAGCGCTGTCGATATCGCAAGGCTTTGCCGCATCGGGAGGAGCGATCGTCACAGGGGCAGGGCGCGGCGCGTCGCCGCCTGCTTTCTGTGCCGCGCAAATGAGCCGGAAATCCGGCGAACTGGTGCGGCGCCCGCAGTTTAACGCAGCGGGCGTCGTTCCTTGATACCGTAGATCTTGTAGTGGAAGAGCGGAGCCATGCCCCCGTTCGCAACATCCGGATGCCGTTTGAGATAGGCACTTCCGTCGAAGTCGTGTGGAACGTCAAGCGCCTTCGGCGCCTGTACAACATCCTGGAACGAATGGCCGGCGGAACCGCGCCAGAAGCCCCGGTAGAAGCCGGCTATGCCATCGAAACCGGCCGCATCCAGCATTTCCTCCAGCATCGCGGCAGGATAGCCGATCGCGCTCAACTCGCCATTGTAGCGATCTTCGACCAGACCATCCGATGCAGTCTCGACCTTGCCGCTCTGAAATGGGTGAGTGCTCCTGTTGTGAATGGCCTTCTGGGCATGCTCATCCATGGCAAAACATGAAAAGAGCATGGTTCCTCCGGCGCGCAACAGACGGTTCGCCATACTGAAATATGCCTGCGTGGTATCCCTTCGCGTGTGGGTAAAGAGGGAGGTCGCGATCACGAGGTCGAAATACCCGTCCTTGAATGTGTCGTCAGTGAAGACCGGGATGTCGTGGTCTTCGATGAAGCTCTTGTAGAGCGAGGATTCCTGCTGGACGACGTAGAAGTTGAAGGAGGGGACACTCTCGGTGATGTTCTTGCGACAAAAGTCAATCAGGCCGGGAACGATGTCGATGCCGACATAGTCGACGTCTGGCCGGCTGTCTGCCAGCGCTGCTGCGAGGCGGCCGCAGCCGCAGCCGATGTCCAGGATCCTCGCGCCGCCGCGCAGAAAGCCTTGGTTGGCGAGGAACGCCGCCCACTCTTCACCGACATCACGTGCATTACCGCCACCAACGATATCGTTGAGGGGCATACCGTCGATGGTCTGCTCGTGCATGAGGGCGAATACGCGTTTTGCGTTGAACATCAAGTCGGCTCCAAAGGGAAGTTGCAGTCCTCTTTACGATGCCTGCCAGCATCCACAAAACGACTTGGCTCGCAAGGTGTATCGTACCGTTTCGCGCCTGACTGGTTCGTCTGTCAGTCTAACGACAGGTTCGAGCAGCGCGATTGGTTATGGGATGAGCAGCCGGGGTAACGCAGCCATCAGCTTGAAGAGATCAAACCGCTTTGTTTCGGAAGGTTGAAGTGAGTGGCCGAAACGCCACGGCCGAGCCGCGTACATCACGGTCCGATTTCGAAATAAGTCAGATAAGTTATTGATTTTAATGGTCGGGCAGGCCGGATTTGAACCGACGACCCCTTCACCCCCAGTGAAGTGCGCTACCAGGCTGCGCTACTGCCCGACTGCCAGCGTTTCCGCGAGCCCGTTCTTCCTATCCGCTTCGCAACCGGCGTGCAAGCGCTTAAGGGCGGGCTCCCCGCGCGTCCGCGCCGGCCTGTGCATAGCCTGCCCGAATCGATGCAGCGGACCGCGCCCGCCAGCCGTATTCGCAGGCGATCAATCCCCAGGCGAGGCCGTAAAGCAGATAGAGGTGGCGCCAGCGGTCGGTGTCGATGACGACGGACATCAGCATGTGACCAAGCAGCACGGCGAACACGCATTGCGCCGCCCACTGCCAGGGACGCGGCTGAAAGACGAGCGGAAAAAGGCGCGTCGCCGTGAAGCCGACCAGCGCCAGATAGGCGACGCCGCCGAGCCAGCCGTAGGTGGTGAAGGCCTTCAGATAGGTGTTGTGCTCGTCCTCGGGGAAAAAGTTGCGAAACTGCAACGGACCAAGGCCGAGCGGGTTGTCGAGCACCATCTGGAA
Organism: Stappia sp.; assembly: GCF_048261845.1. Classification (GTDB taxonomy): domain Bacteria; phylum Pseudomonadota; class Alphaproteobacteria; order Rhizobiales; family Stappiaceae; genus Stappia. The sequence continues at coordinate 41,083 of NZ_JBLXFR010000026.1, read as the reverse complement.
GCCGAGCGTATAGCGGGCGAAGCGGCCGAGCCGCGCCGTGTCGTAGTCCTGCACGAGCTTGGCCCGTTGCAGCAGCATGCCGGAGATGGAATCGACCGAGAGCGCGATGACGATCATCGCGACAAGGGCGATGATGGCGGCCAGTCCGAAACCGAGCAGACGGGCGCGGGCGCGCGCATCCCGCGTGACGATGAAGACCAGCAGATAGACGCCAAGGCCGGAAAAAGCGGAAAGACCCCAGGCGGCCCGCGAAAAGCTGAGCAGGATGGCGAAGCTGAGCACGGCGAGCGCGGCGATCGGCAGGACGGCGCGGGACAGTGGCCGTGTCAGCACCGCATGCAGCATCACCGTCCAGGGCAGCACAAGGAACGGACCGAAGACGTTCGGGTCCTGGAAGGTTCCCTTGGCGCGGCCGTAGAGCGTGAAAAGACTGCCGGGCAATGCGCCGAAATAGCCGCCGATGCCGAGCAGGGCGACGATCAGCGCGCTCGCCAGATAAGCGTTGGCGATGGTCTTCAGGCGGGAGGGATCCGCGGAGGTCACGGCGGCGAAGAACACGCTGGTCAGCGCCAGGAATCCGGTGACGGCGATATACATGACCGCCTCGCCGAAATCGTCCGACATCAGCGTCGCGAGAAGGCCGCCGCAGATGAACAGGACGACGACCAGCAGGAGCGGTGCAAGTGCCGGTGAAAGGCGCGGCGCGCTGAGCAGCCATCCGGACAGGACGACGACCATCGCCAGTTCGTAGGGAGCAGGCTCGCGCAACACGAAACCGCCGAGGAAAACGACGGTCCACAACGCGATCGTGCCAATGACGCGTCCGTCAATGCGAAGCCCCGAGCGCACCTTCGCCGGCGCGGGCGCGCCGGCATTCGGTCCGTACGGGACACTCGCGCTCAATAGGCATTCTCCGTCTTCAGCAGCGCGAAGGGGGTCTGGATGAGGATCCGGATATCGAACAGGATCGACCAGTTCTCGATGTAGTAGACGTCGTACTCGACCCGCTTCTGGATCTTCTCCTGGGTGTCCACTTCTCCCCGCCAGCCGTTGATCTGCGCCCAGCCGGTCACACCCGGTTTCACCTTGTGGCGGGCGAAATAGCCGTCGACGACCTCGTCCCACAGCTTCTCGTTGGTATGGGCATTGACCGCGTGCGGACGCGGGCCGACCAGCGAGAGTTCGCCCCGCAGCACGTTGAAGAGCTGCGGCAATTCGTCGATGGACGAGCGCCGGATGAAGCGCCCGACGCGGGTCACGCGCGGGTCGTTTCGGGTGACCACCTTCTTTGCCGCCGGGTCCGCCATCTCGTGATACATGGACCGGAACTTGAGGACGTCGATGACCTCGTTGTTGAAGCCGTAGCGCTTCTGGCGGAACAGCGCCGGACCCTTGCTGTCGAGCCGGATGGCCAGCGCCGTTGCCAGCATCACGGGGGTGAGGAGAACGATCAGCACGCTGGCGACGACGAGGTCGAAGCCGCGCTTGGCGATCGCGTCCCAGTCGGCCATGGGCTTCAGGACCACATCGACGATCGGAACGGTGCCGATGAACGAGGACGCGCGGTCGCGGAAGCTCAGCTTGTCGGTATGCGCCGACAGGCGAATGTCCACGGGCAGCACCCAGAGTGTCTTGAGGAACTCCAGAAGGCGTTTCTCGGCGCGCAGCGGGATCGTCACGATCAGCATGTCGATGCGCGCGATCCGGGCGAATTCGACCAGGTCGGACACTGTTCCCAGCTTGGGATATCCGGCGACGATATCCGGCGAACGGTCGCCCTTGCGGTCGTCGAACAGCCCGCAGATCCGGATGTCGTTGTTCGGCTGGCGCTCGATTTCATGAATGAAGTCGGCTGCCGCCTGACCGCCGCCGACGATCACCGCACGGCGCTCGAGGCGTCCGTCGCGTGTCCACAGGCGGACGAAGGTGGAAACGATGAGGCGCACGGTCAGCAGGGTCGCCAGGCCGAACCCGTACCAGATGATCAGCAGGTCGCCCTCGAAGCCCCGCATCACGTTGCCGAAGGTCTTGGCCATGAACAAGGTGACGAAAACCAGCGTCCAGGCGATCGTGATCCGGGCGCCCTGGGCGACGATGTTTCGCATCACGGGGATCTGGTAGCAGTCCGAAGCCTGGAAGAAGGCCGCGGCCAGGATCAGCGCCGTTGCCACCGGCAGCAGCGTTGTCGAGGATGTCAGGGGAACTCCGCCTGAATTCAGCGATGCGAAGCCGAAAGCGGCGACGATCGCGAGGTCCGCGAGGCGAACCGTGCCGGCCAGGACGGTCGGCGAGATCACGGATTTCTGCAGCCGGCTGGCGATCTGCAGCGCTTGCGGCGAGAGTTTGCTGCCGGCCGGGATTTCCGTCGCGCCCGCCGTGCCCGCCGGGTTTTCGGCAGGAAGGGCATCGCGCAGTCGATCGGCGTGATTGCGTGTCATGAAGGCGCGCTCCTATTCCCGACCGCGAGGCGAGCTCGCCTCGGTCTTGGCCAGAACCCTGCCACTGACGAGTGACGGCGCCTCGTTCGAGCGACCCGCCTTGTCGGGACGCTTGTGACCGCGCGTCTCGAGATAGAGCGATGTGATGCGGTCGTTCATCAGGTCGACATTGAAGGTTTCCGAGAGGCACTTGCGCTGCCCGTCGGCACGTCGGCGCATCGCTTCGGGGTCCTGGTATGCCGTCGCCATGGCGGCGGCGAGTTCCTCGACATTGCCCGGCGTGACCAGCTTGTCGGCGTAGCGACCGAAGATTTCGGGAATGCCGCCGACGCGTGTGGCGATCAGCGGCATGTTGGCGGCCACCGTCTCCAGCACGATGTAGGGCATGGCTTCTGCGCGCGAGGGCACGACCACGCATCGCGTCAGGCTGAATGCCTCGCGGGCGGGAAGGGGGCCCAGGAACGTCACCTGGGCTTCAAGGCCGTGGTCGCGAACCATGGCTTCGTAGCGCGGGCGGTCGTTGCCCTCGCCGACGATATGGGCCCGCGGCGTCAGTCCGAAGAGGGTCTTCATGCGCGACAGCGCCTCGATGAAGAGATCCGGGCCCTTCAGGTCGCGCAACATGCCGATGAACAGGAAATCGACGGCGTCGTCCTTGGGATGGACCGCGGAAAACTCTTCCGGCATCAGGCCGTTGTACACGACGCGCGCGGCGATGCGAGGATGTGCGACCTTCGATTCGTAGGCTGCATACTCGTAGTCCGATACGAAGACGAGGCCGTCGGTGAAACGCTGCTGGAGGCGCTCCAGAGCGAAGTAGACCTTCCCCTCGATCCTGGAGGCATCATAGTGGAGGCTGCCGCCATGCGGGCAATAGATGCGCGTGACCTTGCGTCCGCGCATCCGCAGCACCGTGCCGATGGCGCGGGCGAAGACGCCGCCCTTCGCGCCATGGCCATGCAGGACATCGGGCTTCAGGTCACGGATATGCCGGTAGAGGCTGCCCGCGGCCTTCAGGTCACCGGGAGTGACCTGGCGCCGCATCGGGAAACGCGTGATGCCGAGCGCGAGTTGCGGGGCGATACGAGCAATCGCCGCATCCTCGAACGGGCCGCCGGTCGTGGAGTCGCACACGACGCCAACCTGGTGGCCGGCCCGGGTCTGGGCGATCGCCAGATCCGAGATGTGGCGGAAAATGCCGCCTATCGGAGCACGGACGATATGAATGATGCGCAGGGGCGCGGCGGTCATCTGAAGAACTCCCTGGTTCAACGCGTCTGCATGCCCGGATTATTTTCCGGGTCAGGCATGGAGAAACGTTAGCAGGCAGGGATGAGTCTCAGGTTAACTCTCGCCGCTGACAGGCAGACAGGGTGAGTCGCGCCTCAGAAGAAGCGTTCGCGCACATAGATCGTGTCGCCGGGGCGGACCGGGTCGGTGATCGGGACGCGGCCGCTGATGATCTCGCCGTTGATCTGCCGGGTGATGTCGACCTCGGTCTGTTTCGCGCGCGGTGAGAATCCGCCGGCCGTTGCGATCGCGTTCTGCGCGGTCATGCCCGCCACATAGGGATACTGGCCGGCGCTGACCACCTCGCCCATGACGAAGACCGGGCGGTAGGTGGCCACTTCGACGGAGACGTCCGGATCGCGCAAGTACCCGTTTTTCAAGCGATTTGTGATGGTCGTCTCGAGTTCGCGAAGGGTCAGGCCGCGCGCTGCGACACTGCCGATCAACGGCATCGCTATATAGCCGGCCTGATCGACCGTGTACGTGTTGTTGAGGTCTGCCTGCCCGAACACGATCACCCGCAGGACATCGCTGGAATCAAGCCTGTAGGGCTTGGTCAGGATGTCGTGGAATGCCGTCGGCGGCTGCCGGTAGCCACTGCAGGCAGCGGCCGTGAAGGCCAGGCAGACGGCAATGATGAGGCGCGTGAACATTCCGATCTCCTGAAACGACTGCGCCATTCTTTTCCGCAACGTGGTTAACTTGCGGTGAATCCGGCGATCATTGTTTCGGGAGGGGCAATCGGCGCCGACTGGCGTCCGGTTAACCCTACGCTTACCATAAGTCGCCATCATTCTCGCCAAGCACCTTTCGGAGTAGCGAGCATGAACCAGTCGCAGGCATACGGCGCCGGGCACCACGGCGACGACGAACGGGTCGAGATCGACCTGTCGGCGATCCTCGGCGCGTTGCGCAAGTCGCTGCGCTGGCTCGTTCCCTTGTGTTTCGTGGTGGCCATCGGTGCCTTTGTCCTGCTCCAGCTGGTGCCGTCCAGATACAGGGCCGAATCCAAGGTGCTGATCGAGACATCCGACAGCGTCTATCCGGGCGATGCGCGCGGCGTCGAGGAGGAGAGGGCGCTGCTCGACAACGAGGGCGTTGCCAGCCAGGTCGAGCTGCTGCTCTCCCGCGATCTCCTGCGGCGTGTCGCCAAGCGTCTCGACCTTGCCTCCCTGCCCGAGTTCGATGCGGGCTCTTCCAGCCTGCTGCGCGACATGTTCGTCGCCCTCGGCCTGATGCGCGATCCCGGCAGCAATTCCCGCGAGGAGCGGGTGCTCAAGGTTTTCTATGAGAATCTCGATGTCTACCGTGTCGACGGATCGCGCGTGATTTCGGTACGTTTCGTGTCGAAGGATCCGGAGGTCGCCGCCCGGGTCGCCAATGCGCTGGTCGAGGAATATATCGACCTGCAATCGTCGGTGAAGCGCGAGACCACCGACCTTGCCGCGACCGCGCTGGAGCCCCAGATCGAGCGGCTTCAGGCGGAAGTGAAGGCGGCGCAACAGCGGGTCGAGGCGTTCCGCTCCGAAAAGGACCTCCTGCTCGGCGCCGACAACCAGACGCTCGACCGCCAGCAACTCGGCGAGATCGGCACGCAACTGTCCGATGCCCGCGCCGCCCAGTCCCAGGCCGAGGCCCGCGCCAAGCTGATCCGCAGCCAGCTTGACGGTGGCGGTTCGCTCGACAGTGCCCAGGACGTGCTGAACTCGCAGCTGATCCAGCGCCTGCGCGAACGTCAGGTCGAGCTGCAGGCCCGCATCGCCGAACTGTCGACGACCCTGCTGCCCAATCATCCGCAGATCAGGGCGCTTCGGTCCCAGCTTGACGATTTCGACCGGCAGGTCCGCCAGGAGGCGGCCAAGATCGCGGCCGGACTGGAAAGCGAGGCGCGCATCCAGAAGGAGCGCGTGGCCTCCCTGACGCAGACGCTCAACGAGTTGAAGGCGACAACGGCCCAGTCGAACGAGGACCAGATCCGCCTGCGCGAACTGGAGCGCGAGGCGGCTGTGAAAACCTCTCAACTCGACCAGTTGATGACCCGCTACCGGGAAGCCGACACGCGGCGCAACGCCCCCCTGCTCGGGGCGGATGCGCGCGTGATTTCGAAGGCGACCGTGCCGCTGGAGCCGTTCTCGCCGAAAGTGCCGCAGATCGCCGGTATCGCCACCTTCGTCGTCTTTCTGCTTTCCGTAATGACGGTGATCCTGGGACAGTTCCTGTCCGGCAGGGCCTTCACCACCCGGCGCGAGGAAGCCGGTCCGTCGGACATGAGCGAGCCGGCACCGGAGGCCGCGCCTGAACGGCCCCGCCGTCCGGATCCTTCGGCGCCGACAATGGCGTCGGGCACCGCATACCCGGCCTCCTTTTCCTATGACTGGAAACCGCCGGTCGTCGCAGCCGCTCCGGCCGCTGCCGGCGCTGCAAGCGCCCCCGGAAGGGCAACTGCGGCACCGGCTTCCGCGCCGGCTTCTGCTGCGGCGGCGGACAATGCCGACCGTCCGCGCCGGGTCGCTGTGCTCAGCGTCGACAGCGACGAGGTCTCGCAAGGGGTCACGTTCCGCCTCGTGCGCGAGGCGGCGGAAGACGGCATGATGCCGCTCTTCCTCGAGGTGCGCCCGGATCTGGCCGATGCGGAGGCCGTCCCCGGTTTCGCCGAGCTTCTCGAGGGCACGGCGTCGTTTGCCGGCGTGATCTACCGGGACGCCGCATCGCGCGCCCATGTCATCGAATCGGGGCGCCGCGCCATCGACGACGAACTCGCCCGGAACGAGCGTTTCGAGATGCTCATGGACGCCATCGACCATACCTACGATCAGGTGTTCTTCGATCTCGGCCTGATCGACGATTCCCTGATCAGCGCCCAGATCCTCGCCATGGCCGATCAGGTGGTGGTCGCCACGGGAGGGTCGCCCGCCGGACCGGAGCTGGAAGAAGCGCTGCGCATGCTTGAGGACCAGACCGGCGCACCGGTGGCTATCGAGAGTTCGGGCGAGGGGTCGCCGCAGGCGGCGCGCGGCCGTTCCGACATGGCCGCCTGAAGCCGCGAGGCCGGAAGCAACTGCCGGAATGACAGGACCCGGGCCGTCGAGCCCGGGTTTTGCGTTGGAAAGGTCGGGGTTGTGGAAAGGGCGCGGCGCGTCAGGCGCGCAGCTTGCGCATGGCGCGCACGATCGACCAAAGCGCCGGCGTGTTGCGGATCCGCCGCTTGATCTGGCGCAGGTAGCGGATCGCCTCTTGCGCCAGCCGCCCCTTTGTCGTCACCGGGATCTTCACGTCCATGAGGACTTCCTTGTCGGCCCAGGCGGTTTTGTAGCGTTCCGCGCCCAGACCGAAATCAAAGCTCTCCGCGCCATTGTGGCACGCATCGGCAATGACGTGATTGAGCAGGATGTCGCCAGGGCTGCAGGCTGCGACATCCTCGTCGATGCTGTTCGTGTAGGCGTGGTAGCGCCCGAACTGCATGCCGCACAGATAGGTCGCGCGGATGCGCCCTCCCGCCTCCAGGGCGTGGATCGTGACCCGGTCGCCGCCCTCGCGCAGCGAGGCGAGAAGCTGGTCGCGGAGAAAGGCGCGCACGTCCGCCGGCTCAAACACGTTCGGAATGCCCTGGCTCGCCTGGCGGGCGCTGCGCTGCGCGATCAGCGTGTCGAGGAAATGCAGGGCGGTTTCCGCATCTCCCGCCTTGCGGCAGGAAAGCGCACTCAGTTCGGCAAGCTTCTTTTCCTTCGTTCGCAGCTTCTTGCGGGCGCTCGAACTGCGACGGTTCTTGTAGAGCGTCTCGAAATCCGGCTGCAGCGGCAGCGCATGCACAGCGTTGAGACTTTCGATCGCATGGCGGTCGACAAGCGGGTGGATGCGTCCGTCGATCTCGGCCGGCACGTATTTCAGGTCGAACAGGTCGATGCCGTGCTCAAGGCCGATCTTCAGCAACGCCTTGTGCAGGCTCTGGCCATGAATGCCGGCGAGGATGTCCTTGCGCCACAGACCGCTGTTCTGGTTGCCGTGGAAGTCGCCGAGAAACCGTCCGACACGCAGCATCCCGCGCGCGGCCGGCATGATCGCCAGCGGCAGCAGAAAGGCCGGCTGCCCGTCGATATCGCCGACCACGATCAACGCCTCGATATTCCGCGCCCGTGCAACATGGGAAAACCACGAGGAAAGCCATTCGTGGCTGGTGAACATTGTGCCGAAGGAATTGTCCTGCAGGATCAGCCACTCGTTCCGGGCCTCGGCCGGGTCGCGCAGGGTGCGGATGACGAATTCGCCGTTTTCCAGCATCGCGTCGAGCCTCATTGCCTCAAGGTCCATGTCGTCCCAATCGTGCGACTGGAACAGGTCTGTCGACCTGGCTAGTGCGTTCGCCATCCGCCTCGCCCTCGCTGCCTGTTGAAACACGTGTGACCTGTTGACCCGTTGCACGCATCACTAGCAACGAGTTCTAAAGAAAACGTCGATATCATCCGGATCGTTGAAAAAAAGCACGCCTTTTCAGTGGGCGTTCATTTGATTTTGACTGCGGGCGGGTGAAGAATGGATCTGCGGCGCCACTTGCTGGCCGGAAGCTGCAAGCTGCTTCACTGGAGCGGCATCGGCCGTCTGATGTCGCCGTTGACCGGTGGACAGGGGGTGGTTTTCACCCTTCACAGCGTGCGCCCGGCCGGAGGCGCGCGCGCGTTCGGGCCGAACCGCCATCTGCAGGTCACGCCCGAGTTTCTCGATCGCACCATCCGCCAGATTCGCGCAGCCGGCATGGAGCTCGTGCCGCTGGAAACGGCCGTTGCCCGCATGTCGGAACCTGCCGGAGACCGTCCGCGCTTCGCCGCACTGACGTTTGACGACGGCTATCGCGACAATCTGGAGCACGCCTGGCCGGTTCTCAAGCGTCACGGCGCGCCCTTCACCATCTTCGTCACCTCCGGCTTTGTCGACCGGACGGCGGAGATCTGGTGGGAAGCGCTGGAGCGCATCGTCGCCGGCGCGCAGGAGATTGAGGTTCCGGTGGGCGCGCGCATGCGCAAGCTTCCCACCGTCACCGAGCGGCAGAAGGAGCACGTCTTCTGCCATCTTCTGCACTGGTTCACGCGCGATCTCGGCGAGGATTCGCAGCGTCTCGAACTGCGCCGGCTTGCGGCGACCCACAACCTGGACATCGAGGGGCTGGCCGACGAGCTGATCCTGTCCTGGGACGAACTGCGCGAGCTGTGCCGCGATCCGCTCTTCTCGGTCGGTGCGCATACCCACAACCATTATGCGCTCGCCCGCCTGACCCGCGAGCGCATGCGTCAGGACGTCGTCGCGGGGCTTGATCGCATCGAGGCGGAACTCGGCCTGCGCCCGCGCATCTTCGCCTATCCCTACGGCTATGAGGCGGCGGTCAATTCCCAGTCGATGGATGTGGTGCGCGAGCTCGGTTTCGATGCGGCCGTGACCACGCGTCCCGGCGTCATTTCCCCGGGCAAGGAGCCGATGGCCCTGCCGCGCGTTTCACTCAACGGCTATTTCCAGAGCGCCGCGATCGTCTCGCAATACCTGACCGGCGCTCCGTTCCCGGTCTACAATGCGGCCAGGCGCATTCGCGACACGGTCATTCCGCACCCGGCTTGCGGCTGAGCCGGAACCCGTGCTCCATCCACCAGATGATGGCGCCGGCCGGTAGCGTCCAGGCGATGCCGGCAATCGCGAAATAGAGAATCTGCACGCCGCGCGAGCTGTTCTGCAGCGTCATGTCGCCGAGCACCATGGCGAGGAAGGCGTAGGTGAGGACGAAGCCGACGAGCAGCAGCATTCCGATGAATTTCCTGACGCCGTTCTTCATTCGATCCTGGCTCCGGCCTTCAATCTGTCATTGCGTGTGAGTGCTTGTGTCACACGAGGGGCATCCGTCAAGACCTTGTCATTGCGGGCAGGGGTCTATAACCCGTGGCAGGTCGCCGGCCCGGAGGGTCTGCGAGACCGTCCATGAGCGATGTGATCCCATGTCCGAAACCAGTGCCGCTTCCCTGTCCGATCCCCTGGAGCCGTCCTCGCGCGGTGCACGCGACCGGCGCGCGATCCGCCTCTGGCTCTACGGGATCTGCCTGCTGATCTTTGCCATGATCGTCGTTGGCGGTGCCACCCGCCTCACCGACAGCGGCCTTTCCATCACCGAATGGAAGCCGATCCACGGTGTCATTCCCCCGCTCTCCGTCGCCGAGTGGGAAGAGGAGCTGGAGAAGTATCGCCAGATCCCGGAATACCAGCTCGTCAACAAGGGCATGTCGCTGGAGGAGTTCAAGTTCATCTTCTGGTGGGAATGGGGACACCGCCTGCTTGGCCGCGTCATCGGGCTCGCCTTCTTCGTGCCGCTCGTCTGGTTCTGGTGGCGCGGCCGCGTCGAGCGCCAGCTGCTGCCCTGGCTCGTCGGCGGGTTCGTCCTGGGCGGCATGCAGGGCGTTGTCGGCTGGTGGATGGTGGTCTCGGGTCTTGCCGAACGTGTCGATGTCAGCCAGTACCGGCTGGCGGCCCATCTGACGCTCGCCTGCCTGATCTTCATCTATCTCTACGGCCTTGCCCGGTTCCTGGCACTTGCGCCTGTTGCGCGGAGTGTCGCGCCGGCCGGGCGGAAGCGGCCGTTCCTGGGCACGGCGACACTGCTGCTCGTCCTGCTGGTTGCCCAGATCTTTCTCGGCGGGCTCGTTGCAGGGCTGAAGGCCGGACTTTCCTTCAACACGTGGCCGTTGATGGACGGGGCCTTCGTTCCCTCCGGCCTGTGGACCATGGCGCCGGCCTGGATCAACCATTTCGAGAACGTGCTGACCGTCCAGTTCCAGCACAGGATGACCGCCTACCTGATCGTTGTCCTCGGCGCGTGGGCGATGTGGGCTGTCTACCGGTCCAGCGCAGCCCGCCATCTGCGCGGTGCCGCCCATGGCGTCGTCGTGGCCCTGGTCGTCCAGATGCTCATCGGCATTGCCACGCTGCTCGGCCATGTGCCGTTCTGGCTGGCGCTCGCCCATCAGGGCTTCATCGCCATCGTCATGATCGCGGTGGTCGAGTTCTGGGCCCGGGCCCGCTTCGCCGAGCCTGCCTCCGCCTGACGGGGGCCCTCAGGCGCCGTCGAGAACCATAAAAAAAGCCGGGCGCTTGGCCCGGCTTTTTGCGTCTCCATGAAGGCGCGACTCAGATCGCGGCGAGCGCCTGGTCGAGATCGGCGATGATGTCTTCCGCATCTTCCAGGCCGATCGACAGGCGCACCACGTCGGGGCCCGCGCCCGCTGCCGTCTTCTGCTCGTCGGTGAGCTGGCGGTGGGTGGTCGAGGCCGGATGGATGATCAGCGAGCGCGTGTCGCCGATATTGGCGAGATGCGACAGGATCTGGCAGTTGGAGACAAGCGCGACGCCCGCCTCGTAGCCGCCCGTGACGCCGAAGGTGAACACCGCGCCGGCGCCCTTGGGCATGTATTTTTTCTGCTTGGCATGGTTCGGATCGCCCGGCAGGCCCGCGTAGGAGACCCAGGCCACCTTGTCATGGGCAGCGAGATGCTCGGCCACCTTCTGCGCGTTGTCGCAATGGCGCTGCATGCGCAGCGGCAGGGTCTCGATGCCGGTCAGCAGCATGAAGGAGTTCATCGGCGAGATCGACGGGCCGAGGTCGCGCAGGCCCAGCACGCGGCAGGCGATGGCGAAGGCGAAATTGCCGAAGGTCTCGTGCAGCACCATGCCGGAATATTCCGGGCGCGGCTTCGACAGCATCGGATAGTTCTCGCTCGACGACCAGTCATAGCTGCCGCCATCGACCAGAACGCCGCCCATCGAGTTGCCGTGGCCGCCCATGAACTTGGTCAGCGAATGCAGAACGATGTCCGCGCCATGCTCGATCGGCCGGCACAGATAGGGGGTCGCCATCGTGTTGTCGACGACGAGCGGCACGTTGTGCGCCTTGGCGATCTTCGAGATCGCCTCGATGTCGGTCACCACGCCGCCGGGATTGGCGAGGCTCTCGATGAAGATTGCCCGTGTCCGGCCGTCGATCAGCGCTTCGAAGCTCTGCGGGTCGGTGGCGTCCGCCCATTTCACTTCCCAGCCGAAGCTCTTGAAGGAATGATTGAGCTGGTTGATCGAGCCGCCATAGAGCTTGTTGCCGGCGACGATGTTGTCGCCCGGCGTCATCATCGTGTGGAAGGTGAGAAGCTGGGCCGAGTGGCCGGAGGCAACCGCAAGCGCTGCCGTGCCGCCCTCGAGCGCTGCGACACGCTCCTCGAGCACCGCCGTCGTCGGGTTGGTGATGCGCGTGTAGATGTTGCCGAAGGCCTGCAGCCCGAACAGCGAGGCCGCATGGTCGACATCGTCGAAGACGAAGGACGTGGTCTGGTAGATCGGCGTCACCCGCGCGCCGGTCGAGGGATCGGGCTGGGCGCCGGCATGGATCGCCAGCGTCGAGAATCCGGGAATGCGGTCGCTCATGTAAATCCTCCTCGGGCATCAATTTGGCGGCATACTGGCTGATGCCCGTTGGGAGGTCAAAGGAAAGCGGTTTCGTTTCAGGCGCCTGAGGGAAACGCCTTTTGCGCGGGAGCGCCGGCGGGCTCACGCCACCCGCAAGGGGCGAATCCGCGCGATCTCTTCCGCCAGCGTCTCGCGCGCGGACTGCAACTCGAATCGTGTCTGAAGGTTCAGCCAGAATTCGGGGCTTGTGCCGAAGAAGCGGGCGAGCCGCATGGCCGTATCCGTGGTGACCGCCGTTTCCTCGCGCACGATCCGCTCCACGCGGGTGCGCGGCACGCCGATCGCCTTGGCCAGTGCATAGGGGGTCATTCCGAATTCCGCGAGGAACTCTTGCGCGAGGATCTCGCCTGGATGGACGGCTGTGGCCATGTGGGTCCCCTTTACTCCTTCCTGAGCCCCCGGTGCTGGAAGCCGCCCTTCAGGGCAGGGCGTTTCGCCGACAAGGTGCGCGAGTTGACGCCGGTCCAGCCGATTTCGCCGGAGAGCCGGCCGTACTCGATCTTGGGGCAGCGGTTCATCACCACCTTGGCGCCGGCCTCTTCCGCAAGGGCCGCCGCCTCGTCGTTGCTGACCGAAAGCTGCATCCAGATCACCTTCGGCACCGGCGAGAGCGCCAGCGCCTCCCGCGTCACGTCAAGGGCGGCGTCCGAATTGCGGAAGATGTCGACCATGTCGATGGCGGCCGGCACATCCGCGAGACTGCCATAGACCCGTTGCCCGAGGATTTCCTTGCCGGCATGGCCCGGATTGATCGGATAGACCTCGTAACCCTTCGACAGCATGTATTTCAGCACGAAATAGGAGGGCCGCACGTTGTTCGGACTGGCACCGACCATGGCGATGGTCTTCACCTCGTCGAGGATCGCCCGGATATGGGTGTCGGAGTAGCTGTCATGTGTGGTCGGGGTCACGGCCTGGCTCACTCCCCGGTCCATTCGGGCGCGCGTTTTTCGATGAAGGCGCCGATGCCTTCCTCCGCGTCGCGCGCCAGCATGTTGTCCACCATCACCTGCGCGCAATGGGCGTAGGCATCGGAAAGCGACATTTCCGCCTGCGCATAAAAGGCCTCCTTGCCTGTCTTCAGGGTCAGCGGCGACTTCGAGGCGATGGTCTCGGCGTATTTCGCCGTCACCTGCGCCAGATAGTCGGCCGGCACCACCCGGTTGACGAGGCCGAATTCGCGCGCGGTCGAGGCGTCGATGATCTCGCCGGTGAGCAGCATCTCCATTGCCTGCTTGCGCGAGACGTTGCGGGTCAGCGCCACCATCGGCGTCGAGCAGAAGAGCCCGATATTGACGCCCGGCGTGCAGAAGCGGGCCTGATCGCTGGCAATCGCCAGGTCGCAGGAGGCAACCAGTTGCAGGCCCGCCGCCGTGGCCATGCCGTCGACCTCGGCGATCACGGGTTTCGGATGCCTGACGATGGTCTGCATCAGCGCAGCGCAGCGGTTCATCACCTCGGTGAAATAGGCGCGTCCGCGATCCGCATGCGCCCGCGCCGCCGTCATCTCCTTGAGGTCGTGGCCGGCGCAGAACACCTTGCCCGCCGCCCGCAGCAGGATGACGCGCACGGCCTTGTCTCCGGCCGCCTCATCGAGCGCGTCCTGCAGCCCTGCCATCATCTCCTCGGAAAGCGAATTGCGCTTCTCCGGCCGGTTGAGCGTCAGCCGCAACACGCCGCCGGCCAGCTCCCGCGCGACCGGTCCGCTCTCGCCTGTCGTCTCCGCGTTCGCGGCGCCCACACTGGTCATGACGGTCTCTCCCTGTCGTTTCGCCTCTTATAGCCGAGCCGTCCGGTCCGACAAAGCCGGCCGTTGTTCCCATTGCGCCTTGTCGCTTTTCCCGGGTTACGTTAACGAAAGCGTCAAAGCAGAAAACGCCAGAGAGGAAACCGATCCGTGCAGCCCGTCATGACCGTTTCAGAACTCAACGCCTTTCTCGACCGCGAGTTTCCGCAGATCCATGCCGACGGCCGCATCTACGAGATCGAGGCGGTGGCGCCGGGCGAGGCGGTGCTGTCGGTGAAGCCCTCGGAAAGGCACCTGCGCCCCGGCGGCACGATTTCCGGTCCCACCATGATGGCGCTTGCGGATCTTGCCGCCTATGCGGTGATCCTCGCCCATATCGGCCCGGTGGCACTCGCCGTCACCACCAATCTCAACATGAATTTCCTTAGGAAGCCCGGACCGGGCGATCTTGTCGGCACCTGCCGCCTGCTGAAACTCGGCAAGCGTCTGGCCATCACCGAATGCGGGATCGCGGGCAGGGACGGGGGCGATCTTGTCGCCCATGCGACGGCCACCTATTCGATCCCGCCGAGATGAGCCGGAAAATCATCTGAAATTATGTGGTATTATGATACCGTTTTTGTAACTGATTGGAATTGCTTATAATTTCTTTGGGTTGTCGATTTTTATGTCGTTGACAGGCTTCGCGACTGGGCGTAAACACCCTTCCGACAGCACGCGGCCCCGGTTTCGGGGTCGTTTTGCATGGAATTCGGACCGGCTCCACCATTGTTCGGGTGGATTTCGGTTTGCGACAACAACGGATCGAACCCATGAAGACCTATTCTGCCAAGACGGCCGAGGTCGAGAAGAAGTGGATCTTGATCGACGCCGAAGGCGTTGTCGTCGGCCGTCTGGCCGCCTTCATCGCCAACACGCTGCGTGGCAAGACCAAGCCCACCTTCACGCCTCACATCGACTGCGGTGACAATGTCATCGTCATCAACGCCGACAAGGCGGTGCTGACCGGCAAGAAGTACTACGACAAGAAGTACTACTGGCACACCGGCTACCCGGGCGGCATCAAGGAGCGCACCGCGCGTGCGATCCTCGAGGGCAAGTTCCCCGAGCGCGTCCTCGAGCAGGCCGTGAAGCGCATGATGCCGGGTGGCCCGTTGAGCCGCCAGCAGCTCAGGAATCTCCGAGTTTACACCGGTGCAACGCATCCGCATGAGGCCCAGTCGCCGGTTCCGGTCGACTTCAAGGCCTTCAACGCGAAGAACGACGGAAAGAGGGCTTAACGATGGCTGAGATCCAGTCCCTCGAGGACCTCGGCGGCGCGATGGGCACCGCCCAGGCCGAAGCGCCGGTTCATGTTCAGAAGCTCGATTCGCTTGGCCGCGCCTATGCGACCGGCAAGCGCAAGGACGCCATCGCACGCGTCTGGATCAAGCCGGGCACCGGCAAGATCATCATCAACAAGAAGGACTACCTCGCGTATTTCGCGCGGCCGGTCCTCCAGATGATCCTGCGCCAGCCGATCATGCTGACCAACCGCGACGGCCAGTATGACGTGGTCGCCACCGTTTCCGGCGGCGGTCTGTCCGGCCAGGCGGGCGCCCTGCGCCACGGCATCTCCAAGGCTCTGACCTATTACGAGCCGGAACTGCGCGGCGTGCTCAAGAAGGAAGGCTTCCTGACCCGCGACAGCCGCGTCGTGGAGCGCAAGAAGTACGGCCGCCGGAAGGCTCGCCGGAGCTTCCAGTTCTCCAAGCGCTGATCTTTCGGGATCGCACTTGCGAAGTTCGACGGCCCGCCTCTGGCGGGCCGTTTTGCGTTTGGGGGCCTCACCCCTTGCGCGATGACAGCAGGATGCTGGTTTCCGAACCGGCGATGCCGTCGAGAAGGCGCACGGTGGAGAGCAGCCGGTCGAAAGCCTCCAGCGTGTCGGTTTCAAGCTCCGCCACCACATCCCAACGCCCGTTGGTGGAGTGCAGGGCGCGCACTTCCGGAAAGCCCTGCAGCCGGCGCACCACGGTCTCCGCCCGGTGGCCGTCGACCTCGATCATCATGATCGCCCGCACCCGGCCGCCCGCCTCGTGGCTGCGCAGCCGCACGGTAAAGCCCTGGATGACACCGCTCTCGCTCAGGCGGTCGATCCGCGCCTTCACTGTCGCCCGAGAGACGCCGAGATCGGCTGCCAGCGAGGCGACCGGCAGGCGTGCGTCGTGGCGCAAGAGGGCAATGAGTCGGCGGTCGAGGTCGTCCATCTTTTCACTTTGTTCTGCGAGGCTTGTCAGATTGCGAAATCATACTGCCAATCTGGCGAAATATCACCTGTTCGTCATCTCTTCATGGGGACATCATCCGATCTGCGCTAGGCTGACGATGCGGTGGCGGCCGGATATGCACCGGCCCGCCGCCCGTCATGTGTGACAGCAAGGCAAGGGGAAGCGAATGTCGACCGACAGGACACAGCCGATCGGACTTCTGGGCGTGCCGCTCGAGGCGGGCACCGGCCGGCGCGGCGCTGCCATGGGACCGGCCGCGCTGCGCGTTGCCGGCCTCGCCGAAAGGCTCGAGGCGCTGGGGTGGTCCGTGACCGATTTCGGCGATGTCACGCAGCAACCGCTGGATTCGGTCGCGCCGCTGACATTTCCCGGCAAGGCGCATGTGCCGGAAGTCGTCGCCTCCTGGGTGCGTCCGCTCGCCCGCGATGCGCGGCGCCTGTGCGACGAGGGCTACCTGCCGGTGTTCATGGGCGGCGACCATTCGCTCTCCATGGGCTCGCTTGCCGGCGTTGCCAGCCACTGGCAGGAGAGGGGGCGCCCCCTCCATGTCCTGTGGCTCGATGCCCATGCCGATTTCAACACGCCCTCGATCTCGCCCTCGGGCAACCTGCACGGCATGTCGCTGGCGCTGACCGCCGGCGAGGAGGAGCTTTTCCCCGTGATGGCGGATGCGCCGCGGGCCACCGTCGATCCGTCGCGCATGTGCGTCTTCGGGGCCCGTTCGATCGACCCGAAGGAGCGCGACCTGTTGCGCCGGCGCGGCGTCACCGTCTGCGACATGCGCCAGATCGACGAGAATGGCGTCTCCATTCTGATGCGTGATTTTCTCAAGAAGATCAAAATGGAGAACGGCGTTCTTCATGTTTCGCTTGATGTTGATTTTCTCGATCCCGGCATCGCACCCGGCGTCGGAACCACCGTGCCGGGCGGAGCCACCTATCGCGAGGCCCATCTGGTGATGGAGCTTCTGGAGGATGCCGGCGTGACCGTTTCCCTCGACATTGTCGAGCTCAACCCCTTCCTGGACGAACGTGGCCGCAGCGCCATCGCGCTGGCCGAGCTGGTCGCCAGCCTCTTCGGCCAGGATGTCATGGACCGACCGACCCAGGCCTTCGCCTGAGGTCGTGAAACGAATGGAGCTGCCCGCGTGACCCGCCTGCCCGAAGACTATATCGCCGCCGAACACGAGCTTGGCGCGCACAATTACAAGCCGATCGACGTGGTGCTGGCGCGCGGCGAGGGCGTCTGGTTGTGGGATGTCGACGGCAACCGCTACATGGATTGCCTGGCGGCCTATTCCGCCGTCAACCAGGGCCATTGCCACCCGAAGATCCTCAAGGCCATGACCGAGCAGGCGGCGAAGCTGACGCTGACTTCGCGGGCCTTCCGCAACGACCAGTTGGCGCTGCTCTACGAGGACCTCGCCGAACTGACCGGCGCCCACAAGATCCTGCCGATGAACTCGGGCGCGGAAGCGGTCGAGAGCGCCGTCAAGGCGGTGCGCAAATGGGGCTACGAGGTCAAGGGCGTGCCGGCCGGAAAGGCCGAGATCATCGTCTGCGCCAACAATTTTCACGGGCGCACGCTCGGCATTGTCGGCTTTTCCACCGACCCCACCGCGCGCACCGGCTTCGGCCCCTTCGCGCCGGGCTTCCGCGTCGTGCCCTTTGGCGATGCCGAGGCGCTGGAACAGGCAATCACGGAAAACACCGTCGCCTTTCTGGTCGAGCCGATCCAGGGCGAGGCCGGCATCCTCATTCCGCCGGCCGGTTACTTCGCCCGCGCCCGCGAACTGTGCACCGCCCACAACGTCACGCTCATTCTCGACGAGATCCAGACGGGCCTCGGGCGCACCGGAAAGCTCCTGGCCGAGGAGCACGAGGGCATCGAGGCGGACGTGACGCTGGTCGGCAAGGCGCTGTCGGGCGGCTTCTATCCGGTCTCCGCCGTGCTCTCCAATTCCGAGGTGCTGGGCGTGTTGAACCCCGGCGAGCACGGCTCCACCTTCGGCGGCAATCCGCTCGCCTGCGCGGTGGCGCGTGCGGCTCTCAAGGCGCTCGTCGAGGAAGGCATGATCGAGAATGCCGAAAGACAAGGGCAGCGCTTCGTCGAGGGGCTGCGTTCGATCCGCTCCAACGCGGTCAGCGACGTGCGTGGCCGGGGCCTGATGCTGGCGGTCGAGTTGCACGAGGAGGCGGGCGCCGCGCGCGACTATTGCGAGGCGCTGAGGCATGAGGGCATCCTTGCCAAGGACACCCATGACCACACGATCCGGATCGCGCCGCCGCTGGTCATCACCGCCGATGAGGTCGACTGGGCGCTCGAGCGCTTCGAAAAGGTGCTGACCCGCGCCCGGTGACGGGGCGCGGCGTTCTGTACAGGATCCCGAGGCGCCTAGGACGCGGTCTTGCGGCGGGTTGCGGTCTGGGCCGTGTTGTCGTTGTCGGGAACGGTCGTCCAGGAGCGGTAGACCGGGTGGGCGTCGCGCATCTGGTCGTAAAGGGCGACCATGCCGTGCAGGAAGGCGATCTTGCCGGCATAGGTCAGCACCGTGCCGATAAGCACGGCCGTCAGATGGGTCGAGATCGCACCCCACATGCCGAGCATGAACCCGGCGGCGGTCAGCAGCGAAAGCATCATCGCCCGGCGGTTCTCGTCGGCGGGGATCGGAACGATGCCCCGGTTGAGCCAGACCCGCTCGCCGAAGGTCGCCCGCGCGTGCCAGGTGTCGAGCCGTCGCGGCGGCGGGAAGATCCTCGGATTGACCCACAGCCACAGGCAGACGGTTGCGATCAGCAGCCCGGCGAGCGGCCAGCCGAACCAGTCATGCGACCAGATCGTCAGGAACAGGAAAGGCAGCGTCGCGAAGCGTGTCCACACGCTCCAGCCGCTCGCATGGCGATGCCAGACGTCCTGGTCCATTCCGAGCATGCGCAACCGGCCGGCATTCATCGGCCGGTAGGCGGCGTAAGGCTTGCTCGGTTCCTTGATCCTCGCCAATTGCTGCATCGTCTGTCGCTTCCCCGCCCCTTCGAATTCGCAAATGCCCCGTGCACCGGCATCCGAAAGGGTCCCTCGCGGGTGTTCCGTATGAGAGGGGGGCACCAAAGCCGTCCGGTCACGCTGTCGAAAACAGCCTGTCAAACCCCTGTTCGTGTCCGGCCCGTTTCGGCGGACATACAGGTTCGGTCGCTGTGAACGACTTTTGCCTCGATTGCGCCCTTCCTCCGGCAGGAAGCTTATCGCAACTCCTTCGGGAGCGCCACATCCGCGCGAGCCGTTCGCGCCGGAGGTGGAAAACCTTCCCTTCCGTCAGGAGGCGGCCTTCACATAGCTGCCCGGTGCGTCCTCCAGAACCTTCATGCGGTAGGCGCCTGGCTTGCGCGCCTTCACGGTCTCGCCGTCCACGTCGCGGATCCAGGCGTCCCAGTGCGGCCACCAGGAGCCGGGGTGTTCCTTCGCTTTCGCCAGCCAGTCCTCGTAGTCGCCCTTGGGGCGCGGGCCCGTCCAGTATTGATACTTGTTGCGGGAGGGCGGGTTGACCACCCCGGCGATGTGGCCTGATCCGGACAGCACGTAGTCGACCGGCCCGCCAAAGAACTGCGAACCCAGAAACACCGATTGCGGGGGGGCGATGTGATCCTCGCGCGTGGCAAGGTTGTAGATGGGGATCTTGACCTTGCCGAGGTCGAGCCGCTCGCCGCCGACCTCCATCTCGCCCTTGGTCAACCGGTTCTCCAGGTAGCAGTTGCGCAGGTAGAACGAGTGGTTGGCCGCGGGCATGCGGGTGCTGTCGGAGTTCCAGTAGAGCAGGTCGAAGGGGAAGGGTTCCCGGCCCTTCAGATAGTTGTTGACCACATAGGGCCAGATCAGGTCGTTGGAGCGCAGCAGGTTGAAGGCGGAGGCCATCTTCGAACCGTCGAGATAGCCCTTCTCGCCCATGCGCCTTTCCACCGACTGGATCTGCTCCTCGTCGACGAACACCTTGAGGTCGCCGGCATGGGTGAAATCGACCTGCGTCGTGAAGAAGGTGGCACTGGCGATCCGCGTGTCGCCGGTCGCCGCCATGTAGGCGAGCGTCACGCTGAGAAGCGTGCCGCCGACGCAATAGCCGATCGCGTTGACCTCTTCGGTCCGCGTCGCCTTCCTGATCACGTCGAGCGTCTCCAGCACGCCTTCGCGCATGTAGTGCTCGAAACCCTTGGTCGCCTGCCGCTCGTTCGGATTGACCCAGGAGATGACGAAGACGGTGTGACCCTGGTCGACGGCCCACTTGATGAAGGATTTCTCCGGATTGAGATCCAGGATGTAGAACTTGTTGATCCACGGCGGCACGATCAGGAGCGGCCGCTTCAGTACGGTTTCCGTTGTCGGCGTGTACTGGATCACCTGACGCACGTCGTTCTGCGCGATCACCTTGCCCGGTGTCAGGGCGAGATTGGTGCCGACCTGGAACTTGGTCGGGTCCGACTGGCGGATCTTCAATTCGCCCTTGCCCGCCTCGATGTCCTCGGCCAGCAGCTTCATGCCGCGCACCAGGTTCTCGCCGTTGGTTTCGAGCGTTTCCCTCAGCAATTCCGGGTTTGTCAGCACGAAATTCGAAGGCGACAGCGCATTGGCGATCTGCTTGACGTAGAAATCCGCCTTGTGCCGCGTGTGTTCGTCGAGGTCGCCCGCCTCGACAACGAGCTGTTCGGCCCATTGAGAGGTGATGAGGTAGAGCTGCTTGACGAAGTCGAAGAACTGGTTCTCGTTCCACTCCGGATCGCCGAAGCGCTTGTCGCGCGGGTCGGGAGCGGCGGTTGGCGTGCTCTGCTCGCCCATCATCCGCTTCAGCGAGGAGTTCCACAGATCGACATAGCGCGTCCACAGCCGCGTCTGCGCTTCCATCGCGCGCTGGGGATCGGACATCCAGTATTCGCCGACCTGGGCGAGCGTCTTGAAGATGACCGTCATTTCCTCGGCGAGTTCGGGCTTGATCTCGCCTTTCTCGCGCGGTTCCACATAGGCGGCCATCGCCTTGCCGGCGTTTTCGACGATCCGCGCCAGGTTCTGTGCAAAGGCCTCGGGATTCTTGACGATGTACTGAAGCAGGGGGCCGTGTTTCTCGTCAGTCATCCTTGATTTGTCCTCCGCTGGGCCGCGTTGAAGCGCTGTGCCGGCCGGCTCCGGTGACGGTCTTTTGACCTTGGGCCAGTTGCCGCCATAATAGCCCTTTATGACGCGTGACTGACAAGTTGGACATTGCACTTACAATGTCGTAGGTGGCGTCTGGCTTGCAACTGGCGTCTGGCTTGAAGCTGGCCTCTGGTCTGCAAGTGGCCTCTGGCTTGCTAGCTACGAAGCTTGGCAAATTCGGGACGGGTTCGAAACTCCATGCGCAACAGGTGTCTGGCAATCCTGCTTTTGACGTCCGTCATGGTTGCCGGTTGCGCCTACGCGCCCTCCGGCACGCTGGTCGAGGCCCTGGAGCCGGAAAACGCCCAGCGCTCAACGTTCGCGGAACCGGCTGCACAGCCCCGGCTCTCCGGCCAGACCGCGCCCGGCGCGCCGGTGGATCTGGCGGGCAGCGTATCGGGGGCAGGCCTGCAGTCCTTGCCGCCGCCCACGGCCTACGGCCCGACGGGCGCCGCGGTTGCGGCCGTTCCCGGCAAGGCCGGCCCGCTCGGCGCGGGTCAGGCAAGCGGCGGACCGGACACGCTTCTCTCCCGCGACCAGGCCGATGCCACCCGCGACTGGCTCAAGGAAATTGCCCGCACGCGCAGCACGGGCCCCCGTCCGCACGGTTCCACGACGGCCAGCCAGCTGCGCGAGTTGCGGGAGAATCACGGATCGCGTGCCATCTCGGAGATCGAGGCGGACGCGGCGGACTGAGTTGCGGCTGCCGGATCGGGAGCGGCCGGTATTTTGGCGGCCCGGGATTTTTGCTGACCCGGTATTTTGGCGGCTATGACCATTTTTGCCGGTGCATGCCGGCCTCGCGGCTGGTATGAAGCCGCCGTTCACGTCCGGTTGGGCAAGGATCGCCGCTGCGACGTGGGCTGAAGTCCGCAGGCGCGCATCGACCCCGGCGCGGGCGGACACCACGCTTTGCGGGTGAGGATTGAGCCATGGAAGAGTTCTACCAGACGCGGCGGTTGCCGCCCTACGTGTTCGAACAGGTCAACCGGCTCAAGGCAAAGGCACGCGCGGGCGGCGCCGACATCATCGATCTGGGCATGGGCAATCCCGACCTGCCCACCCCCAAGCACATTGTCGACAAGCTGACCGAGACGGTCCAGAACCCGAAGACCCATCGTTATTCGGCCTCCAAGGGCATTCCGGGCCTGCGCCGCGCCCAGGCGGCCTATTACGAGCGCCGCTTCGGAGTGAAGCTCAATCCCGATACGCAGGTCGTCGCCACGCTCGGCTCGAAGGAAGGCTTCGCCAACATGGCGCAGGCGATTTCCGCGCCTGGCGACGTCGTGCTGGTTCCCAATCCGAGCTATCCGATCCACGCCTTCGGTTTCCTGATGGCGGGCGCCGTTTTGCGGGCCATTCCCGCCGAGCCGGGCCCGGAAGTGTTCCATGCGCTGGAGCGCGCGCTGATCCATTCGGTGCCCAAGCCGATCGCGCTGATCCTGTGCTATCCGGCCAACCCGACCGCCTTTGTGGCGGATATCGAGTTCTACCGGGACGTCATCGCCTTCGCCAAGAAGCACGACATCTTCGTCCTCTCCGACCTTGCCTATTCGGAGATCTATTTCGGCTCCACGCCGCCGCCCTCCGTCCTGCAGGTGCCCGGCGCGATGGATGTCGCGGTGGAGTTCACCTCGCTCTCCAAGACCTTCTCCATGCCCGGTTGGCGAATGGGTTTTGCCGTCGGCAACGAGCGGCTGATCTCGGCCCTTGCCCGGGTGAAGTCCTATCTCGACTACGGCGCTTTCACACCGATCCAGGTGGCGGCGGCGGCGGCCCTGAACGGTCCGGAGGACTGCATCGTCGCGGCGCGCGAGACCTATCGCAAGCGCCGCGACGCGCTGGTCGATTCCTTCGGTCGCGCCGGCTGGCAGATCCCGTCGCCCGAGGCCTCGATGTTTGCCTGGGCGCCGATCCCCGAGAAATACCGTCACCTTGGTTCGCTCGAGTTTTCCAAGCTGCTCATCGAACATGCCGACGTTGCCGTCGCGCCGGGGCTCGGTTTCGGCGAGTATGGCGACACCCATGTGCGCATCGCCCTGGTGGAAAACGAGCAGCGCATCCGTCAGGCGGCACGCGGACTGCGCCGCTTCCTTGAAACGGCGGACGAAAAGTTGCACAACGTCATCCCCATCGGAGCCTCGGGTTGAGGGCGTGCCGCTTCGCGCGGCCCGGCCTTCCGCAAACGGATCGCGATTTTCATGAAAGTTGACTTGCGCGTCGGCGTCGCCGGCCTCGGTACGGTTGGTGCGTCCCTCGTTCGCCTGCTACGGCAGAAATCAGACAGCTTTGCCGCTCGCTGCGGCCGTGCCGTGGTGGTAACGGGCGTTGCTGCCCGCGACCGCTCGCGCGATCGCGGCATCGACCTGTCGCAACTCGCCTGGCACGACACCGCCACGGGGCTCGCCATCTCGCCGGATATCGATGTTTTCGTCGAGCTGATCGGCGGCGACAGCGGCGCGGCCGAGGACAGTGTCCGGGCGGCGCTGGCCGCCGGCAAGCATGTGGTCACCGCCAACAAGGCGCTGCTGGCCCGCCATGGCGTCGAGCTTGCCCGCCTCGCCGAGAAAAACGGCGTCAGCCTGTCCTTCGAGGCGGCCGCCGCCGGTGGCATCCCGGTGGTCAAGACCATGCGCGAGGCGCTGGCCGGCAACGACATCACCCGCATCTACGGCATCCTCAACGGCACCTGCAATTATATCCTGACCCGGATGGAGCAGGACGGCCTCGACTTTTCCGATTGTCTCGCCGACGCCCAGCGGCTCGGTTACGCGGAGGCCGATCCGACCTTCGATATCGAAGGCTTCGACACCGCCCACAAGCTTGCGATTCTCACCTCGCTCGCCTTCGGCTGCGAGATCGACGTCGACGCGATCTACCTGGAAGGCATCTCTTCCATCACCCGCGCCGATATCGAGGCGGCGAGCGAGCTCGGCTACCGGATCAAGCTTCTCGGCGTCGCGCAGCGCACCGAAACCGGCATCGAGCAGCGCGTCCATCCGACCATGGTGCCGCGTGCCTCCGCCATTGCCCGTATCGACGGCGTGCTCAATGCGGTCGCCATCGACGGCGACGCGGTCGGCGAGGTCGTGCTGGTCGGCCCCGGGGCCGGCGGCAACGCGACGGCCTCTGCCGTTCTCGGCGACATTGCCGACATCGCCCGCGGCATTCATGTGCCCACGCTCGGCCGTCCGGTCGGCGAACTGTCGCCCTACAAGGCCGCGCGCATGCGTTTGCACGAGGGCGGTTACTATATCCGGCTTGCCGTCTACGACCGTCCCGGCGCCTTTGCCGAGATCGCCCGGATCATGGCGGGCGAGGGGATTTCCCTTGAGTCCATCGTCCAGCGCGACCGCACCCGCAAGTCGGGTGAGGCGGGCGCACATACCGATGCGCCTCAGCCTGTCATCCTGATCACGTATGAAACCACCGAGGCTGCGGTCAAGCGCGCGCTGACGACGATCTCGGAGCAGAACGTCGTAGCCGGCACGCCGCAGATGATCCGGATTGAGAAACTCGGCTGAGCCCCAGGATCAGACCCCTGGGCCAAGCCCCATATTCGAGGAACCGATGTCCAAGACTGAAACCGTCCCCAGTGAAGCTCTCGACCGTATTCTCACCCTGGAACTGGCCCGCGTGACCGAACGCGCCGCCGTCGCCGCCGCTCGCCTGCGTGGCCGGGGCGACGAGATGGCCGCCGACCAGGCAGCCGTCGATGCGATGCGCCGCGAGCTCAACTGCCTGCCGATCGACGGCACGGTGACAATCGGCGAGGGCGAGCGCGACGAGGCCCCGATGCTCTATATCGGCGAGACCGTCGGCACCGGCGACGGCCCCGCGGTGGACATTGCCCTCGACCCGCTCGAAGGCACGACGATCTGCGCCAAGAACCTGCCGAATTCGCTCGCCGTCATCGCCATGGCGCCGAAGGGCGGACTGCTCAACGCGCCCGACAGCTATATGGACAAGATCGCCGTCGGCCCCGGCTATCCCGCCGGCATCGTCGATCTCGATGCCCCGGTCATCGAGAACATCGAGGCGCTGGCCAAGGCCAAGGGCGTTCCGGTCGGTGAAATCACCGCCTGCGTCCTCGATCGCCCGCGCCATGCCCGCCTGATCGAGGACCTGCGCGCCACCGGCGTCTCGGTTCGCCTGATCGGCGATGGCGACGTGGCCGGTGTCATTCACACCACCGACGCCGAAGAGACCGGCATCGATATCTACATGGGTATCGGCGGCGCGCCGGAAGGTGTGCTCGCAGCCGCCGCGCTGCGCTGCATCGGCGGTCAGATGCAGGGCCGTCTGGTGATCACCCGCGACGAGCAGGTCGAGCGCGCCCACCGCATGGGTATCGACGACATCAAGCGCAAGTACACGATGGAAGAGATGGCCAAGGGCGACGTGCTCTTCGCCGCCACCGGCGTCACCGATGGCAACTTCCTGCAGGGCGTCCGCTTCGGCCGCACCGACATCACCACCCACACGGTGGTGATGCGCGCGGCGACCGGCACGGTGCGCTACATCAAGGCGCGTCACACGCAGCTCGAGAAGTTCCACCTCGACTGAGACGCGAGGCGCTGAAGGCGACCGCATGACCCGATCCGATCCGAGTGCCCCGTCCGCTGACGCGCGTCGCCGCGTTCTCGGCGTGGCCCGCTCGGTTGGCGAAAAGGGCTGGCGCGAACGCCTGACCTCGCAACAGGGAGCGACGGCGCTGGCCATCGCCCAGCGCCTTGGCGTGCCCGAGATCGTCGCCCGGGTGCTTGCCGCCCGCGACGTGTCGCTGGATGCCGCCGCCGGTTTCCTTGATCCCACGATCAAGGACCTGATGCCGGACCCCTCGACCCTTCGCGACATGGACGCGGCCGCCGTCCGCGTCGCCGACGCCGTCATGGCCGGTGACCGGATCGCCATCTTCGGCGACTACGACGTCGACGGCGCCACGTCCTCGGCGCTGCTGTCGCGTTATCTCGCCGGGCTCGGGGCGCCGAACCGCATCCACATCCCGGACCGCATCGTCGAGGGCTACGGCCCGAACGGCCCGGCGATCCGCATGCTGCGGGAGGAGGGCGCCGGCCTCCTCGTCTGCGTCGACTGCGGCAGCACCTCCTTCGAGGCTTTCGAGGATGCCCGTGCCGTCGGGCTGGACGTGGTCGTGCTCGACCACCACCAGGTCGGCGAGGAGCTTCCCCGCACCGCGGCGCTCGTCAATCCCAACCGCCAGGACGACCTGTCCGGCCTCGGCCATCTGGCCGCCGTCGGCGTCACCTTCGTCTTTGTCGTGGCGCTCAACCGCGAACTGCGTCGGCGCGGTTTCTTCAACGCGCGCCGGGCGCCGGACCTCCTGTCCCTGCTGGATCTTGCCGCTGTCGGCACCGTGTGCGACGTGGTGCCGCTGAAAGGGCTCAATCGCGCCTTCGTGCGCAAGGGTCTGCTTGCATTGCACGGGCGCACCAATGCGGGGCTGGCGGCTCTTGGCGATGTCGCGCGTGTTCATGGTCGCCCGACACCCTATCACCTGGGCTTCATGATCGGCCCGCGCATCAATGCCGGCGGGCGTATCGGCGATGCCGCCCTCGGAGCGCGTCTGCTCACCACCGATGACATGGACGAGGCGCGCGGTATCGCGGAACGGCTCGACGCGCTCAACGGCGAGCGCCAGGCAATCGAGGCGGAGATGCTGCTGGAGGGCGACGCGCAGGCGCTCGTCGCCGTCGAGGCAAGCGACCCCGCCGTGCTGCTGACCGGTTCGGATGGCTGGCATCCCGGGGTTGTCGGCCTCGTTGCCTCGCGCCTGAAGGACCGCTACCGCCGGCCGGCTTTCGCCATTGCCTGGGACGTGGACGGCAAGGGCACCGGATCGGGACGCTCGATACCCGGCGTCGATCTCGGCGCCGCCGTGCGCAAGGCCGTCGAGGAAAAGCTGCTGGAAAAGGGCGGCGGCCACGCCATGGCAGCCGGTCTCACCGTGCGCCGCGAACGGCTCGCCGATCTCGCGGCCTTTCTCGACGAGAGGCTGAAGGCCGACGTCGAGACGGCCCGCGCGGCGACGGAACTCAAGATCGACGGCGCGCTGACGGCAAGTGCCGCGAGCGTCGAGCTCATCCATGCGTTGGAACAGGCCGGCCCCTTCGGCGCCGGTCATCCCGAGCCGGTCTTCGCTTTCCCGAGCCACCGCATTTCCTACGCCGATGTGGTCGGCAAGGGCCATGTCCGCCTGACGCTTGGCGATGGCGGCGGCGGTTCGCTCAAGGCGATCGCCTTCAAGGCCGCCGACACGCCGCTCGGCCAGGCGATCCTCGAGGCGCGCGGCGCGCCGCTGCATGTCGCCGGCTCGCTTTCCATCGACAGCTGGCAGGGGCGCGAGCGCGTTCAGCTTCGGGTCATCGACGTTGCCGATCCGCGCAAGGTCCGTCATTGACACTGCGCGGTGCGGGTCGGCGGATCACGCGAGACGTGCAAGTTCCGTGAGCGCGCTGGCGACATCCTCCGTTTCCGGCCGGCTGCCGACCCCCGACAGCGCGGCCCGCGCAAGCCTCAGCCCGGCCCGCAGCGCCGCCGCGTCGTCGCATCCGCAAAGCCTTGCGTGAAGATATCCGGCGGCGAAGGCATCGCCCCCGCCGGTGCGGTCGACAGGGGTCACCGGGTCGGGCGGGGTTGTCACTGCCTCCGCACCGCGATGACAGGTGACGCCCTTGTCTCCCCGCGTCACGATAAGCCGCCTTGTGCCGCCGGCATGGGCCTCGGCGAGCAGCGCCGCCAGATCCGGGACGCCGCCGCGTTTCAGGGCCGCGTCCAGTTCGTCCTCGTTGGTGAAGGCTATGTCGGGATCGCGCAGCAGCTCCAGGCTCACGTTGCCGTTGAGGTCGGTGGAGACGGTGGCGTCCGCGATATCCGCCCGCCGCCCCCCCTCGAACAGCAACGCGTGAAGGGAGGGGGCGAAATGGACATGATCGACGCCGGCAAGGCCGGTTCTGGCGGCAAGCGCACGCCAATGCGGATCGACGCCGCGCGGGCCGCCGCACACCATGGCCTTCGTCGTGCCGCCGGTGAAGATCGAGGCGACCGACGGCCCGACGTCGGGAAGGTGGGCGATGCCGGCGACATCGACGCCGGCCCGGGCGAGAAAGCCGGCCGCCATCAGCGACAGGGGATCCGTTCCGGTGACCGCGTGGAAACTTACCTCGTGACCGAGCCGGGCCAGCCAGTGGGCGACATTGGCCGGCGCGCCGCCGCCCGCGATTGTCATGTCCGGGGCCTGCACCTTCTCGTGCTGGCGTGGCAGGTGCGGCACGCGGTAGAGGATGTCGACGCCGAGATTGCCGAAGATCGCGATGCGGCTCATGACCCCACCTTGCCGCTGAAGGCGGCCATGATGAAACGCTGCGCAAAGGCGAAGAGCACCAGCACGGGCAGGGCCGAGAGCAGGGCGACCGCCATCATCGGTCCCCAGAGCGGTTCCGCATCGTCGAGCGAGGTGAAAGCCTTCAGGCCGATGGCGAGCGTCCTCTTTTCCGGCGAGTCCAGCACGAGCAGGGCCCAGAGATAGATGTTCCATGCGCCCATGAAGCTTATCACGGCCAGTGAGGCGATGGCGGGCACGACGTTGGGCAGCGCGATCTGGAAAAACTGGCGGAACGGACCGGCATTGTCGAGCCTTGCCGCCTCGAACATCTCCGGCGGCAGCGTCTTGAATGCCTGGCGGGCGAAGAAGACATAAAAGCCCACATAGGCGATGGACGGGACGATCACCCCGGCGCGCGTGTCGTACCAGCCGGTCAGCGACACGCCGACATAGAGCGGCACGATGCCGATGGCGACCGGAAACGCCATGGTCGCGATGATGGCACGGAACAGCCAGTCGCGTCCCGCAAAGCGCAGATGCGCGAAGGCGAACCCCGCCGGGAAGGCGATGGCAAGCTTGCCGAGGGTGACGAGGCTGGCGATGACGACCGAATTGACCAGCCAGGCGCCGACCGGATGCTCGGAAAAGGCCATGCGGAAATTGGCAAGCGAGGGCTCGTCGGGCCAGAAGCGAAACGCCTTGGTCAGCACCAGTTCGTTCGGCGTGAAGGCCGTCGTCGTCATCCAGAACAGCGGAAAGATCGCAAGCAGGGTCGCCACTGCGAGCAGGACATGGCTCACCGGATGACGGCGCGCGAAGGCATCAGCTTTCATAGTGGACCTTTTGCTCCAACAGGCGGAACTGCGCCCAGGTGACCACGAGCACGAGCACGATGATGATCACCGAGGCGGCGCTCGCCTGGCCGAACTGGAAGTATTTCAGGCCGCGTTCGAACATGTAGTAGAGGATGTTGGTGGAGGAGCCGTAGGGCCCGCCCCCCGTCAGCACGTCGATCACGCCGACAATGTCATCGAGAACGCCGAAGCTGGTGGTGACGGCCACAAAGAAGAAGGTCGGCGAGATCAGCGGCAACTCGATTGTCCGGAAGCGCGTGATCGGGCCGGCCTTGTCGATGGTTGCGGCCTCCAGGATGTCCTTGGGGATGCTGACCAGGGCGGCCAGGAAGAGCAGCATGTTCAGCCCGAACGTCTTCCAGAACGTGACGATCGCGACCGTCCACAGGGCAAGGTCCGGGTCCGTGTACCAGCGGCTCGGGGATTGTCCGAGTGTCGTCAGAACCGTGTTGAGAAACCCGTTCAGCGGATCGAACAGCCAAAGCCAGGCGATTCCCGCCGTCGAGTAGGCAAGGATCGTCGGCAGGAACAGCAAGGGCTTGTAGATGCGCGCTGCACGGGTTTCGCCGACACGCAGCAGAAGCGCGGCGAGCACCAGCGGGATGACGATCTGGGCCGGGATCAGCACGATGCAGTAGAGAGCCGTGTTCCAGGCCGCCTCGCGGAAATACGGGTCGCCCAGCACCCGTACATAATTGTCCAGCCCGACGAAGCGGGCCTGCGGATGGATGAAGTTCCAGTCGGAAAAGGACAGTCCGACGGAAAACAGCACGGGGGCGTAGAGGAACACGACGACGAAAACGATTGCCGGCCCCGTCAGCAGATACGGGGCCAGCGTCGTCACCGTCGTCCGCACAAGGGCGCGGGTCATGGCGGGTCTTCTTGTCTCGTGCTGTCTCAGTCGGCGACGAGACGCGCGAGATCGTCCTTGGCGCGGGCAAGGCCCTCGGCCGGCTGGATCTCGCCGTCGAGGATGCGGGCGACCCACTGGCGCCACACGTCCTGACCTTCCAGTCCGCGCGCACCCGGCCAGATCGTTTCCGGCGTCAGGCCGGCCTCGAGCTGGGCATAGGACGCGTCCTGCAACGGTCCGCGCGCGATGTCGTGGACGGAGGTGTTGAGGTAGCCGACCTCGGACCAGATCTCCTGGCCTTCCTTCGAGGCGCAGAAGGCCAGGAAGTCCAACGACGCCTTGGCGAGTTCCTCGTCGCGGGCATAGACCGCGAGGAAGTTGCCGCCGGAGTTCATGTTGCGCTTGCCGTCGATGCTCGGGAACATCACGTCCTTGAACTCGATGTCCGCCTTGGCGGCGGGTGCGGCGCGGGTCGACGAAGTCGTGACGATGGCGATGTTGCCGGCGAACATGGCCTTCTGCTGGGCGCGGTAATCCATGTTGCTCCACAGCTCGGCGCGCACCGGCTCGGCGAAGCGGGTCATGCCCTCGATCGCCTCGGCGCTGTCGCACACGAGCTTGTCGCCATCGAGGATGAAGCCGCCGGCATTCTGGATATAGGCCTGCGAGGTCCACTCGTTGTTGGACAGGTCGAGGGCCGAGCGGTAGGTCGGGTGATTCTTGCCGCCCAGCGCCTTGTCGATCCTGGCGGCCTGTTCCATCAGCCAGGCATGGCTCACGTCGAGCGGGATATTGTCGTCGAGGCCGGCCTCGCGCCACAGGTCCATGTTGATCCATGTGACGGGCGTCGACATTGCCCAGGGCAGGCCGATCAGCGCGTCGTCGATGGTGACGAGCGGGCGCACGTTCGGCTTGAACTGGCCGATGATCTCTTCCGCCCTGGTGGCGTCGATCTCGGTGAGATCGCGGGCGCCGAGCGTGCGGCGGGCGAAATAGCCGAACTTCCAGCCGGTGATCATCATCTCGGGCGGGCGACCCGAGGCGATGGAGGCGAGCGCCTTGGTCGCCATGTCCTGGTAGTCGCCGTCCATGCGGTTGACGACGCTGACGCCGGTCTTCTTGGCGTTATAGGCGTCGACGACCTTCTGGAAGGGCTGGTTGGATGCCCAGGGGCTGGAAACCGTGACGACCGTGTCGGAGCTGGCAAGGGCGCGGAAAGGGAGCAGGGAGGCGGCGGCCAGACCGGCCGTTCCGGCCAGGAAGGTGCGGCGCGTGGACGTGAATTTTGCCATGTCGGAAACCTCTCGGAGAGCCTGTCGGGAGCAGGGATGACGTGTCGCCGTTTCCTGTATACACAGCAGCGACTTGCCGGTTTTACCAAGGCTCGACGAAAGATCTGTGACAGTCTGCGAGTATTAACTATATGTGACATAAGAGATTTTCGGAAAGTTGCCGGTTCGGCGGACACCTGTCTGGAAAGTTCTTAGGTGGCTTTCGGGAAGATGAAAAAGGGGCCAGAGGGTTGGGTTCGATCGAGAAATTGAGGCGGCTGGCGTCGACGGCCTATCTGAGCCGGAGCGACCGTCCGATCTGGCTGCAGATCTATGACCGCCTCGAGGTGGCGCTGGAAAACGGAACGCTCGCCGAAGGGGAGAAGCTGCCCGGCGAGGACGATCTCGCCACCCTGTTCGGCGTCAGCAGGATCACGCTGCGCCGGGCTCTCGACCGCCACCAGCGCGAGGGGCGGCTTCAGGCGCGAAAGGGCGTCGGCATCTTCGTGCGCGCGCCCACGATCCGGTACATCGTGCATCGCCACGAAGCCTTCAACGAGGCCGTCTGCGACGATGCGGCCGATCTGCGGATCCTGTCGCTGGTGCGCAAGCCGGCTTCCCCGGCCGCGATCCGCGCCTTCTCCCTTGCCGAGGGCGAGGACGTGTTCGAGATGCGCAACGCCATCGTCATTGGCGCGACGACGGCCTATCTCGCCACCAAGGAGTTCCGCATCGATGTCTTTGCGGACATGGAGGCGGTCGTCGCGCGGGGCGGCTCGATCCTCGATGCCTATGCGGCGGCCGGCATTCCGCGCTACGTGCGCGCCGAGACGCGCATCTTCGCCGACTTCGCCACGGAAGCCGAGGCCGGAGACCTCCAGGTTTCCGTTGGCGCGCCACTGTTGCGCTCGCGCTCCTACAACACGGATCCCGAGGGCCGCGTGATCGAGGTGAACGCCGGATGCTGGCCGATGTTCGCCGTCGAACTGGTCTTCGCCAGCGGGCCTGCCGATATTGCCCGGGACGGCGTTCTCGACCCGGCTCCGCGCCGGCCCTGACCGCTTCGCCTTGCGGCATTCGTGCGGGGCGCATGTCCGTTTTTTGCCCATCGGCAGGAATTGCCGCTCTGTTAAGAAAGGCGAAACCCCGACGGCTCTAACGTGATTGCGGATGGAAGAAGCGGGATGGAATCATGTCTCCTCGGGCCCAGTTGCGTCATTTGATGGCCGATGTCGACAGTGCTGCCGACAATGCGGAGCGTGCCTTGCGCCAGCTTCAGGCGAAAGGCGTGGTCGCCCGCGTCGAGGACAGTGATCCGGCCGTCACGCCGGTGCGCGCCGGTCTTGTCCTGGCATCCCTGTTGATGGCAGCCAAGATGCTCGGCCTGCAGGACTGACCGCGCTTCCCGGGCCCGATCGTCAACGGGCCATCATCGACAGGCCATCATCAACAGGATTGACCGACGCGCGGACCACCCGCGCGTTTTGTCGTCTTGATCCGGGCGCGGCTTGCGGTCAGCATCGCTCGCATGACCCAGCCAGCCTCATTGCCCGACACGTTCCGCCTCGCGCTCTGCGCCTTCAACCTCGCCAGTGGCGGCGCCTCCCGCGACAGCTTCCTGGCCGCGATCGACACGCGTCTTGCGCGGGCGAAAGGCGAGGGCGCCGCACTCCTTGTCCTGCCCGAATATCTCAGTGAAGCCTTCCTCGCATGGAAACCGGACGGCCTCGCGCCGACGGCGGAGCTTGCCTATATGGCGGGCGAGGCAGAGGCGCTTCTGCCGGGCCTGCGTTCCCTGGTGGCAAGACACGGCGTGTCGCTGGTTGCGGGTTCCGTTCCCTGGCCGGATGGCGCCGGCGGTCACCTCAACCGGGCCTTCGCGCTTCTCTCCGACGGGCGTGACATTGTCCACGACAAGCTGGCGCTGACGCCGTTCGAGCTCGACCGCGACAGCTGGCACCTGACCCCGGGCGACAGGGTCGTGCGCTTCGACTTCGCCGGCCTCTCGATGATGATGCTGATCTGCCTCGATATCGAGATGCCGGCGCTCTCCTGCCTCATCGCCCGCGATGCGCCGGACCTCCTCATCGTGCCGTCGATGACATCGAGCCTTGCCGGCTATCACCGCGTCTTCGGCTGTGCGAAGGCGCGCGCGGTCGAACTGATGTGCTCGGTCGCGGTCTGCGGCGTGGTCGGCGCCGCGCCCGGCACCACCCAGAACGACACCAATGTTTCGGGAGCCGCCCTCTACATTCCGTGCGAACCTTCGCTCGGCTATCGGGGGGTCGTCGCCGAAATCGCGCCGGTGGACGGGACGGCGGGGGAGGAGCCCTTCCTCGTCGCCGACGTGCCGGTCGCCGCCATCCGCGAGCTGCGCGCCGGTGGCGCGGAGGTCTGGCCGGGCAACTGGTCAGCCGAAACCGTCAGCCTGGTCAAGGAGTGAGCGCTGTGTCCGAGGGTTGGAGTGTCGCCGGCAACGCGCCGAACGGTGCCTGTCTTGCAGCGGCGGGCCTTGCCGGTCTTGCCGGCGTCGCTTTGTCGGCCGCGGCGGCTCACAGCCCCGCCGCCGCACTCCTCGATCCGGCGGCGCGCATGCTGCTCTTTCATGCCCCGGCCTTCCTGGCCCTTGCGCTTCTCGTGCCGGTGCGGGGCAGGGGCGGTGCGCTTCGCCGCGTTCTGGCGCTTGGCGCGGTTCTGCTGATGATCGGTCTTCTGCTGTTCTGCGGGGACCTGTGCGCCCGGGCCTGGCTCGGCCACAGGCTCTTTGCCTTTGCCGCGCCGCTAGGCGGCACGACGCTGATGGCGGGCTGGATTGCGATCCTCATTGCCGGCGGTCTCTCGCTCGTTCGGCAGCGTTCCTGACGGCCCGCCTGTGCCAACGCGTCGCGCGGCTCCCTTCGCAGGCGACGCAATGGCTAGTCCCGATGTCGGTTTTGTACAAGCCATGCCGCTTTATCGGTTGCACAACAACAGGACACGCTTCGTGCCTGTCTTGTCGCGGGCGCTGTCTTGATCGAGGCCCGCATGACCCGTTTTTCCTTCTGGGATCTGGCGTTGAAGGCACTCAACGCCCATCAGGACTGGGGCCACCAGTGGCGCAAGCCCGATCCGAAGCCCGAGTATGACGTCGTCATCGTCGGCGCCGGAGGCCACGGGCTGGCAACGGCCTACTATCTCGCCAGCCAGCACGGCATCACCAATGTCGCGGTGCTGGAAAAGGGGTGGCTCGGCGGCGGCAACACGGGCCGCAACACCACCATCGTGCGGTCCAACTACCTGTGGGAGGAGAGCGAGGCGCTCTACGACCACGCGATGGACCTGTGGCAGGACCTCTCCCAGGAGCTCAACTACAACGTCATGTATTCCGCCCGCGGCGTGATGATGCTCGCTCACACGGTGCATGACGTGCAGGTGTTCAAGCGCCACGTCCACGCCAACCGGCTTGCCGGCGTGCAGAACGAATGGCTGAGCGCGGAGGAGGCGAAGGAATTCTGTCCGCCGCTCAACATCGGCCGGAACATCCGCTACCCGGTGATGGGTGCCGCGCTGCAGCGCAAGGGGGGCGTCGCCCGGCACGATGCGGTGGCCTGGGGCTATGCGCGCGGCGCCGACCGGCGCGGCGTCGACATCATCCAGAACTGCGCCGTCACCGGCATCCGTCGCCATGCCGACGGGTCCGTCGCCGGGGTTGAAACCTCGCGCGGCTTCATCAAGGCGAAGAAGGTCGGCGTTGTCGCCGCCGGCCACACCTCGGTCGTCATGGAGATGGCGGGCGTGCGCATGCCGTTGGAATCGAATCCGCTGCAGGCGCTGGTCTCCGAGCCGGTCAAGCCCTGCTTCCCTTGCGTCGTCATGTCCAACACCGTGCATGCCTACCTGTCCCAGTCCGACAAGGGCGAACTGGTGATCGGCGCGGGCACCGACCAGTATGTCTCCTACAGCCAGACCGGCGGCCTTCAGATCACTGCCCACACGGTCGACGCCATCTGCGAACTGTTCCCCATGTTCCGCCGCATGCGCATGCTGCGCAACTGGGGCGGCATCGTCGATGTCACGCCCGACCGCTCGCCGATCATCGGCAAGACCCCGGTGCCGGGGCTCTTCGTCAATTGCGGCTGGGGCACGGGCGGCTTCAAGGCGACGCCCGGCTCGGGGCACGTCTTTGCCCATACGCTCGCCCATGGCGAGCCGCACCCGATCAACGCGCCCTTCACGCTGGACCGGTTCCGCACCGGCCGGCTCATCGACGAGGCGGCCGCCGCCGCCGTCGCCCATTGAGGCCACACATGACCCGTCAGCCCGTCAATCTTGCCGAAAAGCTCTCGCTCTTCTCCGAGCACTGGTCGCCGAAGATCGTCGGCTCCTTCAACGGCCACGACCTGATGGTGGTCAAGGTCAAGGGCGAGTTCACCTGGCATTCGCATCCCGACACGGACGACTTCTTCCAGGTTCTCTCCGGGCGGCTGACCATCCGCATGCGCGAGGGCGACGTCACCCTCGGTCCGGGCGAGGTCTATGTGGTCCCCATGGGTGTCGAGCATTGCCCCGTTGCCGAGACCGAAACCCATCTTCTGCTGATCGAGCCTTCCGGCACGCCCAATACCGGCGACCCGGCGACGGCCGCGCAGAAGACAGAGATCTAGGGGAGGGCCGATGCTTCTGATCCACTGCCCCTGCTGCGGTGTCGACCGCCCCGAGATCGAGTTCCGCCATGGCGGCGAGGCGCATGTCGCGCGCCCCGCCGACCCGTCCGCTCTCGATGACCATCAATGGGCGGACTTCCTCTACATGCGCAGCAATCCGAAAGGCGTGACGGCGGAGCGCTGGCGCCATGTCCATGGCTGCGGCCGCTTCTTCAACGCGCTGCGCGACACGGTCAGCGACCGGTTTGTCGCGGTCTACAGGACCGGCGAGCCGCGCCCGGATCTTGATGCTGTCTCTGCCGGCGGGGAGGATGGCAAATGAGCCAGCCGCACCGCCCCGCCGGCACCGGACGCATAGACCGCTCCGTGCCCGTCGCCTTCACGTTTGATGGCGAGACCCTGCAGGGATATGCCGGCGACACGCTCGCCTCGGCGCTGCTTGCCAACGGCATCCATCTCGTCGGCCGGTCCTTCAAGTATCACCGCCCGCGCGGCATTCTCACCGCCGGCTCGGAGGAGCCAAACGCGCTCGTCGGCGTTGCGAAATCGGCGGCCGCTGCCGCCGCCGGCCAGAGCGTGCCGAACCTGCGCGCCACCCAGGTCGAGATCCACGACGGGATGGTCGTGGTCAGCCAGAACCGCTGGCCCTCGCTCGCCTTCGACATCGGCGCGGTCAACGACAGGCTCGCCCCGATCTTCGTCGCCGGCTTCTACTACAAGACCTTCATGTGGCCGAAGAGCTTCTGGAACAGCGTCTACGAGCCGTTCATCCGCTCCGCCGCGGGTCTTGGCAAGGCGCCGACCGCACCCGACCCCGACCGCTACGCAAACCGCTACGCCCATTGCGACGTGCTGGTCGCAGGTGGCGGTCCGGCCGGTCTTGCAGCCGCACTTGCGGCATCGCGCGCCGGGGGACGCGTCATCATCGCCGACGAGCAGGGCGAGTTCGGCGGCTCGCTGTTGCATGAAACGGGCGCCACGGTCGACGGCAAGCCGGCGGCGGACTGGGTCGCCTCCGCCATTGCCGAGCTTTCCGGCAACGCGCGCGTCACGGTCCTGCCGCGCACCACGGTCTTCGGCTATTTCAACCAGAATTTCGTCGCGCTCGCCGAGCGTGTCACCGACCATCTGGCCGCGCCCGATCCCTCGCTGCCGCGCGAACGCCTGTGGCAGGTCCGCGCCCGCCAGGTGGTGATCGCGACGGGGGCCATCGAGCGGCCGCTTGTTTTTCCGGAAAACGACCGTCCCGGCGTGATGATGGCCGAGGCGGCGCGCATCTACGCGAGCCGCTTCGGCGTGCTGCCGGGTGAGGCGATTGTCGTCACGACCGCCTGCGACAGCGCCTGGATCGCCGCCCTCGACATCGCGGCGGCGGGCGGCAAGGTTGCCGCTATCCTCGACATGCGTCCCGATCCGGCTGCGGCGCTGGTCTCACGTGCGCGTCAGGCAGGTATTCGCGTCGAGACAAGTTGTGTCGTCACCGGCGTCCTCGGCAAGAAGCGGGTGAAAGGGGTTCTCATCGGTCGGCGCAAGGCATCCGGCGTCGTTGCCGCCGGCGAGATCGCCTGCGACTGCCTGTTGATGTCGGGCGGCTGGACGCCGAATGTCAGCCTTCACTCGCAAGCACGTGGCAAGCTCGACTGGCAGCCGGAAATGGGTGCCTTCCTGCCCGGCGACCCGGTTCAGGCGCAGCGCCCCGCCGGCAGTTGCCGGGGGGGGGGATGGTCTTGCGGCGGTGCTGGCGGATGGCGCGGCGGCCGGTGCGCAGGCGCTGGAGGACGCGACGGGCACGCCCGCGCCGGTGCCCGACTTTCCCGCGACGGGCGGCGAGGCGGGCTCCGGCTGGTGGCTGGGCACGGTCCCGCATGACCGAAATGCCGCCCGGGTGCGCGCCTTCGTCGATTTCCAGAACGACGTGACCGCCAAGGACGTCAAGCTTGCCGTGCGCGAAGGCATGCATTCCATCGAGCACATCAAGCGATACACGACCACCGGCATGGCGACCGATCAGGGACGCCTGTCCAACATGAACGCGCTCTCCATTGCCTCCAGCGCGCTCGACAACCAGATCCCGCAGGTCGGCCTCACCACCTTCCGCCAGCCCTATACGCCGGTCACCTTCGGAACGTTGGCGACCACCTCGCGTGGCGATCTGTTCGATCCGGTGCGCCGTACGCCGATCCATCCCTGGGCGGCGGAAAAAGGGGCTGCCTTCGAGGATGTCGCGTTGTGGAAGCGCGCCTGGTATTTCCCCAGGGCCGGCGAGGACATGCACAAGGCGGTGGAGCGCGAATGCCGCGTGGTGCGCGAGAATGTCGGCATCTTCGATGCGACGACGCTCGGCAAGATCGAGATCGTCGGCCCGGATGCGGCCGAATTCCTCGAGCGCATCTACACCAATCCCTGGAAGAAGCTCGGCGTCGGTCGCCTGCGCTACGGGTTGATGCTCAACGAGGCCGGCTTCATCATCGATGACGGCGTCGTCGGACGCCTCGCCGACGACCGCTTCCATGTGACGACGACGACCGGCGGCGCGCCGCGCGTCCTGGCTCTGATGGAGGACTATCTCCAGACCGAGTGGCCGGACCTGAAAGTCTGGCTCACCTCCACCACCGAGCAATGGGCGGTGGTCGCCGTGCAGGGGCCGAAGGCGCGCGAGGCCATCGCCCCGCTTGTCGACGACATCGACCTGTCGACCGAGGCCATGCCACACATGTCGGTGCGCGAGGGCCATGTCATGGGCGGCATTCCCTGCCGGCTCTTCCGCATGAGCTTCACCGGCGAGGCCGGCTACGAGATCAACGTGCCACCTTCCCGCGCGCGCCAGGTCTGGGAGGCGGTTCACGCCAATGTCGAGCGGCTCGGCGGCTGTCCCTACGGCACCGAGACGATGCATGTGCTGCGCGCCGAGAAGGGCTACATCATCGTCGGGCAGGAAACCGACGGCACGGTGACGCCAGACGATGTCGGCATGTCCTGGGCAATCGGCAAGAAGAAGCCGGATTTCGTTGGCAAGCGCTCGCTTGCCCGGCCCGATCTCGTCGCCGAAGGGCGCAAGCAACTGGTCGGCCTGCTGACGAAGGATGCCGTGACGCTGCTGGAAGAGGGTGCCCAGGTCACGGTCGAGGCCGATCCGGCCCGCCGCACGCCGGCGCTCGGCCACGTCACTTCGTCCTATGTCTCGCCCGCCGCCGGCCGGCCCATCGCGCTGGCGATGATCGCCAATGGCCGTGCCCGCATGGGCGAGACCCTGCATGTGCCGATGCCCGGCGGTGCCATCGCCGTCGAGGTGGTTTCGCCCGTCTTCGTCGACCCGGAAGGAACCCGGCTCAATGTCTGAGACCGCCCTTTATCGCCCCTCCCTGACAAGGCCGGATGTGCTGGCGCGCCCCGGCGTCAAGGTGACCCGTGCCGGCCCGCTTGCCCGATTTGTCTTCCGCGGCGATGCAACGGCCGCCGGCAAGGCGAGCGACGCCTTTGGCGCCGCGCTGCTTGTAGTGCCGCTGGCGGCGAGCGCGGCCGGAGCCCGCGCCGCGCTCTGGCAGGGGCCGGACGAATGGCTGCTGCTGGCTCGCCCGGAAGCGGACGGGGAAGAGGCGGCCGATGCGCTCGCCCGGCAACTTGCCGGCGGGATCGCGTTGGCGCTCGGTGACACGCCCCATTCGCTGGTCGACGTGTCCGAGCGCAATGTCGCGCTTCTGGTCGAGGGGACAGGGGCCGCCGACCTCCTCAACGCCCATGTCTTCCTCGATCTTTCACCGGAAGCCTTCCCGGTCGGTACGGCGACGCGCACGCTCTTCACCAAGGCGGAAATCACCCTCTGGCGCCTCGGAGACGAGGCCTTCGCCGTCGAGGTCTGGCGCAGCTTTGCCCCTTACGTCGAGGGTCTGCTCATCGAGGGGTGAGGGACGTGGCGGAAGGTCGTCGCTGCCGCGTCCTGTCGCGTCGAAAGACTGTAGCATATTGCATTGAAAAGATAATTTCCGGGAAACCAACAATTCACGAAACCTGCTCGCGCGCACGTTTCGGAGTTGGTGCCGGTCAATCGGGTGCTAAAGGTTGCAACACGGTCAGGCGATGGAAACGCGATTTTTCCCTTGCCGATCCGGAGTTGCAGCGGATCTCGGCCTTCGCCCGGTCCGGGGCGATGACGGATCCGGGCCGATTGACAGGCACGGTCTGACGCCACCAACCGGATAACCTGGCTGGCCGCGCCGACCCCAAAAGGGAATTTCATCAAATGTGTGAAGATCATCGTTTTGACGTGTCGCGGCGCGGCCTGCTCGGCCTCGGCGCAGCCGCCGCTTCGACCGCATTCGCCGGTGCCTTCGCGATGCCCGGGAACGCCCGGGCAACGGAGACGAAAGCGGCTCCCAATGACATCAGCCCCGATGAGGCGTTGAAGCGTCTGACAGAGGGCAATGCCCGCTACGTCGCCGACGCCGGTTGCAACGGCGACTTCTCCGCCGGCCGCGCGGCGCGCGCCGGTGCGCAATATCCTTTTGCCGGCATCCTTTCATGCGCCGACTCGCGCGTCGCGCCGGAACTGCTCTTCGACCAGGGGCCGGGCGAGCTTTTCGTCATGCGCGTTGCCGGCAATTTCGTCGATGTCAGCGGGCTTGCGAGCATCGAGTACGGCGTCGCCGTTCTCGGCATTCCGCTTCTCGGGGTGATGGGTCACACCAATTGCGGGGCCGTTGCGGCGGCAAT
>NZ_JBLXFR010000025.1:0-59131 GCF_048261845.1 Stappia sp. | reverse complement strand
CCCCGAGGGCGAGCGTGACGTTGCCTCCGGCGGCGGTGTTGCGGCCGAGGGCAACCGCGTCTTCGCGGCGACCGGCTACGGCCAGCTCGTGGCGCTCGATGCCGGCTCCGGCGCGGTGATCTGGAACAAGGATATCGGGGCTCCGGCCCGTCAGGCTCCGGCCGCCTCCGGCGACGTGGTCGTCGCCGTCACCCAGACCGGCGAGGTCCATGCGGCCGCGCAGGGCGACGGCGAGGAGCGCTGGACCTATAGCGGCATCGCCGAGAACAGCGGGTTGCTTGCCTTCGCCAACCCGGCGATTGCCGGCGGCACCGTGATCGTGCCCTTCACCTCGGGCGAGGTGATGGCTCTCGATCTCAAGAGCGGCGAGCCGAAATGGATCGAGGGCGTGACCCGTTCCTATCGCACGCGCGCCGTTTCCGGTTTCGCCGACGTGGCCGCAAGCCCGGTCGTCGTCGGCGACATGGTCTATGCCTCGGGCGTGTCCGGCCGGCTGGTGGCCTCGAAGCTGCGCACCGGCGAGCGGGTCTGGGAGCAGGATGTCGGATCGCTTCACACGCCGATCGTTTCGGGCAATGCCGTGTTCCTGATCGACATCGAGGACCGCATGGTGGCCATCGACCGGCGCAACGGCGAGGTGCTGTGGCGCACTGTGCTGCCGAATGTCGAGGGCAAGAAGAAGCGGATCAACTGGGCCGGGCCGGTGCTGGCGAGCGGCGTTCTCGTCGCCGTGTCGAGTGACGGTCGCATGGTCCGCATCGACGCCGCGTCGGGCCGGATCGCCGGCACGTCGTCGACGTCCGAAGATATTTACGTGACGCCGATCATCGCCGGCGGACGGATGGTGACCATCACCTCCAAGGGCGACGTCGTCGCGTTCAACTGACACGAACGGGCGCTGGCGCCCGTTCTCATGTAACCTTCCCGCATCCCGCGTCGCCATGGCGCGGGATGCATTCGTTCTTGCCGGATGCCCGAACCGGGACAATCATGTCGCGGCTCGGGCTTTCGCTTTGCCGGGATCTGGATACCGTGCCTGCCAAAATCGCAATCATCGGGCGGCCGAATGTCGGCAAGTCCACACTCTTCAACCGCCTTGTCGGCAAGCGCCTGGCGCTGGTCGACGACACGCCGGGCGTCACCCGCGACCGCCGGGCCGGGGATGCCAAGCTCGGCGACCTGCGTTTCACCATTCTCGATACCGCCGGTCTCGAGGAGGCGGACGCGCGCAGCCTCGAGGGCCGCATGCGCGCCCAGACCGAGGAGGCCATCGCCGCTGCCGACGCGGTCCTCTTCGTCATCGACGCGCGCGCCGGCCTGACGCCCAGCGACAGCCATTTCGCCAACATGCTGCGGCGGACCGACACGCCTGTCGTGCTGATCGCCAACAAGGCGGAAGGCCGCTCGGGCGAAGGCGGTCTCTACGAGGCCTTCAGTCTCGGTTTCGGCGACCCGATCGCCATGTCGGCGGAGCACGGCGAGGGGCTTGCCGATCTCTACCGGGTGCTGCTGCCGATCGTCGATGCGGCCGACGCTGCCGACGAGGCGGCGGCGACGGAAAAGGAAGCGGTCGCCGCGGGCGAGATCGCCGTCACCGATGTCGATGTGGTGACCGAGGACGAGGACGAGGAGCCGGTCGACACGGGTCCGGCAGCGGGCAGCTCGACACGCCCCTTGCGCATTGCCGTGGTCGGCCGTCCCAACGCCGGCAA
The DNA here is from genome assembly GCF_048261845.1 of Stappia sp. GTDB lineage: Bacteria > Pseudomonadota > Alphaproteobacteria > Rhizobiales > Stappiaceae > Stappia. The sequence continues at coordinate 57,419 of NZ_JBLXFR010000025.1, read as the reverse complement.
GTCGACGCTGATCAACCGGTTTCTGGGCGAGGAGCGACTGCTGACGGGCCCCGAGGCCGGCATCACGCGCGATTCCATTTCCGTCGACTGGGTCTGGCGCGACAAGCACGTGAAGATCTTCGATACGGCCGGCATCCGCCGCAAGGCGCGGGTGCAGGAAAAGCTGGAGAAGCTCTCCGTTGCCGATGCGCTGCGGGCGATCAAGTTCGCCGAAGTGGTGATCGTCACGCTCGATGCGACCATTCCCTTCGAGAAGCAGGACCTGCAGATCATCGATCTCGTCGCCCGCGAGGGCCGGGCGCTGGTCATCGCCATCAACAAGTGGGACCTGATCGAGGACCACGCCGAGACGATGCAACGCATTTCCGATGCGTCCGAGCGCTATCTCAACCAGATCCGAGGCGTTCGCATCGTCACCATGTCGGGCCTGCACGGGCGCGGGCTGGACAAGCTGATGGATGCGGCCTTCCAGTCCTACGACATGTGGAACCGCCGTGTCTCGACCTCGCGGCTCAACCGCTGGCTCGACGGCGTGCTGGTCCATCATCCGCCGCCGGCCGTTGCCGGGCGCCGGGTGAAGCTGCGCTACGTGACCCAGGTGAAGGCGCGTCCGCCGCATTTCGTCATCTTCTGCTCGCGGCCCGAAGTGCTGCCGGAAAGCTACACCCGCTACCTCGTCAACGGCTTGCGCGAGCGGTTCGAGATGCCCGGCACGCCGATCCGGCTCAGCTATCGCAAGGGCGACAATCCGTATGCGGCAAAGGCCCGCAAGCGCAAGATCCAGTAACCCGCCGACCCTGGTGTGGCGGGTTCGACGGTCGCTCAAGGCGGGCTGCGAGGCGAAGCGGACTTCAGGTCCGGGTGACCGGGCGGGAACCGTCCTTGTCGCCGGGCCGGGCTCGCAAATGCGCGAGGCGCTGGGGCAAGTTGCGAACGGGTCTTTTTTTGGCCGACCTTGATCCCCATCTTGCGGATGACGCGGGGCCGGCAGGGCCCCGCCCGATGCCGGCTGCCGACGAGGGATTCGCTCGCGGCTGCCGGTCAGGTCAGGCTGGGACGACCAATCCGCTTCCGCGAGGGTGCGGATCGGCCGCCCCAGGACATCCGTACGAACAAGGGCCGGAGCCCCGCGCGGTTGGCGGGGGCACCGGCGATCCGGGGACGTGAAGCATGACAATCAGTGCAAGTCTCATCGCAGCCGAAGTCATGGAATGGCTTCATGGCGATGCGGTGCGGATCGAGGATGCCTCGATGCTGGTGGAGACGCTGGCGATCCGGCTCAACGATGCCGGCGTGCCGGTCGATCGGGTCACCACCGGCATTTCCATCCTGCATCCCAACGTGCGCACCGAGGGCATCACCTGGACCGCGGATGCGGGCACCGAGCTGCGTCGCTACATTGAAACCCCGGAGAGCCTCAAGGCCTACGACAACAGCCCGTTCAAGGTGGTCTTCTCGGAGAACCGCAGCGTACGGATACGTCTGTGCGGGCCGGATCCGCTGCCCGGCTACGGCATCGTGCCGGAGCTGGTCGAGGCCGGGTACACCGATTATGTCGCGCTGCCGCTTCCCTTTTCCGACGGCTCGATCAAGGGCGTCACCTTTGCGACCCGGGTCGGGGGCGGTTTCTCCAGCGCGCAGTTGTCGCTGTTCGAGACGATCGCCCGCCCGCTGGCCCTTCTGTGCGAGCTTCAGACCCTCAAGAGAATGAGCCACACGCTGCTCGACACCTATGTCGGGCGGCGGGCCGGCGCGCGCGTGCTGGCCGGCACGGTCAAGCGTGGCGACGGCGAGACGATTTCGGCGGTGGTCGGCTTCTTCGACCTGCGAGGCTTCACGGAACTCTCCAACACGCTGCCCGGCGACAAGCTGGTCGGCCTGCTCAACGCCTATTTCGATGCGGTTTCCCGGGCGGTCGAGGCGCATGACGGCGAGGTTCTGAAGTTCATCGGCGACGAGGTCATGGCGGTGTTTCCCTATGGCTGCGAGGAAAGCGCCCGCGATGCCGCGAGGCAGGCACTTCTGGCGGCGCGCGAGGCGGGGGAGAACATCTCGGAGATCAACCGCACCTGTTGCGAGAGCTCCCCGGCGCTGCGGGTCGGTATCGCCCTGCATGCGGGCGATGTCTTCTTCGGCAATGTCGGCGCGGAGGCGCGGCTGGACTTCACGGTCGTCGGGCCGGTGGTCAACCTGGCCTCGCGGATCGCCGGGCTGACCCGGGAGCTGGACCAGGACATTCTCGTCTCCGAGACCATCGCCGATCTGATGAGCTGCCATGCCGGCGCGCTCGGCCATTACCGGGTGAAGGGGTTCGTCGATCCCGTTTCGGTCTTCATGCCGCCGGTCGGCGCGATCGGCGCCGACGGGAGCTGGTGCAGCGACGCCGCCAGCATCCTGGCTTGCGAGGCGAACTGACGCCGCGCCAGCACGGCAAGCACGAAGAATGTCGTGGCGACGAACAGGCGCGGGTCGACGAACCACCCGAGATAGCCGATCGAGAAGAAGAAGGCCCGCTGGCCGCGGTTGAAGTGGTTTCCGGCCAGCACCATCACGCCGGCCGCCTTGTCGGCGAAGGTCTCGCGCGCGGCGGGATCCATCTCGTCTTCCGGCATCGCCCCCATCAGGATGGTGGCGTAGTTGAACAGCCGGTAAGCCCAGCCGAACTTGAAAAAGGCATAGGCGTAGATCAAGGTCAGGCCGATGACCTTGATCTCCCAGTTGGCGACGCTGCCGCCACTTTCGAGCCCCAGGTCGCTCATGATCCTGAGCACCGAATCCGTCGAGGTCAGCAGCGCAAAGCAACCGCCGATGGCAAGCAACGAGGTGGAGGCGAAGAAACCCGTGCCTTGCTGCAGTCCGGCGGCGATCCCCACATCCATGATCCGGACCGGTCGGCGGCTCATCGTGCGCATCCAGCCGTGGCGATGCCGGTCCATCTGGTAGGAAAGCGTCCGTCGTTTCAGCGGCGACAGCTCGACCAGCACATTGAAGCCGAGCCAGGCCGCGATGAACCAGGCAAGCGCGGCCAGATCCGTTGTCGACATGTCGATCATCTCACTGCTCTTCCGTCCGTCAAGTGCCGTGCGATCTGTGCCGGTCAGCGATACCAACCGTCCGGCAAGAGCGCAACTCTCTCTGATCGAATCCTGTATCGATAAAAAGTAGAAATCATCGTTTTTATTGGAGGAACCCGATTTTTTCCGAATATTTTCCATTTTTCACGATATTCATCTGAATGGAAACTCAAGTTCCTGAATTTCATCTCGTTTATAGACGTGTATTATATATTTAGGAAGGGCGATTGTTTGATTTTCCTCCGCGTAAACTGATATTTTTGCGGATGCCGTTAACGTTGTTTCAGGGATCTTCGGGGCAAGCTCTCCCAAAACAACGGAGATGTCCGGCAATGGTCACTGTGCATATGTTCTACGACAAGAAGAAAGCCCTCCTTGATGCGATCGGCCAGTCACAGGCGATGATCGAGTTCACTCCGGAGGGCAGGATTCTTGCCGCCAACGGCAATTTCCTGGCGGCGGTCGGCTACAGCCTCGAGGAAATCCGGGGCAAGCACCACAGCATGTTCGTCCGGCGGTCCGAGCGTGAAAGCGACGATTACAGGAAATTCTGGGAGAGCCTGGCGCGCGGCGAGGCGCATACCCGCGAGTTTCGCCGCCTCGGCAAGGGCGGTCGTGACGTCTGGTTGCAGGCTTCCTACAATCCTGTCTTTGACAGGGCCGGGCGCACCGTGATGGTGGTCAAGCTTGCCACCGACATCACCGCGGAGAAGCGCCGCAGCCTGGAAACGTCCGGCGAGATCGCGGCCATCCAGCGCTCGCAGGCCGTTATCAGCTTCGACATGGATGGAACGATCCTTGATGCGAACCCGAACTTCCTCGATGCGATGGGGTATCGCCTGGAGGAGATCAAGGGCAGGCATCATCGCATGTTCGTTGGCACCGAGCATGCGGAGAGCGCCGAGTACCGGCAGTTCTGGGACAACCTGCGGGCCGGCAAGTTCCAGGCGAACGAGTATCTGCGCTTTGGCAAGAACGGCAAGGAAGTGTGGATCCAGGCGACCTATAATCCGATCCTCGACGAGGACGGGCAGCCTGTGAAGGTGATCAAGTTCGCCACCGACCGCACCGCCCAGGTGCTGATGCGCAGGCACCGCGAGAAGGTCCAGAAGCAGATCGACGCCGATCTCGATTCCGTCGCCATGTCGATCGCGCAGGCGAATGTGCAGGCGACCGACGCCTCGTCTTCGTCCCTGCAGGCATCCGCCAATGTGCAGGCGGTCGCCACCGCGACAGAGGAACTCGCGACCTCGATCGACGAGATCACCCGGCAGGTCAATCAGGCCATGGAGGTTGCTCAGCGCGCCGTCGTCGAGGCCCAGCAGTCGACCTCCGTCATGTCGGGCCTTGCCGCCGACGCGCAGAAAATCGGCAAGGTCCTGGAACTGATCGACAACATCGCCGGCCAGACGAACCTGCTGGCGCTGAACGCGACGATCGAGGCGGCGCGCGCCGGCGAGGCGGGCAAGGGCTTCGCGGTGGTCGCCAACGAGGTCAAGAGCCTGGCATCGCAGACGTCGAAGGCGACCGAGGACATCAACGCCCAGATCGTCTCGGTGCAGAATTCGTCATCCCTCGCGGAGACCTCGATCCAGGCGATCATGGGCATCATCGAGGAAATCAGCGGCATCTCGGCCAATGTCGCGACGGCGATCCAGGAGCAGTCGAGCGTCACCCGCGACATCTCCGGCAACATGCAGCAAGCCTATACGGGCGTCGAGACGATCACCCGCAACATGCAGCACCTGTCGCAGGAGACCAGCCGGGTCGAGCAGGCGACGGCCAAACTGCGCGAGGCCTCGCGCTCCATCGCGTGAAGTCCGTTGCCGGGCGGGGAGGCGGGCGCCGGTCGCTCCGGTCCCCGGTTCCTGGAAAAGCGGGTAGACTTGCGGGATGACACGGGGGGAAGGCGTCTCTTTCCGGCGGGAAACCCGACATGGACGCGGACGGACGGGTTGCCCTGGTCGGCGGCGGCTCTCCCGAATACCTGGAACTGGTCGCCGATCCGGGCGTGAAGAAGGTGCCGGGCATCCGTTCGCCGCGGAAAAAGTAATCCCCGGAATTCGTCTGAAGCTGCATGATTTCGGCCTGTTCCGGGGAGCTGCGCTCGCCGTCCGGCGGGCTATCCCCGTTCGCTGCCCGCCCGGTGACGCCCGGGCTGCGGGCGCGATCACGACATGCTTCGTGCAATTTTCGATATTTCAGGCGACAATTTTTCGAAAATATTGTTCGGAACGGCCGAAATTGCACAGGTTCCGGCGCCGGAAGCTCGGTGTTTCCGACAGGGGGCGGGGATGCATCTTGCGGCGAGATTGCTCTCCGGCATGCGCGACGCGCACGGCAGGTCGCACATTTTTTGCGCTTGCGAAAAGATTGCCAAATCGTTAAATCCGCGTTCAGACCGAAGGCGGCACGGGGGCAATTCGTTCGCCGCGACAATCGGACAAAAGGACTTCAATGGACGAACAGGTTCAAAAATCCTGTTGGGGCGTAACGGCTTGGGCCGTTCTCCTGGCAGGTGGCATTCTCGCGCTCATGTATGTGTTCGGCGGGGATGTGTCTTCCGCGACCGTGGTCGCGGTGCAGTAAATCCCGCGAGAGGTCCGGACAGATCCGGACCGGCGCGCGACAGGGATCACGACCGGCGAAAACGACCGGTGAGGGATCAGAGGTTTTCAGAACAGGGCGCGGGGATACTCCCCGCGCCCTTTTTGCGTTTCCCGGGAATAGCCGCTTGTCATCGGGCCTCGGTGCGGAAACACTTGCCCCGAACAACAGGCAAGAGCGCCGAGGGGAGGTCCGCGATGGCTGCAAAAATCGTCAAGGGATACAAAGCGCTTCTGGAGGAAGCCAATGCCGTCATCGAGACGCTGGGTGCGGCCGAGGCGGTCGCCCTGCATGGCGACGAGGCCGTGACCTTCGTGGATATCCGCGATGTGCGCGAGTTGCAGCGCGAGGGCAGGGTGCCGGGCGCCCTGCATGTGCCGCGCGGATTGCTGGAGTTCTGGGTCGATCCGGACAGCCCCTATTTCAATCCGGCTTTCGGCGAGGACAAGCGTTTCGTCTTCTTTTGCGCTGCCGGCTGGCGTTCGGCGCTCGCGACCCGCGCCGTGCAGGAGATGGGGCTTGCGCCGGTCGCCCATGTCGAGGGCGGGTTCGGTGCCTGGCGGGAAGCTGGAGGGCCGGTCGAGGAGCCGGAGGCAAGAGCGAAAAGCTAAGCCATTTCAATCCGCAAGAGCGGAAGGGGAGGGCCGGGCCCGGTGCGCGGGACGATCCTGGGGACGGTTGCGGACCGTCATCTGGCGGAAGATCATCTGGCGCAGCTTGCGCACGCCCGAGGGCGTGCTGGAGAGCATCCCGGCATAGGTCTCCGTGTCGAGTTCGAAGAGGACAAGCGTGACGGGGCCGAGCTCCGGCCAGTCGACTTCCGCGCCCCATGTGGGAACCTCGGCGAGGGTAGGCTGGCCGGTGATCGCGGGTATGTCCTCGCGGGCGAGCGTAATCCCTGTTTCCACGGGCCACTCGATATGTGCCAACCCGCTCGGAATTCGCCAAAGTTTCAAGGGTGTACCGATGTCGAGCGTCAACTCGCCGCCATCGTCGGAAAGGTCGATATGCACGAGTCGCTGATCGAAGCTGGTCGGCTCGACGACAATCTCGCCGCCCTCGCGTGCCAGCGTGGCGGTGTTGGCAAGCCGGTAGGCGACCGGCTCCGCCCGCAGGGGGACAAGGCCCGACAGCGCGGCGATGCCTGCGGCGGCGAGCAGGGCGAGGAGGGAGCGGGAAACTTGCAACATCAGCGTGTTCATCCGAATCTGACCCTGCGGGGCCGGTCGGGAACAATCTAGCCTCCGCATATTTACGAAGGCTTGCTCATTCGTTTGCAAAAGGCAGGGCATATCGCATGAAACTGGTGATCGGCAACAAGACCTATTCCTCCTGGTCGCTCAGGGCCTGGCTTGCCGCGCGGCTGACCGGCCATCCGTTCGAGGAGGTGCTTGTTCCTCTCGACACGCCGGAATTTGCGAGCCAGATCCGCGAGATAACGCCGGCGGCCCGGGTTCCGGTGCTGATCGACGACGACGTCACCGTGTGGGATTCGCTCGCCATCATCGAGTATCTGGCCGAACGGTTCCCGGATGCAGGCCTGTGGCCGGCCGGGAGGGCGGTGCGTGCCCATGCCCGGGCGATCTGCGCCGAGTTCCATTCCGGCTTTTCCGATCTGCGCGGGCATTACCCGATGAACCTGCGCCGCGCGCCGGCGCTTCATCCCGCGCGGCCGGATGCGTCGCGCGACATCGAGCGTGTGCGCGAGATCTGGCGCGCGTGCCGCAGCGCGCATGCGGGTGAGGGGGATTTCCTGTTCGGTGCCTTTTCCGCGGCCGATTGCTTCTATGCGCCGGTCGTTACCCGCTTCCTGACCTACCTGTTGCCGATGGACGAGACCGAGCATGCCTATGCCGAGGCGGTGATGGCGCATCCCCTCATGCGTGAATGGAGGGCGTCGGCAGCGCGGGAGACATGGGTCCTGTCCGCCGAAGAGGTGGATTAGAGAATAACCAAGTATCTGTATAAAAACATGAAAATTGATGCTATTGACTAAAACGTAAGCGTCATTCAATGTCTGCGCGACATTCGATGACGGCGGCGCGGGGAGGGAGCTTCCGGGCACCCGCGCGACACCAAACGGGGGGACGACCAGGTGGCGATCCTGCGCAGCAATTCCACGATCCAGGGTCCCGAGGTGGAGGCCAATCGCGCCGCCTGGGACGAGATCCGCGCCGATCTTGTCGACAAGCGGCGGACCGCCGCGCTCGGCGGCAACGAGCGGGCCCGCGAGCGGCACCTGTCGCGCGGCAAGTTGCTCCCGCGCGAGCGCGTCGCCCGGTTGCTCGATCCCGGCAGCCCGTTTCTCGAAATCGGGGCGCTCGCCGCCCATGGCATGTATGGGGACGCGATCCACGGGGCCGGGCTTATCACCGGCGTCGGCCGGGTCTCGGGCCGGGACTGCATGATCGTGTGCAACGATGCCACCATCAAGGGCGGCACCTATTATCCCATGACGGTCAAGAAGCACCTGCGGGCGCAGGAGATCGCCATGGAGAACCGGCTTCCGTGCATCTATCTGGTCGATTCCGGCGGCGCCAACCTGCCCAACCAGACCGAGGTCTTCCCCGACCGCGACCATTTCGGCCGCATCTTCTTCAATCAGGCGACCATGTCCTCCATGGGCATTCCGCAGATCGCCGTGGTGATGGGGTCCTGCACGGCGGGCGGCGCCTATGTGCCTGCAATGTCCGACGAAACCATCATCGTGCGGCGACAGGGGACGATCTTCCTGGCCGGCCCGCCGCTGGTCAAGGCGGCGACCGGCGAGGAGGTCTCGGCCGAGGATCTGGGCGGCGCCGACGTGCATGCCCGCGTTTCGGGCGTTGCCGACCACTATGCGGTCGATGACGACCAGGCGCTGGCCCAGGCGCGCGGCATCGTCGCCAACCTGAACACGGTCAAGGCACCGGACCTGGCCCTGTCCCCGGCGCGTGCGCCGCTGGTCGACCCGAGCGACCTCGACGCGGTGGTGCCGGTCGACCTGAAGAAGCAATACGATATCCGCGAGGTGATCGCCCGCATTGTCGACGGCTCGCAGCTCGACGAGTTCAAAGCGACCTATGGCACGACGCTGGTCACCGGGTTCGCCCGCATTCAGGGTATCCCCGTCGGCATCATCGCCAACAACGGCATCCTGTTTTCCGAATCCGCGCTCAAGGGCGCGCATTTCGTCGAGCTGTGCTGCCAGCGGCGCATTCCGATCCTGTTCCTGCAGAACATCACCGGCTTCATGGTCGGACGGGAATACGAGGCCGGCGGCATTGCCAAGGACGGTGCCAAGCTGGTCACCGCGGTCGCCTGCGCCAAGGTGCCGAAGATCACGGTGATAGTCGGCGGCTCCTATGGTGCCGGCAACTACGGAATGTGCGGGCGCGCCTACTCTCCGCGCTTCCTGTTCATGTGGCCCAATGCGAGGATTTCCGTGATGGGCGGCGAGCAGGCGGCCAGCGTTCTGGCGACCGTCAAGCGCGACAATATCGAGGCCGATGGCGGCAGCTGGAGCGTCGAGGAGGAAACGGCCTTCAAGACGCCGATCCGCGAGAAATACGAGGCGGAGGGCCACCCCTACCACGCCACGGCGCGGATGTGGGACGATGGCATCATCCTGCCGGAGGAAACCCGCACGGTGCTCGGCCTTGCCCTGTCCGCGACCCTCAATGCGCCGGTTCCCGAGACCCGGTTCGGCGTCTTCCGCATGTAATCCCCGCTGCGGGCCGTTTCGCCGGCTCGTGCAAGCCAAGCCTTTTACAACGAGGACCCATCCCATGCTGGAGTCGGTGCTGATCGCCAATCGCGGGGAAATCGCCTGCCGCATCATCAAGACCGCGCGCCGGCTCGGTCTGCGCACCATCGCCGTCTATTCGCAGGCCGACCGCGATGCGTTGCATGTGCGCATGGCCGACGAGGCGGTGGCGATCGGCCCGGCGCCGAGTTCGGAAAGCTATCTGGTCGGCGAGCGGATCCTCGACGCAGCCAGACGGACGGGCGCGGCCTCGATCCATCCCGGTTATGGCTTCCTTTCGGAAAACGCAGCCTTTGCAGAGGCTTGCACGGCGGCCGGCATCGTCTTCGTCGGCCCGTCGGCGGCGGCGATCCGTGCCATGGGTCTCAAGGACGGGGCCAAGTCGCTGATGGAAAAGGCCGGCGTGCCGGTGGTGCCGGGCTATCACGGCGACCGGCAGGAGGCCGAGTTCCTCAAGCAGAAGGCCTACGAGATCGGCTATCCGGTCTTGATCAAGGCGGTTGCCGGGGGCGGCGGCAAGGGCATGCGCCGGGTGGACAAGGCGATCGAGTTCGAGGCCGCGCTTGCCTCCGCGCAGCGCGAGGCGAAGTCCGCCTTTGGCGATGCCCGCGTCCTGATCGAGAAATTTGTCCTCAACCCGCGCCATATCGAGATCCAGGTCTTCGGCGACGGCAGGGGCAATGCCGTGCATCTTTTCGAGCGCGACTGCTCGGCGCAGCGCCGCCACCAGAAGGTGCTGGAGGAGGCGCCGGCTCCCGGCATGACCGCCGAGACCCGCGCTGCCATGGGCGCGGCCGCCGTCGCGGCGGCGAAGGCCGTCAACTATGCGGGCGCCGGCACCATCGAGTTCATCGCCGACGGCTCGGGCAGCCTGCGACCGGACGGCTTCTGGTTCATGGAGATGAACACGCGGCTGCAGGTGGAGCACCCGGTGACCGAACTGGTGACGGGGCAGGACCTTGTCGAGTGGCAGTTCCGGGTTGCCTCGGGCGAAGGCATGCCGCTGGGGCAGGACGAGATTTCCCTGTCGGGCCATGCGGTTGAGGTGCGGCTTTACGCCGAGGACCCGGATACGGGCTTCCTGCCCTCGACCGGGCGTCTCGACCTTCTCGACCTGCCGGGCGGCGAGGGCATCCGCATCGACACCGGTGTCGAGACGGGCGCGGAAATCTCCGCCTTCTATGATCCGATGATCGCCAAGATCATTTCCCACGGGCCCGACAGGGCAAGCGCGCTCGACCGGCTGGCGGCGGCCTTCGACCGCTCGCTGATCGCCGGGCCGAAGAACAATCTCGCCTTCCTTTCGGCGCTGGTTGCCCATCCCGAGGTGCGTGCCGGCGGTTTCGACACCGGCCTGATCGACCGGGACCTGGCGGTTCTCACGAGCGGGGCTGTGTCCGACGCGACGATCGCGGCGCCCGCTGCCGCGCTGGTTGCGCCGGCCGGGACGGACAACGAGCCGGCGGGTTGGCGCGATCCCTTTGCCGCGACAAGCGGTTTCGAGATGGCCGGCCCGCGCCGGTCCGGCGTTCCGGTCGAGGTTGGGGGCGAGCCGCGTCTCGTCACGCTTGGCTGGCGCGGCGGGCAGGCTGGGGGGAGCGGTCCGGACACGGGGCAGGAGGCCGCCACCGCCGGGGTGACGGGGCGCGTGGTGCGCGCCGGGGCGGATGTCTACGCCATCGAGGGCGGGCGTGCGGTGCGCGTGACGCTTGTCGACCAGCTGTCCCGCGCCGCCGACGATGCGGAGGGAGCTGCGGCGATCAAGGCGCCGATGCATGGCAAGGTGATCGCCGTCGATGTGGCGCCGGGCGATGTCGTCGCCAAGGGCGCGCGTCTTGCCGTGGTCGAGGCGATGAAGATGGAGCACGCCATCACCGCGCCGCGCGACGGCACGGTGGAGGCCGTTTTCGTCAGCGAAGGAGGGCAGGTGGATCAGGGCGCGCCTGTGGTGGCGCTGGCGGAAGAGGAAGAGGCGTCTTCCTGACGCCTGCGATGGCGCCCTCTCAGGAGGGCGCCGCGACGAGTGCGGCGACCAGGCTTTCCGCATCGGTGAAACGCGGTTGCCAGCCGAGCAACCGTCTTGCGGTCTCTCCGGAGGCGCGCTGCGACAGGGCGTAGCCGGCGGCGATGTCGAGATCAGGCGGGGCGTCGGCGGCAGCGGGCTCCTGTTCCAGCCGTATGTCCGCGCCCTTGCGCCGCGCGACGAGGGCGGCGAGATCGCCGGCGGCGACCGCCTCGATGCCGCAACCGATCACCTCCACGCGCCGATCCGATTCCACTGCCAGTCTATAGAGATCCGCAAGGTCGCCCGCCTCGACCAGCGGCCACAGCGTGCCCGCCCTGGCGCGGGTCGCGAAGGGTTCTCCGCTGTCCGCCGCCCTGGCCATGTCCGCCACCGGACCGCTGTCCGGGGCGCAGACAAGCGCGGGATGGACGACCGCCAGCGACAGGCCGTCGACCGCCTCCAGCTTTCGTATCGCCGCCGCGACATGGGTGAAGGCCGGGATCGGCGCGTAAGGCACGGTCTCGTCCAAGGGGGCTGGCAGGTTTTCCGGATAGAGCCAGATGCCGCCGGTATGGACGAGGCGGAACGGCGTCTTGCGACCGGGAACGGCCCGCGCGAGGGCCTCGACGAGCGCCGCCTCGGCTGTTTGCGCGTCCGCATCGAAACTGCTGGCGAGATGGATGAGAGCATCGCCGGCCAGGGCGGTGTCGAGCCACTCGGCCAGCTTGCCGACGTCGCCGCGCACCACCCGGGCGCCGGCCTCCCGCAGCAGGGCGGCGCTTCTATCCGAGCGGGCAAGGGCGGTGACGCGGTTGCCGCGCCCGATCAGTGAGGAGAGGACGGCGCGCCCGATCGTGCCCGATCCGCCAGTGAGAAAGATGTTCATGGGCAGGCAGATAGGTCGGCCCGACGCACGTGCAAGCGCTGCCATGGCCGACTGAGCGCGAAATCGTCATCGCCTGTGCATAGCGGGCAAGGCGACAGCCTTGCGGGTTTGCCGGCGCGCGCCAGGCCCTATAACTGGGGGCATGGCGCTGAACCTTCTCAAACTCTGTGTTGGCGTGGACTCCATCGAGGATATGCAGGCCTCGATCGACTTCCGGTTGGAGGAGAAGCGCGCCAGCGGCGCGCCGGTCGAGCAGTATCACACGACGCGGATGGTGCCCTCGCGGCGTGACGAGCTCCTTGACGGCGGTTCGCTTTACTGGGTGATCAAGGGGTCGATCCAGGTGCGCCAGTTTCTCACCGACATCCGCCCCTTTACCGATGCTGCCGGCATCAAGCGCTGCCATCTGGTGCTGGAGCCGGTGCTGCATCCGACACGGCCGCAGCCGCGCCGTCCGTTCCAGGGCTGGCGCTACCTCACGGCCAAGGATGCGCCGCCCGATATCCGCAAGCTGGAGGGGGGCGGCGACATTCCCGACGCGATGCGCCGGGAACTGGCCGAACTCGGCCTGATCTGACGCGACCTGCGAGGCGCTCAGCGCCAGCCGGTCGTGGGGCGGGCGACGCTCATGTTGTCGATGAGCCGGGTCTGGCCCAGCTTTGCGGCGACGAGCAGGCGGGCAGCATTGGTGCCTTTCGGGTCGACCGGCGCCAGCGTCTCGGCGTCCCTGAGTTCCAGATAGTCGACCGTGAAGCCTCCTTGCGTGAGCCGCGCCATGCCCTGTGCGAGGACGGTGGCGGCCTCTTCGCCGGCGGTGATGCGTTCGACGGCTTCACCGAGCACCTGTGGGATGAGGGATGCCGTCCGGCGGTCATCGGCGCCCAGATAGCGGTTGCGTGAGGACATCGCGAGACCGTCTTCCTCGCGCACTGTCGGGCCGCCCAGGATCGTCACCGGAATGTGGAGATCGCGGACGAAGCGCCGGATGACGCAGAGCTGCTGGTAGTCCTTTTCGCCGAAGATCGCGACATCGGGAAGCGCGGCGAGAAGCAGCTTGGTGACGACCGTGGCAACCCCGCCGAAGAAATGCGGGCGGGTGGTGCTTTCCAACCCTTCGGCCGGACCGCCGACCGATACGGCCGTTGCGAAGCCTTGCGGATAGACTTCCTTTGCCGGCGGCATGAAGACACCCTCGACGCCAAGCCCGGCCAGCAGCTTCAGGTCGGCATCCGAATCGCGCGGATAGGCGTCGAAATCCTCCGTCGGGGCGAACTGGGTCGGGTTGACGAAGATCGACACGATGATGTGTCCAGCGTGCTCTCGCGCGGCGCGCACCAGCGACAGGTGTCCTTCGTGCAGGGCCCCCATGGTGGGAACGAGCGCGACGCGCTTGCCCTTTGCCCGCGCCGCGTCAACGGCCTGGCGCATGTCGGCAACGGTCTCGTAAATCTTCGGCCCGATCATTCTTCCGGTATCCTCCCGCACAGGTCGCCGGTCCCGCGCCGGCGCCGGGTACGCTGTTTAGCGTCTTTTGCGGGCAGGGTTTGGTTTTTTACGCGATGGGCGCCATATGAAATTCGACTGCCCGCAGGCGGTGCGCAAGATGAGGGGACGAGGTGGCAGACGAGCGCAAGATGGAGACGACACGCAGCCGCGCGCCGGCCGGGACCACCGGCGGCACGCCGCCCGCCGCCTCGGCGCGCAGCGAGATCGCGGCGTTTCTCGGCGCGGCAAAGGAGACGCGCGATCTTGCACAGGCCGGGCGGCTGGTGATCGCGCTCGACGCCACGATGAGCAGGCAACCCACCTGGGACCGGGCCTGCACGATCCAGGCGGAGATGTTCGCGGCCGCCGGCAAGGTCGGCGAACTTGCCATGCAGCTTGTCTATTTTCGCGGCTTCGGCGAATGCGCCGCCTCGAAATGGGTGAGCGATGCCAGGGCCTTGGCCGGACTTATGACCGGGATCGACTGCCGGGGCGGACAGACCCAGATCCGCAAGGTCCTGCGCCACGCAATCGACGAGACGAAGCGGCGCAAGGTGCAGGCGCTGGTCTATATCGGCGACTGCGTCGAGGAGGATGTCGACGCGCTCTGCGCAAGGGCGGGCGAACTGGGGTTGCTCGGCGTTCCCGCCTTCGTCTTCCAGGAAGGCAGGGACGGGCACGCGGAAGCGGCCTTTCGCGAGATCGCCCGGCTGACCGGAGGCGCGCATTTCCGCTTCGACAGTTCCTCGGCAAGGGAACTCGCCGATCTTCTCAAGGCAACGGCCGTCTATGCCACGGGCGGGCGGGGCGAGTTGGAGAAGCTGATGCGGGGCGGCGACGGCAGTGCAGGGAAACTGCTGTCGCATCTGCGCTGAGAACAGCTCCCGGAGCGTGCATGTCGAAAAGCCGCCTGTTCTGATCCCCGTCGCGTTTGCCTCGGCTTCCTGCCGGGTCTAACGGAAGGGCGCTGGCCTGTCTCCGGCGCGCCGTGCGACTGCGTCTCGGTCGGAGCCGGGACGTCGACGGTGCCGACAGTCGAGGGCGCGCGGCGGTCAAAGCAGTGCGCAGGGGCAAACGCGGTCTCGAAGGGACGGCTTTCCGTCCCTATATTCGTGGCCGTGGCACACTGGATCCAAGGGGACGAAGCGAATGGGATATCTGCTGCTCGGCGTCGGAGCGCTCGGCCTTTTTCTGGCCTTCGCGCAGATGGTCACGCGGAGCAACCCGTCCGATCTTGCCCGGCACGCGAAGACAGTCGGAGGCGTGGCCTTGCTGGTGCTGGCGGTCGTGTTTCTCGTCCTGCGACGGATCGACCTTGCGATGCTGGCGGGCGGCGGCGGGCTGACGCTTCTGGGTCTGCGCGGCGCGCGCGGCTTTCGCCCTGCAGGAAACGGTTCGGCCGGCGCGGGCGCCGGCCAGGTTTCGGTCGTGAGATCCGCCTATTTCGAGATGCGCCTCGATCACGAAAGCGGGGCAATGAACGGGGAGGTGCTGGCGGGCCGGTTCGAGGGCAGGGCGCTTGACGGGATATCGCGCGCCGAGCTCGTCGAGCTCTACCGGGAGACGGCCGCCGATGGCGACAGCCGGGCCTTACTTGAAGCTTATCTCGACCGCCGGGAGCCCGGCTGGCGTGTAGACTTCGATGCGGATACCACAGCGGGGCATGGACCCGCGCCGGGCGCGGGCGCCATGACCGAGCAGGAGGCCTACCAGGTTCTGGGGCTTGCGCCCGGCGCCGGCGAGGCGGAAATCCGGGCGGCGCATCGCCGTCTTATGAAGCGTCTCCACCCCGACCAGGGAGGAAGCGGATTTCTCGCTGCCAAACTCAACGAGGCGAAGGACCTGCTTCTCGATCGTCATTGAACTCACCAATACGCGTGACAAAGTGATTTCTGGCGGTGCGGTCTGCCGTTACTGGTAGACCGCGTAACAGTTGAACCGCTTGCGCTTCAGGCTGCTGCAGGCATTCCAGGCAGCGGTCTTGGTCTCGAAGCCGACAAAGCGGGCGCGGTAGAGCGTGGTGCCACCCGATTCGACCGGTTCGGTGTAGGGGTCGTAGCCGCGCAGGCCGGAGCCGAGCGCGCCCTTGGCCTTCTTCAGCATGGCGATTGCGGCATCCTCGGACTCGGCCGCGGCGATCTGCACCTGCCAGCCGGGAACGGGGTCGGCGGCATTGTTGGCGGCGACCGTCACGGAGGCGTTGGCCGGCACATCGGGCAGATCCGGCGCCGTCGCGGCGGGAGCGGCGGCCGCCACCGCGTCGGGCTTGGCCGAGATGCGGATGGTCTGGGTCTTGACGCTGCGCACGGCCGGCGCACGCGGTGCGGCAACGGGTGCGCGCGGCGCGTTGAGCGAGGCGACCTGCAGGGCCTTCTGGCGGAGCATCGCCTTGAGGTCGGGCTTCTGTGGGACCGGGATGATCGAACCGGTGATGATCTCGGCCTGGTCGGGCTTGCTCGCCTGGGCAAGCTGGATGAGCTGCGCCTGCGGCTTGATGTCGGGAACCGGCACGTTGCGCAGTTCGGCATAGGCGAGCGGCTTCGGTGCCGCCACGGCCGGCGCACTGGCAACGAGGGCCGGGGCCGTCCGCTTGCCGCGGGTTGCCTTGGGCAGGTACTGACTGATCAGCTTCTTCATCTGGGCATTGCGCGAGGCGCCGGAGCGGCCGCCCATCACGACGGCGACGATGTGCCGGCCGCCGGTCTTGACGTTGGTCACCAGGTTGAAGCCCGAGGCGCGGATGTAGCCGGTCTTGATACCGTCAACGCCCTTCACACGGCCGAGAAGGCGGTTGTGATTGCCATAGCGGCGACCCTTGTAGGTGTAGGAGCGGGTTCCGAAATACTTGTAGTATTTGGGAAAACGGTCCTGGATGGCGCGTCCGAGAAGGGCCATGTCGCGCGCTGTCGTGATCTGCTTGGAGTTCGGCAGGCCCGACGGGTTGTGGAACGTCGTGCGCTTCATGCCGATCTGGCGGGCCGTGCGGGTCATCCGCTTGGCGAATGCCGGCACCGAACCGGAGACGTTCTCGGCAACCACCACGGCGACGTCGTTCGCCGACTTGGTGACCAGCGCCATGATCGCGTCCTTGACCCGGATCGTGCTGCCCTTGCGCAGGCCCAGCTTGGACGGCGGGCGGCTCGCGGCATGGGCGGACACTTTCAGCGGTGTCTGCAGCGACATGCGACCGGCCTCGAGTTCCTCGAACAGGACGTAGAGCGTCATGATCTTGGTCAGCGAGGCGGGATACCGCTTGGTGTCAGCCTTGTAGCTGTAGAGCGTGCGTCCCGACTTCACGTCGACGACGATCCCGGAATATTTGGAATTGGCGAATGCGGGAGCAGACAGGGCTGCCGTGAAACCGAGGGCCAGACCGGCAACGATCGTTCCGCGAAACCCGATTGCCATGGCGCGCCATGCACGCCGCACACCTTTACTCAGCACAATGTCACCCCATCGGGTCAGGTGTTTCGTGAGCGGAGACGTCGGGCCCCCGCCGGTCCCGGCCGCTCGTCTCCGCGCGTCATCTCAAGCATGCTCGAAATACGGTTACGAATGTCCAAACATGATCGAACAGGAAAACCGATTTCCGAGATTTTCAGCCGATTTGTCGTCGGCGTCTTGTGAGCGAAGAGTCGCAAATGGCAGTTAATGTGCCGTTACCGACGGGTCGGCAAATTGCTCGCAAATCGTGCGGCAAGCGGTCCGCAATCGCAAGGCTTGCCGAAAATGCCCGCGCGCGCGGGCACTTGGCCGCCGGACAGTGGTCGGAACAGGCCGCGGTCCGCGGTGTTTCCCATGCGGAATGTTTATGTTGCACTGCAAAATGGATTCTTGACAAAATTTTGTGCAGCGCATATATCTGGTGACGTTACCAGGCGCTCGACGTCGAGGCGTGCCCCGCGGCCGATCCCAGGGATCGGCTCACGGACGACAGGACATTCGGGCACATGACATGTCGCCGGATTGACGATGTCGGTCCGCGGGCAGGCACACGGCCATCGCGCCAAACTCAACGCTCAGAGGTCACTATGATGAACAATTTCGAAGACATCCAGAAGCTCGGCAAGGACAACATGGACGTCATGATGCAGAGCTTCGGCGTCATGACCAAGGGCTTCCAGGCGATCGCGTCGGAAGTTGCCGATTACCAGAAGAAGTCCTTCGAGGAAGGCTCCGCCGCCGTTGAGAAGCTGGTCGGGGCGAAGTCCCTGGACAAGGCGTTCGAGGCGCAGAGCGACTACGTCAAGACCGCCTACGAGGGCTTTGTCGGCGAAGTCACGAAGATCGGCGAGATGTATTCCGAGATCGCCAAGGACGCCTACAAGCCCTACGAGGACGTGCTGGCGAAGGTCGGCAAGTAAGCCTCACCGTCTCCCAAGACGATCGCAGGCGGCTTCGCGCCGCCCGAACATCCCGCGTTCCATGGACGCGGGATGTTTGCGTTTTTGCCCGCGCCCGTCGCGGGTTTTTGCGTTTGGCGACAGGGGATCGTCCGGCATCTGCAACAAATCGACGTGTTGCGAAGACGAACGCGTGTTGGCAGCATTGAGGTTGGCGACGGATGCCATACATTAAGAAACGAAGCGGTTGGCCTGTCCTGCTTCGGCAGGCAGCCGGAAGGCCAGCTGCACCAGCGTCGGACAGGCCTGGCATCGAAGCCGCAAGGTGCTGTCCGCAGAGGCCGGGCGGCAGCCGGGGACAAGACAAACGTTCCGACTCCGGCGATGCTACCAAAGGCGGGCGGTGTTCCGGCACCGCCGCGGCCAGCGGGACAGCCCGACGCGAACGCAACCGCCGGCGTGGCCGGCAGACCGAACGAAGGACGCGTATGTGACCGCAGCGAAGACGACAACACGGGTGCCCGCACCGGCCGCGACACCCGGCTGCGGAACAGGGGCGATGGAGAGGCAATGACGAACGGACCGAAACGCGGCGATGGCGACGACACGGGCAACCTGGTCGTTACCAAGACGCGGACCGTCGCCAAGCGGCCGAACCTTTATCGCGTCCTGCTCTTGAACGACGACTACACACCGATGGAATTCGTCGTGCACGTGGTGGAGCGGTTCTTTCAGAAGAACCGCGAGGAAGCCACGCGCATCATGTTGCACGTCCATCACCATGGCGTCGGGGAATGCGGTGTCTTTACCTACGAAGTGGCGGAGACCAAGGTCACGCAGGTCATGGACTTTGCCCGCAAACACCAGCATCCTCTGCAATGCGTGATGGAAAAGAAATAGGGGTCGCCCGTGCCGTCATTCTCTCGAAGCCTTGAAAAGGCCCTGCATCAGGCACTCTCGTTTGCCAACGAGCGCCAGCAGGAATACGCGACCTTGGAACACCTGTTGCTGGCCCTGATCGACGATCAGGACGCGGCCGCGGTGATGCGCGCCTGCAGTGTCGATCTCGACACGCTGAAGCGGAACCTGGTCGAATATATCGATACCGAGCTGGAGAACCTCGTCATCGACGGGGACGACGATTCAAAACCGACAGCCGGATTCCAGCGCGTCATCCAGCGCGCGGTGATCCATGTCCAGTCGTCGGGCCGCGAGGAGGTGACAGGGGCCAACGTGCTCGTGGCGATTTTCGCCGAGCGCGAGAGCCATGCCGCCTATTTCCTGCAGGAGCAGGACATGACCCGCTACGACGCGGTCAACTACATCTCGCACGGCATCGCCAAGCGGGCGGGCATGTCCGAGGCCCGGCCGGTGCATGGCGCCGAGGAGGAGGCGACGATCGAGGAAGGCGCGGAAAAGCCCAAGCAGAAGACGGATGCGCTCGAAGCCTATTGCGTCAACCTCAACGAGAAGGCCAAGTCCGGCCGCATCGACCCCCTGATCGGGCGCGCGGCCGAGATTTCGCGCACCATCCAGATCCTTTGCCGCCGCTCCAAGAACAATCCGCTCTTCGTCGGCGATCCCGGCGTCGGCAAGACGGCGATTGCCGAAGGCCTTGCCAAGCGCATCGTCGACGGCGACGTGCCGGACGTGCTGATGGATGCGACCATCTTTTCGCTCGACATGGGCGCGCTGCTCGCGGGAACCCGCTATCGCGGCGACTTCGAGGAGCGGCTGAAGCAGGTCGTCAAGGAGATCGAGGACTATCCCGGCGCGGTGATGTTCATCGACGAGATCCATACGGTGATCGGCGCCGGCGCCACGTCGGGCGGGGCGATGGATGCCTCGAACCTGCTCAAGCCGGCGCTTGCCTCCGGCTCGATCCGCTGCGTCGGCTCGACCACCTACAAGGAATACCGGCAGTTCTTCGAGAAGGACCGGGCGCTGCTGCGCCGGTTCCAGAAGATCGACGTGAACGAGCCGACGATTTCCGACACGGTGGAGATCCTCAAGGGGCTGAAGCCCTATTTCGAGACCTTCCACAAGGTCCGTTACACCAATGACGCCATCAAGACGGCGGTGGAACTGTCGGCGCGCTACATCAACGACCGCAAGCTGCCCGACAAGGCCATCGACGTGATCGACGAGTCGGGCGCCTCGCAGAAGCTCGTTCCCGAAGGCCGGCGGCGCAAGACCATCGGCGTCAAGGAGATCGAGACCACGGTCGCGACCATGGCCCGCATCCCGCCGAAATCCGTTTCCAAGTCGGACGAGGAGGTTCTGTCGAATCTCAACGCGACGCTGAAGCGGATGGTCTATGGCCAGAACGACGCGATCGAGACCCTGTCTTCGGCAATCAAGCTCTCCCGTGCGGGCCTGCGCGAGCCGGATAAGCCGATCGGCAACTACCTGTTCTCCGGTCCCACCGGCGTGGGCAAGACCGAGGTCGCGCGCCAGCTTGCCGCCTCGCTTGGTGTCGAGCTGCTGCGCTTCGACATGTCGGAATACATGGAGCGGCACACGGTCTCGCGGCTGATCGGCGCGCCTCCGGGCTATGTCGGCTTCGACCAGGGCGGCCTGCTGACGGACGGCGTCGACCAGCATCCGCACTGTGTGCTCCTGCTCGACGAGATCGAGAAGGCGCATCCGGACCTGTTCAACATCCTGTTGCAGGTGATGGACCACGGCCGGCTTACCGACCACAACGGCAAGCAGGTCGACTTCCGCAATGTCATCCTGATCATGACGACCAATGCGGGTGCGTCCGACATGGCCAAGGAGCCGATCGGCTTCAACCGGGTCAAGCGCCAGGGCGAGGACCAGGAGGCGATCAACCGGCTGTTCACCCCGGAATTCCGCAACCGGCTCGATGCGGTCATTGCCTTCGGCTCGCTGCCGACCGAGGTCGTGCACCGGATCGTCGAGAAGTTCGTCATGCAGCTCGAGGCCCAGCTTGCCGACCGCGGCGTGACGTTCGAACTGACGGAGAACGCCATCGCCTGGCTTGCCGACAAGGGCTATGACGAGCGCATGGGCGCCCGTCCGCTTGCCCGGGTCATCCAGGAGCACATCAAGCGGCCGCTGGCCGACGAGGTGCTGTTCGGCAAGCTGCGCAAGGGCGGCACGGTCAAGGTGTCGGTGTCCGAGGATGCCGCCGGTCTCCTGCTGGAGAGCGTCGAGGAGACGCCGGTCAAGCCGAAGACGGAGAAGGCAAAGGCCGCCAAGCCGAAGCGTCGCCGCAAGCCGGCCGCCAAAAAGGCCGAAGCGGTCGAGCCGACGCCGAAAAAGGGCGGCGGCTCCTCCAAGAAGAGCCTGGTCCCGAAGGTTCCACTGGCCGATTGAGGCCAAAGGTCTCGGATTTTCGTGCAGACGGCGCCCCTTGCGGCGCCGTTTTGCTTTTCGCCGCGTTGCTGCTAGGTAAGAGGTCTCCCTCAGGCGGTCCGCTTACGTGTTGAGTCGGCCGCATCGATCCCGGTTTCCTGCCCATGCCGACGCCCCCGTCCGCGCCTGATTCATCCGCGCCCGATCCTTCCGACCCGCTCGCATCCGATGCGGTGGAGGGCCCGGTTTCCGCCCGTGTCTGGGCGCTGCGCGGCATGCGGGCAGCCGTTTCCATCCCTGCGCTGATCCTGACCGCCGCCTTTGTCGGTTATGCGGGTCTGGCCCGCGAAAGCGGGCTGACGCTCGGCGAGACGCTGGCGATGGCGGGCCTTGTCTGGGCGCTGCCGAGCATCGTCGTGCTGACCGGGGCCATCTCGGCCGGTATGGGGCTGTTTCCCGCCGCCGTTGCGGTGGCGCTGGCTTCCGTGCGCCTGATGCCGATGACCATGGCGTTGATGCCGATCATCCGCGTCGAGGGCAAGACGCGGAAATGGCATCTTCTGATCGCCTCGCATTTCGTCGCGGTGACCGCCTGGGTCTTTGCCATGCGCAATCTGGAAAACTATCCGCGCGAGGCCCGGCTGCCGTTCTTTCTCGGCTTTGGCGGCAGCCTGACCGGTTTCGTCTTCTGCATGACCGGCGTTGCCTATCTCCTGGTCGAACGGATGCCGGTGCTCCTGGCCGGGGCGCTGTTCATGCTGACGCCGGTCTATTTCGTCTGTTCCTTGTGGGGGGCGGCGCGCGCCGCGGCCGACAAGGCGGCGATGATCGCAGGGTTGGCGCTTGGCCCGCTCTTCCATCTGCTTCTGCCGGGTCTCGACCTTCTGTGGACCGGACTTGTCGGCGGCACGATCGCCTATGGCGTGACGCGGGCCTGGCGGAGGTTCTCATGACCGGTGCCGGCGATATCTGGTGGTGGCCCTATGTGATGATCCTCGTCGCCGGTTGGCTTGCAACCGACGTGTGGCGCTGGCTGGGCGTTTTCGCCAGCGGGCGGATGCGCGAGGACAGCGAGGTGATGGTCTTCGTGCGGTGCGTCGCCACGGCCCTCGTGGCCGGCGTGATCGCCAAGCTGATCCTGTTTCCGACAGGTGCGCTCGACAATGCGCCCGTGGCTCTCAGGATCGGGGCGGCCGTCTGCGGGTTTGCCGCCTTCTTCGCCTCGCGGCAGAAGGTCGTGGTCGGGGTTGCTGTCGGCGAGGTCGTTCTGGTCGGCGGCTGGCTGCTGCTCGGCATCGGCTAGCGCGGCTGCTCGTCGAAGACTGCTGACACAAGGCTGTCAGGAGGGGGCTGATAGGACCCGTGTCGACGGCGCGAGGGCGCGCTTCAAGACGACGAGGAAACCGACAATGTCCGACGACAAGCTGACGCTTTATTACACCCCCCAAAGCCGGGCCAGCACGACCCGGGCGCTGCTCGACGAGCTCGGCGCGCCTTACGACCTTCATGTGCTGAACATGCGCGCCGGCGAGCTGAAGTCTCCCGAGTTCCTCGCCATCAACCCTCTGGGCAAGGTGCCGGCACTGCGCCACGGCGAGACGATCGTGACGGAGTCGGCCGCCATCGCTCTTTACGTGGCGGACCTTTTCCCGCAGGCCGGGCTGACACCGGGGCTCGATGATCCGCGCCGTGGCGCCTATCTGCGCTGGATGGTCTTCTACGGGTCGTCCTTCGAACCGGCGGTGGTCGACAAGGCCTTCGACCGCGAACCCACGCCTCAGTCGCCCTATGGCACGTACGAGCAGGTGGTGGACCTCCTTGCCGAGCAGCTCGGCAAGGCGCCCTACATGCTTGGCGACGAGATTTCCATCGCCGACATCCAGTGGGGCTCGGCCCTGCGCTGGACGCTGATGTTCAAGATCGTGCCGGACCTGCCGGTCTTCACCGAATATGCGCAGCGCATCACGTCGCGGCCGAGCTTCCAGAAGATCTTCGAGGACGAGGCCCGGCTTGTCGCCGAACACGAAGCCGCCGCCGCCAGGTCCGGCAGCGGCGGGCAAGGCTGAACCGGTCGAGGCTCAGGCGAGGGCGGCGCGGATTTTTTTCGCGTTGGCCTCGAGCACGGCCTGATCGGCCATCTCGCCGGTATGCGGGCGCAGCGAAACGCCGGCAAAGCGCGGAATCACATGCACATGCGTGTGGAAGACGACCTGACCGCCGGCGCTTTCGGAAAACTGCTGGATGGTGGTTCCGTCGGCGTCGAAGGCGCGGGCCACGGCATGCGCCATCTTCTGAACGGTTGCCATGACGGCGAAAAGGTCGTCATGCGTGATGTCGAAAATGTTGCGCGAGGGTGCCTTGGGAACGACCAGGACATGACCATCGCCGCGCGGCATGATGTCCATGATGACGAGGGTCTTGTCGTCCTCGTACACCTTGTGCGCCGGAAGCTCGCCGCGCAGGATTTTCGCAAACACGTTCTGGTCGTCATAGGCGGTCGCTTCTATCGGCATTCCCGGCTCCCCTCATGCGCCCGTGCGGGCGGTGTCCGTTTCGTTCTTCTTGGCAGCACAGCCGGCGGCGCGGTTCAAGTTCTGATTCAGATTCAAGTTGAGAAATCGATTCAAGACCTTGTTCCGCAGCCTGAGCCGGCCTGAATGGGCGGGTTCGGAAATCGATTCAATGGCGGCGAAATCGCGAGTCCGATGAATCGGTTGCGAGCCGACCTTCATCCCTTCCGGAAAGGTGTGTACTCGGCGGCGATCACCGCGCTTTCCCGCTCGACCGCCTGGCGTTCACGGGAGAGGTAATCCGCGACCGCGTCACGCAATCCCGGATGCGCGATGTAGTGGGCCGAGCGCGTCACCGCCGGAAGGTAGCCGCGGGCAAGCTTGTGCGCTCCTTGCGCGCCGGCCTCGACGCGCGAAAGGCCCCGGGCGATGGCAAAGTCGATGGCCTGATAGTAACAGACCTCGAAATGCAGGAAGGGGTGGTCTTCGAGGCACCCCCAGTTGCGGCCGAACAGGGCGTGGGAGCCGATCAGGTTGAGCGCGCCGGCGATATAGCGCCCTTCGCGCCGCGCCATCACGAGGAGTACCCGTTCGCCCAGCCGCTCGCCGAGCAGCGAGAAGAAGGGCCGGTTGAGATAGGGGCGGCCCCATTTGCGGGCGCCGGTGTCCTCGTAGAAGGCGTGGAAGGCGTCCCAGTGGTGCTCGCCAATGTCTGCCCCCGTCAGGCATTCGATCTCGATGCCGGATTGAAGCGCCTCGCGGCGCTCCTTGCGGATCTGCTTGCGTTTGCGCGAGGCAAGATCGCCCAGGAAACCGTCGAAATCCGCATAGCCGCGATTGTGCCAGTGGAACTGCTGGTCGAGGCGCTGCAGATAGCCCTCGGTGCCGGCTGCGTCCCATTCGGCCTCCGTCATGAAGGTGATATGGGCGGAGGAGGCCTGCCGCAGCCGGCAGAGGTCGCGCAGCCCCCCTGACAGGGCCGAGATGGCGGCGTTCCGGTCGATGCCGGACGAGGTCAGGAAGCGGCGGCCGGTCGCCGGCGTGAACGGCACGGAACACTGGAGTTTCGGATAATAGTGCCCGCCGGCGCGCTCATAGGCGTCGGCCCAGGCGTGGTCGAAGACATATTCACCCATCGAGTGGGATTTCAAATAGCAGGGCAGGGCGGCGACCGGCTTGCCGTCCGGGTCCTCCAGGACGAGGTGCTGGGGCAGCCAGCCGGCGGCCTGTCCGACGCAGCCGCTCTCCTCGAGGATCGACAGGAAGTCGTGCGATATGAAAGGGTTGTACTCCCTTTCCGGAGATTCCGATTCAACCGCCTGCGGTTCTGATTCAGGAGCAGGAACAGGCGCTCCGGCATCGGAAAGACGCCAGCCGGGATTGGCCATCGCGTCCCACTGCTCGCGCGTGATCTGGCTGAGCCCGCCGATCGCCTTGAGGCGGAATTCGCGGGTTTCGTCATCGCATGCGGTCACTCGGACAGACCTCGGGCATTGCGCGCGGTCCGGCGCGGGGAGGCGCGGGGGAACGCGGATGAAAGACCGGTTCTGAACTTAGGGCGCGATGACCGGCCTTGCAAAGGCGGATGTCAGCGCGATGCGGTCGCCGCGTCGGGATCGAAGCCCTCGAAGACGATCTGGTCGGCGAAGGCGCGGGCCCTTGCAAGGTCCTCGGGCGTGCGCACTGTCCAGGCGATGATCGGCAGGCCGAACAGCCTGCGATGGACCGAAGGGGCAAGCGCCGGAAGGTCCTTGACCCAGTAGGAGACGAAGCTCGGCCGGGTCCTCAGGCTGTGCAGCATGTGGCGCAGCGCAAAGCGCTCGACGCGACTGGCGCGGCCCCATTCCTTCATGTCCCGCGCGCCGTCGCCAAGCGCGCCGCGCGGGATATCGGGCGCGGCCTCGCGCATCAGGGCCATCATTTCCGGGTCGAAGGACTTCACGGCGACGGGCCCGTCATGGCGGGCGAGGCTGTCGGCGATCGACTTGATGAAGGCGCGTTCCGGCGCGCGGCCGAAGCGCGACTTGATCTCGATGCAGAGACCGACCCTGTCACCGACAAGATCCAGGAGATCGTCCAGCCGCCACAGCCGGTCGTCTGTGCCGCGCATCATGACGCGCGACAGTTCGTCCGCGGTCCTGGCGCGAACCGGACCGGTCTCGAAGGTCAGCCGGTCCAGCGTGTCGTCGTGGAAGACGATGGGAACGTCATCGGCGCTTTGCTGCAGGTCGACCTCGATGGAGAATGACTTCTCCATCGCTGCCGTGATGGCCGAAGGGCTGTTTTCGATGCAGCCCTTCGCAGCGTCATGATAGCCGCGATGGGCGATCGGGCGGGTCGTCAGCCAGGAAATGTCACGCATGGTCCACCGGCCCGCCTGAACGCGTTTCATTCGACCTCGAAGATCCCCTCGACCTCGACGGCGACGCCGAAGGGGAGACCGGCCACGCCTACGGCGGAGCGGGCATGACGGCCGACATCGCCGAGCGCTTCCACGAGGAAGTCGGAGGCGCCGTTCATCACTTTCGGCTGGTCGCCGAAATCCGGAGCGGAATTGACAAAGCCGACGATCTTGACGAGCCGGACGATCTTGTCGAGGTCGCCGAGAGCGGCCTTCGCCTGGGCGAGCAGGTTGATGGCGCAAAGGCGCGCCGCGGCCTGACCGTCCTCGATGGAGACCCCGGCGCCGAGCTTGCCCTGGTATTCGATGCCGTTCGCGCCCATCGGAATCTGTCCGGAGACGAAGAGCTGGTTGCCCGTGCGCACGAAGGGCACGTAGTTGGCCGCCGGTGCGGCTGCCTGCGGAAGCGTTACACCCAGTTCGGCAATGCGTGCCTCGATCTTACCCGACATCCGTGTCCTCCTTTGCGACTGCGGCCGCGACATTGGCGCAATTCCCGTGCTGCATCAAGCCGGCGCGCCGGACGGCGGATCGGAAAGGCGTGGACGATCCAGCGAACTCCCGGTTTGCGGCCTGCGAATGGGGCTGGTGGCGCGACGCAGGATAGGCAAGACTGTTTGACGAGGCTTCGAAGGAGACGCATTTGATGGTTCATATTCGCAAGGGGCGGGCGTTGACGATCGCCGGAATGGCGGTTGCTGTTGTCCTGGGTGCGGGTGTCGCGACGGCCGGCGCAAGCGGGGCTCTGCAGCCGCACCGGGCCATCTACGACCTGACGCTTGCCGACACGTCCCAGGCAGCGGGCATCTCCGGTGTTCGCGGGCGGATGGTCTACGAGTTCACCGGCGGTCCTTGTGAGGGCTACAGCGTGTCTTTCCGCTTCGTCACACAGGTCGCGGACGAGGGTGGAAACGTGCGGGTCACCGACCTGCAGACGAGTTCCTTCGAGGAACCGGCCGGCAGGGCGTTCCAGTTCGTTTCCAAGACCTTCGTCAACCAGAAGCTCAGCGAGGAGACGCACGGACGGGCCGAACACAAGAGCTCGGCCATCGAACTGGACCTCAAGAAGCCGGCCGAAGAGGAAGTGACGCTTCCCGGCGACGCCCTGTTCCCGACCGAACACCTGACGCGGCTGATCGAGAACGCCAACAACGGCAAGCCGATCTTCGTTGCCGACATCTTCGACGGATCGGAGTCGGGGCAGAAGATCTACGAGACCACGGCGGTGATCGGGCCGCAGCGCGACGGGCCGGGTGCGGCGGAAAAGGACGATCCCAAGGCGGTCGAAACGATTGGCGAACACCGGCACTGGCCCGTGACGATCTCCTATTTCGACGGCTCCAGCGACCATACCGGCGAGCGCATGCCGATCTACCAGCTCAGCTTCCTGCTCTACGAGAACGGCATCAGCCGCAGGCTGCTTCTTGATTATGGCGACTTCGAACTGCGCGGAAACCTGGTGGAACTGACGCGAATCGACGCGACGCCCTGCAAGGATTGAGGCGCGTCAGCCGTCCCGCTGGCGGCGCGGGTCGCCGGAGCGCGTGAGGCCGAGTTCGACGGCCTGCTTGCCGAATTTCGAGCGCAGGGCGTCGATGGCCCGTTCCGCCCTGGCGCGCTGGCCGGCGGCCGGATCGACGAGATCGTCCGGATCGGCCTGCGCAGCGCCCGCGAGTTCCGAAACACCGATACCGATCAGGCGGAAGCGGCGCCCGTCCGCGACAGCGCGCAGCAGTTCATCGCCGGTACGGAAGATGCGGTCGGCCAGTTGCGTCGGATCGCCGAGGCTGCGCGAGCGGGTGACGGTCTTGAAATCCGGGGTCTTGAGCTTCAGCGTCACGGTGCGGCCGGACAGGTCGGCAGCCTTCAGACGCGCCGACACTTCCTCGCTCAGGCGGCGAAGGATGGCGCGCAGCTTCTCCGGGTCGGAAATGTCGGTGTTGAAGGTGGTTTCGCTGGAAACGCTCTTCGTCTCCCGGTCCGGAGAAACGCGGCGATCGTCCCGGCCCCAGGCAAGGGTGGCGAGGCGCAGGCCCATGGTGCCGTAGCGCCGGGCGAGGGTTGTGGCGTCCATCTCCTGAAGCTGGCCGATGGTCTTCAGCCCGTCGGCGGCCAGCTTCTCCCGAAA
This sequence comes from Stappia sp., assembly GCF_048261845.1. Lineage (GTDB taxonomy): Bacteria > Pseudomonadota > Alphaproteobacteria > Rhizobiales > Stappiaceae > Stappia. Next base: position 28,914 of record NZ_JBLXFR010000025.1, on the reverse strand, counting down.
AACCTTGCCGACACCCCAGATCAGCCCGATCGGCTGTCCGGCAAGGAAGTGCGCGGCTTCCTGCGCCCCGATCACCGAGAAGCCGCGCGGCTTGTCGAGATCCGAGGCGATCTTGGCGAGGAACTTGTTGGGAGCAAGTCCGATGGACACGGTAACGCCGATGTCGCGTTCGATCTCGCGGGCGAGGCGGGCGAGGGTCTCGGCCGGCGGCGCATGGTGCAGGCGCTCGGTGCCGGTCATGTCGAGAAACGCCTCGTCGATCGACAGCGGCTCCACCAGCGGTGTCAGCGTGCGCATGCGCTCGCGTATCTCGCGGCCGACCCGCACGTATTTCGCCATGTCCGGCTTGATGATGACGGCGTCCGGGCAGGCTTCGCGGGCCTTGAACATCGGCATGGCCGACCGCACGCCATGGATGCGGGCGATATAGCAACACGTCGAGACCACGCCCCGGGTCCCTCCGCCGATGATCACCGGCTTGTCGAGGAGATCCGGGTTGTCGCGCTTTTCGACGGAGGCGTAGAAGGCGTCGCAGTCGATATGGGCGATGACGAGATTGTCGAGTTCCGGATGAGAAATCACGCGGGGGCTGCCGCAGGCGGCGCAGCGCGGCCGGCCGGCCCGCGTCAGGACCGGCATGCGCGATCCGCAGTCGCGGCAAAGCGCACGCAGCGGAGCCGCACCGCTGTCGTCGCCCGCTGCCTTCGCGCCCTGCATGCCCGTGCCGGTCATGCCCGCATCCTTCGCCCTGGCGCCTGCCGTCAGGCGCCGATCCGGTTGCGAATATAGGCGCCCGCGTCGCGCCAGTCATGGGTCTTCAGCGCGACGCCGTCGATCTCCCCGGCGCCGGCGAAGAAGCGTCGGTCCGCGATGAAATGGACGAGGGTGCTCGTTGCATGGCTGTCGCGCACCGAAAGGATGTTGGTGGCGCTGTCGTCGATGAAGACCACCGGTGCGCGGCGCCCCGCGGCAAGGGCCGCGACCGCGCCTCCCTTGGGTCCGGAATTGGTGAGAAGCGGGTATTCCATGCCGTGCCCGGCAAGGTTGGCAATGCGCGGTTCCCGGTTCCAGTCGCCGGGAAGATTGGTCAGGAAGACGATATCGGCCCTGTCCGACAGGGAACGCAGCGCCTCGGCCGCGCCGTCGACCGGTTGCTGCCGGGGCGCCCAGTCGTCGAAAAAGGCCTGGATCAGGGCCCGCACGGCCGTGCCGTCGAGCAACTGGCCGGCCGTGTCGGCGATGTTGCCGGTCAGCTTGTACTCATGCGACAGGAACGCGAATCCCTGTTCGCCGAGATGCGCCTCGAAAGGCGCCAGGAAATGAAGCACGACCTCGTCGACATCGCAGATGACGAGGGGACGTTCAGGATCCGCCGGATGGCGCCTCGCGTGCTCGCGGATCTGGGCGAGGGTCTGGGGCCTGACGGGGGTCGGTTCGCTCATTCCAGGGGGCCTTCCGATCCGCCATCAAGCGCATAGCGGGCCGCGGCGATGGATGTCGGGCGCAGGCCGCGCGCCTCGCAGAAAGAGAGCAGCAGCGATTCGTGCGCCATGTAGAATTCCAGCACGCCGACGAGGAAGCCGGGCTCCCTGGCCGCGTCGCGCAGCTCCGCCGGGCCGATGCCGGCGAGCGCCAGGAAACGGCCGAGATGCTCAAGGTCCGCAGCGAGATAGCCGAGGGCGTCGGTTGCGAGCGCCTCCGCTTCATCCGCGCCAAAACGGGCCGGGTACCGCTCCGTCATTTGCGTTTGCCTTTCCGAAACGAATTACGTCTACGATATATGGTACCTATCGTGGGAAAGGGGCCGACGCCAGTCACGCTCTCGCCATGCCGGCGCATCTTCGCCCGGCACGTGAGCCGCAGGTGGCCCGGGCGCGGGGACGAAGGCGAGTATTATGGCTAAGACCGTGCTGATTGTTGAGGACAACGAACTCAACATGAAGCTGTTTCATGACCTCCTGGAAGCGCATGGCTACCAGACGCTCCAGACCCGCACGGGCATGGAGGCGCTGGAGCTTGCGCGCGAACATCGCCCGCAGCTGATCCTGATGGATATCCAGTTGCCGGAAGTGTCGGGCCTTGAGGTCACGAAATGGATCAAGGAAGACGACGACCTCAAGACCATTCCGGTCATCGCAGTCACCGCTTTCGCGATGAAGGGCGATGAGGAACGAATCCGGCAGGGAGGCTGCGAGGCCTATATTTCCAAGCCGATTTCGGTCGCGAAGTTTCTCGAAACCGTTCGTTCCTATCTGGGCGACTGACCGACAGGCGGAGGCATGAGCGGGCGCATACTCGTCGTCGACGACGTCAAGGCGAATGTCAGGCTTCTGGAAGCCCGGCTTGGAGCGGAGTATTTCGATGTCCGCTCCGCCGCCAATGGCGAGGAGGCGCTCGCGCTCATCGCCTCCTGGCCGTGCGACATTGTCCTGCTCGACGTGATGATGCCGGGGCTCGATGGATTCGAGGTCTGCCGCCGCATCAAGTCCGATCCGCGCAGCGCCCATGTTCCCGTCATCCTGGTCACCGCGCTGGACCGGACAGACGACCGGATCAAGGGCCTGCGGGCCGGGGCCGACGAGTTCCTGACCAAGCCGGTCAACGATGTGACCCTGGTGGCACGGGTGAAGAACCTGGTGGCGCTGAAACGCGTCACCGACGAATTGCGGCTGAGGGCACAGACCGGTTCGCAACTCGGCCTGACGACACCTTTCGATCCTGCGAGGGAGGAGGAGGCGCGGCTGCTGCTGGTCGACGACCGGCCGACCTCAAGCTCGCGGCTGGTGGAGGCGCTTGGGCGCGAATATGTCGTCGATGTGGAAGGCACGGCGCCTCAGGGACTGATCGCGGCGGCGGAAAAATCCTATGACACGATCCTGATCAATCTCGGCCTTGCGTCCTATGACGCCCTGCGGCTCGTATCGCAACTCCGCGCGCTGGAGCGTACGCGGCTGGTGCCGATCGTCCTGGTGGCCGATCCCGATGACACCGCCCGCACGACGCGGGCGCTGGAACTGGGCGTGAACGACTATGTCCTGCGCCCCGTCGAGCGGACCGAATTGCTGCTGCGGATGCGTTCGCAGATCACCCGCAAACGGGGCAACGACCGGTTGGCGGCCGATGTCGAGCAGACCATCGCGATGGCGATCACCGACCCGCTGACCGGCCTGCGCAATCGGCGCTACCTTGAGACGCATCTCGTCAGCCTCGTCCGCCAGGCGCGCGAGGCGGAATTGCCGCTGTCGGTGATGGTCATCGATATCGATCACTTCAAGCGCATCAACGACCTCCACGGGCATGACGCCGGTGACAGGGTGATCCGTGAAGTGGCGCGGCGCCTGCGCGCACACACGCGCAGCCTCGACATGGCCTGCCGCTACGGAGGCGAGGAGTTCGTCATCCTGATGCCGGAAACCACGCTGGACACGGCGGAAGGGGTTGCCGAGCGTTTGCGCAGGCTGATCGAGACGGAGGCGTTCGCGCTGCCCTCGCAGGACGAGATGCTGGTGACCGTCAGCATCGGTGTCGCCGGGTTCACGGGTCCGGACGACAATGGCGAGGCGATGATCAAGCGGGCCGACCAGGCTCTTTACGAGGCCAAGGGCTCGGGGCGCAACAAGGTGGCACGGGACCGCAAGGCCACGGCCTCGCGGTCGCCGGAGACGCGTCCCGACGCCGGCCGGAAGACGCTGACCGGATAGAAAGTCCCGTTCTGTGCCTCGCGCTCCTGCCGGATCGGGGCTGTCCTGGTTCGAACGCGTGCCCTGGCAGCTATCCGGAAACCTGGCGGGCGGGGGAGCGGTCGCGACGGCACCAGGCGGGGAGCGCGCCGGTTCGAGCAAGAATGTTACGAATTTCGACCGTTAACCGAATTCATTTACATAAAAGGAAAATAAATTCTTAATAAAATGCGCCGGTCTATTGATTCGAAAGGCGCTTTGGGTAGTCTGCCGTTGAAAGAACGGCGATGTTTCGCTCCGGAACATCATCGTGCGACCCGGAAGCGCGCTGCGTCAGCGGCCAATCCGGGCAGGTTCCCACGGAAAGTTCAGGTCCGCCGCATCTCCTGACACCGTGGGTTTGATCGGCGTCCCGCGGGTTGGAGTGGCCTCCTCGTGTAAGCCCGGCAGGGACGCCGATCGCCTCTTTTCTTCCAGGAAATCCAATGCCATTGCCGTCAGGCATTACCTGCCGCGACCGGCCATGCCCTGTTGCTTGCCGTCATGCATGACAGGGCGAACAGGGCGCCGCGTCCTCGTCCCCGGCTGCAACAGGCGACCAGAATCGAAAAAGGCTCCCGAAGGAGCCTCTGTCTCTGTCGTCGTCTGGAAGCCAGATCTTACTTGATCTTGGCTTCGCGGAACTCGACATGCTTCTTCGCGACCGGGTCGTACTTCCGCTTGACCATCTTCTCGGTCATCGTGCGGGAGTTCTTCTTCGTCACGTAGAAGAAGCCTGTGTCGGCCGTCGACAGCAGCTTGATCTTGATGGTGTTGGCCTTGGCCATCGTTCTTGTCCTTGCACTGGTGTCCGGCCGTACGTCGGAGGCTCCGTCAGATTCGGAGAAGACGCTCCACCGGGTATTCCTTGGAAACTGAGCGCGCACCATACGTTTCGCGCGCCCAAAGTCAAGCGGGAAGGCTGGCCCGTCGCGCTCATTCGGCGTCAGATTTCCTCGCGAACGAATCCCGAGCCGCGCCAGTAGTAATAGGGCACCGGTGTTGCCGGGTCGAGATCCGGATCGACCGCCAGGCGCGCCTGCAATTCCTCGATGATCGTCAGTGTGATGGTCGGCAGTTCCAGTGCCTTCGCATCATCGAGCGACAGCCAGTGGACGTCCTCCAGCTCGCCGGAAGGGCCGGTTCCGGAGGGTAGGCGGTCGGCGATGGCGTCTGCGAAGACAGCGAGGAAGCGGGTGTCGAAGCGGCGTGGCCGGCGGGGCGGGGTGATGGCCCGCGCGATCAGGCGGATCGGTGTCAGGTCGGGCAGCAGGCGGCGTTCGGAAAACGCCGCCATGTCGTCCTTGCCCTGCCAGGCGAGATCGCTCGGGGTTCCGACCAGCAGGCCGGCTTCCTCGTAGGTCTCGCGCACCGCCGCCACCGTGAAGGCCCGCGCCCGGGCCTCGGTCCTGGGCGTCTTCATGGCGTGCGTGAGTTTGCGCGCCACTTCCGGGTGATAGCTGCCGGTTACCGGAATGCGGCTGTCGGCCGGATCGACCCGGCCGCCGGGAAACACGAACATGCCCGGCATGAAGCGGTGGCGCATGTGACGGCGTCCCATCAGGACGCGCGGGCTGCCGCCATCGCTCCGGTCGAGAACCAGCAGTGTCGCCGCATCCTTCGGCCGCAGGTTCGGGTTGTTCATGTGACGCTCGGCCTGGGACAGGCGTTGCACGAGGTTCTCGCTCATGCGCGTGTGCCATCTCCGCCGAAATCGATCCCCGGTTCGTCGTCGCCGATCGCGTTGGGGTCGAAACCGTGCATGTAGTTGGCCCATTGCAGGCCGATAAGCGCGCCCTTGATCGGCGGCAGGCAAAAGAGCGTCATCGCGACGATGAGTGGCAGCCAGAGCACCAGATGGACCCACATGGGGGGCACCATCATCACCTCGACGGCCAGCGCGATCGGCAGCACCACATGTCCGACAACGAAGATCGTGCAATAGGGCGGGGCATCGTCGGCGCGATGGTGGTGAAGTTCCTCGCCGCAGGACGCGCAGACCGGCTCGACCTTCAGATACTTGCCGTAAAGGCGGCCGGTGCCGCAGTTGGGGCACAGGCCCTTGGCGCCGAGCAACATCGCACGGGCGACGTCGCGCCGGGGCTTGGCGGCCACGGTGGCAGGGGTGGCGGGGCCGCCGATGCCGGCGGTACCAGCGTAGGTCACAGTCATTTGCGCCGTCCTTTCGGGGGGCCGCCGGTCTTTCCGGCACGGCCGGCGCCACCGCCGCGTGCGTGCTTGCGGTTGCGCGAGATCGTGCGCTCGCGCGCACTCTTTCGCTTGTGATAGTGACCTTCGCTCAAAAGTTCAAACCGCAGCGCGCCCGCATAGGGGGCCGCTTCGACCAGTCGCACCTCGACGCGGTCGCCCAAAGCGAAGGTTTCGCCTGTGGTTCGGCCGCTCATCGAATGCGACGATTCGTCGTAATGGTAATAATCGTCGCCGATGGTCGAAGCGGGCACGAAGCCGTCGGCGCCGGTGTCGTCGAGCCGCACGAAGAGGCCGGACTTCACGACACCGGAGATACGGCCGGTGAAGCGGGCGCCCACCTGGTCGGCGAGCCACAGCGCGATCAGCCGGTCGACGGTGTCGCGCTCGGCCAGCATGGCGCGGCGCTCCGCGGTCGACACATCCGCGCCGATCGCCTCCAGCTTTGCTTCCATGCCATCGGGAAGGCCGTCATCGCCGATCTTCAGCGCTCGGATCAGGCCGCGATGGACGATGAGATCGGCATAGCGGCGGATCGGCGAGGTGAAATGCGCGTAGCGGCGCAGGTTGAGGCCGAAATGGCCGATATTCTCCGGTGAATACTCGGCCTGGGCCTGGCTGCGCAGGATCACCTGGTTGACGAGTTCCGCCTCGGGCGTGCCCTCGACCTTGTGCAGGATCGTGTTGAAGGCGGCGGGACGCAACCCGCCGCTGGCGGCGAGCCGGACACCCAGCGTCGACAGGAATTCCTTGAGCGCTTCGAGTTTTTCCGGGCTGGAGGCATCGTGTACCCGGTACAGCAATGGCACGCCGGCCTTTTCCAGGGTCTCCGCCGCCGCGACATTGGCCTGGATCATGAATTCCTCGATCAGCTTGTGCGCATCGAGGCGTTCCGGCGTGTAGACATCCTCGACGGTGCCATCGGATTTCAGCCGGATCTTGCGCTCGGGCAGGTCCAGATCGAGCGGCTCGCGGGCCTGCCGTCCGCGCTTGAGGCAGTCATAGGCGGCCCAGAGCGGCTTGAGAATGTCCTCCAGGACGGCCTGGGAGACGTCGCTGGAGCTGCCGTCGATGGCGGCTTGCGCCTGCTGGTACGACAGTTTCACCGCCGAGCGCATCATCACCCGGTGGAAACTGTGGCGCAGCTTGTTGCCCTTGGCATCGAAGACCATGCGCACGGCCATGGCCGGCCGGTCCTCGCCTTCCTTGAGCGAGCACAGGCCGTTCGACAGCGCTTCCGGCAGCATCGGGATGACGCGATCGGGGAAGTAGACCGAATTGCCGCGCAGGTGGGCCTCCCGGTCGAGCGGCTCTCCCGGACGCACGTAATAGGCGACATCGGCGATGGCGACGGTCGCGACATGGCCGTCCGGATTGGCCGGATCCGTGTCGGGTTCCGCATGGACGGCGTCGTCATGGTCCTTGGCGTCGGCCGGGTCGATCGTGATCAGGGGCAGTTTGCGCCAGTCTTCGCGGCCTTTCAGCGTCGCTGCCCTGGCGCTTTCCGCTGCCTCGATCACACGGTCGGGAAAGCTGTGCGGAATACCATGCGTGTGCAGCGCGATTTCCGAGACCGCCATTTCCGAATGCATCGCACCGATGCGCTTGTCGATCCGCCCGCGGGGCGCGCCATAGCGGCCGGAACGGGCGATGGCGACCGAGACGAGGTCGCCGTCGACGGCGTCCTTCAGGTCGCTCGTGTCGATGTCCATTTCCTTCTGGCGCCGGTCGATCGGTTCCAGGAAGGTCCGGGGTCCGGATTGCCGCAGGATGCCCAGCACGCTCGCTGCCTGCCGCTCGAGCAGCTTCACGACGCGTCCCGCCCGGGTTGCTTCCGCGCCCGGGTCGTCGGAGGACAGCCGGATCAGCAGGCGGTCGCCAAGGCCGGGCGCGCGCGTTTCAGAGCGCTTGCGATCGGGAACCACGAGGATCTTCGGCGGTGCGCCGTGCTCCTCCGCGTCCCAACTGGCCGGTTCGGCCAGCAATTCGCCGTCCGCGTCGCGGGCACTCACATGCACGACGAGCACGGGCGGCAGGTCGCCGGGGCGGGCCAGCTTCTTCTGGCGCTTTTCCAGCAGGCCGTCGTCAGCCATCTCGCGCAGCAGGCGCTTCAGGTAGATGCGGGCGCCGCCGGTGATGCCGAAATGACGGGCGATCTCGCGCTTGCCCGCCATCGCCGGATTTGCGGCGACAAAGGCCATGATCTCGTCGCGGCCGGGAAGTTCGGCGCTGCCTTTTGCCTTGGCGCCCTTTTTCGCTGCGGGCGGTCGCTTGGGACCCTTTGTGCTCAAGAGCCATCATCCTTGGCGGCGGCCGTCTTTTTCGACGCGGTCTTCTTGGCCGCCGGCTTCTTCGCAGGCGCCTTCTTGGCTGCCGGTTTCTTGGCGGCAGCCTTTTTGGCGGGGGCCTTTTTCGCGGGGGCCTTGCCGGATTTTGCCGCCTTGGCGTTGACCAGCTCGACCGCTTCCTCAACCGTGATGGTGAGCGGGTCCTTGCCCTTGGGCAAGGTGGCGTTGATCTTCGCCCATTTCACGTAAGGGCCGTAGCGTCCGTCCTGGACGGTCATCGCGCCGCCATCGGGATGCTCGCCAAGCTCCTTCAGCGGGGCCGCGGTCGCGCGGCCGCGCGCGCCCTTGGCACGCTTTTCGGCGAGAGCATCGACAGCACGGTTGATGCCGACGGAGAACACTTCCTCGGCGCTTTCCAGGTTGGCATAGGTGCCTTCGTGCAGGACGAAGGGACCGTAGCGCCCGATGCCGGCGGAGATCATCTTGCCGTCTTCGGGATGCGGGCCGACCTCACGGGGCAGGGAGAGGAGCTGGAGGGCCTTGTCGAGATCCATCTCCGAGGCCTGCCAGCCGCGCGGCAGAGACGAGCGCTTGGGCTTGGCTTCCTCGCCGAGCTGCACATAGGGGCCGAACCGGCCGGAGCGAAGCGTGACGTCGAGACCGGTTTCCGGGTCCTGGCCAAGCAGCTTCGGGCCGTCGGCGATCTCGGTGTCGCCGTCGCCGTTGCCGGCAGACAATTGCCTCGTGTATCCGCAATGGGGAGGGTTCTCGTTGGGAACCTTGCCCTCGAGCTTTTCCTTGTCGTAGTGGGAGCACCCCACGAAGGCGCCGAAGCGGCTGACCTTCAGCGACAGGCGACCGCTGCCGCATGCGGGACACTTGCGCGGATCCTCGCCATTGCCGGCGTCCGGGAAGACGTGGGCGGCGAGCATCTCGTTGAGCGCCTCCAGCACCTCCGATACCCGCAGATCCTTGATCTCGTGCACGGTGTTGGAGAATTCCTTCCAGAAATCGCGCAAGACATCCTTCCAGGACAATTCGCCGGCCGAGATGCGGTCGAGTTTCTCCTCAAGCGCGGCGGTGAAGTCGAACTCTACATAGCGGTCGAAGAAGCTCTCCAGGAACGCGGTCACAAGGCGCCCCTTGTCCTCGGGGACGAGGCGCTTGCCGTCTAGATTGACGTATTCGCGGTCGCGCAGGGTCTGCAGCGTCGAGGCATAGGTCGAGGGCCGGCCAATGCCGAGCTCTTCCATCTTCTTGACGAGCGTTGCCTCGGTGAAGCGGGCAGGGGGCTCGGTGAAATGCTGCGCGGTCTCGACCGACTGCCGGCTGACGGCCTCGCCCGCGGCCATTGCCGGAAGCCTGCGGCTGTCCTCGTCCTCCTCGTCGTCGCGGCCTTCCTGGTAGAGCGACAGGAAGCCGTCGAAGCGGACCACCTGGCCGGTGGCGCGCAGGACGGCCGCGCCGGACGGCGCCTTGGCGTCAATGTCGGCGGTGGTCCGTTCCAGAACGGCGGATTCCATCTGCGAGGCGATGGTCCGCTTCCAGATCAGTTCGTAAAGGCGGGCCGCGTCCGGGTCGAGATAGCGGGCAACGTCGCGCGGGCGCCGGGTCAGTTCCGTCGGACGGATGGCCTCGTGCGCCTCCTGGGCGTTCTTCGCCTTGGAGGAGTAGTGGCGAGGCTTTTCCGGGACGTATTCGGGACCGTAATCCTTGCCGATCACGTTGCGGGCGGAGGCGATGGCCTCGCCGGCGATCTGCACGCCGTCGGTTCGCATATAGGTAATGAGGCCGACGGTCTCGCCGCCGATATCAGCACCCTCATAGAGCTTCTGCGCAACCTGCATGGTGCGGGCGGCGGCGAACCCGTATTTGCGCGAGGCCTCCTGCTGCAGCGTGGAGGTGGTGAAGGGAGCCGCCGGATGGCGGCGTTGCGGCTTGGACTCGACATTGGCGACGGTCAGTGTCGCGGCGCGCAGGACCGAGGCGATCTTGTCCGCCTCCGCCTCGTTGGCGATGTCGAGGCGGCCGAGCTTCTTGCCTTCGAAGGTCGCGATGCGCGCCTGGAAGGCGACGCCGGCAAAGGTCTGCAGGTTGGCAAGGACAGACCAGTATTCCTGCCGCACGAAGCGCTCGATTTCCGCTTCCCGGTCGCAGACAAGACGCAGCGCCACCGACTGGACGCGCCCGGCGGAGCGGGCACCCGGCAGCTTGCGCCAGAGGACCGGCGACAGGGTGAAGCCGACGAGATAATCGAGCGCGCGGCGCGCCAGATAGGCATCGACGAGCGGCTCGTCGATGTCGCGCGGGTTGGCCATCGCATCGAGCACCGACTTCTTGGTGATCGCATTGAAGACGACGCGCTGGACCGGCATGTCCTTCAGCGCCTTCTTCTGCCGGAGCACTTCAAGCACGTGCCACGAAATGGCTTCGCCTTCCCGGTCCGGGTCAGTGGCGAGGATGAGCCGGTCGGCGCCTTTCACGGCGCGGACGATGTCGTTGAGGCGCTTCTGGGACTTGGCGTCCACGTCCCAGGTCATGGCGAAGTCGTCGTCCGGGAGGACGGATCCGTCCTTGGCGGGGAGGTCGCGGACATGGCCATAGGAGGCGAGGACCTGATAGTCCGAGCCAAGATACTTGTTGATTGTCTTGGCCTTGGCCGGCGATTCCACGATGACGATATTCATGAGACCCCAAACAGGAATACGGGCGCTCCGCTCCGGCGGAGCGGCGGTACAACTTTGACCAGCATGCGCGACTGACGCGGGACGATCCCCCAATTGCATGGCCGCTGTCAAATGACCTTTCCCGCAAGGCTGGTCAAGGGCTGCGGGACGCACCGGCGGCCGATCATCGTGCAGGGGACACCTGGAGAGGGCAGCAATTCCGGTTCCCGGAGGTGCGGAACGAGACGCGGGACCCCGGCGCACGCGAGCGGATTGGGACCGGACGAAGCCTCCCGCCGGACAGGGACGAGGGGCGCGGGACGTCGTCACCTGCCCCGCCGGCGGCAACCGAAAGTCAAATGGCTGCCTTGCAACCAATTGTTTTTAACGTGTAGTATGATTGTAGAAAACCAAAGGTTGTACAACTTCCGCCAGCCGTCAAAATCGGCCAATCACCGGGTCACAAAATGCCGATCGAATCCCACAAGGACCGCTCCGAAGCCGCGCGCTACTGTGCCCAGATATGCCGGGAGCTGAGAGATCTGGCATCTCATAACGAATTGGATTTTCTTGCATATCTTCTTGAGATGGCTCGGGTTGAGGCATTTGACCGGCACGCCGACATGGAGCGCGCGAGTGCGGAAAAAGTTGTGCGCAGGTAAAATTTACCTGAGGTTGTGTTTCCGGTGGTGATTGCACGGAACTGACGAGGTCGCCAGCACGTCCGAAAACTGGTTGTATTTTATACAACCACAATCTCTATTCAGGGTGGTAAAGGGGCTCGTTCGGGGTGCACAACCGTCGCGGGCATGGTGGTGGAGGTGCGTTTGCCGTTGTGGAACGGGTTTCCGCGGCCTGCCGGCGCGGATCGCAGCAAGTTGATCGTGCTCGTTGAATCCGGGCCGAGGGTCAGCGGCTGTCGATCAGGCTGATCTTCTGGCCACGATGGCGCTCGAGGCGCCCGGCAAGTTCGAGTTCCAGCAGGATGACGTGGACGATGCGCGCTTCGACGCCGGTGTGACGGATGACCTCGTCGACCTCGACCGGCGAACCGCCCAGTGCTGCCAGAACCCTGCCTCTTGCCGTATCGTCGACGCTTGGCGGGTGAGGCCGACCATCGGATGCGGCAGGTTCGGCGATGTCGAGCGGTATGACCGGATCGCCAAGTTGCCGACGTGGGCCGAGGCTCTCCAGCACGTCCTGACCGCCGGCTACCAGTGTCGCACCGTCGCGAATGAGGCGGTTGCCGCCCTCCGAGCGGGGGTCCAGGGGAGACCCGGGAACGACGAAAACCTCGCGGTTCTGCTCGGCCGCGAAGCGGGCCGTGTGCAGGGACCCGGAGGCGCGCGCCGCCTCGATCAGAACGGTTGCAAGCGACATTCCGGAAATCAGGCGATTGCGTCGGGGGAAGTCGCGGGCGCGGGGTTTCCAGCCGAACGGCATTTCGCTGACGATGGCGCCGCCGCGTTCGGCGATATCCCGGTAAAGGTCCCGGTTTTCAGGGGGGTAGACGATATCGACGCCGCCGGCAAGGACGGCCAGGGTGCCGCCGGAAAGGGCAGCGCGATGGGCGGCGGCATCGATCCCGCGCGCCAGGCCCGAGACGATCGTGTAGCCGGCCGACGACAGATGACTGGCGATTTCGGTCGCGATCTTCTGCCCGGCAAGCGAGGCGTTGCGGGCGCCGACCATGGCGATCGTCGCCTCCTCCGCGAGACGGTCGTCGGAGCCGAGCACGGCAATCAGCGGCGGCGCTCCGTCGACATGGCGCAGCAGCGGCGGGTAGCCGTATTCGCCAAGCGCGCGGAACCGCCCGCCGAGGCGCGTCAGGGCCGCGGTCTCTTCTTCCGCCTCGATCTGGGACGCGATCCGGATGGTTCTCTTTCCGCCCTGGCGGGAAAGCTCGGGCAGGGCGGCAAGCGCGGCCTCGGCCGATCCGGTGTGGTTGATCAGTTCGCGAAAGGTGATCGGTCCGACATTCTCGGAGCGGATGAGGCGCAGCCAGGCAAGCCGCTGGCGATCCGTGAGGACGCGGCCGCGCCCCGCTTCGGACCGCTGCGAGGTCATCCCTTGCTTCCGATGCGGCCTTCGGTGCCCTTCAGGAGACGTCCGATGTTCTCGTGATGCTTGGCCCAGAGGATCAATGACAGGAGACCCATCAGTTCGGCGAATTGTACCCGGTCAAAGACGAAATAGAGCAGAAGGGGCGTGACGAGGCTGGCGACCAGCGCCGAGAGCGAGGAATAGCGGGAGACAAGGGCAACGCCGACCCAGATGACGGCGAAGGCGAGAGCCGCCGGCCAGAAGAGGCCGAGCAGGACGCCGAGATAGGTGGCGACGCCCTTGCCGCCGCGAAACTTCAGCCAAAGCGGGAAGAGGTGCCCGAGAAACGCGCCCAGGCCGGCCATGACCATGATGTCGGGTCCGCCGAAGCGTCCGGCGACCAGAACGGCGAGCGTGCCCTTCAGCATGTCGCCGATGAGGGTCAGCGCCGCGAGATGCTTCTTTCCGGTGCGCAGCACGTTGGTCGTGCCGATATTGCCGGAGCCGATCTTGCGGATGTCCCCTTCGCCGGCAAGGCGGGTGATGACAAGGCCGAACGGGATGGAGCCCAGCAGGTAGCCGAAAACAAGGGCTGCGAGAAAATAGGGCAGGGCCAGGCTCCAGCTTATCGGGTCGGGCACGCGCAGCCTCCGGTTGTGATTGTGGTGCAATTCTAGGACGAGACGATGCGTCCCGCAACGATGGTCTGGAGGACCTGCCCGGAAAACCGTGCGTCTTCGAAGGGGGTGTTCTTCGAGCGCGAGCGGATCCGGGCCTTGTCGAGAACCCAGGGCCGGTCCGGATCGAAGACGACGATATCCGCCGGAGCGCCTGTGGCAAGGCTGCCTCCGGGCAGGCCGAGGCGGCGGGCGGGATTGCATGTCATCGCCGCCAGAAGGGTCGACAGCGGGACTTCGCCGGCATGAACCAGCCGGAGCCCGGCGGCGAGCAGCGTTTCCAGGCCGATGGCGCCGTCGGCGGCTTCCGCGAAGGGATGACGCTTGGTCTCGACATCCTGCGGGTCGTGATTGGAAATGATGACGTCGATCGTGCCATCGGCGAGCGCGGCGACCATGGCGAGGCGTTCTTCCTCGGAGCGCAGCGGCGGCGACATCTTGAAGAAGGTCCGGTAGGGGCCGATGTCGTTCTCGTTCAGCGTCAGGTGGTTGATCGAGATGCCGCAGGTGACGTCGAGGCCCTTGCCTTTTGCGCGGCCGACGGCGACAGCACTGTCGGCACAGGAAACGGTCTGGGCGTGATAGCGCCCGCGCGTGAGAGCGGCCAGCCTGAGGTCGCGCTCGACCATGATGATTTCCGCCTCGCGCGGGCTGGAAGGCAGGCCCTTCCAGCTTGCCGCAAGGCTCTCGTTGATGACGCCCGCGCCGGCAAGGTCCGGATCCTCCGTGTGATGCATCACCAGCGCATCGAAGTCGCGGGCATAGGTCAGCAGGCGCCGCATCATGCCGGAATGGGTGACCGAGCGGTGGCCGTTGGAAAAGCCGACGGCGCCGGCCTCGCGCAGCAGGCCGATTTCGCTCATTTCCTCGCCGCCGAGCTGCTTGGTCAGCGCCGCAAGCGGGTGGACATTGACCACGGCCGTGTCGCGGGCGCGGCGCAGGACGAAGTCGACCAGGGCCGGATCGTCGATGACGGGATCGGTCTGGGGCGAGGTGACAATGGTCGTGACGCCGCCGGCGGCTGCCGCCTGGCTGGCGCTTGCAAGCGTCTCGCGGTGTTCGCCGCCGGGTTCGCCGACGGTGACGCCGATGTCGATCAGTCCCGGCGCCACGACCGCGCCGGCGACGTCGATCACCTGCGCGCCCTCCGGGGCACCCTGGTTGAGGGCGGTTGCTCCGGCGGCCGCGATGCGGCCGTCGACAAGCAGGACGGAGCCCTGTTCGTCGATGCCATTGGCCGGGTCGATGACGCGGGCATTGGCGAGAAGGATCGGGGTCGGGGTCGCCGCCATGGTCGTCCTCCTCAATTGTTCGGCAGGTGGGCGGCGAGCGCCTCGAGAACGGCCATCCGCACGGCAACGCCCATCTCGACCTGCTCGCGGATCAGGCTTTGCGGACCATCGGCGATCTCGGGATCGATCTCCACGCCCCGGTTCATCGGGCCGGGATGCATGACGAGCGCATCCGGCTTGGCGCTGTCGAGCTTGTCCCGGTCGAGGCCGTAATAGCGGAAATACTCGCGCACGGAGGGAATGTAGGAACCGGCCATGCGTTCGCGCTGAAGTCGCAGCATCATGACGATGTCGGCGCCGGCAAGGCCCTTGCGCATGTCCTGGAACACCTCGACCCCCATCCGGGCGATGCCGTTTGGCAGCAGCGTGGACGGGGCGACGACCCGCACCCGCGCGCCGAGCGCGTTGAGCAGGATGATGTTGGAGCGGGCGACGCGCGAATGAAGGATGTCGCCGCAGATGGCCACCGTCAGACGGGCGATCCCGCCCTTGTGGCGGCGGATCGTCAGCGCGTCGAGCAGCGCCTGGGTTGGGTGCTCATGGGCGCCGTCGCCGGCATTGACGACCGAGCACCCGACCTTTTGCGCCAGAAGATGCACCGCGCCGGCTGCATGATGGCGGACGACGATGATGTCGGGATGCATCGCGTTCAGCGTCGCGGCGGTGTCGATCAGCGTCTCGCCCTTCTTCACCGAGGACGAGGAGACCGACATGTTCATCACGTCGGCGCCGAGCCGCTTGCCGGCGATCTCGAAGGACGACTGCGTCCGTGTCGAGGCTTCGAAGAAGAGGTTGATCTGGGTGCGGCCGCGCAGGACGGACTTTTTCTTCTCCACCTGCCGGCTGATCTCCACGGCGGCTTCCGCCCTGTCGAGAAGGGCGGTGATCTCGTGGGGCTGCAGGCCCTCGATGCCGAGAAGGTGACGGTGCGGATAAAGCTCCGCGAGAGGAGAGGTCGGTGTGCTCATTAAAGCGTACCCTATAGGCGCTGCGGGCCAGGGGCTCAAGCGCTGAGAACGCTTCTCCACCGCGACGGCGCCCTAAACGGCGATGAGGAGGACAAGCGGCATGGAGACGGCCGCGACCAGCGTCTGCAGTGTCAGGATTTCGGCCATCAGCGGCGCGTCGCCCCCCATCTGGCGGGCGAGCAGGTAGGCATTGCCGGCGGAGGGAACCGACATGGCGATCATCACCGCCGTGAAGGCCGGGCCGTGGACGCCGATCAGCGTCGCGAAAAGGAAGCCGAAGAGCGGCATGACGGCAAGCTTGAGGACGGTGGCGCTCGTCAAGGCGGGACCCGGCCGGCGCAGGGAGCCCAGATTGAGCCCGGCGCCGACGCAGACGATGCCGATGGGAAGCGCCGCGCTGCCGAGGATCTCCAGTGTCGACCAGGCGAAGCGCGGCAGCGGCAGACCGGTCAGGTTGATCGCAAGACCCACGGCGGTCGACCAGATCAGCGGGTTGCGGACGAGATCGAGCGCGATCTTCGCGGCACCCGGCGCCTCGCCGCTGGCAAAGCGCGACAGCACCAGCACGTTGATGATGTTGAGAAGCGGGATCATCGCGACCACGGCCACCGCCAGCAGCGCAACGCCGTCGGCGCCCAGCAATTCGTCGGCGATGGCCAGCGCGACGAAGGTGTTCCAGCGTGTCGCGCCCTGGAAGACGGATGAAAATCGCGGGCCGTCTATGCCGAAGCTGCGCTTCAGGACCGGCTGAAGGGCCAGCGCGAGAGCCGTCATCGCGAAGATGGACAGGACCAGGGCGGCGCTCATCTCGAAGGCGGGGATCGCCATGAAGTCGGTGCGCGCGACGGTCGAGATGATGATGGCGGGAAACAGCAGGAAATAGGCGATCTTCTCGATGCCGCGCCACTGGTCGCCGGTGATGAGACCCATGCGGGCAACGACATGGCCGGCGGCAATGACGAGGAGGACCGGAACGAGCGCGTTGAGAATGCCGTTCACGGCGAGGGTTCCTGTCGTTGCGCGTTGCGCGCCAGATGGGCGAGACGGTCGAGATAGCCCTGAAGGATGAAGGCGGCGGCCATCTTGTCGACAAGTTCGGCCCGGCGTGCGCGCGAGCGGTCGGCCTCGATCAGCGTGCGGGTGACGGCGGCCGTCGACAGGCGCTCGTCCCAGGCGGTCATCGGCAGATCCGTCAGCGGGGCGAGGTTGCGGGTGAAGGAGCGGGTCGCCTGGACCCTGGGACCTTCGGAACCGTCCATGTTCAGCGGCAGCCCTATGACCAGGCCGCAAATCTCGTGCTTGCGGCAGATGTCGAGCAGGAGGGCGGCGTCGAGACCGAACTTCTTGCGGCGGATGGTCTCCAGAGGCGAGGCGATGCCACGTCCGAGATCGGAGAGCGCGAGGCCGATCGTCTTGGTGCCGAGATCAAGGCCGAGCAGCCGGCGGCCCGGGGGCAGGGCGGCGGCGAAATCCTCGTGCGACAGGAGCGGATCATGTGCCATCTCCCGGCTTTAGCACGGCGATGCGCGGGCGAACAGATCGCGGGATTGCGGTTGCCGCTCAAGCGGCTAGATTCCCACCGGACAATCATGGCGCAGGGGCCGCCCCTGCGACACACCCGAAAAAGACGAGGCAATGCAATGAAGATCACCCATCTTGGCCACGCGGCCTTTCGCGTGGAAACTCCCGGCGCGACGATCCTCATCGACCCGTTTCTTTCCGGAAACCCGTCCTTTCCCGCCGACATGAGCGTCGAGCAGGCGAGCGAAGGGGTGACCCATATCCTGCTGACTCACGGACATGACGACCATATCGGCGACACGATCGCCATCGCCAAGGCGACCGGCGCGCAGGTCACCGCGAACTTTGAAATAACCATGTGGGTGCAGTCGCAGGGGCACGAGAACATCAACCCGATGGGCTGCGGGGGCACCGTCGATGTCGGTCCCTTCGCCGTCTCGCTCACCCAGGCGCATCACACCTCGTCGTCGCTCGCCGGCGGTTGGCCGCCGGTCTACATGGGTCAGCCGAACGGGCTGATCGTCCGCGCGAAGGGGCAGCCGGTGCTCTATCACATGGGCGATACCGACATTTTCGGCGACATGGCGCTGGTCAACGAACTCTACGCGCCGAAGGTCGGCATCGTGCCGATCGGCGACCGCTTCACCATGGGCGCGCGCACGGCCGCCCTGGCCTGCCGCCGCTATTTCGACTTCGACACGGTCATTCCCTGCCACTACGGCACGTTCCCTATCCTCGACCAGTCGGCGGATGCCTTCGTGCGGGAAATGGGCGACCAGGGCTCGCGCGTGAAGGTGACGGCGCCGGGCGCCTCGCTGGAGGTCTGAGGAGATCCGGGGCGGGCGGAGGCCTGCCGATTTTCGTTGGCGACCCGCTGGACAGATGATGAATGTTCACGTAATGTTCTCATCTGTCCAGAACGGGTGCAGCCATGACCAACATTGTCCGTCCCTTTGCTTCCGGCGCGAAAGCGCTGCCGTTTCGTTCCCGCCTTGATGATTACATCGTGACCCTGTCGCGCGGGGACCTTGCCGGTGCTGCCCGCGCCCATTTCGCGCCCGACATCCGCCTTTACGACAATGGGGCGCTTGCCGCCGACGGGCTGGAGGCGGTGCTGCGCAAGATGATGCCGGTGCTGCGCCGCTTCACCATGCTGCGCGGCACGGTCGACGACCTTGTCTGCGACAGGGCGCGGGAAATGGCGGAGTTCGCCTGCCGCTTCGACGGGGTCGATGTCGACGGGCGGATGGTGCGCGAGACGGTGATCTTTCGGCAAAGCTGGCGGCTCGGGCGCATTGTCGAGGAACGCCAGGAGCGGGGCGGGCGCGTCGACCGGGCCTTTGGCGACGACCGGCTGCTGCGCAGTCTCGTCAGCGGCGCGCGGGCCATGCCGGCCGGCGTTGGCGGACGTATTTGCGCCTGAGTGCGGGCCTGTTGTCTTGCAGGGGGAAGGAAGCGGGTGATATAGGCCGTTGGGAAAGGCGGGGCGTTCGCTTCGCCAGCCGTCATCATGTGGCCGTTCGGAGTGGATCCAAGAAGGGTCGCCAGCGGAACGGGCCGGTTCCGAGCTTCTGGAGAGTTTGCATGTCCGTCGATATCGATACGGTGAAGCGCGTCGCCCATCTGGCGCGGATCAAGGTCACGGACGACGAGGCCGGCAAGATGACCGGCGAGCTCAACACGATCCTGGCTTTTGTCGAGCAGCTTGACGAGGTCGACGTCGAGGGCGTCGAGCCGATGACCTCGGTGGTCAAGCAGGAGATGAAGAAGCGCCAGGACGCGGTCACCGACGGCGGCTACCCGGACAAGGTGACGGGCAACGCGCCCGCTTCCGACGACAATTTCTTCATGGTCCCGAAGGTCGTGGAATAAAGCCATGGCCTTCGTGGCGGGCATCGAAAGCCCGCCGGTGCTGGATTACCCCGATACGCCCTTTTCCGTCTTCTGCCGCAAGCAACTGGTTGCCGCCGGCACGGCCTGCAAGACTTGACGGGAGCCGCGCAGGGCGCGAGACAGGCGCAACGACATGCCGTGAGCGCGCGGCGCAGACCATTCCAGCGTGACCTTAAGTCCCAGCGAGACGACCCAGATGACCGAGCTGACGAAACTGACCCTGGCAGAGGCCCGCGACCGGCTTGCCGCCCGCGAGATCAGCGCGAGCGAGCTGACGAACGCCTATCTTTCGGCGATCGAGGCGGCCAATCCCTCGATCAACGCCTATGTCGCGGTCACGCCCGACCGGGCCCGCGAGATGGCGGCGCGTTCGGACGAGAAGCTGGCCCGGGGCGAGGGCGGGGCGCTGGAAGGCATTCCGCTCGGCATCAAGGACCTTTTCGCGACCGAAGGCGTGCATACGCAGGCCTGCAGCCACATCCTCGACGGCTTCAAGCCGCCGTATGAATCGACCGTCACCGCCAACCTGTGGGCGGACGGTGCCGTGATGCTCGGCAAGCTGAACATGGACGAGTTCGCCATGGGCTCGTCGAACGAGACATCCTATTACGGCAATGTCGTCAATCCGTGGCGGCGCGCCGGCTCCGACGAGGCGCTGGTGCCGGGCGGCTCGTCGGGCGGTTCGGCGGCCGCCGTTGCCGCCTCGCTTTGCCTTGGCGCGACTGCGACCGACACGGGCGGCTCGATCCGCCAGCCGGCGGCGCTGACCGGCACGGTCGGCATGAAGCCGACCTACGGGCGCTGCTCGCGCTGGGGCGTCGTCGCCTTTGCCTCCTCGCTCGACCAGGCCGGGCCGATCACCCGGACCCTGCGCGACAACGCGATCATGATGCGCTCGATGGCCTCGAGCGACCCGAAGGACACGACCTCGGTGGACATGCCCGTGCCCGATTACGAGGCGGCGATCGGCCGTTCGGTCAAGGGTTTGAGGATCGGCATTCCGGCCGAGTACCGGGTCGAGGGCATGCCGGAGGAGGTCGACGCGCTGTGGGCCAGGGGCATCGAGTGGCTGAAGGCGGCCGGCGCCGAGATCGTCGAGATCAACCTGCCGCACACGAAATACGCGCTGCCGGCCTATTACATCGTCGCACCGGCCGAGGCCTCGTCCAACCTCGCCCGCTATGACGGCGTGCGTTACGGCTTGAGGGTTCCCGGCGAAGACATTGCCGACATGTATGAAAACACCCGCGCCGCCGGGTTCGGAGCCGAGGTGAAGCGGCGCGTTCTGATCGGCACCTATGTGCTTTCCGCCGGCTATTACGACGCCTATTACCTGCGCGCGCAGAAGGTGCGCACGCTGATCAAGCGCGATTTCGACCTGGCTTTCGAGGCCGGCGTCGACGCGATCCTGACGCCGGCGACCCCGGATGCGGCCTTCGCACCTGGCGCCTTCAG
This sequence comes from Stappia sp., assembly GCF_048261845.1. Taxonomy (GTDB): domain Bacteria; phylum Pseudomonadota; class Alphaproteobacteria; order Rhizobiales; family Stappiaceae; genus Stappia. The sequence continues at coordinate 8,184 of NZ_JBLXFR010000025.1, read as the reverse complement.
CGGCGATCCGGTGCAGATGTATCTCAACGACATCTTCACCGTGACGGTGAACATGGCCGGTCTTCCGGGGCTTGCCGTGCCGGCCGGTCTCAACCGGGACGGGCTGCCGCTCGGGCTGCAGCTGATCGGCCGTCCGTTCGACGAGGAGACGCTCTACACGCTCGGCCATGTGCTGGAAGAGGCCGCCGGCCACTTCGAGCCGGCGAAGTGGTGGTAGGTGCAATTGAGTCAATTCCTGCGCTGGATCTTGCAAGAATTGCTCGAAAATTTATCGGGATTGTCGCCTGAAACCTGATGTTTGAAGACGGCCCGGACGGATCCCGTCCGGGCCGTCCTGTTTGCCGGCCGCCGCACTGTTTCCGCTGCCGGCCGCGTCCGGACGGGGACAAGGCGAAGGACCGCGTGGGGATTTCAGCTCGCCGCCGCACGCCGCCAGCCGGCGGCCAGAAGGCCGGCGCCGATCATCATCGAACCGCCGGTCCGGTTGATCCACATCCGCACGGAGGGCTTGCGGATGCGGGTGCGGATGACTGACGCCATCAGCCCGTAGGCGGCGGCGTTGAGTGTGGCGAGGGTGACGAACGTCACCTCCAGGATCGCCATCTGCGGCAGCAAGGGCTGCGCCGTGTCGAGAAACATCGGCAGGAAGGCGACGAAGAAGACGATGCTCTTCGGGTTGAGCGCCGTCACCGCATAGGTGTGCAGGGCGATCCGCAGGGCCGACGCGCGGGGCGCGTCGGGTTCGGCATCCGGAACGATGGCGACCGGCGCCCGCCAAAGCTTGATCCCGAGCCAGACGAGATAGGCACCGCCGATCCATTTCAGCGCGGTGAAGAGCGTCGCCGAAGTGGCCAGCAGCGCGCCGAGGCCCAGCATCGAGGCCGTCATCGCGGTAAGGTCGCCAAGGGCAACGCCGATGACCGTTGCCGAGGCGGCGGCGCGGCCGTGCCCGAGTGCGTAGGCCACGACCAGAAGGATCGTCGGGCCCGGAATGGCCAGAAGCACGAAGGAGGCGGCGGAAAAGGCCAGCCATGTTTCAAGGGTCATGAATTGCTCCCGCGAAGATGTCTGCTTGCGCAAAGCAATCCACAACCGGAGAGATTTGGAAAGGACTGAATGTCCTGCCCCTAGCTCCGAAGGGCCTTGATCAGCTCGGCCTTGTTCATGTCCGACCTGCCCTCGATGTCCAGTTCGGCCGCCCTGTCGTAAAGCTCCTCCCTGGTCCATTCCTCGTAAGGGGGCGCCTTGCCGCCCTTCTTCGCGGGGTCGCGATCCTCGCGCTCCTGGGCATTCGCGATGCGGGCGGACTTTTCCTTGCTGTTGCCCTCCTTGCGGAGCGCCTCATAGACGTCCTCGTTCTTGATGCTCGGGCGATCCTGCGTACCCATGTACGTTCCTCCGTCCTGTTTGCCGGCCAGTCGCTTCGCCGGCCAGTTGACGCGGAAACGCCGGCGGCGCCGCGTGCTGACGCTGTTGCAGCAGGAAGAACGATCGAAACCGCCATTCGTTCCCCGGCCCGAAGGCAACCCCGCCGGGCGGAAATGCCGGGTCCCAGGACCATGAGACCTTGGAACCATGCCGGGGGCAGGGCGGTTGACCATGGAGATGCCTCCAACCCGGCCCGAGGACCGAATTTTCCGATGAACGATACTCCTACCGAGAAAACCCCGCAGGAAGCCCGGCAAGGCCGTCGCGGCCGCCCGGTGCTGCTTGTGCTTGCCTTGAGTGCCGCGATTGCCGCGATCGGCCTTGCGGTTGTCGGCCTGGCTTATTCCCCTGGAGGCTGATCCTGCGAGGCGAGACCGGCGAGGCCGCCGCGACCCTCGGCCGGAGGCCCGCCGAACCGTCTGCGGTAGCTTGACGGCGTGACGCCGAACCGCGCGCGGAACTGCCGCCGCAAGCTGTCGGCGGAGCCGAAACCGCAGGCGAGCGACACGTCCTCGAGCGGCCGGTGCGGCTGTGTCTCGAGCAGGAGTTGCGCGGCGCGAAGCCGTTCCTGCAGGATCCACGCGCCGGGGGAGAGGCCGGTGGCGCCGATCACCCTGCGGTGAAAGGTGCGCTCGCTCATGCCGGCCTTCCTCGCCAGTCCGTCGACCTTGATCGGATCGCCGAGATTTTGCCGGATCCAGTCGAAGACCGGACCGAGCCGGCCGCTCTCGTGTGCGCTTGGCACCGGCGAGGCGACGAACTGCGCCTGGCCCCCGTCGCGATGGGGCGGTACCACCAGACGGCGGGCAACCCCGTTGGCAAGCTCCGCGCCGAAATCCCGGCGCACGACATGCAGGCACAGATCGATGCCGGCGGCGGACCCGGCCGCCGTCAGGATGTCGCCCTCGTCGACATAGAGCGTGTCCTCGACGAAGCGAATGTTCGGAAAACGGTCCTTCAACGCAGGCAGGTAGCGCCAGTGGGTGGTCGCGCGGCGCCCGTCGAGAATGCCGGCCTCGGCCAGGACAACCGCGCCGGAACACAGCGACATCAGCCGCGCACCGCGCCCGTGCTGTTTTCGCAAGGCGTCCGTCAGCCGCTGCGGGACGGGCTCTGACAGGCCGCGCCAGCCGGGAATGACGATGAGGTCGGCTTCGTCCAGCGCGTCGAGCCCTGCATCGACCGAGACGGAGAGCCCGCCGGCGGCCCGCAAGGGCCTGTCCTCGGCGGCGCAGACCGTAAAGCGGTACCAGCCGGGGCCGGCCTCGGGCCGGGGCAGGCCGAAGACCTCGTAGGCGACGCCGAACTCGAACGTGCAGAGCCCGTCATAGGCAATCACATGGACATTGGGCGGGGTGTTCATCCAGGGCTCGTGACGGCGGGATTGGCAGGATATGCCGGATTATAGCGCCTTCCGCCACTGGCTGCCAGCCGGCGTTCTGCGCAATATCGACCGGCAACATCCAGACCGGAGAGTTTTCATGACCAGCCCCGTTACCGAAATCGCGCCCGCCAGCGCGGACGCCGTGCTCGCGCATTACCGCCAGCGCCTCGCCTTCGAGACCGATTGCGCCGACGTTCATGCGGCGCAGGCAGCCGGCGCTGCGGACTTTGTCCTCTGCGATGTGCGCGGTGCCGAGGCCTACAGACGGGCGCATGTGCCCGGCGCGATCAGCCTGCCGGTCGGCAAGATGACGGATCGGCGCATGGCCGAATGGCCGGCGGAAACGCTCTTCGTCGTCTATTGCGCCGGCCCCCATTGCAACGGCACCGACAAGGCGGCGATCCGCCTCGCGAGCCTTGGCCGCAAGGTGAAGGTGATGATCGGCGGCATGACCGGCTGGGCCGACGAAGGGTATGCCTTTGAGGGGGAGGAGGCGCCGTGAGCGCCTTGTCCCTTGCCTGTTGGCGGCGATCTTGCATCTTGTAGCCGGCCTTGCCCTAGGATCGGAGCCGACGGAAAGCATGCATTCGGCCGGTGGGCTGCGCGGATACGCTCATATAGCCAGGCAAGAAACAACTTGCCCCCAGCTGCGGTTCTCACATCATCTTTGGCTATGATTTATACATAGGGGCGATATACCGCTGGCCGGGATCTGAAATGCCTTCAGCGATACTTTTTACCTGAACAGGAAGGCTCGGTAGAGCGCCGCCGACGGCAACGGCAATCTGAGGATAGGAGTCGCTTAGCTGCGGATAGACTTCTTCCAGAGCTGTAGGCATGGAACCAACTAGCGTCAGTTTTAAGCGTTTACCTTCTTTTTCGATCACGCTGCCATCTAGCTCTTGGACAAGCGGGAGGTTGGCACCGCCGCCGGTAGGAGCCACTCTAACTTCTTTATCGTCACCAGCAACATAGAAGGCGGCAGTCTTAACAAGGTCGGTGATTTTCTTGAAAAGAAGCTTTACGGAATTTTCCTCAAGAAATTCCTCAAGAACTACGTCGATTACGTCACCAGTTACCGTCGAAATCGTTACGGATCCCTGTGTGAAGAGAAGTTCTTTATTGGTCCGGATCGTTCTCTTCAAGGCAGACTGGACCCGTCTGTATTCTTGCGTCCCATCAACAAGGTGGCTTTTATTAAGGATTAATTTTAATAGTAGGTTGTCTATTATATTCCCAGCTTGATTGATAGCATTCGCAGCTGGCCTGACTTCAGCGACTGTTACCCGACTCTTGGTGGGATTATTGACGCAAATGCAACCCGCCACATCCGTTGTGCCTGCTCCAATATCGAGTATGACGTATGGAATTCTGTTGCCTTCAGGAGTTCCTATCAAAGCTCCTGCTCCAGCAGCGGTTGCTTCCAACACTGGATCGCCGATCAATGAGAACGGGAGATCCTCATCACTTAGTTGTCGTGCTTGATTTACAAGATCCTTTGCAATGTCTACTGTAAGACTTTCTTTCAACGTGTCGTCGCTGCATCGAGAGAGAGCAATCGCTTCGGCAATTATGCGGCGCATTTCATGGCTGTTTTTCGGGAAGTGATCAGCCTTCCAAGCTGGATGAGCATATCGGCGTTTTAAGTCAACGCTGATAGCTTTGTCGCGAAGTGATTTTTCGGCCAGAAAATTTAAATGGGCCAAATAAATTACCAATGCATCTCTTTGAGAAAAAGTGCTGGTGGGGTCTTGAGTCGGATCTAACTTCCGACCGTGAAGCGCCCCAACGTCTTGGGTCAAAGTGATAAATTGCTTAGGACTATCAATCAGTCGATCTTGTGGAGCTTCGACAGAATCAAACTGCGCACGAGCCGCGCGTCCAAGATACATCACGCCGTCGTCAATGAATAACTCGGATGGCAAGAGCAATTGTGATTCGCCGGATTCGTTGGATCCCAAATCAAGAGGAAAAAGCTCAGGGACGTCTTCGGGGTCATCGGCAGTACATGCGAAGGCCTTCGAGAACGATGTACCAAAATCGAGACACATAATGTGATTGTCATCAATCAAGCTGGGGGCTGGATAGGCAACTGTGTAAGACTTTTTGATGGAAGTATCTGAGGTAGGCTCAGCCGCCGAGACGATACGCTCTGAAGTTTCTTTTTCGCCCCCTAAAAGCGTCCGCAAAGCCTCGGCCTCGATCGAAGTCAAAAAAACTTCAGCGTTGGATTTGTTAAAGCGCTCGAGGAGGCTCTGTATTATTAATTTAGAAGTATTTCTATCCATATAAACGTTCTACCTCCGCCCTTATCAGGACGACTTGAATATCGCCCTGAATTTTCCTAATTGCACCAGACGTCAATACCCTTGCCGATATGCCAATCTTCAGGTCATCGTCTCCAGCATGAACACTCGGGTCATAGGATACGGTCTCATTCTGAAGTGGACTCAGCTCAATCCGCCTCATCCTCGCAATGGCTCGGCTCCACTGCGCAACCTGCGAAAACCGCTTACTTGCCCTGCTTAATGTTTCACCTTCTGCGGGCATTATGTCTACAACATCTTTTAGCGCTTGCTCTAACTCGATTCCCTGTAGTTCTGATGATTCCAAGGAAATCAACAGGTGGGCGATATACTCGTCAAGTTTGGTCTCTGATATAGCGTCAACAGCTCGAATAGATCGCGTTTCTCTTGGCTCCGTGCCGTTTATGAACCAGTAGGCGATGTCTGGTTCTATGCCCAACGACTGGGACGCAAATTCTCGCGCAGCTCTCTCGACAGTCTGTTTGTTGGATGCGGTAGTCAGTGCTTCCCGTAAAGGCTTGTTCATTACCCCTTGCTTGGCGAATGAGAGCAAAGATTCGACGCCTAACCGAGTGATTTGCTCCGCTTTGATCTCAAAGCTCTTTGGAGGTGAGGCGGGACGCCACCACCTGCGGATTCCGTCCACAATCCTGTATACGACGGGGTCAGTGCGAGCTACGAAATTGAGACGCGCAATTCGTTTCAAACTCGAAAGAAAGTCTTCGGATGTATCATCTCGTAAGTCTCGATCAATAGGCCCAGAATTGGGTAGGTGGCTTAGATAAAGAGACCTGAGTTGAATGCCAATATCTTCACCGGGTTTGGTTTCAGCGGTTGCTAATACGTCTTCAACGCTTGAGTTAATTCGACGAATTCTTCGACATATCGCATCTGGGTTATCGTTCAGCGACGGTATGGTAAGTGAAATCTCTTTGTTGATGCGTTTCAAAAACTCAGTCAGAGTTGCACTGTTTTTTAAAGCTATGGTCACCCAGACGCGCCTAGCGGTCTCAGCTACATCCTCCTCTGCTATCTCCTTAAATGCCAAGTCCACGATCTTCTTGTTTTCGGTAGTCTCCAGGCCTTTTGCGAGGTAGTAGCGATCTTCGCCGTCGTCCAAACGAATTGCGTCCGGTAACGTGTTCGATAGCCTTTGCGCAATCAGCGGAGTCGCAATCCTTTCCGCCGGTTTCGAAATTGAAGCCATTCGTCCGAGTGTCGAAATGGAAATCCAAACTGTGCTTGGATCATCGCTTGCCGCACATTCAGAGATTTTTTCCAATAGCTTTTTGAATTCAATTCTCTCAAAAAGATCTTTGGTGATCTTCCTCTCACGAATAAGCGATCTGAGTTCCGCGATCGGAGACGGAAAATCCTCAATCGATACCTTGGAAGCCGAGTTGTTCTCAGACATTAAGCGTTGGTTCCTTGATTTCGATAGTCAGAGCTCTTCCTCGCCATTTTCCAGCTACGCGTCTTGTTTCGTTGCTACCACTGCGTTGCGGACGCGTACAGTTGGAGCAGACGCTCTGCGATGTGGAAACCTGGACCGCAAAGTGGTCCCAACTTAACATCGGCACGTTCCGGACGAAGTCGCGATTTTGCAAAACACATTTCGACCGTTTGAGGGAATCAAGAAGTGCGAAGTGTTTCGACTGAGCGCGTCTTTTTCCATTCACCTAATTCAACCGAAATTCAGTCGGCGAAATGCTCATCATGCTGATCACAGCCATTCTGGTCGAATGTATGTCACGCATGGCTTGCGTGTACAGAGACCGCATTCAACAAACAGGGCCGGATTCTGAATTGTCCTCATACGGCATGGCCACACTCTTTGAGGCAGTCCGGACGTTCGGCAGTCGCCAATTCGAGGCAAGCCGCCCGCTGCCCCCACCCCGGGAAGCCATTCCAGGCTCCCCGGGGCGTTGGTTTCTACCTGTTGTCGGCCTGCGCGCGCACGCGCACCAGCCCGAGCCGCGTGATGCGGTAGGGGCCGGAGTTGGACGAGGCGATCAGCCGCCGGCGCTTGAGCTTGCGGAAAAGCTCCAGCGTCAGGCCGGTGTGGTGCCACCCTTCGCGGGTGACGATGCGCAACACGTCGATGCGGCCGCGCTCGTCCTTTTCGACGAGCACGCAGCCGCCCTGAGCGAGCAGGTGCAGGACCCGCTGCTCGGTCCTTGAAATATCCATCGGGATGTCAGTTCCGGAAGATGCAATTCGACCGTCGACCGCCGCAGCCCTTGTCGCATGCGGCGTCGTTTGGGTTCTCGCCCGGTCGTCAATCAGGACCGGGCTTTACCGGGCCTCGCGGGTTCCGCGCATCAAATCTCCATCAAAAGACGATATCCAGGTACCGCCGATTGCCGGCGGTCGCAACCGCGCGCGCCGGCCGGGCGGCGGGTCTTGTCCCCAGCGTTGCCAATTTGCCGCAGGAGAGGGCGCCGGATGCAGGTCCGGTCTCAAGTCTGGCGGCTTTTCTTTTCGGCGCTTCGGACCTAAAACACCGTCATGACACCCGCCGAATCCCTTTCCCTGCTCTTCGGGCTGGCCGGCCTTCTCAATCCGTTCGCGCTGCTGATCGGCGCGGCGCTCGGCTGGTACGCGGATGCGCGCGCCAAGCTGATCATCGCGGCCTTCGCCGCGGCGGCGTTGAGCGTTTTGATCGACGCATCGCTCAACCTGAGCGGGGTGCGGCCTATCGGCGGCTATGACGGCGGGCCGCTGGCCGTGCTGCCGTTCCGCTTCGTCGGGGCGCTGCTGATCGCCATGTTCGTCTACGGCATCCGCAAGCGCACGCGCCGCAAGCGCAAGTAGGCCTTGGGGTCGGCCAGGTCCCGGCCAGGCCCCGGTGTTCAGTCCATGTTTTCAGTCATGGCCGGGTTTTCAGTCACGGCCGGTCCAGCGGGCGAACAACTCGCCATTGCGGCAATAGTCCGGCGTTTGCCGCGCGCCGTCCTCATGCGCATCCAGCCAGCCGGCGCAGTCTCGCGGCCGGTCGCATCCCATGCAGCGGTGGATGGCCGTGCGCATCGTTGTCTCGAGGGAGATGCCCTGCGGCATGGCGTC
>NZ_JBLXFR010000024.1:0-59231 GCF_048261845.1 Stappia sp. | reverse complement strand
GGCGGCCCCGGCGACGCTTGCGGCGGGCGCGTTCGTCGTCATCGCCATCCGTGTCGGCCTCGGTTTCGTCGGCGGCGTTCTCTCCGTCGGACGTCTCGTCGGACGCGTCGGCCCCGTTGTCACCGGCCTCGTTCGCCTGCTGCTCCTCGCCGTTCGAGGGTTTGCGGCGGCGGCGGCGGCGGCGGCGTTTGCGGTTGTTGCCGTCCTCGTCCGCATCGTCACGATCGCGCGGCGCGCGAGCTTCGGTCTCTTCCTCTTCCTCGTCCTCGACCGGCTCCTCGACGTCGTCCTCCTCGATGGTGATCGGCGTGATCGTGGACGGCTGGATGAGCCGGGGCGCGTCGTCCGGGCGCGGCTCGACCGGGTCGCCGCGCTCCAGCACGTAATGCTGGCCGCTTTCCATCGCGCCGGCCTGCACGGCGATCTCGAGGCCGAAGCGGGCCTCAAGGTCGGCCAGGTGGGCACGCTTCTGGTTGAGGATGTAAAGCGCCGCCTCGGTGGTCGTGCGGACGATCAGGTTGTGCGTCGCGCCCTTCAGCAGACTGTCCTCGAGAGAGCGCAGTACATGGAGGGCGACCGACTCGACGGACCGGATCATGCCCGTGCCGTGGCAATGCGGGCAGGGGGTCATCGAGCTTTCGAGAACGCCGGTGCGGATGCGCTGGCGCGACATTTCCAGGAGGCCGAAATGGGAGATTCGGCCGACCTGGATGCGGGCCCGGTCGTTCTTCAGGCAATCCTTGAGCTTGCGTTCGACGGACCGGTTGTTCTTGTTCTCCTCCATGTCGATGAAGTCGATCACGATCAGGCCGGCAAGGTCGCGCAGGCGCAACTGGCGGGCCACCTCCTCGGCGGCCTCCAGGTTGGTCTGGACGGCGGTGTCCTCGATGTTGTGCTCGCGGGTGGACTTGCCCGAGTTCACGTCGATGGCGACCAGCGCTTCCGTCTGGTTGATGACGATGTAGCCGCCCGATTTCAGCGTCACCTGGGGCGAGAACATCGCATCGAGCTGCGATTCCACCATGAAGCGCGAGAAGACCGGCGTCGCATCCTTGTAGGGCTGGACGTTCTTGGCATGGCTCGGCATGAGCATGCGCATGAAGTCCTTGGCTTCACGATACCCCTCGTCACCGGCGACAAGGACCTGGTCGATATCCTTGTTGTAGAGATCGCGGATCGAGCGTTTGATCAGCGATCCTTCCTCATAGACGAGATAGGGCGCGGAGGATTGCAGCGTCAGGTCGCGCACATTCTCCCAGAGCCGCATCAGGTATTCGAAGTCGCGCTTGATCTCCGCCTTGGTGCGGCTTGCACCGGCGGTGCGCAGGATCACGCCCATGCCCTGCGGCACTTCCAGCTCGGAAGCGATCTTCTTCAGCCGCTTGCGGTCGGTCGGGGTGGTGATCTTGCGGGAAATGCCGCCGCCGCGTGCGGTGTTGGGCATCAGCACCGAATAGCGGCCGGCAAGCGAAAGGTAGGTGGTGAGCGCCGCGCCCTTGTTGCCGCGCTCTTCCTTGACGACCTGCACCAGCAGGACCTGCCGGCGCTTGATCACTTCCTGGATCTTGTACTGCTTGCGATGCTTGCGGGCGCGCTGCGGCACTTCCTCGAGCGCGTCCTCGGCGCCGACGGATTCGACATCGTCCTCGCCGCCTTCGCCGTTCTCCGCGTCATCGCCGGAGCCGACCTTGGCCTCGCCGTCGTCTTCGTTCTTGGCCGCGCGGGAGCGACGGCGTGCCGGGCGTTCCTCGTCGTCGTGGCGGGCTTCCGCCTCTTCTTCCTCGAGCAGGGCCTGCCGGTCGGCGACCGGGATCTGGTAGTAGTCGGGATGGATCTCGCCGAACGCGAGGAAGCCGTGCCGGTTGCCGCCATAGTCGACAAAGGCCGCCTGAAGCGACGGCTCGACACGTGTTACCTTGGCCAGGTAGATGTTGCCACGAAGCTGCTTGCGATTGGCAGCTTCGAAATCAAATTCCTCGACCCTGTTGCCACGCACGACGACAACCCGGGTTTCCTCCGGGTGCGCGGCATCGATGAGCATTTTGTTCGCCATAGATGGGGATCTCCACGACCGGCGCTCCCGGGCGGCTTGGTGCGCTCGCCCGGAGTTGCGCAATTGCGGTCGTTCTGTTCTTCAGTGTGAAAGGGGACGTCGGGGCGCGCCGCGCGGCGGTCCGAGCGGAACCGGCGATGCCAGAAACGGCCGCCTTGTGTCCCTGTCGGATCGTCTTCGCGCAAAGGTTCATTGCAGCGCCTAATGGACCATATCTGTAGGGCACCGGCCAAAATGGCGGGCCGTGATTGCATCATGCCAGTTGCCGGGTTGGCGCGCGGGCGGCCGTGAAGCCGGCAAACTGATAAACGGGTCCTGTTCTGGCCCGTCCCTGTTGCCATCATGCGCTCCGGAACCGGCTTTCGCCGCCTGGGAGCTTTCGTACGGATCGATCCTGTTTCCGTCCCGGCGCGATACCGCGTTCGCGAGACCGGGACATTGCAGGCCGCCAGCCGCAACGCACCGCGCTTCCGGCCGGATCCCGAGATTTCCGGAGAGAGCCGGAGACCGAGGGACGCACAATTTTGATGGTCACCCTCACGGGTTCCGACGCCAATTGATCGATCGCGGGTGACGCAAGGACAGTTGGCTGGGCCGGACGCCGTTTCGGGGCACCAGGACGTCCCGACCTGAATCATCTTCAAAGTCGGGACCCGTTCGGTTTCTTTTACGGTCGCGGGCGCCATAAGGCAAGTACGCATACGCGCTTCCGTCGACTTGTGCTTGCGGCTCGCCTCGGGACATGAAGGGGCGTATTGTCAATGAAAGGTTAACTTGCCTAAGGGTATTCCTTGAAACGGCTGGCCCTTGCCACAAGGGCGGGTGAGCAGGATCGGCAAGAGGCGAAATCCGGTGACGAGCTACGGATGCATGGCGCGGCTTCTGGCTTGCGCAATCACGTTCGCATTGCCTGCGGCAACCTGGTCCGTGGTTGCGGTGGCGACGGCTGCGCCCGCGCGCGCCGAAACGCCGGACGTGCCGGTGGCGCGCGAGGCGCGGGTGGCCGGAGACGATGCGCGCACCCGCTTCATCATGGACCTGTCCTCGCCGGTGGAGTTCGCCGTATCGACGCTGTCCGACCCCTACCGCGTCGTCATCGACCTGCCGCGCGTCGCCTTCGATCTGCCGGAGACCGCCGGGCAGGAGGGGCGGGGGCTTCTCACCGCCTGGCGTTTCGGCATGTTCGCTGCGGGAAAATCCCGGGTGGTGCTGGACGCCAAGGGGCCTGTCGCCGTCGACAAGGCCTTTGTCCTGCCGCCGGTTTCCGACCAGCCGGCCCGCTTCGTTCTGGACCTGGTCGGCACCAGCCGCGAGGCCTTCCTGGAAACGGCTCGCAAAAGCGCGCCGGCGCCGGCCGTGGCCCGCAAGGGCGACCGGCTGACGCCTCCGCCGGAGGGCAGGAAGGGATTGCCGGTCATCGTGCTGGATCCCGGCCATGGCGGCATTGACACGGGTGCGGCCGGCAATGGCGGCACGCTGGAAAAGGCCAGCGTCCTCGATTTCGCGTTGATGCTGCGCGACAAGCTGATTGCCACGGGGCGCTATGACGTGCGCATGACGCGCGACACCGACGTGTTCATTCCCTTGCGCGAACGGGTAAAGATCGCCCGCTCGCTGGAGGCGGACCTGCTTTTGTCCGTTCATGCCGACTCTGTGCGAATCGGCCGCGACCAGGTTCGCGGAGCCGGCGTCTACACCCTGTCGGAAAATGCCAGCGATGAGGTTGCCGCCGCGCTGGCCGAGCGCGAGAACCGTTCGGACATCATCGCCGGCATCGACCTTGCCGACGAACCGGACGATGTGACGGACATCCTGATCGACCTGGCCCGCCAGGAAACCAAGAAATTCTCCTTCCTCTTTGCACGCACCCTGGTCAGTGAACTGCGCGGCACCGCGCAACTGGTCAAGAATCCGCAGAGATCGGCCGGATTTCGGGTTCTGACCGCGCATGATGTGCCGTCGGCGCTGGTCGAGCTCGGGTATCTTTCCAACAAGCTGGACGAGAAGCTGATGACCACGGACGAGTGGCGCGGCCGGATGTCGGCAGCTCTCGTGGCCGCGATCGACAGCTATTTCGGGCGTCGTTTCGGCAAGCCTGGAGTGAAGCTGTCGCAGAGCGTGGGCGACGCGCAGGACGGGGACGAGGATGCCAAGGTCGAGCAATAGCGCCGGACGCCTCAGCATCGCCATATTGGTCAAGGATTGAGAGGGTCGGCGCGGGGCTGTTTGCGAGCTCTTCAGGTCCGGTCGCAGGCCGGACCGATTCCGCAGACAAAGACAGGGCGACGAAGGTCGGCGAATCCTGTACCCGCTTGGCACCGGAACCGGACATGGCGCGACAGTCGCCGTTTTCCCGGCCCGCCGCAAAGCGCTGCCAGGGACGCTGAGGTCCCGGCCTCGCAGACTGACAGGGGCCTCCCCGGGCCGCGCCCTCCCGCGCGGAACGGAAGAGGCCAACGGAACAACCGACTTTTCGGGATAGACGAGCCGGATATATGAAGGTCTTGATCAAACTCTTCGGCTACCTGTTCGGCATTGGCGCCGTGCTGGGGCTTCTGGTCGCCGCCGGCGTCTGGATCTACCTGCAGGACATGTCGCAGGACCTGCCGGATTACACCGCGCTGAAGAACTACGAGCCGCCGGTGATGACCCGTGTGCACGCGGCCGACGGCCAGTTGATGGCCGAATACGCCAAGGAGCGCCGGCTGTTCCTGCCGATCCAGGCGATTCCGGAGATGCTGAAGCAGGCGTATCTGTCGGCCGAGGACAAGAACTTCTACTCGCATCTGGGCATCGATCCGGAGGGCATCGCCCGCGCGGCGCTGGCCTATGCGCGCAATTACGGCTCCGGCCGCCGCCCGCAGGGCGCCTCGACGATCACCCAGCAGGTCGCCAAGAACTTTCTGCTCACCAACGAGGTCTCGGTCGAGCGCAAGGTGAAGGAGGCGATCCTGTCGCTCAGGATCGAGCAGGCCTACACCAAGGAAGAGATCCTCGAACTCTATCTCAACGAGATCTATCTGGGGCTGGGCGCCTATGGTGTCGCCGCCGCCTCGCTGCTTTATTTCGACAAGTCGGTGCATGAACTGACGCTCGAGGAAGCGGCCTATCTCGCAGCCCTGCCGAAGGGCCCCAACAACTATCATCCGTTCCGCGAGCGCGAAGCGGCCATCGTTCGCCGCAACTGGGTCATCGACCGCATGGTCGAGAACGGTTACGTCGACAGCGTCGCGGGCGAGGAGGCCAAGGCCAAGCCGCTCGATGTGACGCCCCGCACCCGCGGCTCCCAGCTTTTCGCTTCGGAGTATTTTTCCGAGGAAGTGCGACGCAAGATCGGCTCGCTCTATGGCGAGAAACGTCTCTACGAGGGCGGCCTTTCGGTCCGTTCGACGCTCGATCCCAAGCTTCAGGTGAAGGCGCGCAAGGCGCTGATGGACGGGTTGATCGCTTTCGATCAGCGCCGCGGCGGCTGGCGCGGCCCGATCTCGCGCATCGAACCGGGCGCGGGCGACTGGGGCGCCGAGCTGGCCAAAGTGGAAGGCATGTCCGACGTGCCCGAGTGGCGGCCGGCGGTGGTCCTGTCGGTCTCGGACGAGACCGCGGAGGTCGGCCTGCAGCCGGAGCGGCTGGTGGGCGGAGCCCTCTCGACGGAGCGCGAACGGGTCAGCCTGGCCTTGTCGTCGATGAAATGGGCGCGGGTGAGCGGCCGTGCGCCGAGCCGCGTCGATGACGTTCTCAAGGTTGGCGACGTGGTCTATGTCGAGGCCGTCGACGGGCCGGCCGGCCTCGTGCACGAATTGCGGCAGTTCCCGAGTGTCTCCGGCGCGCTGGTCGCGATGGACCCCTATACGGGCCGGGTGCTGGCCATGGTCGGCGGCTTTTCCTTCGCCCAGAGCGAGTTCAACCGCGCGACACAGGCCTATCGCCAGCCCGGCTCGTCGTTCAAGCCGTTCCTCTACGCCGCCGCGCTCGACAACGGCTACACGCCCTCCAGCGTGATCCTCGACGCACCCGTCGAGATTGCACAGGGGCCGGGCCTGCCGGTGTGGCGGCCGCAGAACTACGGCGGCAAGTTCTACGGTCCTTCGACGCTGCGCCTCGGCATCGAGCTGTCGCGAAACGTGATGACGGTGCGCCTGGCGCAGGACATGGGCATGCCGCTCGTGGCCGAATATGCCAAGCGCTTCGGCATCTATGACGAGATGACACCGGTGCTGTCGATGTCGCTGGGCGCCGGCGAGACCACCGTGATGCGCATGGTCACCGCTTACGCGATGATCGCCAATGGCGGCCGCAAGGTCACGCCGACGCTGATCGACCGCATCCAGGACCGGTACGGCAAGACCGTCTACCGCCACGAGGAACGTGTCTGCGAGACCTGCGCGGCCGACCATTGGGCGGGACAGGGTGAGCCGGAGCTGATCGACAATCGCGAGCAGGTGCTCGACCCGATGACCGCCTACCAGATCACTTCGATGATGGAGGGCGTCGTGCAGCGCGGCACGGCAACCAGCGTTCAGGCGGTCGGCCGTCCGGTCGCCGGCAAGACCGGCACGACCAACGATGAAAAGGACGCCTGGTTCGTCGGATTCACGCCGGACCTGACCGTCGGCGTCTTCGTCGGCTACGACACGCCCAAGCCCATGGGCCGGGGCGCGACCGGCGGCCAGGTGGCCGCGCCGATCTTCACGGAGTTCGTCAGGACGGCGCTGGAGGACACGACGCCGGTCGAGTTCCGCGTTCCCAAGGGGCTTCAGCTGATCCCGATCAACCGGCGCACGGGCCTCAGGGCCTCGGCCGGCACGCCGGGGACGATCCTCGAGGCGTTCAAGCCAGGCACCGCTCCGCCGGACGAATACTCGATCATCGGCTTCCAGGACGATATCGGCATCCCGCGCACGGTTTCCCCGGAAGCCGGGCAGGCCGTGATGAGCGGCACCGGCGGTCTCTACTGATCCACGGACATGGCGGCCGGGCGCGCGTTTGCGAAAGCCCGGCCGATCCACTATTGTCCGGCCCCGAAACGGGTGTCCCGGCTTCGCAAACGCCTTTCCGGCGGCTTGCCGGAGCGGGTGTCCGGCCCCACCTTCCGGACACCGTTCCCTTTTCCGAACACCGACTGCAACACGAGAACAGAAGGACGAGCGATGCGCGCCGAAACCGAGGCCGTCGTTAACGAAATCAAGCAGGCCATAAGCCTGCTGAGGAGGCATCTTTGACTGGGACAACGCGATTGTCCGGCTTGATGAACTGAACGCGGCTTCCGAGGATCCGTCCTTCTGGGACGACCCGGCCAAGGCACAGAAGCTGATGCGCGAGCGCCAGCAGCTCGACGACGGGCTGAACGGCGTGCGCAAGCTGGAGGCCGACCTCCACGACAATCTCGAGCTGATCGAGCTTGGCGAGATGGAAGGCGACAAGGAGGTCGTGAGCGAAGCTGAAACGGCGCTCAAGGCTCTGCGCGGCGAGGTGCAGTCGCGGCAGATCGCCTCGCTCCTGTCGGGGGAGGCGGACGGCAACGACGCCTATATGGAGATCAACTCCGGCGCCGGCGGCACCGAGAGCCAGGACTGGGCGAGCATGCTGCTGCGCATGTACACCCGCTGGGCGGAGCAGCATGGCCACAAGGTCGAGGTGCTCGAGTTCCATGATGGCGAGGAGGCCGGCATCAAGTCGGTGACCCTCAAGATCAAGGGCGAGAACGCCTATGGCTGGCTGAAGACGGAGTCCGGCGTGCACCGCCTGGTGCGCATCTCTCCCTATGACAGCCAGGCGCGGCGGCACACCAGCTTCGCCTCCGCCTGGGTCTATCCGGTGATCGACGATTCGATCGAGATCGAGATCAACGAGAGCGACTGCCGCATCGACACCTATCGGGCCTCGGGCGCCGGCGGCCAGCACGTCAACACGACCGATTCGGCGGTGCGCATCACCCACCAGCCGACCGGCATCGTCGTGCAGTGCCAGTCGGAGCGCTCGCAGCACAAGAACCGGGCGACCGCCTGGTCGATGCTGAAGGCCAGGCTCTACGAGCTGGAGCTGCAGAAGCGCGAGGAGAAGGCCAATGCCGACGCCTCGTCAAAGACGTCGATCGGCTGGGGCCACCAGATCCGTTCCTACGTGCTGCAGCCCTACCAGCTGGTCAAGGACCTGCGCACGGGCGTGGAAAGCACCAGCCCGGACGACGTCCTGAACGGCGACCTCGACGCGTTCATGGAGGCGACGCTGGCGCAGCGGGCCTTCGGCGGCGTTCCCGAGGCGGTCGAGGACGTGGAGTAGGGCGGGTCTCGCCTTCCTGCTTCCTGCGAACGGCATCACGAAACGCGAAGGGCGGCTCTCGGGCCGCCCTTTTGCGTTCACGGAAGACAATGTTACGGGATGTGCGCCTCAGCGGGCGAGAAGCGGAGCGATCTTCTCTCCGACGCGCAGGAAGCGCGCCGGGTTGAGCGGCCGGTCGTCGATGCGGATCTCGTAATGCAGGTGCGGACCCGTGGAGCGACCCGTCGTGCCGACGCGCCCCAGCACGTCGCGAGCGGCGACCTTCTGCCCCTTGGAGACCGAAATGCGGCTCATATGGGCGAAACGGGTGGTGACGCCGCTGGGATGCAGGATCTCGACGGACTTGCCGTAGCCGCCGTTGCGACCGGCGAAGACGACGGTGCCGGGGCCGGGGGCGATGATCTTCGTGCCGGTGACGGCCTTGAAGTCCATGCCCGTATGCATGGCCATGCGGCCGAGAAAGGGATCGAGCCGGGGACCGAAGGAAGACGAGACTGGCGCGCCGTTGACCGGCCGGGCCATGGGGATGCCGCGCGCGGCATCCTTGACGCTGGCGAGCGTCGCGAGCGCCTGCTCGGCGCGTTCCAGGCGGGCGTCGAAGTCGGCGACATCAAGGGCGACGAACGGACCGCCCTGGTCGCTCGCGGTTGCCTTCTGCAGGCCCGCAAGCCGCAAGCCGAGTTCGTCGGCGGCATCGGCGATGGCAACGACGTCGCGTTCCGCGGTCACGGCGATGACGTCGAGGGCGAGATGGGCCTCCTTGTCCATGCGCTCCAGCGAGGCGTTGACGTCGTCGATCAGCTCGACGCGCTTGTCGGAGGGCTGCTCGGGGGGCGGGGCCATGTTCTTGAGCGGAACGCCGGGAGAGCCGGCGCCCTGGCGTGCCGCGGCCTCGGCTGCGGGGTTCGTCTCGCCTTGCGAGCCGCGCAGGCTCAGCACGGGAGAGATTTCGATCGGTTCCGGCGTTCCACCGATGCCCGTGGGGGCGGCGGCTGCCGATCCCAGCGCGATCTGCGGCAGGGCGATGTCCGGTTTGGCCGGCGGTACGGGGCCGCCAAGGGCGACGCGGATGCCGCTTTGCGCCGCACGGGCGAGGAGATTCGCAACCCGCGCCTGACGGGTGTCGAGATCCCGCTGGCGCTCGACCACGTCGTCGAGCTGCTCGTCAATGCTGCGGCGTTCCAGAACGCGGCGACTCGTCAGCTGGTCGATGCGGGAGCGGAGCGAGGCAATACGGTCCTCGTAGGAAAGCTGCATCTGGGCCTGGCGTTCCGCCGACGACTGGATGATGTCGTCGCGCAGGACAAGATAGGCGGTCGCACCGATATAGCCGACGGCCAGCATCGTCCCGAGCGCGGTTCCGAGCCCGGCGATCCAGGGAGAAATCGTGAAACTGCGAACGTTGTCGCCACGGGCTATGATGACCCGATGTGGCTCCTTGCGTTTGCCGAATACCCTTTGGGCGTTGCCAGCGTGTCCTGTCATTACTCTCTGGACCCGTTTCCGACGACACCGCGCTTGCACGCCGCGCCAATGAACAGGGTCCGATTGGACGCCATTAAGGTTAACAAATGCTAAGGAACTGTCGGATTTTGCAGGGAAGTCATCCGATCAGCCGCGCCAGCGGGCGGTAGAACCCTGGCGTCAGTCCGGCCTCGGCACGGGCGCGGTCATTGAAGGGCGGCTTCAATCCGCCGCGGAAATGGCGACGCACGAGATCCTGGAAACGGCGCTCGGGGTCGGTGCGATCCCGGTCGCAGAGAAAGCGGAACCATTTCGCGCCGAACGCCACATGGCGCTTCTCGTCGCGGTAGATGATC
This sequence comes from Stappia sp., assembly GCF_048261845.1. Lineage (GTDB taxonomy): Bacteria > Pseudomonadota > Alphaproteobacteria > Rhizobiales > Stappiaceae > Stappia. The sequence goes on along the minus strand of NZ_JBLXFR010000024.1, from coordinate 49,079 downwards.
TCGAGTATGGCCGCGCTCTCCTCGTCGCCGCGGGCGCGCGCCTTGGCGATCATCGGCGGCGTGATGTCGAGGCCACGGGCTTCCAGCACGAGGGGGATGATGGCAAGCCGGCCGCCAAGATCGTCTCCGGTGCTTTCCGCCGCTTCCCACAGGCCGTGATGGGCGGGAAGGGCGCCATAGAACGATCCGAGATCGTCGAGCCGTTTGCGCAGCAATGAGAAGTGCTTGGCCTCCTCGAGACCGACGCGCACCCAGTCGTCGAAGAACGAGCGCGGCAGGGGGCGATCGGCGAACCGGCCGACCATGTCCCATGTCAGGTCGACGGCATTCAGCTCGATATGGGCCAGGGAATGCAGCATCGCGATCCGGCCGGCCGCGCCGCCGATCGCCCGCTTCGGCATGTCGCGGGGCGGCAGCAGCACGGGCCGATCGGGGCGTCCGGGCTGGCCTGGCATGGGCTCCGAGCCGGTGCGCCGGCGCAGGGACAGGGTCCGGGAGAACCAGGCGCGCGCCGTCGCGTGGGCGACGGTGATCTTCTCGTCGAGGCAGGTGGCGGCAACGACCCGGCGCGCGCCGCAGGCAAGTGACGGCGGCAGGAAGGCTGCGGCCTCGGCCTTTGCGGGAGAAACGCGCATGTGATTGTCCGCCACCTTTTCGATACGCCTAGCCGTTGGCTCTCACGGCCTCGAGAACCGCCTCGGCGTGGCCGGGCACCTTCACCTTGCGCCACGTTTCGGCGATCTTTCCGGTAGCGTCAATGAGGAAGGTCGCGCGCTCCACGCCCATGTATTTGCGGCCGTACATGGATTTCTCGACCCACACGCCATAGGCTTCGGCGACGGCAGTGTCCGTGTCGGCGCCGAGGGTGACGGTCAGCGCGTGCTTGGCCTTGAACTTGTCATGTTTGGTGGTGCCATCGGGGGAGATTCCGACGACAAGGGCGTCGGCCGCGTCGAATTCCGATTGCAGGGCGGAGAAGGCTATGGCCTCCTTGGTGCAGCCGGGCGTATCGTCCTTGGGGTAGAAGTAAAGAACGACCTTCTTTCCGCGCAGATCGGACAGGCGCAACGTGCCACCGCCATCAGTTGCGACTTCAAAATCCGGGGCCATGTCTCCGCTTACGACTTCGCTCATGTATTGCCTTCCTTTCGTCACTTCGGCGGTGAAGAATCGCTTCTTCCCTGTCAGATGCAGATACGGGCGCCAAACGGGCACGGATCCCTCAGCCGACATATTATGATGTGTGCGATTCGCAGGTGCGGATCGCATCATGCCCAGAGGACCAGGACACTGTTTAGACGACTGATCCATCGCGACAAACCGTTGCGAGACGTCTTGCGTCATCGCCGTCGTCGGCGGTGGCCGGTGGCTCTTGCCGTCGTCGGTGTCCTTGTCCTCGCGATGTTCGGCGGCCTGTTGGTCACGCTCTATCACGGGCCGGTCTCGCTTCCCTACCTGGCGCGAGCGATAGAGGACCGCGCCTCGACCGGCAATGCAAGGCTGACGGTCGGTGCCGCGACGATCGACCTGTCGGAAGGCCTGCCGCTGCGCATCGAGCTGGAAAATGTCGCGATGGACATCGGCGGGGGGCGGCCCGTGTCTCTCAGCGTGCCGCGTATCTCCGCGCCTGTCGACCTGTCGGCAGCCTTGCTCGGCAAACTGCAACTGGCCGAGATCGTGCTGGACCAGGCGAGGCTGAAAGTCTCGACCTTGAGCGAATCCACGTCGCCGACCGAGATCCCGGACATGTCCGTCCTGGTCGAGGCGGCGGACCGCACCGCAGGCGCGGCGTTGCACCAGCTTGCCGAGCGCGGGGTCGCCCGCATTGAACTGCTCGCCGCCGAAATCGTCGCGGAAGGGGAGGAGACCTATCGCATCCGGGGCATCGATGCGGTCCTCACCCGGAGCGGACAGGACGATCTCAATGTCTCCGCCGAGGTCGCCGGACGGCTCGGCCAGTGGCGGGCGGAGGTCAGCCGCGTCACGGACCCGACCTCCAGGGAACGCCTCATGCGCGTCGACCTGCACGACGTGTCGCTGGGCGAGTTCATGCCGCTCGAAATGACGATGGGTGCGGGACGGGGGCTGGGTGTCCCGGTCCGGGCCCGGCTTGACGCGACGCTCAACGAGCGCGGCGGGTTCAAGGAGACCCGTGTCGGCTTCATCGTCTCTCCCGGTTGGGTGAACACCGGCCGCTCGATCGTCAGCTTCGACAAGATCGACGTGCAGGCGCTGTGGGAAGCGGGCTCCCCCGGTTTCAAGATCGCGCCGTCGAGCTACATCCGGGGCAACACCTATTTCCCCTTCGAAGGCGTGGTCGAGCCGCCGCGCGAATGGCAGGATCTGTGGTCCTATCGCATCGTCTCGCGCAATGCGGAAATCGGGCCGAGCGACGTTCCGGGCCCGCCCTTCGCCATGGAGGCCTTCGTGGTCGAAGGACGGGCCGACCCGGCGGCGCGCGAGATGCATTTCGACAAGATCCTGCTGCGCTCGGGGTCGGCCAATCTCGACGGCGCCGGGTCGGTGCGCATCGGAGATGACGGCCCCTATCTGGCGCTGGCGATCGAAAGCGGCCCGATGTCTGTCGCGACACTGAAGCGGCTGTGGCCGGTCACCATGATCCCGCCAGCACGAGCCTGGATCATCGAACACCTGGTCGACGGCCGGGTGAACGACGGGCGCGCGACGGTTGCGCTGCAGCCGCCGGCCTTCGATGTCTCCGATCCGGATCCCGGCTGGTCGGGCAATGACGTCAATGTCGATATCAGCTTTTCCGACATGAGCCTGAAGACCGTGGGCACCGTCCCGGTTGCGCAATCGCTGTCGGGCCGCGTGAGGGTCGTGGACGAAGTTCTGACCGTGACGTCCGGGAATGGTGTCATGGTGGCCCGTTCCGGCGAGCAGATCTCGTTGCCGGACGTCGTCTTTTCCGTTCCCGACATCCGCAAGAGCGGCGACAAGACCGGCGTCCTCGAACTGACCGCGAGCGGCCCGGCGCCATCGCTTGCGGCCCTGCTGGATGCCGAACCCTTCACTGTGCTGTCGCGCAACGACCTTGGCCCGGACGATGTCGACGGGACAGGCGAGATGACCCTCAACGCACGTTTCGCACTGGTGAAGGACATGCGGATCGACGATGTCGACTGGAGCCTTGCTGGCGCCTTGCGAGGGTTTTCCAACTCGAAGCCGATCCGCGGGCACAAGCTGGGAGCAGGGAACCTGAGCTTCGATGTCGACGCGCGCAGCATCGCGCTGAAGGGCAAGGCGCGGCTGGACGGGCTGCCCGCCGATCTCGATATCGTCGTGCCGTTCGGGGATGCGGGCCCCGACGGGGTGGCCGCGCGACAGGGCGTCACACTGGACGTGACGGCCCGGCAGCTGGCGGACCGGGGCATCGACCTGCGGCAGTTCGTCAACGGGTCGCTGCGCCTGTCGAGCGAGGAGACGGCCGCAGGCCAGACCTATGACATCGACCTGACGCGGGCCCGCATCGACCTGGCCGAAGTCGGCTGGACGAAGAGCCCGGACGTTGCCGCAAGGGCGCGTTTCACAATGACCGAAAACAACGGGCGCCGGGAGATTCGCGGCTTCACGCTGGACTCCGAAGGGGTGGAGATCACGGGCTCGATCAACCTGACCAAGTCGGGCGACCTCGAGAGCGCGCAATTCTCGCGCTTTGCACTGCGGGCCAATGACGACGCGAGCATGCGCGTGTCGCGGGACGGTCGGCAGATCGTCGTCGATTTCCGCGCCAAGCGGTTCGACGGGCGCGGCCTGATCGCCAGCCTGACACGGGCGCGCGGCGGCGACGGCAGCGGCGGCAATACCGCACTGCGGCTGACTGCCGACATCGAGCAGCTCACCGGCTTCAACGGGGTCAATCTCGCAGGGGTCAAGCTGAACCTTTCCTCCGCCGGCGGCGAGACGCGCAGCCTGTCGGTGAGCGGAACCTCCAGCGGACGGGCGGCATTCAAGCTCGATCTGGCGGGCAAGGGCAGCGAGCGGGTTCTGAGTGGCACCATACAGGACACGGGTGCGCTGCTGCGTTTCGCAAATCTCTACGAACGGATGCGGGGTGGTGTTGGTTCCCTTTCCGTTTCAATGCCTTCGGCGAAGAACTGGACAGGAAGATTCAAGATCAGGCGGCTGGCGATCACCGAGGATCCGGCGATTCGCGAACTGGCCCGCGCCCGTGTCGTGACCGAAACCGGCGATCGGCGCCGGCAGCAGTTGCTGGCCGGCGCCGAGCGCAGCGGAGAAGCCTCGTTCAGCGCGCTCGATCTGGAATTCCGCCGGAGCGGCGATATCCTGACGATCACCGACGGAACGCTTGCTGGGGCGACCGTCGGCGGCACGGTGTCCGGCAATGTCGACCTGGCGACGCGCACGCTCGACATGACCGGCACCTTCGTGCCGATCTTCGCTCTCAACAACCTGTTCGCCAAGATCCCCATCCTCGGTTTCGCGCTTGGCGGTGGCTCTGACGAGGGGCTGATCGGGGTCACCTACAAGCTGACAGGTTCGATCGGCGATCCGGTTCTGACCGTGAACCCGGCCTCCGCGATGGCGCCGGGCATCTTCCGCAAGATCTTCGAATACCGGTGACACCGGGGCGCGCGGCGGCCTGAGGCTGACTGGATTGCCGGGCGGAGAATGAAAAAAGGGGCGGCCAGTGGCCGCCCTTCTTGCGTTTCCGGTCCGTTGAAGGCGCGCTGCCCGCTCAGACGGTTTTCAGCAACACATGCTTCTTCTTGCCGAGCGAGAGCTTGATCACCCCGTCCTCGACGAGGTCGGCCGTGCCGAGCACGCGCTTCTCGTCCTGCACCACAGCGTCGTTGACCCGAAGGCCGCCACCCTTGACCTGGCGCCGCGCCTCACCGTTGGAGGCGCAGAGCCCGGCCGTGACGAATGCGGCCAGAAGGCCGAGGCCCGCTTCCAGCTCGCCCGCCGGCACGTTGACGGTCGGCAGGCCTTGCGCCAGCGCCCCTTCCTCGAAGGCGCGCCGGGCGGTCTCTGCTGCGTCCTCGGCGGCCTGGCGGCCATGCAGGATGGCGGTGACCTCGGTGGCGAGCACCTTCTTCGCCTCGTTGATCTCGGAGCCGCCAAGGGCTGCGAGGCGGGCGATCTCGTCAAGCGGCAGTGTGGTGAAGAGCTTGAGGAAGCGCTCGACGTCGGCATCCTCGGTGTTGCGCCAGTACTGCCAGAAGTCATAGACCGACAGGAGGTCGGCATCGAGCCAGACCGCGCCCGAGGCGGTCTTGCCCATCTTGGCGCCCGAGGCGGTGGTCAGAAGCGGCGAGGTCAACGCGTAGAGCTGCGGGGTGTCCATGCGGTGGCCGAGATCGATGCCGTTGATGATGTTGCCCCACTGGTCGGAGCCGCCCATCTGGAGCCGGCAATCATAGCGGCGGGCCAGCTCGACGAAGTCGTAGGCCTGCAGGATCATGTAGTTGAACTCGAGGAAGGACAGCGACTGCTCGCGGTCGAGGCGCGTCTTGACGCTGTCGAAGGACAGCATCCGGTTGACCGAGAAATGGCGGCCGACGTCGCGCAGGAACTCGAGATAGTTGAGCGGGCGCAACCAGTCGGCGTTGTTGATCATCAGGCCGCCGCCGAGCGGGCCCTTGTCGTAGTCGATGTAATTGGAGAAGGACCGTTTGATCGAGGCGATGTTGTCCTCGATCATCTCGACAGTCATCAGCTTGCGGGCCTCCTCCTTGAAGGAGGGGTCGCCGACCATACCGGTGCCGCCGCCCATCAGCGATATCGGCCGGTGGCCGGTCGCCTGGAACCAGTGCAGCATCATGATCTGCATCAGATGGCCGACGTGAAGACTGGAGGCCGTCGGATCGTAGCCGATATAGGCGGTGACCGTCTCAGTCCGCAGGAGATCGTCGAGACCGGTCTCATCCGACATCTGGTGGATGAAACCGCGCTCGCTAAGGGTCCTCAGGAAATCCGACTTGAATCCGGTCATCTTGCCAATCTGCATCTTGTGGTGACGTGAAACGCCCCGAAGGGCTCGCACGTCTTAGCCGAACTGGCCGCCGAGATCACGGGGAAATCCGGCGGATGCGGTGGTCAGGCCGAAACCGGGAGAGCGCAGGCGGGGCAGCGCAAAAAAAAACGGCCGGGGAAACCGGCCGTGGGGAAGTTTTGCGGGTCGGGGTCGGCGAGGGTATCGCGCCGACGCCGGATGTTTCGTAGCAAGGAGGAATGACGCGGTGGTGACAGGCGGGCGAAAGCGCGGCGGGCAGTGCTAGCTGAAGGGATGTGCCTGTGCAATAATAATAGCAATATGGTCAGTAAGGTCGTTGAAATCCGCCGATAACTAGCAATTGAACTGGGATCATCCATGTTTCCGAGTGGCGACTCGCCTATAAATATGAACAAATCATAAAAACTATAGAGAATTTTTTTATACGCATTTCGAAACTATTTTCTATTTTTCATAAATGTAACGTTACGAAGATAGGATTCAATTTCCTCTCGCTCTTTTCTCCCCCCAATATAGACTAGGTGCACCATCCCCAGCCACCCGCATGCCATGAGCCACGAAAGCGTGGCCGTAAAACCATAGACCGCAACAGGCGCTGCCCAGAAATCGCGATTCAAAACCAGCTTTCCATCATCAACCTCTAGCATATATAGTAATGCGAAATTGAATGAATACATTACAAAGTACCAAATAACTAAAAGCAGCTCTCCCCTGAAGGGGAGATTGCAAGAGCTATTTATTCTTGTAATTCTCGCTATAAATAAAAGAAAATAACAAAAAATAGCCAGAAATAAACTCGAAAAACAAAATAAATTCAATGAATATATTCTTTTATTTTCATATAATATACTATATGAATCTGTCGAGAGTATGTTTGTGTAAAGCAATATGAGTAGATTGCCGATTGTAATATTTGAAACAAGAACCAATAATAATTCAATAGAAAATACTATTGCTATAAATTTAATGATTTTTTTCATGAATTTAATTTCTTTTCTTTCTGCTGGCGACCGGCTCTCGTGGAACTGCTGGCGCGAATAGCTCATCACCTTGCAGGCTCTCGACAGGTTGGAGAGCTCGCAAGATCGAGCAGCGACAGCTTGCGACGTGCTCTCTTGTCCTTCGTGGTCATGTTCGTTGGTCCTCGGATTTGTGATGTTCAGCAACACCATCAAACCCGCTCCAACGCGGCACGGCCATACCCTCTCAGGCAGGCCAACTGTCAGGCGATTACCATCTCAGGACAAGCTAGCTTTCTGATCGGGGTATGCAAATCATAATATAGCTAAACAAAAAGGCCCCGCCGGAGCGGGGCCTTTTCAATTCGTCGGTCCGAAAAAGGGGAAGGCTCAGTGAGCCTCCTCCTCGGAAGCCTCTTCGCCGGCCTCAGCCGAGGTTTCGCCTTCGGCGTCGTCGCCCTCGGCGTCCTCATCCTCGTCTTCGTCTTCCTCGAATTCGAAGATGTCCTGCTCACGACCGGTCAGGTCCTCGCCGCGCGCCTGGCGCTCGGCTTCGTCCGCGGAGCGGGCGATGTTGAGGCTGATCGACACTTCGACTTCCGGGTGCAGGACGACGGTGACGTCATGCAGGCCGATGGTCTTGATCGGACGGTCGAGGCGAACCTGCGAACGGGACGAGGAGAAGCCGCCTGCGGTCATCACGTCGGCAATGTCACGGGTGGAGACGGAGCCGTAGAGCTGGCCCGTCTCGCCGGCCTGACGGATGATGGTGAAGGACTGGCCGTCCAGCGTCTTGGCGACGCCTTCGGCTTCGCTCTTGCGCTCGAGGTTGCGGGCCTCAAGCTGCGCGCGCTCGGTCTCGAAGCGCTGCTGGTTGACCTTGGTGGCGCGCAGCGCCTTGCCCTGCGGCAGGAGGTAGTTGCGCGCGAAGCCGTCGCGCACCTTCACCACTTCGCCCATCTGGCCAAGCTTGGCGACGCGCTCGAGGAGAATGATCTTCATGTCGGTGGTCCTTGTCGTCTGTCCCGCGCCGTTTCGGGCGCGGTTAGGGGCGGCGGCACGATGCCGGGCCGCCCCAGCCGATGGTAAAGAGCGCGATCTTACTTGATCACGAAGGGCAGAAGACCGAGGAAGCGGGCGCGCTTGATGGCGCGGGCCAGCTCACGCTGCTTCTTGGCGGACACGGCCGTGATACGGCTCGGCACGATCTTGCCACGCTCGGAAATGTAGCGCTGCAGGAGGCGGATGTCCTTGTAGTCGATCTTCGGTGCGTTGGCGCCGGAGAACGGGCAGGTCTTGCGACGACGGAAGAACGGGCGGCGCGTCGGCAGCTGTGCGATATCGACCATTGCGATGGCTCCTTATTCTTCTTCGAAGCGGCGGGGGCCGCGATCACCGCGATCACCACGATCGCCACGGTCACCACCGCGATCGCCGCGGTCACCACGCTCGCCGCGTCCACCGCGTCCACCGCCACGGCGGTCGTCACGGTCACGCTTCTGCATCATCGCGGACTGCTCTTCCTCGTGCTCGTCGACCTTGAGGGTCATGAAGCGCAGGACGTCCTCGTTGAGGCGCATCTGGCGCTCCATCTCGGCGACGGCGGCCGGGGAGGCGGTCAGGTTCATCAGCGTGTAATGAGCCTTGCGGTTCTTGTTGATGCGGTAGGTGAGCGTACGCAGACCCCAGGTCTCGACCTTGCCAACCGAGCCTTCGTGCTCGGCGATCAGGGCCTTGTACTGCTCGACCATCTGCTCGACCTGCTGGGCCGAGACGTCCTGGCGTGCCAGGAACACATGCTCGTAAAGCGGCATGAAGATGTGCCTTTCCTTAGATCCAAAGTCCCCGGAACACGGCGCTAAGCCTCTTCGAGCCTTCAAGAAAGGCGGTTCGAAGCAACTTCGAAGGCGGAGACACGGGAAGACGGATGGCGCATTGTTCCATCCTGCCCGGCTGGGACCGATCCCGAGGGACCTGCCGAATGACGGGCCTTCCGTTCAGCCCCCGGCCAGAGTTCCGAACGAAACGTGGCTTATACACCAGTTGGCCGCGTTCGCAAGCCGCGCGCGGTTGAAAGGTCCGCTTTTTCGCGCTTCAACCTTGACAGGGCACGCAAGGGCCGTGTCTTTGCGGCACACTTCGACAGCGCACGGTCCGGCCACGCCAACGATCCGGATCGCAAACGAACGGTGGGAGCCATCGACATGAGCATCGCATTCACGTTTCCAGGCCAGGGCAGCCAGACGGTGGGCATGGGCAAGGAACTGGCGGACCGGTTTCCCGAGGCGCGGGCGGTCTTTGCCGAGGTGGACGAGGCGCTCGACCAGAAACTCAGCGCGATCATGTGGGAAGGGTCGCAGGACGACCTGACGCTGACCGCCAACGCGCAACCGGCTCTGATGGCGGTCAGTCTCGCGACGATGCGCGTCGCCGAGGCCCGTGGCCTCGACCTCAAAGCGTCGGTCGCCTATGTGGCGGGACATTCGCTCGGCGAGTATTCGGCGCTTGCCGCCGCGGGCACCCTGTCGATCGGCGATGCGGCGCGGTTGCTGCGCATTCGCGGCAAGGCGATGCAGCAGGCGGTGCCGGTGGGCGAGGGCGCGATGGCAGCGCTTCTTGGCCTCGACTTCGAGGATGCCGTGGCCGTGGCGGCGGAAGCCGCGCAGGGCGAGATCTGCCAGGCGGCCAACGACAACGCGCCGGGGCAGGTGGTGGTTTCCGGCCACAAGGGGGCGGTCGAGCGCGCCATCGAGATCGCCAAGGGGCGGGGCGCGCGGCGCGCGATCCTGCTTCCGGTCAGCGCTCCTTTCCATTGCGCGCTGATGGCGCCGGCAGCGGATGCGATGGCGGAGGCGTTCGCTTCCGTACGCTTCGACGCGCCGGCCGTGCCGCTTGTCGCCAATGTGCTGGCCACACCGATCACCGACCCGGGCGAGATCCGTGCACGGCTGGTCGAGCAGGTGACCGGTACGGTGCGCTGGCGCGAGACGATCGCCTGGATGGCGGGTGCCGGCGTCGACACGGTCTGCGAGATCGGTACGGGCAAGGTGCTTACCGGAATGGTCAAGCGCATCGCCAAGGACATGGCAGGCATGGCGGTCAACACGGCCGAAGACATCGACACGCTGATGGACCGCCTCGGCTCGGCCTGATACGGACAGACATTCTTGTAGAGGATACGAAATCATGTTCGATCTGACTTCCAAGACAGCCCTTGTCACCGGCGCGACTGGCGGTATCGGTGAATCGATTGCCCGTGCGCTGCATGCCCGCGGAGCGGTCGTTGCCCTGTCGGGCACCCGGGCGGAAAAGCTGGAAGCGCTGGCCGCCGATCTCGGCGAGCGTGTCCATGTCGTGCCGGCCAACCTGTCCGACCGCGACGCGGTCGATGCGCTTGTGCCGGCGGCCGAGGCCGCGATGGGTCAGCTCGACATTCTGGTCAACAATGCCGGCATCACCCGCGACAATCTCTTCATGCGCATGAAGGACGAGGAGTGGGACGATGTCATCGAGGTCAACCTGACCGCCGGCTTCCGGCTCTGCCGCGCCGCCGTGAAGGGCATGATGCGCCGCCGCTCGGGCCGCATCATCGGCATCGCCTCCGTCGTCGGCGTGACGGGCAATCCCGGCCAGGCCAACTATGCGGCCGCCAAGGCCGGCATGATCGGCATGGCCAAGTCGCTTGCGCGCGAGGTCGCCTCGCGCAACATTACGGTGAACACCATCGCGCCGGGCTTCATCGAAACGCCGATGACCGATGCACTGAACGACAAGCAGAAGGAATCGATCCTCACCAGCGTGCCGGCGAACCGCCTCGGAAGGGCCGACGAGATTGCGGCGGCAGCCGTTTACCTGGCCAGCGACGAGGCGGCCTACATGACCGGCGAAACGCTCCATGTAAATGGCGGTATGGCCATGATTTGATTTGACTATCTTCTCCCGGCGATTGCCGTCGGGGGAGCGGGGTCCGGTCGTCCTTCGGCGGCTGGTCAAGCCCTATAAAGTGTGTTACGAACCCGCCGGCCAGCGAACCCGTTCACGAATGACCGGCGCTCGGGCATGGCCTGTCGGGCCGGCGTTAAAACCCGGATCGGACAAGGTACGGGCTGGACCCCATTCGTCTCGTTCCGGCACCTCGTTCCGAGGATCGGGTACGAGGTACGGCGCAGAGCGCTGAACTAGCGAAAACCGTTGGAAGCAACTGAGGAATCTAAAATGAGCGACATCGCGGATCGGGTAAAGAAGATCGTCATCGAGCATCTCGGCGTCGACGCCGACAAGGTGGCCATGGAGGCGAGCTTCATCGACGATCTGGGCGCGGACAGCCTCGACACGGTCGAACTCGTCATGGCGTTCGAGGAAGAGTTTGGCGTCGAGATTCCGGACGATGCCGCCGAGACGATCCTGACTGTCGGCGATGCCGTCAAGTTCCTGGAAAAGAACGCCGGCTAATCCATTTTTTACACGCATCGGGCGGATGACAAGATCCGCCCGAAGCACCCACATACAGGTTCATGATGAGGCGAGTAGTCGTTACCGGCCTTGGCATGGTCACGCCCTTGGCGTGCGGTGTCGAGGAAAGCTGGTCCAGAATTCTCGAAGGCAAGAGCGGGGCGTCCCGCGTCAGCCATTTTGAGGTCGATGATCTCGCCTGCCAGATTGCCTGCCAGATTCCCCGCGGCGACGGCTCCGAGGGAACGTTCAATCCTGACGACTGGATGGACCCGAAGGAACAGCGCAAGGTCGATGATTTCATCGTCTTTGCCATGGCCGCGGCCGAACAGGCCATCGCCGATTGCGGCTGGAAGCCCACCACCCGCGAGGAGCAGGTCCGCTCGGGCGTGCTGATCGGCTCGGGCATCGGTGGCCTGCAGGGCATCGAGACGACCGCCCATATCCTGCGCGACAAGGGACCGCGCCGCGTTTCCCCGTTCTTCATTCCCGGCCGGCTGATCAATCTTGCCGGTGGCTACGTTTCGATCCGTCATGGTCTCAAGGGCCCGAACCATGCGGTGGTCACCGCCTGTTCGACCGGTGCCCATGCGATCGGCGACGCCGCGCGCCTGATCGCGCTGGACGATGCCGACGTGATGATTGCCGGCGGCGCGGAATCACCCGTCTGCCGCCTGGCGCTGGCAGGCTTTGCCGCTGCCCGGGCCCTGTCCACCGGCTTCAACGACCGTCCCGAAGAGGCCTCGCGTCCCTATGACGCGGACCGTGACGGCTTCGTCATGGGCGAAGGCGCCGGTGTCGTCGTGCTCGAGGAATACGAGCGCGCTGTCGCTCGCGGCGCCAAGATCTACGGCGAGGTTGTCGGTTACGGCCTGTCGGGCGACGCCTATCACATCACCGCTCCGGCCTCCGATGGCGATGGTGCCTATCGCTGCATGCAGGCTGCATTGAAGCGTGCCGGCCTTGCCGCGTCCGATGTCGACTATGTCAATGCGCACGGGACTTCGACCCCGCTCGGCGACGAGATCGAACTGGGCGCAATCCAGCGCCTGGCCGGCTCGTCGGCTGCCAAGCTGACCATGTCCTCCACAAAGTCGTCGACCGGTCACCTGCTTGGTGCCGCAGGTGCGATCGAGGCGATCTTTTCGTTGCTGGCGATGCGTGACGGCATTGCACCGCCGACCATCAATCTTGACAATCCCTCTGTGGAAACCGAGATCGATCTCGTGCCGAACACCGCGAAGCGCATGACGATCGATACGGCGCTGTCGAATTCCTTCGGGTTCGGCGGCACCAACGCATCGCTTGTGTTCCGCAAGGTCGCTTCCTGAACAGAGCATTCCCGCCCCGGCGAATGACCGGGGCGGTGGCGGGGCAGGGGCTTTCCCTCAAGGCGCCGAGTTTGGGCATGGTTCTTCGCGGTTTGGCCATATTTGGCAGTCAAGTGGCAGAGCCATTTCCTCGATCAACCTGACCGGACGGGACATATGACCGAGACGCCTACCGACGAGTCCGACCGCGCCAAGGATGGCGAGACGACAGCCTTTCGCCCGAACCCCAAGAGCCCGCGCGAAGCGATCCAGCCGGAGCCGGCGCCGCAACCGCCGGCCCGCTCCCGTCATGTTCGCAATCCCTTCGTCATCGTCATCAACGCCATCCTGTCGATCGCCGTCCTGACTGTGATCGCGGTCGGCGGCCTGCTTTACTGGGGCAAGGCGGAGTTCGAGGCGCCGGGGCCGCTGACGGCCGAAAAGACCGTGATCATCTCGTCCGGATCAGGCCTTCAGGCGATCGCCGACACGCTGGAAAACCAGGGCGTGATCGAGAATGCCTATGTGTTCCTTGCCGGCGTGCGGGCCTACAAGAACGCGGGCAAGCTGAAGGCAGGCGAGTATGCCTTCGCCGCCGGCAGTTCCATGCACGAGATCATGCAGGACCTGGTCGGGGGCAAGGCCGTCTACCATACGGTCACCGTGCCGGAAGGCTGGACCAGCGCCCAGGTGATCGCGCGGGTGCGCGAGCACCCCGTTCTTACCGGTACGATCGACGAGATCCCGCCGGAGGGCGCCTTGCTGCCGGAAACCTATACTTTCACGCGCGGCACGACCCGTGCCCAGATCGTCCAGCAGATGCGCGATGCGCAGGCAAAGGCCGTTGCCGAAATCTGGGAGCGGCGCACGGACGGGCTGCCCGTCGAGACGCCTGAAGAGATGGTCATCCTTGCCTCCATCGTGGAGAAGGAAACCGCCCGGGCAGACGAGCGCACGCGGGTCGCGGGTGTTTTCGTCAACCGGCTGAACAAGGGCATGCGGCTGCAGTCCGATCCTACCATCGTCTACGGCCTCTTCGGCGGCGAGGCGTGGTCCCAGGACCGGTCCGCGATCACCCGGTCCCAGCTTGATGCTCGCAACCCCTACAACACGTATCAGATCGACCGGCTTCCGCCGGGGCCGATCGGCAATCCGGGCCGGGCGGCGATGGAGGCGGTCGCCAATCCGTCGCGAACCAAGGACCTCTATTTCGTTGCCGACGGCACGGGCGGCCACGTCTTTGCCGAGACCTACGAGCAGCACCAGCGCAACGTCGCTCGCTGGCGGCAGATCGAGCGGGAGCGGCGCGAGCGCGAGGCGCAGCAAGCGGCGCCTTCCGCCACGGGCAGCGGCGGATAGCGGACGCAGCGATCCACGGGGGCAGGAACGCGATATGGCCGGATCACTTGCAAGCATGACGGGTTTCGGGCGTGCCGATGGCGCGGCCGGCGCGGCGCGCTGGACCTGGGAAGCCAGATCGGTGAACGGCAAGGGGCTTGATGTCCGGGTCCGCCTTCCGGGCGGACTGGAGAGCCTCGAGGCGACCTGCCGCGAGATGGCGGGCAAGCTGTTCGCGCGTGGCAATGTCACAATAGGCCTGAGCTACCAGCGCGGTCAGGGCGAAGCAGTGCCGCGTATCAACGAGGCGGCGCTCAACGCTGTCCTGGCGGCACTGGAGACCATCCGCCGGCGGGTGCCGGACGCGGCTCCCGTCGGGCTTGAAGGCATCCTGTCCCAGCGCGGCGTCATCGAATGGGCCGAGCCGGAAGAGGCGGAGGCCGAGAAGGAAGCGCTCGGGAGCGCCTTGCGCGCCAGCCTCGAGGAGGCGCTCACGGCGCTTGCAGCCATGCGTCGCAGCGAAGGGGTGGCGATTTCCGAGGTGCTCGCAGGGCAGCTTGCCGAGATCGCCCGGCTGACGGAGCTCGCGGAGGCGGCGCCCTGCCGCCAGCCCGAGGCGATCCGTGCCAGGCTGGCGGCGCAGGTGGAAGCGCTGGCAGGCGCGTCGGTCGCGCTCGACCCGGCGCGTCTTCACCAGGAAGCGGCCCTGCTGGCGACGAAGGCCGACATTCGCGAGGAACTCGACCGGCTGGTGGCGCATGTGAACGCGGCGACCGCCCTGCTTGAGGCGGGCGGACCGGTCGGGCGCAAGCTTGACTTCCTGGCGCAGGAGTTCAACCGAGAGGCGAACACGCTGTGTTCCAAGTCCAACGGCACGGAACTGACGGCCATCGGCCTTGAGCTGAAAACAGTCATCGATCAGATGCGCGAACAGATTCAGAACCTGGAATAGGGCGGGACGGAGTGTCATGACGACAGCGACAAGCGGAACGGTGGTGACCTCCGAGGAGGCCGAGGCGCGCCGGCGCGGGCTGATGCTGGTGCTCTCCTCGCCATCGGGCGCGGGCAAATCGACCATCGCCCGCCAGTTGCTCGACCAGGAGACCAATCTGAAGCTCTCCGTGTCGGTGACGACGCGGTCACGCCGGTCGAGCGAGATCGACGGCGTGCACTACCATTTCATCAGCCGCGAGCGTTTCGAACAGATGCGGGATCGCGGCGAGCTTCTGGAATGGGCGGAGGTGCACGGCAATTACTACGGCACGCCGCGCGACCCGGTCGAGGAGGCGCTCGGACGCGGCCAGGACGTGCTGTTCGACATCGACATCCAGGGCACCTTCCAGCTTTACGAAGCGGTGCGCCCGGATGTTGTCTCGCTGTTCATTCTGCCCCCCTCCATCGCCGAGATGAAGTCGCGCCTGCACCGGCGGGCCGAGGATGCGGAAGACGTCATCCAGCGCCGACTGAAGACGGCGGTTGGCGAGATGAAGCACTGGGACGAATACGATTACGTGATCATCAATGACGACCTGCAACGCGCCTATGACGGCGCCCGTTCGATCCTCAGGGCGGAACGGTTGCGGCGTGAGCGCAGTCCGGCAATCGGGTCGTTCATCGAGGGGATGGTCGAGGACCTGAAGCGCGAGACCGGCGAGGACTGAGCCTGTCGAACCCGGTCGCGGGCGTGCCGTTCGGCTCTCTCAGGGTTCTGCGAAAGCGTTGGCAAGCGCCACGAATTCCTCGATGGAAAGCTGCTCGGCCCGTTCCGTCGGTTCGATCCCCACACTCCGGATGCGGTCCTCGGCGTCGCTCGCGAGCGGCTTGAGGCTGGCGCGGAGCATCTTGCGACGCTGGCCGAAGGCGGCGGCGGTGAGTTTTTCCAGCGCCTTGAGATCGCAGGCAAGGGGAGAGGCGCGCGGCGTCAGGTGGACGATCGCGGAGGTCACCTTCGGCGGCGGCGTGAAAGCCTTCGCCCCGACCTCGAAGGCAAGCGTTGCATGACAGCGCCAGCCGGCAAGCACGCCAAGCCGGCCATAGGCCTTGCTGCCGGGCGGCGCGACGATCCGCTCTGCGACTTCCTTCTGGAACATCAGCGTCAGGGACTGCCAGACGGGCGGCCAGTCGCGGCCCGTGATCCAGTCGATCAGGAGCTGGGTGCCGACATTGTAGGGCAGGTTGGCGACGATCTTCAGCGGGCCTCCGGCGGCGATCTCCGGCAGCGACAGGGCGAGCGCGTCACCCTGAACGATTTCCAGCCGGCCCGGATAGTGCGCGGCGATCTGCTCCAGCGCCGGCAGGCAGCGCGGATCCTTCTCGACGGCAACCACCCGCTGCGCACCGGCCACCAGCAGGGCACGGGTCAGGCCGCCCGGTCCGGGGCCGACTTCCAGCACGGTCGTGCCGGACAATTCGCCGGCGGTGCGGGCGACCTTCAATGTCAGGTTCAGGTCGAGCAGGAAGTTCTGGCCAAGCGACTTGCGGGCCTGAAGGTCATGATCGCGAATGACGTCGCGCAATGGCGGCAGCGTGTCGATCTGGCTCATCACACGAGGTCTGGATCGGCCAGAACGGCGGCAAGGCGAATGGCGGCCGACAGGCTGTCGGGGCGGGCCGTGCCCTTCGCGGCGATGTCGAGGGCGGTGCCGTGGTCGGGCGAGGTGCGCACGAAGGGCAGCCCCAGCGTGGCGTTGACCGCCTCGTGGAAGGCCAGCGTCTTGGCCGGGATCAGCGCCTGGTCGTGATACATGGCGAGGGCGCAATCATAGTTCTTGCGGGCTTCGGCATGGAACATCGTGTCCGCGGGCAGGGGGCCGGTGGCATCGATTCCCTCCGCGCGCAGTTCCGCGACCGCCGGCATGATTACCTCGACATCCTCGTGGCCGATCGCGCCGCCTTCGCCCGCATGCGGGTTCAGCCCGGCGATGGCCAGGCGCGGTTTCTCGATGCGGAAACGGCGCACCAGGTCGCGGTGCACGATGCGCGCGGTGCGGACGATCAGTTCGCTCGTCAGCGTTGCCGGGACCTGCGACAGCGGGATGTGAATGGTCACCGGCACGACAAGCAGGTCCGGCCCGGCGAGCAGCATCACCGGTTCGTGGTCACCGTCTCCGGAACGCCGTGCCAGTTCGCCAAGAAACTCGGTGTGGCCGGGATGCTTGAACCCCGCGTCGTAGAGCGATTTCTTGTTGATCGGATTGGTGACGACGCCGGCCGCAGCTCCGCTCATCACATCGCTGACGGCGCGCTCGATCGAGGCAATCACCGAGGTGGCATTCGCCGGATCGGCTGTTCCCGGCGTGTCGGTGACGGTTGTCCCGAGGGGCACGACGGGGAGGTAGTCAGCGAAAGCCTCCAGCGCCTCTCCGGGCGTCAGTTCGGCGAGCGGCACGCTCAGGCCCAGCCGGCCGGCACGCGCGGCCAGGAAGGCCGGATCCGCCAGAACGTAGAACGGCGGCAATTCCCGCGCGACACGGTCGCGCCAGGCGGCAAGCAGGGTATCGGGCCCGATGCCGCCCGGTTCGCCCATGGTCACCGCCAGCGGAAGAAGACTGGTACGCATCCGGACCGTCTAGCGGTAATCGATGATGGCGCGACGGCGGAGCTCGCGCAGATAGCGCCGGCTGAGCTGCTGCCCCTCCTTGTCACGCAACTCGTCCTCGATCGCCGTACGCGCGGCGACGTTGCTCGCGATCTCCTGCTTGTCGCAGAGCGCGAACATCTCATAGCCGTTCGACGTGGTCTGCGGCGCCGTGACCTTGCCGACCGCGGTCTTGTCGAGCTCCTTCTTCAATTCGCCGGGAAGCTCGGTTTCCAGCCGCGTCTTGATCGGCAGCACGACGATTTCCCGGTACTGGCGGGCCAGCGTCTCGGCTTCGTTGCAGGAGGTGAACTGGGAGCGGTACTGGTCGGCCTCGCGGCGTCGCTGCGCCTTGGTGCCGGCCGAGGACTTGGCGGGCACGACGACGACGATACCCTGGACCCGGTATTCCATGCTCGTGTTGGTGTCCTCGTCGTCCTTCTTCCGAAGGGCGGCGACGACATCCGCTTCGGCGATGCGCACTTCCTGCTGGAACCGCGCCCGCAGGACCTGCGTCCATGCAATCTCGCTTTCCAGTCTGGAACGGAGCGTATCGGGATTGATGCCCGACTGGCGAAGCACCTGGGTGAGGCGGCTGGGCGAGAGCTTGACCCGGCTGGCGAGCGTGGCATAGGCCTCGTCGACCTCGGCCTTGGAAACATTCAGACCGGCGCGCTCGGCTTCCTGCTTCTTCAGCGCGTCGTTGACGAGTTCTTCCATCGCCTGACGGGTCGTCCCGGAGCCGCCGCGACCGGTGGTCAGGCGCAGCAGGCCGGCGCGCTGCTTGATGTCGTAGGTGGTGATGGGCTTGTTGTTGACGATCACCTTGATGGCGGTCTGCGCTGCCACGGGTGCGCCCGCAACACTCGCTGCGAACAGCATCGCCAGAGTGGCGAGCATCCAGCGCTTTCCAGTCATTCCGTTCCCCCTGTCGTCGCTTCTCGCGGAACCGTGTGCGTCATCCGGGGCTCCAAGCCGCCGGGTCATGCGTGTCGCTCGTCGGTTCACGCGCAAGTCCGGCGAGCGTGTGCATGCGCTCTCCGGCATCCCGGTTCGTTCACCGTCATCCCTGCTTTCGCACCAGAAAACGGCCAAATTCCGTCGGGCCTAATTGTCGCCGTTGGTCGAGAACTGCGTGTCGCCAAGCGTCCGCAGGCCGAAGCGGAAAAAGAACAACCGGTCCGTGGTCTGGCCATTGTTGCGACTGCGATCCTCGGCATAGGCGAGCGAGACGGAGAAGCCTTCGTCGTCATAGCCGATGCCGAAGCTGTCGCGCACCATGTTCTTGCGCTGCAGATCGTAGCGTACCGATCCGAAGAGGCGCCAGTTCTCCTGCAGTCTCAGGCTGGCGGATCCGATCACTTCCTCGCGCGGCGTGGTGATGCCGAGATTGGGCTGAGCCGACAGATAGGCATAGGCGAGGTTGCCGGTCAGCGGCCCATAGATGCCGGTTGCTTCGATCTGGCCGCGGCGGATCGAGAAATCCTGGTGGTCGAAGCGCGCCTGTGCGCCGACACGCAGGCCCTGACGGCTGTCGAAATAGAGGCTGCCGACATAGTCGCTGTAATTCGTCTCGAGGCCTGAACTGCTGGTCGCATCGAGAATGTCGGCGGTCTTGAAGGAGTTGGTGCCACCCATGTGGAACGACCGGCCGAACAGCGCGCTGACATTGAAGCCTTCATCGAACTGCAGGCTGTATTTCAGGCCGATATTGGCGCGTGTGCCGCCCTCGCTGCGGTCGAAACCGGAGAACTTGTCATACTCGAAGAGAGTGGTGGAATCGAAGACGATGCTTTGCGCGTCCTCGTTCGGCAACTCGCCGATGCGTCCCTCGTTGGGGCGGACGATGACCTGCGCGACAGGCTCGATGATCTGGTTGCCGCCGTCGAACGTGCCGATGAAGGGGAAGCGGTAGTCGATGCCGACCGCCGGCATGATGCGGCCGACAAAGGATTCGTCGGTCAGCGCGGCGACATTCTTGTCCTGCGAGGACAGGAAGTAGAGGTCGCCCTTCACATAGGCGAAGGGTGTGAACACCTGTCCGAGCGGGTCTATCACCGTGGAACGCCAGTCGGCGCGCAGGCTGGTCCGGGTGAAGGTACCCTCGACACCGCGGAACCGGGTGGTGGTGCCGACCTGGATCGCATCGGTCTGGTCGCGCGTCAGGCTGGTCAGGTTGCCGGTGAAGGACAGCTCGCCGCCCGCGATCGGGTCATCGAAGATGTAGTTGTAATCGAGAACCGGATGGACGAAGGGCTGCTTGTCCTGCAAGCGGCTGCCGACCGGAATGAAGCCCGGTGCGTCGAAGCCGGCAGTTGCAGTGTAGTCCTCCTGCGAGATGCGGAACGCGTAGCTTCGCAGGTCGAAGCGGTTTCGCTCGCTCTGCCCGGTAAGGTAGATCTGCGACACGTCGGCCGCATTGCCGAAATTGGTGAAACTGTAGTCGGCGAGGAAGGACCGGTCGGTTCGCCAGGACGCGTCCCACCCCCATTTCCAGCGCTCGTTGATATCAAATTCGCCCTTGGAGGCGACGACGCCACGGAACCGGCGATTGCCACTCGAGGTCGTGTATTCGCCCGGCTGGGCCTGGACGAGGCCGCCGACATGGATCGAATAGGAACCGTTGATGAGTTTCTGGCGCCACTCGGCCTGGCTGAGCACGCCCTGCTTCGTCAGCGGCGTCGCCGACAGCAAGAGGTCGTATGTTTCGCCCAATGCCAGGTAGTAGGGTATGCGCACGCCGACGCCGACCCGGTCGCCGTAGACGCCCGAAGGGATGAGGAAGCCGGACTTCCGCTTCACGCTGGGGTCGGGCATCGACAGGTAGGGCAGATGGACCAGCGAGCGACCGAAGAACTCGAGCGAGGCCTTCTCGAACTCGATCGTCCGTTCCTGCTGGTTGTGCACGATGGTCTGCGCACGGATGCGCCACAGGGGCGGCTTTTCCGGCGGGTTCCGGGGCTTGGTGTAGACCGTGTAGAGCCCGTTCTCGAAGGTCGTGCGGTTGCCGTCCTCGCGCCTGGCGCTGTCGGCCAGAAAGCGGGTGCGCTCGGGCGTGTCGAGCTGCAAGGCGGAAGCGAAGCCGTCGCGCAGGTCCTCGGAAAGGTCCATGGAACCGGCACGCAGCACGTTGCCGTCCGGTTCCGTCAGCCGGACATTGCCATCGGCGCGCAGCCGGCCATTGCGCCGGTCGAAGTCGACGCGATCCGCTTCAACCGTGTTGCCGCCGTAGTAGATCTGCACATTGCCGACAGCCGAGATCACGTCCCGGTCGAAATCGTATCGCAGTTCGTCGGCCTCAAGCAGCAGCGGATCGGCGGGATCGACCTGGCTGGCGAGCGTGTTGACGAGATCCGCTTGCGCGGCGGCGGGAACCGCGTGGAAGGGCAGGGCGGCAAGGGCAACGAGGAGCGTTCCGGACAGGACGGTGCCGGCAAGCATTGCCGCGCGCATGCGGGTACGCATGCGCGCATGCCCACGCGCCGCGTCCGTTACGGACAGGCGGCGCGGCAATTCGGCAACGCTTGCAGGAACGGCCAAGTTCATTAGCCGTCCTCCAGGTGAAGGAGGATCGTGATCCCCATCAAGACTCCAAACACTCCAGGTGCCCACGCGGCAAGGACCGGGGGCACGATTCCCGCACCGCCGAGGTCCTTGCCCAATTCCGACAGAACGTAAAGCACGAACCCGGCAAGGATTCCACCCAGAATCAGGCGGCCGACACCCCCCATCCGCGAAACCCTCAGGGAAACGCAGGCGGCGATCAGCACCATTGCGGCCAAAAGCGCCGGTCTGGCCAGAAGTGTCTGATATTGAAGTGAATAACGATATGCCGGTAAACCCGCGCGCTGTGACAATTCGATCACACGCGGCAGGTCCCAGAATCCGATGGATTCGGGGGCCGCGATGCTCTCGCGGACCTCCGTCGGCGTCAGGTAGGTGGACACCGAATAGGACGTGAACGCGCGAGGATCGCCGCTGGTTGAGTAGACGGTTCCGTTGGAAAGTCGCCAGGACTGGTCGGCGAGGAAGGCCTCGCGCGCCTCGATGCGCTCGACGAAGGATCCCTTCCTGTCGAAGGTGAAGACCGTGACGCCGAGCAACCGTTCGCCGTTGTCGAGGATCTGCTTGGCGTGGAGGACCGATTCGCCGTCGATGCCGTCCTGGCGCAGCCATATGTCGCCCGTGGTCTGCAGCAGGAAGTTCTGTTCGCGGCCGAACAGGCCCGAGGCGATCTCGTCCGACTGGGTGCGAAGGACCACCGCGAGCGGGTTGTAGACCAGCACGGCCGCGATGCCGATGAGGATGCCGACAGCCAGTGCGGGGGCCGTGAACTGCCAGACGGAGACGCCGGCGGCGCGCGCCACCACCAGTTCCAGCTTGCGGCTGAGCCCGAGAAAGGCCGTGATGGCGCCGAACAGGACGGCGAAGGGGAGCACCTGCTCCATCAACTGAGGCACCCTGAGGAGCGATATGAGGCCGATGCGGGCAAGGCTTGCGCCTTCCTGATCGCTGGCCCGGCGCAGCAGTTCCAGCGCGTCGAAGACGAAGATCAGGACAGCTGCGAGCAGGAACAGTCCGCTGATCGCGACAAGAAAGCGCGCGGCCAGATAGATGGCAAGGGTACGACCGGAGCGTGCGGCGGCGAGCATGTCAGGCGGCTCCGCCATGCTGGCGGCGCTGCAGCCGCGAGACGAGATGCTCGACCTGTTCGACCAGCCGTTCCCCGGTCACCGCAAGGGCGCTCATCCAGCGCGGCCTGCGGGAGACGGCAATCGCCCAGGCCGCGACCGCGATGGCGGCGAGCGGAACCAGATAGAGCGCGAAACGGGCGGCAGGCAGCCCGGGAACGAGCGTGAGGACGCCGAAACCGGCCGTGCGCAGCAGGATCGCCAGGACCAGCGCCGCAAGGATCGAGAGGTGCCGGTTCTGCCGCGTCGTCTTTGGCTCGCCGGCAAACAGGTAGACGATCAGGGCAAAGGCGAGCGGATAGAGCGGCTGACTGAGTCGGTCGTGCAGTTCCGCCACGAGGCGGCTCTGGTTGTCGGCCGCGTAGGTGTCGCTGTCGTCGGGGGCAAGCAGGTCCAGAGTGGAACGCTCGCTCGACTTGTAGGTGGACACCGTGCCGGTCGGCACCATGCTCGACAGGTCGAAAGCGTAGGACTGGAAGCGGACGATCGAGATGCTGCCATTGGCACGCGTGCGCCGCTGGATCGTGCCGTCCTGCATCACCAGCAACGTTCGGCCGGCGGCCTCGACGATCTGGCCGCGCGCGGCCTCATAGGTGAAAATGGTGTCCTCGGCCCGCTCGTCATGCATCAGCAGGCCGTCGAGCTGGCCTTCGCCGCCCCGGTTGCGGATGTGGAAGGTGAGGCCGTCCTCGATGCCGATGAAGCGGCCGGGGCGGACGATGTTGGCAACAAGATCGACCCGCACCTGGGTGATCTCGTCACGGAGTGCGGCAAGTCCGGCTGGCGCCAGAACAAGCGACAGGGCCGCGCACAGGAGGCTGACGGCGGCAGCGAAGCACAGGACCGGGCGCAGGAGTACGGAACGCGAGGCGCCCGAGGCATTGATGACGATGAGTTCGCTGTCGTTGGAAAGGGTGTTGAGCACGACGATCAGTGCGATCAGCAGCGCGAAAGGCGCGATTGCCAGCACCAGGAACGGCATTGCCAGCATGGTCATGCCGACGAACTGGACGATGGTCTGGCCCTTTGCGGTTACCAGATCGAGCTGGCGCAGGGCCTGCGTCGCCCAGACGACGCCTGCAAGTGCTGTCAGCGTCACCAGAAAGACGGCTGCCAGGCGCCGGAAGACGTAACGCTCGAAGGTGGTCATCAGGTCCGTGTCGTGCTGTGCCGCTAATGGCCGATGGCCCGGTTGTAGGAATCGGCAAGCGAGGCCTGCGCCGGTGCATCGGCGGCCTGCTTGGCCACTGAGCCCGATTAGGCGCGAGTTTAGGTAAATACTCCAAGAAGAAAAAGGGTTAAGCAGAAATTAACAGCGTGACGGGTTTGCCGCCGGCTTGCCCGCGGGCGAAACTGGTACCATTGTATGGCGGGAACGCGCCGGTTGGGTCGCAAATCCCGCCGGTCGGCCGCGTTGTGCGGTCTCCGCCGCCATCCGACGGCTTCCCGCCGGTCGGACGCGCGGGCGGCACGGCGCCGGTGACTCTCCTTTTTCCTCAGACAAGAGGTTTCAACCTTGCTCCCCAAGATCTCCTTCGCAAAGCTGGCCGCCCCTGAAAAAGGCGTGGCCGTTGTCTTCGCCGACGATGCCCTGACCCTCGGCAAAACCGCCGGCACGATCGGCGACGGCATCGAGGCCCTCGTTAAGCGCGCAGCCGACGCGGCCGGTTTTTCCGGAAAGTCGAAAACCGTACTGGACCTGCTGGCACCGGCCGGCACCGGTCTCGACCGGCTTGTGGTCATCGGCCTTGGCAAGGCCGGGGCGGTCTCGGAGCTTGGCGAGAACGACTGGGCCGCGCTCGGCGGCGTCGCCATGGGTGCCATCGGCAAGGCGAAGGCGGCCGAGATGGTGCTGGAAACGGCAGAGGGCGAGGTTGCTCCGGTCATGGCGGCGGCGTTCGCGATGGGCGTGAAGCTGCGCGCCTATACGTTCGACCGCTACAAGAGCCGCAAGGATGACGACGACAAGCCGAAATCGGCGGCCAAGGTCACGCTCATGACCGGCGATACAAAGGCCGCGAAGAAGGCATGGGCGGACGCCGATGCCGTCAGCGACGGCACGCTGCTTGCCCGTGACCTGGTCAACGAGCCGGCCAACGTGCTGACGACGCTTGAATTCGCGAAGCGCGCCAGCGATCTCGCCGGGCTCGGTGTCGAGATCGAGGTGCTTGACGAAAAGGCGATGAAGAAGCTCAAGATGGACGCGCTGCTGGGCGTCGCGCAGGGATCCGACAGCCCGCCGCGCATGGTCATCATGCGCTGGAACGGCGGCAAGAAGGATGCCGCGCCGGTGGCATTCGTCGGCAAGGGCGTCGTCTTCGACACGGGCGGCATCTCGATCAAGCCGGCCGCCTCGATGGAAGACATGAAGGGCGACATGGGCGGTGCGGCGGCCGTCACCGGCCTGATGCACGCACTGGCGGCCCGCAAGGCCAAGGTCAACGCCGTCGGCGTCATCGGCCTTGTGGAGAACATGCCGGACGGCAAGGCGCAGCGCCCGGGCGACATCGTGACGGCGATGTCGGGCGCGACGATCGAGATCATCAACACCGACGCGGAAGGCCGTCTGGTGCTGGCCGACGCGCTCTGGTACACGCAGGACCGGTTCAAGCCGGCCTTCATGATCAACCTGGCGACGCTGACCGGCGCGGTGCTGATTGCGCTCGGCAGCCAGCATGCCGGCATCTTCTCCAACGACGACGAACTGGCCGGACGCCTTGCCGACGCGGGCCTTGCAACCGAGGAACGGGTCTGGCGGCTGCCGCTGTCGGCGGAATACGACAAGCTGATCGACACGCCCAATGCCGACATGAAGAATACCGGAGGACGGCTTGCCGGCTCGATCACGGCGGCGCAGTTCCTGCAACGCTTCGTCAACGACGTGCCGTGGGTGCATATCGACGTCGCGGGCACCGCGATGAGCAGCCCGAAGACGGAGATCAGCAAGGGCTGGGCGTCGGGTTACGGCGTGCGGCTGCTCGACCGCCTGGTGCGCGACCACTACGAAGGCTGACGGTCGATGCGGGAAGGGGCCTTGCTCCTTCCCGCCCCCTTTTCCGAAAGGGGGCTTGCCGGATACAAAAAACCCGCCGGAAGGGCGGGCTGCTCTGTCTGTTCGTATCCTGGCCGGGACGCGTGCCGAAAGCAGGCGCCTTTCCGGATCAGCAGGTCTTGTAGGCCGCGCAGGAACCGGCCGGTTCGCTCACCACAGTGCCCATGGCCGTCGTGACGCCGGCAAGACCGAGCACCAGACCGAAAAACAACACAATCCGCAAAGCCATCAAATGTCTCCCGTTGCCCCGGCATCTCGACTTTTCTACCGTCTTGCCACTGTCCCGGATGCTAGCCTGCGGCGTGTGTCACGGATGTGATCGTGACCACAGTCGAGGCGATCGTCGCGGGTTGCGGAAAACGGCAGCGATGCCGGGTCCAGCCCGGTCGTGAATCTGCCGGGCCGAAGTTGGGAAACCGTTAATCGTGAATCCTTTGCAAATCAAAGCCGCTGTCCGTCGCTGCGTCACTTCCCGCGCGAACTGTTGCAAGCTTGCCGCAGGGCGGGGGCGCGGAGGGTGTTGCGACGGGGAAAGAAGGCGTTCTTCGACAAGGGGATTGGAGCGATGACGGAGGTCCTGTTCTATCACCTGATGATCAAGCCGCTCGAAGAAGTGCTGCCGGGCCTGCTGGAGAAAAGTCTCGCCCGGGGCTGGCGCTGTGTCGTGCAGGCCGGTTCACGGGAGCGGTGCGAGGCGATTGATTCGCTGCTGTGGACCTATCGTGACGATGCGTTCCTCCCGCATGGCACCACGGCAGATGGCCATGCAGAGGCGCAGCCCGTCTACCTGACCGACGGGCCGGAGAACCCGAACGCGGCGAGCGTGCGGTTTCTCGTCGACCGTGCCGCGCCGCCCGACCTGTCGTCCTATGAACGCGGGGTCTTCCTGTTCGACGGCCATGATCCGGAGGCGCTTGCCGATGCACGGGCGCACTGGAAGGCGATGAAGGCGGCCGGGCACGAACTCACCTACTGGCAGCAGGCCGAGAACGGCCGCTGGGAGAAGAAGGCATGAGCAGCGCTCCGGGAGACGAGGGCTTCCTGCATCGGCGCGGTGCGGCGCGCGCGCGCCTCGACGGATTGTTCGGGGCGAAGGGCGGCGACAAGGCGGACCGGTCCGCGTGGTTCGATGCGGTCTACCAGACGGCCGATGGCGACCCTGCCGCCGTCCCCTGGGCGGATCTCGCGCCGAAAGCGGAGCTTGTGGCGTGGCTGGCCGCGCATCCCGGCAAGGGACTGCGGGCCGTCGATGTGGGGTGCGGCCTCGGCGACAACGCGGAGGCCATTGCGGGTGCCGGCTACAAGACCACGGCGTTCGACCTGTCGCCAAAGGCCATCGAATGGGCAAAGGCGCGTTTCGAGCAAACCCGTGTCGATTACCGTGCAGCGGACATGTTCAATCTGCCGCGCGACTGGATCGGCGCCTTCGATCTCGTCCACGAATGCTACACGCTTCAGGCCTTGCACGGGGACATGCGGGAGGAGGGCTTCGCCGCCATTGCCCGGCTCGTCGCGCCGGGCGGCCGGTTGCTGGTCCTGACGCGCACGACGGCCGAGGACAGTTCGCCGGACGGACCGCCCTGGCCGCTGACGCCGTCGGAACTCGGCCGCTTCGCCGGACTGGGCCTCACCTGCCAGGAGACGTTCGCCTATGAGATCCGAAAAGGCGAGCGGGTGATTCCGCATGTGCGCCAGGTCTGGCAACGCGAGGGCTGAGGCCGAAGACTTTCGCAGACGATTGGGATCCCGCCTATTGCATCCCGGCAAGGATGCCATTCAGTTCGCCCAGATGCGCGACCTGGTGGAAGCGGTCATGGGCGACGGGCTCGTTGGCATGTTCAAGCGCCCAGGTCAGTTCATAGGGCACGTGAACCGCATGGCTGCCCGCCTCAAGCGCCGGCAGGATGTCGGATTTCAGGGAGTTGCCGACCATCATCGCCCGCTCCGCGCCGTCGCCATGGCGCGCGAACAGGGTTTCATAGGTATCGCGCGTTTTGTCAGGCACGATCTCCACCGCGTGGAAATGCTCGCCAAGGCCGGATGCGGCGATCTTGCGCTCCTGGTCGAACAGGTCGCCCTTGGTGATCAGCACAAGCCGGAAGTCGCCCGCCAGTGCGCTGAGGGTTTCCTTCACGTGGGGGAGTGTCTCGATCGGATGCGAGAGCATGTCGCGGCCGGCTTCAAGGATCTCTCCGATCACGGAGGCCGGCAGCGTGCCGTCGGTCACCTCGATGGCCGTCTCGATCATCGACAGGGTAAAGCCCTTGATGCCGTAACCGTAATGCCGGAGGTTGCGCCGTTCCGCCGCCAACAAGCGCTCCTCCAGGCTTTCCGGTTCGCTGTAGGCGGCAAGAAGTCCGGCGAACCGTTCCTGCGTCAGCTTGTAGAAGCGCTCGTTGTGCCAGAGCGTGTCATCGGCGTCGAAACCGATCGTCGTCAGTCGCGAAGGTGCCATTACCGGCTCCCGTTGCTGGTGTCAGGTGCCTTCCAGCTCGGCAGACAGTTCGAGCCAGAGCTCTTCGGTGCGAACCAGTTTCTTTTCGAGATAGGCTCGCTCCTTGGCGAATTTGGTCGCGCGTTCGGCATCCTTGAGAAAAAAGTCCGGATCGGCAAGGGCAGCGTCGAGCTTGCCGATCTTGTCTTGCAGCCTCGCGATTTCCTTTTCGGCGGCCTGGACCTCCTTGCGCAGCGGAGCAAGACGGGCCCGGCGTTCCGCCGTCCCGCGCCGCCGCTCCGGATCGCCTTGCGGCGTCTCGCTTGAGGCCGCCGCCTGGATCTTGGCGGCAGGCGCGCCCTTCTTGCCGTTGCGCTCGCCCTTGTCGCGCTTCAGCACCAGCCGGCGATAGTCCTCCATGTCGCCGTCGAAGGACTGGACGCCACCATCGGCGACGAGCCAGAGCCGGTCGGCACAGGTCTCGACCAGATGCCGGTCGTGGCTGATCAGGATGACGGCGCCATCGAAGGCGTTGACCGCCTGGATCAGTGCTTCGCGGCTTTCGATGTCGAGATGGTTGGTCGGCTCGTCGAGGATCAGCAGATGCGGTCCCTCGAAGGTCGCCAGACCCAGCAGGAGACGCGCCTTCTCGCCGCCCGAGAGGTCCTTGGCGGGCGTGTCCATGCGGCTTGTCGGCAGGCCGAAGCGGGCGACGCGGGCGCGCACCTTGGCTTCCGGCGCGCTCGGCATCAGGCGGCGCACATGGGCGACGGGGCTCTCGGCCGGCATCAACTCGTCGAGCTGGTGCTGGGCGAAGAAGGCGACCTTCAGCTTCGAGGCCTTGGTGGTCTCGCCGGACTTCTTTTCCAGCCGGCCGGCGACGAGCTTGGCGAAGGTCGACTTGCCGTTGCCGTTCGAGCCGAGCAGGGCGATGCGGTCGTCATTGTCGATGTTGAGCGACAGGCGCGAGAGCACCGTCGTGTCGCCGTAGCCGACCGAGACGTTTTCCATGCGCACGATCGGCGGCGCCAGCCGGCCGTCCGGGTCGGGGAAGGAGATGGGCAGGGCGTCGGTTTCCACGATGGCGGCGATCGGCTCCATCTTCTCCAGCATCTTCAGTCGCGACTGGGCCTGGCGGGCCTTCGATGCCTTGGCACGGAAACGGTCGACGAAGGCCTGCATGTGCTTGCGCTGGGCCTCCTGCTTCTCGCGGCTCTTTTCCTGAAGCATCAGGGCCTCGCGGCGCTGCCTGTCGAAGCTGTCGAAGCCGCCGCGGTAGAAGGTCAGTTTCAGCTGGTCGAGATGAACGATCGAATCGACGGCCTTGTTGAGCAGGTCGCGGTCGTGGCTGATCAGCAGCACCTGGTGCGGATAGCGTGCGATGTAGCTTTCCAGCCACAGCGTGCCTTCGAGATCGAGATAGTTGGTGGGCTCGTCGAGCAGCAGCAGGTCGGGCTCGGAAAAGAGCACGGCGGCGAGCGCGACACGCATCCGCCAGCCACCGGAAAAGGCGGAGCAGGGACGGGCCTGCGCCTCGGCGTCGAAGCCGAGGCCGGCGAGAATGCGCGCGGCGCGCGCTTCCGCCGTGTGGGCATCGATGTCGGCGAGCCGGGTGTGGATCTCGGCGATGCGCAGCGGATCGCTGGCGGTTTCGGCTTCCGCAAGCAGCAGGGCGCGCTCCGTGTCGGCGGCAAGAACCACCTCCAGCAGCGTCTCCTCGGTGCCGGGCGCCTCCTGGGCGACCCCGCCGATGCGCAGGCCCTTGGGCATGCGGATCTCGCCGCTCTCGGGAGTGCTTTCACCGGTGATCAGGCGAAACAGGGTGGATTTGCCCGCGCCGTTGCGGCCGATGAAGCCGGTCTTGGCGCCGGTCGGCAGCATGACGCTCGCCCGCTCCATCAGCGTGCGTCCGGCAATGCGGTAGGTGAGGTCGGTGATCTGCAACATGGGCGGATCAATGGCGGGAAACGACGGTTCGCGCAAGGGGTGGCGGGCGCGTTGTCGCGTGCAGGTGACCCAATTGCAACGCTGGCCCCGCACAGCCTAGGATGCTTGTCGTACCTATCGCAATCGAGAGGGGAAAAGCATGTGTGTTCCGGGTTGTCAGGAAGTCGTGGCGCGCCGTCTGAGCCGGCGCGGCCTGTTCAAGGGCGTCGCGGGAGCGGCGGCGGGCGCGGCCGTCTTCACCGCCTTTCCCCCGCCGCGCGCCGCACAGGCGGCGGATGTGTCCTTCACGCGGGCCGTCGATCTCACCCACGCGCTGGGGGAGGATTTTCCGACCTTCTTCGGCAAGCCGCAATTGCAGATGGAGCGCACGGCGGAGTTCGCCAAGGACGGCTTCAACATGTACACGTGGCATCTGGCGGAACACACGGGAACGCATCTTGATGCACCGCTGCATTTTTCCGCCGACGGCGCGTCCGCCGACGAACTCACCATGGAGCAGCTGGTCGTGCCGCTTGCCGTGGTCGATGTCCGGGAGAAGGCCGCGGCCGATGCGGATTACCAACTCTCGGTGGAGGACCTGAAGGCCTATGAGGCGGCCCATGGCGACCTGCCGTCCGGCGGATGCGTTGCCATGAATTCCGGCTGGGCCGCCCATGTGGCGAGCGAGAAGTACCGCAACGCGGATGCGGACGGGGCAATGCATTTCCCCGGCTTTTCCAAGGAAGCGTGCCTCTACATGATGGAGAAGGGCTTGGTCGGAATGGCCTCCGACACGCTGTCGCTCGACCATGGCGCGTCGAAGACCTTCGACACGCATTACACGTGGCTGCCGTCCGGGCGCTGGGGGCTCGAATGCGTTGCCGGGCTCGACGAGGTGCCGGCCAAGGGGGCGACGCTGGTCGTCGGAGCGCCGAAGATCAAGGGCGCGACCGGCGGACCGAGCCGGGTCCTGGCGCTGGTTTAAGGCAGCGGCCAAAGAAAAACCCCCGGCCGAGGGCCGGGGGTTCGTGCGGGGCTTGGAAGGCCCCGGAGATCGCGTTGCCGAGAGGCGCGCGGATCAGACCGAGTAGTACATGTCGTACTCGACCGGATGCGGCGTCATCTCGTAACGCATGTTCTCTTCCATCTTCAGCTCGATATAGGCGTCGATCTGGTCGTCGTCCATGACGCCGCCGGCCTTCAGGAAGTCGCGGTCGGCGTCGAGGGCTTCCAGGGCTTCGCGCAGCGAGGCGGCGACGGTCGGGATTTCCTTCAGCTCCTCCGGCGGCAGGTCGTAGAGGTTCTTGTCCATCGCGTCGCCCGGATGGATCTTGTTCTTGATGCCGTCGAGGCCGGCCATCAGCAGGGTGGCGAAGCACAGGTACGGGTTTGCCGAGGGATCCGGGAAGCGAACCTCGACACGCTTCGCCTTCGGCGAGGACGTGAAGGGGATGCGGCAGGAAGCCGAACGGTTGCGCGACGAGTAGGCGAGCAGGACCGGAGCCTCGTAGCCCGGGACCAGGCGCTTGTAGGAGTTGGTCGACGGGTTGGTGAAGGCGTTCAGCGCCTTGGCATGCTTCAGGATGCCGCCGATGTAGTGCAGGCAGGTCTCGGAGAGATCCGCATACTGGTTGCCGGCGAAGACGGGCTTGCCGTCCTTCCAGATCGACTGGTGCACGTGCATGCCGGTGCCGTTGTCACCGAAGACCGGCTTGGGCATGAACGTCGCCGTCTTGCCATAGGCATGGGCGACCTGGTGCACGACATACTTGTAGATCTGCATCTTGTCGGCGTTGCGGGTCAGAGTGTCGAACTTGATGCCGAGCTCGTGCTGGGCAGCGGCCACCTCGTGGTGGTGCTTCTCGACGGTGACGCCCATCTCGGTCAGGACGGTCAGCATCTCCGAGCGGATGTCCTGGCAGCTGTCGATCGGCGGGACCGGGAAGTAGCCGCCCTTGGTGCGCGGACGGTGGCCGAGATTGCCCGTCTCGTATTCCGAGCCCATGTTCGACGGCAGTTCCATGCTGTCGACGCGGAAGCCGGTGTTGTACGGGTCTGCCGAGAAACGGACGTCGTCGAAGACGAAGAATTCGGCTTCCGGACCGACGAAGACGGTGTCGCCGATGCCGAGCGAGCTCATGTAGGCCTCGGCCTTCTTGGCGGTCGTGCGCGGGTCGCGGTTGTAAGCCTCGCCCGAGATCGGGTCGATGATGTCGCAAACGATGGCGATGGTCGACTGGGCAAAGAACGGATCAACATGGACCGACTCGGGATCGAGGATCAATGTCATGTCAGACTCGTTGATCGCCTTCCAGCCGGCGATGGAGGATCCGTCGAAGGCGACGCCCTCGGCGAACATGTCCTCGTCAACGAGGCCGGCATCCATCGTGACATGCTGCAGCTTGCCGCGCGGGTCGGTGAACCGCAGGTCGACAAACTTGATGTCCTTTTCCTTGATTTCCTTCAGAATATCGCTGGCGCTCGTCATCTATAGCTTCCCTGTTTTCCTTGGGTGTCAGTGTTTTCGTTCACGAGAGACGGGGTGGCCCTGCCTGGATGGCGTCCACTCGGTCCGTTTCTCGCGCACGGGTCAGATTGCGTCGGTGCCGGTCTCG
This sequence comes from Stappia sp., assembly GCF_048261845.1. Taxonomy (GTDB): domain Bacteria; phylum Pseudomonadota; class Alphaproteobacteria; order Rhizobiales; family Stappiaceae; genus Stappia. The sequence goes on along the minus strand of NZ_JBLXFR010000024.1, from coordinate 16,727 downwards.
CCGGTACGAATGCGGACCGCTTCCTCGACGGTGGATACGAAGATCTTGCCATCGCCGATGCGGCCGGTCTGGGCGGCGTTGCGGATCGCCTCGACGGCCTTGTCCACCAGATCGTCGGTGAGCACGATCTCGACCTTCACCTTGGGGAGAAAGTCGACCACGTATTCGGCGCCGCGGTAGAGTTCGGTGTGGCCCTTCTGGCGACCGAAACCCTTGGCCTCCGTCACGGTGATGCCCTGGAGACCGACCTCCTGGAGCGCTTCCTTGACCTCATCGAGCTTGAACGGCTTGATAATTGCCTCGATTTTCTTCATCGCCTCCGCCACTTCGCGTCGTTTCTGTTTCGAAATGCCGACCGTTCCGGGCCTGTGCCAACTCCTCAGTAGCACGCGGCGTGCCAACTTTGCCTGCCGAAAAAAGAGCCTGTAATTCGGGCAGTTTACCCGGAATTCTCCGCCCCGGCTAACGGACTGCCGGTTTGTGCTGATTAAACACTATGCATCATGAACAAGAAATAGGCAGGAATCGCCTTGTCGATCCGCCGACGACCGACGATGCACGGCTGCTCGCGGGAGCGGCAGTCTTGCCCGCCTTCGCAACGATGCCGTCTTGCGCATCCGTGCGGTTCGGGAAACTCTTCGAGAGGAGAACCGGAAGACGGACGCAAGCCGCGATCGCCCTTTGGCGAGGGTTCGCTCCGCAGAACAAGGGGAGACTGGGATGAGGATCGAGGCCCTCGATCATCTTGTGCTCACGGTTGCCGACCTCGACCGGACGGTCGGCTTCTATTGCGGCGTGCTCGGCATGGAGGAGGTGGTCTTTGGCGGCGGGCGGCGTGCGCTGCGTTTCGGTGCCCAGAAGATCAATCTGCACCAGGCCGGGGCCGAGTTCTCGCCGGCGGCGCGCAAGCCCGTGCCGGGGTCCGGAGACCTCTGTTTCCTTGTCGCCTCGCTCGACGAGGCGATACGGCGGCTGACGGAGGCGAAGGTCGCGATCGAGGAGGGGCCGGTGTCGCGGACCGGAGCAATGTCGCCCCTGCGCTCGGTTTACATCCGTGATCCCGACGGCAATCTCGTCGAGCTGTCCGAGCCCCAGGCGGTCGTGCTCGCCGGTGGGGCCGAGGCGTGAACGAGCTTCTGTCTCCGGAAAGGATGGCGGAGGCGGACGCGCTTGCCATCGCCGGCGGCACACCTGGCATCGAGCTCATGCGGCGTGCCGGTCTGGCGGTTGCCGATGCCTGTGCCCGGATGGTTCCGCTGGCGGCGCGGGTGCTGGTGCTCGCCGGTCCGGGCAACAATGGCGGCGACGGCTTCGTCGCCGCCACGGTCCTGCGCCGGCGCGGCTACCGGGTCGAGGTGCACCTGCTGGGCGCGCGCGAGCGGATCGCGGGTGATGCGGCGCTGGCGCTGGAGGAGATGGAGGCGGCCGGCATCGCCGTCATCCCGCTGAACGCCGGGAGCCTCTCAGGATCGCTTGCGACCGCCGGAGTTGTCGTCGATGCGCTGTTCGGTGCGGGCCTTGCCCGTCCGCTGAGCGGCGTTGCCGCCGAGGCCGTGCACCTTGTCAACGTGTCCGGATGCTTGGTGCTCAGCGTCGACCTGCCCTCGGGCGTGGAGGGCGAGGGCGGTTCGGTCCTGGGCAGTGCCATCGAGGCCGACCGGACGGTGACCTTCTTCCGGGGCAAACCGGGGCACTACCTGTTTCCCGGGCGCCGGCTGCGCGGCCTGCTGGAGATTGCCGATATCGGCATCCCAGGGGAGGTCCTGCGCACGGTCCATGCGGACTGCCGCGAGCGAACCTGGCGCAACGATGCAGGGGTGTGGGGTGCGGCGCTGCGCGCGCCGGGCTCAAGCGATCACAAATATGCGCGCGGGCATGCGGTTGTCGTCTCCGGTCCGGCCCTGTCGACGGGCGCGGCGCGGCTGGCGGCGGGCGCGGCCCTGCGTTCAGGCGCGGGGCTTGTCACCGTGGCGACCCCGCCATCGGCGGCGCTGGTCAACGCCATGCACCTGACGGCGGTGATGCTGCGCAAGTTCCAGGGGAAGGAGGGGCTGGGCGAGCTTCTTGCCGACCGGCGGCTCAATGCCATCGCCATCGGACCCGGTGCGGGCACGGGCGCGGGCACGCGCGAGCTGGTGCTCGTGGCGCTGGCCTCGGGCTTGCGTGCGGCGGTTCTCGATGCGGATGCGCTGACTGCTTTCGAAGGTGCAGCCGGGCAACTGGCGCAGGCGATCTCGTCACGGTCCGGCAAGCGCGCCGGCGATGTGGTGCTGACACCGCATGACGGCGAGTTTGCGCGCCTGTTCGGTGACACCGACCGGGTCGGCGGGCAATCGAAGCTGGCAAGGGCGCGGGCCGCCGCGCAACTGACCGGCGGGGTCGTGGTGCTGAAGGGGCCTGATACGGTGGTTGCGGCGCCCGACGGACGGGCGGTCATCAACGACAATGCTCCTGCATGGCTGGCAACGGCCGGATCGGGCGACGTCCTGTGCGGGATCGTGACCGGCCTGCTGGCGCAGGGAGTGCCGGCGTTCGAGGCGGCGGCAGCTGCTGTGTGGCTGCACGGACGGGCCGGCGTCCTCGCCGGTCCGGCGCTGACGGCGGAGGATCTTGAGCCGGCGTTGCGCCTGGCGCTCGGCGAACACTTCGCCGGATAGCGGCGCGAGGGCACGGCGAGCCGGCGGAAGGCTCCGGAAATCCGTGGCTCGCCGGGGCAGCGGCAGGCGGTGGACCATGCCCGGATTTTCCTTTGACCGCGCCAAGCGGGGTGTTATAGAGGCCGCGCCTTGACTTTGGGCGCCTATGCACGTCGCGGGCGTGGTGGAACTGGTAGACACGCCAGATTTAGGTTCTGGTGGCGCACGCCGTGGGGGTTCAAGTCCCTCCGCCCGCACCACGTCAGGCCCGAAGCGATGAGCACCGGATTTTAGCGAACCCGGCCAGACACTCCCGAGCCGGGGACCACAATCACACGAGCTGTCGGAAAGACGTTCTCGATCAAGGACGAAGCACACGACCATGCAGGTAACCGAAACGCTGGCCGAGGGGCTGAAACGCGAACTGAAAGTCGTCATTCCGGCGTCTGAGCTTGCTAGCCGCCTCGACACCTATCTTGAAGACCTCAAGGACAAGGTGAAAATCAAGGGCTTCCGGCCGGGCAAGGTGCCGATGGCGCACATGAAGCGCATGTACGGCCGCCAGGCGACCGGCGAGGTTCTCAACGAGATGCTCAACGAGACCACCCGAAAGGTGGTCGAGGAGCGCAACGAGAAGCCGGCGATGCAGCCGGAGATCGACCTGCCGCAGGACGACGCCGAGGCCATTCTCGGCGGCTCCGCCGACATCGCCTTCACGCTCAGCTACGACATCCTGCCGGAGTTCGAGATCATCGACTTCAAGAGTGTCGAGATCGAGCGTCCGATCGTCGAGATCGACGATGCCGAGGTCGATGAGCAGATTGCGCAGATCGCCGCCAACAACAAGCCGTTCACCACCAAGGACGGCGCGGCGGAAGACGGCGACCGGGTGCAGATGAGCTATCTCGGCAAGCTCGACGGCGAGCCCTTCGAGGGCGGTGCCGACGAGAACGGCCAGCTGGTCATCGGCTCCAAGCAGTTCATCCCCGGCTTCGAGGAGCAGCTCGTCGGCCTGAAGGCCGGTGACGAGAAGGTCATCGAGGTCAGCTTCCCCGAGGACTATCCGGCCAAGCACCTGGCCGGCAAGGGCGTGACCTTCGACATCGTCGTCAAGGAAGTGCAGGCCCCGGGCGAGGTCGCGGTCGACGACGACTTTGCCAAGGGACTGGGCCTTGAGGGCCTCGACAAGCTGAAGGAGATCATCCGCGGCCAGATCGAGAGCCAGTTCGGTGCGATGACCCGCCAGAAGGTGAAGCGCCAGCTTCTCGACAAGCTCGACGAGGTCTACCAGTTCGACCTTCCCGAGCGTCTGGTCCAGTCCGAGTTCGACGGCGTCTGGCGCCAGGTCGAGCAGGACATGGAGCGCTCCGGCAAGTCCTTCGAGGACGAGGAGACGACCGAGGAGGAGGCGCGCGCCGAGTACCGCAAGATCGCGGAGCGCCGCGTGCGCCTGGGCCTGGTCCTGTCCGAGGTCGGAGAGAAGAACGAGGTCAAGGTGACCGACGAGGAGGTGCAGCGCGCCCTCTACGAGAAGGTTCGCCAGTTCCCGGGCCAGGAAAAGGAGGTTTTCGAGTTCTACCGGAGCAATCCGACGGCACTCGCCAGCCTGCAGGCCCCGATTTACGAGGAGAAGGTCGTCGACTACATCCTCGAGCTCGCCAAGGTTACCGACAAGACGGTCACCAAGGACGAGCTGATGGCGGAAGACGAGGGCGACGAGACCGCTGCCTGATCCTTCGCCGGCCAGTGAAACGAGGAACGGCCCCGGCATCATGCCGGGGCCGTTTCGTCTCGCGGACCTTGTGGGTTTTAACCCTTGCCCACGGCTGGCCAGTACCTATCTTTCGGAACAAGGCGACATCCCTTATGTATGGGTGTCGCTTTTTTCGACTCAAGACCGATACAGAGACCGCTCCTTTCCGATCGTGCCGTGGCACAGTGCCCGAAAGGTCGAGCCTTCAAGACAAGGAAGGCGAGGGGCGTTCCTCCAGAGCATGGACGAGGCATGAAGGATCCAGTCGATTTCGCCGTGAACTCACTCGTTCCGATGGTCGTCGAGCAGACGAACCGGGGCGAGCGCGCGTTCGATATCTATTCGCGGCTCCTCAAGGAGCGCATCATCTTTCTCACGGGGCCGATCGAGGATCACCTGGCGACGCTGATTTGCGCCCAGCTTCTGTATCTCGAAGCGGAAAACCCGACCAAGGAGATCGCGATCTACATCAATTCGCCCGGCGGACTGGTGACGTCGGGTCTCGCGATCTATGACACGATGCAGTTCATCCGGCCGGAAGTGTCGACGCTGTGCATCGGCCAGGCGGCCTCGATGGGGTCGCTGCTTCTGGCGGCCGGCGCCAAGGGCAGCCGTTTCTCGCTGCCCAATTCGCGCGTCATGGTGCACCAGCCTTCCGGCGGGTTCCGCGGGCAGGCGGCAGACATCATGCTGCACGCCCAGGAGATCCTGAAGCTGAAGAAGCGGCTGAACGAGATCTACGTCAAGCACACCGGGCAGACGCTCGACCAGGTCGAGGCTGCGCTCGAGCGCGACAACTTCATGACGGCCGAGACGGCCAAGTCGTTCGGCATCATCGATGAGGTCATCGCCGACCGGTCGAGCCTGGGCGGCGGCGAAAGCAAGCCGAAGTGACGTGACGGACTACGGGAAAGCCGCGAATCGATGGATGTTGCGGTTTCCCACCGCCGGGCAAAACCGGTGCCATGCGTTCGCCTTAAACGTATATTGATTTTTGAGGTGGAAGCATGATGACAATTGCGGGACGAGTGCGGGCGCGTCGTAGGTCCGGTTCCGGGAAAGAGATGGACACTTGAACGTTCATCTCGCCAAGACACAGCGGAAGACCGGTAGTCTTCCGAACCACGCGGGGTTTACCTGATGACTAAGGCCAGCGGCGGCGACTCGAAAAACACGCTCTACTGCTCTTTCTGCGGAAAGAGCCAGCACGAAGTGCGCAAGTTGATCGCCGGCCCCACCGTTTTTATCTGCGACGAATGCGTCGAGCTGTGCATGGACATCATTCGCGAGGAGAACAAGTCCTCGCTGGTGAAGTCGCGTGACGGTATTCCGACGCCGCAGGAGATTCGTGCCGTTCTCGACGACTACGTGATCGGCCAGGGTCCGGCGAAGAAAGTTCTCTCGGTCGCGGTGCACAACCACTACAAGCGGCTCAATCACGCGTCGAAGAACAACGACGTGGAACTGGCGAAGTCGAACATCCTGCTTGTCGGCCCGACCGGCTGCGGCAAGACGCTGCTGGCCCAGACGCTGGCGCGGATTCTCGACGTGCCCTTCACGATGGCCGACGCCACCACCCTGACCGAAGCCGGTTATGTGGGCGAGGATGTCGAGAACATCATCCTCAAGCTGCTCCAGTCGGCCGACTACAATGTCGAGCGGGCGCAGCGCGGCATCGTCTATATCGACGAGGTCGACAAGATCAGCCGCAAGGCCGACAACCCGTCGATCACGCGCGATGTATCGGGCGAGGGTGTCCAGCAGGCGCTTCTGAAGATCATGGAAGGCACGGTCGCCAGCGTGCCGCCGCAGGGCGGCCGTAAGCATCCGCAGCAGGAATTCCTGCAGGTGGACACGACCAACATCCTGTTCATCTGCGGCGGCGCTTTCGCCGGCCTGGAGAAGATCATCTCCGACAGAAGCCGCAAGACGTCGATCGGCTTCAAGGCGAATGTCGAGGCGCCGGAAGACCGGCGCACCGGCGAACTGTTCAGCGAGCTGGAGCCGGAGGACCTGCTGAAGTTCGGTCTGATCCCGGAATTCGTCGGCCGTCTGCCGGTGATCGCGACGCTTGGCGACCTCGACGAGGAAGCCCTGGTCGAGATCCTCACCGAGCCGAAGAACGCGCTGGTGAAGCAGTACCAGCGGCTGTTCGAGATGGAGAATGTCGAGCTCACCTATCACGAGGAAGCGCTCAAGGCGGTTGCCCGCAAGGCGATCGAGCGCAAGACCGGCGCGCGCGGACTGCGCTCCATCCTCGAGGCGATCCTGCTCGACACGATGTACGAGCTTCCCGGCCTCAAGGGCGTCAAGGAAGTCGTGATCTCGGCCGAGGTCGTGACCGGCGAGGCTCGTCCGCTCTACATCTATGAGGACCGGGCGGAGAATTCCGCGACGACGGCCTGATCCGGCGCACTGGCGCTTGTTGTCAAAAGACCCCGGGCTGCCTTGCGGCCCGGGGTCTTTTCGCGTCCGCGAGCCGTCATGCAGGCAGATCTTCTCCGGCTCAGGATCCGTCCGCCGACAAGGATGCCGGAGAATTGCGGGATTTCCACCGTTTGCTCCCGCGCAAACCGCAGTTTTTCGGCGAATCAGCGCGTATTGGGCGTAGTCTTGTGGCAACGCGGGGCGAACGTGCCGACGGCGCGCCTTGACACGCTGGAGGGGGCTCGCCACCTATTGGCATAACAGGCAAGCGGGGCGACCGCCGCCGTGCCCGGAAAACGGGGCAGCGGGGATCGGCCAGCCAGGACACCGAAGCGCATGCGCAAAGGCGATCCGGCACCGCTTTCCGGCAATGCGCCCGTCGTGTCTGCCACTCCCCGGGGCGGCGGGTTCGCAAGGAAAGGAAAATCCATGACTGAGTTCGATGTGCGGCCCGAGGGCGAAGATACGCTTCATCCCGTCCTGCCCCTGCGCGATATCGTCGTTTTTCCGCACATGATCGTGCCGCTCTTCGTGGGTCGCGAAAAGTCGATCCGCGCGCTTGAAGAGGTGATGAGCGCCGACAAGCAGATCCTGCTTGCCACGCAGATGAATGCCTCCGATGACGAGCCGGACCCTTCCGACATCTATGAAGTCGGCACGCTGGCCACCGTGCTGCAGCTGCTCAAGCTGCCGGACAACACCGTCAAGGTGCTGGTCGAGGGCGTTTCGCGCGCGAAGATCACCTCCTACACCGAGCGCAGCGACCTGTTCGAGGCCTATGCCAGCGTCCTGACGGACGAGGAGAGCGACACTGTCGAGGTCGAGGCGCTGTCGCGTTCGGTCGTCTCGGAGTTCGACAATTACGTCAAGCTCAACAAGAAGGTGTCGCCCGAGGTTCTCGGCGCCATCGGACAGATCGACGACAATTCCAAGCTCGCGGACACCATCGCCTCGCACCTGGCCGTCAAGATCCCGGAGAAGCAGGAGATCCTCGCGATCACCTCGGTTGCCGGGCGGCTGGAGCGGGTGCTCGGCCTGATGGAGAGCGAGATCTCCGTCCTGCAGGTGGAAAAGCGCATCCGCTCGCGCGTCAAGCGCCAGATGGAGAAGACCCAGCGCGAGTACTATCTCAACGAGCAGATGAAGGCGATCCAGAAGGAGCTCGGCGACGGCGAGGAAGGCCGCGACGAGGTGGCCGAACTGGAAGAGCGCATCACCAAGACCAAGCTCTCCAAGGAGGCGCGCGAGAAGGCCAATGCGGAGCTCAGGAAGCTCAAGCAGATGAGCCCGATGTCGGCGGAAGCCACGGTCGTGCGCAACTATCTCGACTGGCTGCTCGGCATTCCGTGGAGCAAGAAGGGCAAGGTCAAGCACGACCTGAAGCATGCCCAGGAGGTGCTCGACGCCGACCATTACGGGCTGGAGAAGGTCAAGGAGCGCATCGTCGAGTATCTCGCCGTGCAGAAGCGCGCCAACAAGCTGAAGGGGCCGATCCTGTGCCTCGTCGGCCCTCCGGGCGTCGGCAAGACCTCGCTTGGCAAGTCGATCGCCAAGTCGACCGGGCGCGAGTTCGTGCGCATGTCGCTCGGCGGCGTGCGTGACGAGGCGGAGATCCGCGGTCACCGGCGCACCTATATCGGCTCGATGCCCGGCAAGGTCATCCAGTCGATGAAGAAGGCGAAGAAGTCCAACCCGCTCTTCCTGCTCGACGAGATCGACAAGATGGGCATGGATTTCCGCGGCGATCCCTCGTCGGCGCTGCTTGAGGTGCTGGATCCGGAGCAGAACTCGTCCTTCATGGATCACTACCTGGAGATCGAATACGACCTCTCGGACGTGATGTTCGTGACCACGGCGAACACGCTCAACATCCCGGCGCCGCTGATGGACCGGATGGAGATCATCCGTATTGCCGGCTACACCGAGGACGAGAAGGTCGAGATCGCCCGCCGTCACCTGTTGACCAAGGCCGAGAAGGACCATGGCCTGAAGGACGGCGAGTTCGAGGTGTCCGACGCCGCGCTGCGGCTCGTCATCCGTCGCTACACCCGCGAGGCGGGCGTGCGTAACCTTGAGCGCGAGCTGGCGACGCTCGCCCGGAAGGCGGTCAAGGAGATCCTGATGTCCGAGAAGCCGGCCATCAAGGTCGACGAGGCGGTCGTCGAGGAGTTCCTGGGTGTGCCGCGCTATCGCTACGGCGAGGCAGAGCTTGAGGATCAGGTCGGTGTCGTCACCGGTCTTGCCTGGACCGAGGTGGGCGGCGAACTGCTGACCATCGAGGGCGTGATGATGCCGGGCAAGGGCAAGATGACGGTGACCGGCAACCTGCGCGACGTGATGAAGGAGTCGATTTCCGCCGCTGCGTCCTATGTGCGCTCGCGGGCCGTCGACTTCGGCATCGAGCCGCCGCTCTTCGACAAGCGCGACATCCACGTGCACGTGCCGGAAGGGGCGACCCCGAAGGACGGACCGTCGGCGGGCATCGCCATGGCCACCGCCGTGATCTCGGTGATGACCGGCATTCCGGTGCGTCGCCACGTGGCGATGACCGGCGAGATCACGCTGCGCGGGCGGGTGCTGCCGATCGGCGGCCTCAAGGAGAAGCTCCTCGCGGCCCTGCGCGGCGGCATCACCACGGTGATGATCCCGGAGGACAATGCCAAGGATCTCGCCGAGATCCCCGACAACGTCAAGAACGGGCTGGAAATCATCCCGGTGGCGCGGATGGAGGATGTCCTGAAGACGGCCCTGGTGCGCACTCCGGAGCGTATCGAATGGGACGAGGCCGCGGCGGAGGCGGCAGCCAAGGCGGTTGTCAAGGATGACGATAGCAGCAAGCTGATCGCCCATTGATCCACCGCTTATTCACAAAAAAGGGGCCCCGACGCCGGTTGGGGCCCCTTTGCCATTAAAAAAGGCCAAAAATCGCGGATTTCTGCGCTTTTCAGCTTGCCACGGGCTCGATTTCGCAAGAGTGTCCCTCCCCGAAGCCTGTCACGAATCGTCGGGCTTTCTGTTTCCAGGAAAGGGACTGCCATGAACAAAAACGATCTGATCGGCTCTGTCGCAGAGAAGACGGGCCTCACCAAGGCGCAGGCCGGCGAAGCCGTCGATGCGGCGCTCGACGCGATCACCGGAACCCTGAAGAGCGGTGGCGAAGTCCGTATCATCGGCTTCGGCAACTTCTCCGTTTCCGCGCGCGCTGCCTCTGAAGGCCGCAACCCGCGCACCGGCGAGACGATCCAGATTCCGGCGTCGAAGACCCCGAAGTTCAAGGCCGGCAAGGACCTCAAGGACGCCGTCAACGCCTGAAGGCAGACCGTTCTGATTTACCCGACGGCCCCGCGGGCGAAAGCCCGCAGGGCCGTTTTGCGTTGAGGCGCGGGTTTCGCGGGGCAGGGCAGGGCCTTGCAGGGCCGGCCGGCGGCCACGGTCCTTCCCGAAGGATGATGCAGAGCGGCGCCCGGGATGCGGTCCTGAGCGTGGCGGGGCGGCGGCATGCGTTGCGACACGGGTCGCTAAGACGGGGCGGGGCATCCGCGCTCTTGCGGAGACGGGACAAGACGCACGCGGCTGTTGAATTCGCTGGCGGCTCGGCTTAAAAGGCACGGGCCTCGAACGCGCCGCCGGTAGCGGCGCCAGTTTCGCGGCACTCGCGCGGTCCGGCTCCTGCAGCCCGACCCTGTCGCGGGGCGGTTAGCTCAGTTGGTAGAGCGCCTCGTTTACACCGAGGATGTCGGGAGTTCGAGTCTCTCACCGCCCACCATTTTCCGGTCGGGCCACGCCCTCAGACGTTTTCGACCCTAGCCGCCCGTTGCGATGAAGCGTTTTTCGCTCTGAAGAAGATGGTCCCGCATGGCGGTCCGGGCACCCTCCGCATCGCGCCGGGAGATCGCCTCCACGAGGCGGGCGTGCTCGCTTTCCAGCATGGACAGTTGGTAGAGCTTGCGGGACTGTTCGCCGCCATACAGCGAACCGGAGGCCGTCAGCGTCGCGTGACGGGAGATGTAGTCGAGAAACTCCAAATAAAACCGGTTGTTCGTCGCCTCGGCGATGCAGCGATGGAGTTCGAAATCCTTCTCCGACGCGTCATCATTGTTCTGGAGGGCGATGCGGAAGGCCTCGAAGGCCTCCTGGATACGCTCGTACTGGGCGGGTGAACGTCGCTCGGCGGCCAGGCCCGCCGCCTCGATCTCGACGCCCTTGCGCAGTTCCAGCAGTTCGAGGAGGTCCGACCTCTTCTTCAGATCGTCCGGCAGAAACGGGATTCGTGTTTCCCGCGCCGGCGGTTCGCACACGAAGGCACCCACGCCGTGCCGGATCTCGATCAAGCCTTCCGCCCTCAATTGTGCGAGTGCCTCGCGCACCACCGTCCGGCTCACGCCGAATGCGTCCACAAGGTCCTTTTCCCGGGGAAGCTTGTCGCCGACGGAAAAGGCACCGTTGCGGATCTTTTCGCCAAGCTCCGACTGGACCCTTTCAGTCAGGGAAAGCCGGGCCTGTCCGCCCTTGTCTGCCGGAACCTCGGGCAGGGAAGGTGTGTGGGACGCGTTCATCGGGAGGCTCCTGCATGGAACGGGCGAGGGGACTTCGCCAACCGGTACAGCATAGGGCATCGGGGTGCAAAACCGAACGCTCATCTGACCTCGAACGATAAGAGATATTATCTCTTGAAAATGAGATTTCAATGAGATTATATCTCCGGCGTGCGCTGGAGGGCGCATCACTCGTTCCGGGAGGATCCAATGAACACAGCACTTTCCATTTCCAGGCTGGCGCGCGCGGGCGCCGTTGCCCTTGCCATCGCCATTCCGTTTGGCGCAGCCTCGCAGGCAGGCGCGGCCGAGTGGCGCGGCTGGAACATTCACGTTGCGGACTATCCCGTCTCCCATGGCATGGAGGCGTTTGTCGCGGAGGTCTCGGAGAAGACGGACGGCCGGCTGGGCGGCAAGGTCTATCACTCGGGCGTGCTGGGGTCCCAGCCGGACGCCATCGAGCAGATTCGCCTTGGCGCGATCGACTTCGGCGTCTTCAGCCTCGGGCCGATGGGCCAAGTGGTGCCGGAGGCCAACGTCGTCTCGTTGCCGTTCATCTTCAAGAGCGTCGACCAGATGTACCGCCTGATGGACGGGGACGCCGGCGCCGCGATCGGCGAGGGGCTGGAGAAGAAGGGAATTGTGGCGCTTGGCTGGTACGATGCCGGGGCGCGCTCCTTCTACAACTCCCGCAAGCCGATCAGCGTACCCGCCGACGTTTCGGGGATGAAGGTCCGCGTGATGAACAACGACCTGTTCGTCGGGATGATCGAGTCGCTTGGCGGCAATGCGACGCCGATGGCCTTCGCCGAGGTCTACCAGTCGCTGAAGACCGGTGTGGTGGACGGTGCGGAGAACAATCCTCCGTCCTACGAATCCACCAATCACTATGAAGTGGCGAAATTCTACTCGATCTCGGAACACCTGATCATTCCCGAGTGCCTGTGCATGAGCAAGAAGACGTTCGACGCCCTTTCCGAAGACGACCGCAAGATCGTCCTGGAGGCCGGCAAGGCGAGCGCCGAGATGCAGCGCAAGCTCTGGGCCGAGCGCGAGAAGAAGAGCATGGAGACCGTGCTGGCTGCCGGTACCCAGGTCAACGAGATCTCCGACAAGGCTCCGTTCCAGCAGGCGATGGCGCCGGTCTATGACGGCTTCCTCAAGGAAAACCCGCAGCTGACCGAACTGGTCGACCTGATCCGCAACGCGGACTGAGGACTTCGACCGCCATTCCGGCCGAACCGCCCGCGGCGCCATCCGGCGCCGCGGGTTCACAAGCCGATATCCTCGAGGTGACATCCGTGTTCCGGAAAACGAGATCCGAGAGCATGTTCGCGCAAGCGCTGAACCTGCTGAGCCAATTGTGTCTTTTTGCCAGTTCCTGCGCGCTCGTGCTTCTGGTCGTCGTTTTCGGCTGGCTGGTGTTCGGGCGCTATGTGCTCAACGTGACGCCGACCTGGGTCGAACAGCTGTCGCTGCTGCTTGTCGGATACATCGCCTTCGTGGGCAGCGCCGCCGGCGTACACGAGGACACGCATCTGGGCGTGACGCTCTTTCGCGAGATGCTGGCCAGCCCCTTTCGCGAGATCGCCGAGGTCCTTGCCGATGTGATCATGGCGGGGTTCGGCGTGGTGATGACGCTCGCCTGCCTTGAACTGATGCAGTTCGGCTGGTCGACCAAGCTGCCGATGCTCAACATTCCGGAAAGCTTCCGTACGCTTCCCGCTCTGTTGTGCGGAGCGTTCACCTTCCTCTTCGCCGGTTCGCGTGCACTCGTTCAGGCCGGGCGACTGCTGCAGGTGACGGGCCCGGCAGACAAGGGAGGCCTCTGATCATGGGACTTGCAATCCTTCTCGGCGTGTTCAGCGGCTGTCTTCTGCTCGGCGTCCCCGTTGCCTTTGCCATGGGCATCGCGGCCGCGTCGGCCTTCTACTATGAGGGCTTTCCTCTTCTCCTCACGTTCCAGAGAACCATTTCGGGCATCTCGGTCTTCTCGCTTCTGGCGATTCCGTTCTTCGTGTTTGCCGGTGAAATCATGCTGCATGGCGGCATCGCCGCGCGGCTCGTGCGCTTCGCATCGACGCTGGTCGGGCATGTGCGGGGCGGCCTTGCCAAGGTGAACATCTTTTCCAGCATGCTCTTCGGCGGCATCTCCGGGTCCGCCGTTGCGGATATCTCCGCCCTTGGCTCGCTGCTGATCCCGGTCATGAAGGAAAAGGGGTACAGCGCCGATTATGCGGTGAATGTCACGGTGACCTCGTCCATCGCGGGGATCGTCATTCCGCCCAGCCACAACATGATCATCTTCGCCGTTGCGGCCGGTGGCGGCCTGTCGATTTCCAAGCTGTTCCTGGCCGGTGTCGTGCCCGGCATCCTGATGTGCGTGTGTCTGGCGATCGCTGCCTATCTGGTCGCATTGCGGAAGAACTATCCGGCCGAGCCGTTCCCCGGCTGGCGTGCGGCGGCTGCCTCGGCCGTTTCCGCGGTGCCGGGTCTTTTCACCGCAGTGATCATCGTCGGCGGCGTGCTGTCGGGCATCTTCACCGTTACCGAGTCGGGCGCATTCGGCGCGATCTACGCGCTGGCACTGACGGTGCTCGTCTATCGCTCGCTGTCGTGGAGCGCGTTCCGCACGGCCGTCACCTCGGCGGTCCGCACCACCGCCATGGTGATGATCCTGATCGGCTTCGCCAGTGCCTTTGCCTATCTTCTGGCGCTCTACCAGGTGCCGCTGCTGCTCACCGATCTGCTGATCACGATCTCCGACAATCCGCTGATCATCCTGCTGATGATCAACGTGATGCTGCTGATGCTCGGCATGATCATGGACATGGCGGCCCTGATCCTGATCTGCACGCCGATCTTCCTGCCGATCGCACGTGAGATCGGCATGGACCCCGTTCAGTTCGGCATCATGCTGCTGATGAATCTCGGACTGGGTCTGTGCACGCCCCCGGTGGGAAGTTGCCTGTTCGTCGGCTGTGCCGTGGGGAAGGTGCGGATCGAACAGGCGCTGAAAACGATCTGGCCCTTCTATCTGGCCCTGCTGGCAGCCTTGCTGCTGGTGACCTACGTCCCGGCGGTGTCGCTGACATTGCCGGCCCTGTTCGAATGATCCTGGCTGGAGAGGATACGACATGACTGTTTCCGGAGAAACGCTGGCCGAGGCGACCCTCGAGGTCTTCCGCCACGCATCGACCGCGAGCGTCGCGACCTTGCTGTACAAGCGGGGGCTTCGAACCAACTTCGTGCAAGGCGTCCGGCGTCTGGGCGGGGACCGGCCCAACATGGTCGGACAGGCCTTTACCTTGCGCTATGTTCCAGCCCGCGAGGACCTCAACGGACTGGAGGTCTTTCAGGATCCGGAACATCCGCAGCGCGTGGCCGTCGAAACGGTGCCCAAGGGACAGGTGCTCGTGATGGACTGCCGCGGGGATGCAAGCGCGGCCTCGGCCGGAGGCATCCTGGCCAAGCGCCTGGAGTATCGCGGGTGTAGCGGCATCGTGACCGATGGCGGATTGCGTGATACCCGTGAGATTGCCCGCATGAGCCTGGCCGCCTATTGCGGCGCCCCTTCGGCACCGACGAACCTGACCAAACACCAGGCGATCGACATCAATGTTCCGATCGGGTGCGGCACGGCCCCGGTCTTTCCCGGGGACCTTGTCGTTGGTGATGCGGACGGGGTGATCATCGTGCCCCTGCACATGGCCGGCGAGATCGCGGAGGAACTCGTGCAGATGGAGGCCTTCGAGGCTTATGTTCTCGAAGAGGTCACCAAAGGGGCAAGCATTATCGGGCTCTATCCGCCAAATGCGGCGACGCGGGCCCGGTTCGAAAAGCAATTCAAGCCCGACAGGCTCCAATCCGCAAGAAACTCGTGAAAGGTTCGAGAATGAATATCAGCATGAAGGACAAGGTCGTTCTGGTCACCGGCGGCAGCACCGGTATCGGGGCAGCGACGGCCAAGGCATTTGCCGCAAATGGCGCGAAGGTCGCGATCAATTATGCGCGCAGCACCGACGCGGCCCAGGCGGTATGCGACGAGATCAAGGCCGCTGGCGGTGTTGCGGACCTGTTTCAGGCGGATGTCAGCCAGTCGTCACAGGCGCGCGACGTGGTTGATGCCGTGGTCCGGCGGTTCGGCCAGCTGGACGTCCTGATCTGCAACGCGGGCGGTCTCGTCGACCGGAAAGGGCTTCTGGACCTCACCGACGAATTCTACGACCAGGTTCTCGACCTGAATGTCCGGTCGGTGGTGGCCTCGTGTGCGGCCGCCATTCCGCATCTGGAGAAGACGCGCGGAAATGTCATCGTGACGGGCTCGGTCGCATCGCAGATCGGGGGCGGGGCGGGGGCCAGCCTTTACGCCGCGTCCAAGGCGGCCGTGCAGAACCTGGTCAAGACCTACTCCAAGGAGTTCGCGGGCAAGGGGATCCGGTTCAACTCGGTGTCGCCGGGCACCATCTACACGCTGTTTCACGAGCGGCACACCAAGCCGGAGGTGCTGGACATGATCACCAAGTCCATCCCGATGGGGCGGCTTGGCAAGCCGGAGGACTGCGCAGGCGCGTATCTGTTCCTCGCCTCGCATGACCTTGCCGGTTACATCACCGGGCAGACGATCGAGGTGAATGGCGGGCAGTTCATGGCGTGATACCGGACGGCGGCGGATGACGGATCCCGCCGCCACGCACCGCGAAACAAAAAGGGCCGGCGTTCCCGCAGGAGGAACGCCGGCCCTTTTCGGTTGTCTGGCCGGTTGTTCGGCCGGTTTCCGTCCGGGTCGTCGGGCTGGTCAGCGCCGCCAGCGAACGAAGTAGCGCTCCAGAAGCGTCACGAAACCGAAGACCGAAAGCCCCATCAGGCTGAGCAGCAGGATCTGCGCGAAGACGCGTCCCACACGCAGCTGGCTCGCGGCGACACGCACCAGTTCGCCAAGGCCTTCGCCGCCGCCCATGTACTCGCCGACGACCACGCCGATGACGCTCCACACGGCCGCGAGCTTCAACCCTGCGAAGATGTAGGGCGTTGCGAAAGGCATCTGCAGCTTGACCAGCGTCTGCCAGCGGTTCGCCTCCAGCGAGCGGAACAGCATCGTCATGTTGCTGTCCGTTGCCGCCAGTCCCGCCGCCGTGTTGATGGTGACCGGGAAGAAGGAGATGAAGGCCGCCATCATGATCTTGGATTCAATGCCGAAGCCGAACCACGCCACGAACAGCGGCGCGAAGGCGACCTTCGGCATCGTGTTGATCGCCACCACATAGGGCATGATGGCCTTCCGGCCGAATGCGGTCGCGCCGATGATCATGCCAAGCCCCAGACCGACGGCGGAGGCCAGCATGAAGCCGAACACCACCTCAACCAGGGTGATCC
>NZ_JBLXFR010000023.1:0-59998 GCF_048261845.1 Stappia sp. | reverse complement strand
GAAGCGCCCAACTCTCCGACACCCTGAAGAAGGGGGACCAGGCCAGGGAGGCCGCGCGGCCGCTCGCCGAAACCGGCTGGCTTCCGGAGCCGCTGCGCATGGTGGAGCGCGATGCCGATATCGCGATGGATGTCGGGGGCGACACGGAGGCGGATGATCTGCCTGAATTCCTTGCCGGCGATGGCGAGGATGAAGACGCCACGGAGGACGAGGAGCAGCCAATGGTCGCTGCAGAATGATCCTCAGGTGGGGCGGCGTTCGCTGCCCCGCCACATCCCTTCCGTTTCCGCAACTTGCCCGGTCCTCGTGACCGGGCTTTTTCTTTGGAGAACCCTGATGCCTGCAACGATCGATATCGACCGAATATCCCGTGAGGACCGCGCCAGTCCGCCATCCGAACGCACGCTGCCCTGGGAGGAAACCTGCGACGGTATCACCGTAGTGGTGGAGCCGAAGCCGCATTGGGCGGACGACATGCGCGCCTTCCGTCTCGAAGCCCGTGCATATTGCCGCTACGCCGACTGGACCGCGAACGGCGGTCATGCCCGGTTCTACGGTCATATCGATACCAGCGGCGATGAGGTGATGATGAGAGCGCGCGCGATGATCGCCCGCGAGATTGCCGATGGACTCTGGGACTGAAGGCCCGTCCACGTCTTACGATAGTCGCCACCGTCTTCCTGTCATGGGCCTCCATGGTTCCAGTTCCAGCATCACCACGGTGCCGGTCATTATGTTCGACATCGGTGTCCGCCCCCGTCCTCGAACACACTCCTGACAGCCGCGTGGCGGCAAGGCTGGCCGGGCGAAGCATCTGCAAGGGGGGATCCGGCGCCTGTCGGATGCAAAACACCACCCCCGCTTCCATTCGCTAACCTTGGTCTGATCCGTCTCTTTGACATTCAACCCCGGAGGGGTCGGCTTACGCATACGTGCCGCCCTCGGGGATTCGGAAAAAGTCCGAACGCCCGAGGGTGAGTGCAGATCCGGTCAGACACGTCGGGCGCCTGTCGCGCGGGGGATGGTCCCCCGCCTCCAGTGACAGGAGCCAATCCCGATGTCCTATGCAGATGCCACCGCTTTCGCCGCCAGCCTCGCCACCACGCTGATGGTCGTAATCGTCGTGTTCCAGGCCGGGGACGGAACCCACGGCGCCATGCCCGCCGACGAGTTCGACGGCGACGAAGACATGGTGAAGCTGGAACTGGATCCATGGGAGTAAGGCGCGAAAGAGCCTCACCCCAAACGGCCCGAGCGCGGAGACCCGCGCTTCGGGCCTTCAGTGCCTCACGATGGTCCCCCATCGTCGGCAGCGGAACCGGGAACAAGCCCGGTCAGAGAGGAAGAGTGCGGGCCTTTCGGCCGTGACGGGTTGAGGGCTGGAGAGAGAGGCTCACCGGCGCCCGTCATGGAGTGATCCCGATGACCTTTGCCCGTTCCGAAACCTTCCGCTCCATCCGCCAGATTCTGGCGGCCGATGTTCTGCCCGAGCTCTATCGGTCGCAAAAGCTGCCGCTACGCATCTCTTGCCTCGGCGTCGCCAGCTATGACGCCAGTGACGTGGCGAATAGCTTTGACCGCGTGATCCCGCTTGGGGAATGCCCGTCACCGGAGGAGGCCATCCAGGCCGCTGCCTTGCGCCTGTCGCGCGGTGATATTTGCACAGGGCCGAATAGCTTTCCGTATTTCCAGCCGCGCATCATGCTCATTCAGGACCGCGATCAGCGCCTGGTCCTCGCCGGCGAAATCCGCGCCGGCATTATCCTCTGGCAACAGCCGGTCGCATCCGATGCCGAGGCCCGCAGAATCGTGACCGAGGCCAGTCGCCTGCGCGGTATGGCGTTCCGGGCATCTGACCCCGTTGATGCGAGACGGCTGCGTTACCGCGCCGCTGCGCTGGAGGCCCGGCTGGTCGATCCCTTCTGGCGCGACGCCGCGGCTGATTTGCTCCGCCTGCCACAGGCCGCATGAGCTTCATCATTTTTTACGCATTCGGCCCGGTCGTGCATCGGGCCATGTCTTCTCAGGAGACCATCATGGCCGACTATTTCACGCACTTTTCTTGCCTGCTTGACGTGGGCACCCCCGAAAACGCTGCCCGCGCACTCGATCTCTACAACGCACTGGCGGATGACACTGCCGCCGAAGATCCGTCATCGGACGGCTTCGTGCTCTCCATCCAGCCAGAACATGGTGGCACTCAGCTCTGGATGCGTGATGACGTCACCGGCGATCCCGAGCATGTCATCCAGTTCGTCAAACGCTGCGCCACCGAGTTTGGTCTGACGGGTCTATGGGGCCTTCAATACGCAAACAGTTGCTCTCGGCCGAGAATCGACGGCTTCGGCGGCGGCGCGCATGTCCTTGATCTTGCTACCGGCGAGACGGTGGACTGGATCTATACCGATGGCTGGCTTTCCTCCGTTCTCGAAGGGAGAGAACCCTATGCCTGAGATCATCGAAACCACCGTCTATCGCCTCGAAGAGCTTTCCGATGCGGCGAGGGAGAAGGCTCGCGCCTGGTATCGCGAGGGCGGCTTAGATTATGACTGGTACGATGCCGTCTACGAGGATTTCCAGCGTATTGCGGAAATCCTCGGGCTGAACCTCAAGACCCGAACCGTCCGGTTGATGGGCGGCGGCACACGGCAAGACCCCTGCATCTGGTTCCGGGGCTTTTCCTCGCAGGGGGACGGCGCGTGCTTTGAATCCTGGTATTCCTACCCGAAGGATGCTCCGCGCCTTATTCGGGAGCACGCACCACAGGACACCGAATTGCATCGCATCGCCGATGCCCTTCAGGCGATCCAGCGTCGAAACTTCTATCAGCTTCGCGCCGAGGCCAGCCATCGCGGCCATTATTATCACGAATACTGCATGTCGATCTCGGCCGAGCGCGACAGCCCGACCGGGCAGGACATGACCGCCGACGCCGAAGAGGTGGTTATCGAGGCGTTGCGCGATCTGGCCCGCTGGCTCTATCGCCAGCTCGAGCGCGAGTTTGACTACATGTCGTCGGATGATGTCGTCGATGAGACTATCATCGCCAACGGTTACACCTTCACTGAAGCCGGTCGCCGCTTCGGATGATCCCGAGAAGGCACCGACAAGCGCCCCGCCGTCCGGTTGGGGCGCTTTTCTTATGCTGTGCTTTGAGAGTGAGAGGTGGGCCGGAAAGGGTCAGGTCCGGGCGGTCGAGAGAGAGCACCTTCCGGGCTTGTCTTTCCCGCTCTCCTGAGGATCCCCGACATGAACATCTCGTCTCCCGTGACCGATCCGGTCACGCCGCTGGCAACTGCGCCCGCGATCCTGGCTGCCGCCCATCTCATCCTTCCCCATCTCGAACGCGGTCAGCGCGTCGATGCTGCGATCCTGCGCGGTGCGATGGAAACCGCTTTCGGTGCCTCCGACGCCACCGGCGTCTGGGACTGGAAGCTGGCCTACGAGGCTTGCGAAGTCGCTACCGTCCTTTTCTTACGCAAATACGGAAAGGCGCTTTTCCGCAAAGCCGGTTCTCCGGTGTCCCGGCTCGATCTGCTGGCGAAGATCGCGGGGTTGCTGCCCACGCAGACCCGCCGCTCCGAGGAAAGCCAGAGCTTCCAGCAGTTCAGCACGCCTCTGCCTCTCGGCCTTGCCGCGCTGGCGGCGGCCGCGATCACGCCGGACGATGTGGTGCTGGAGCCCTCAGCCGGCACCGGCCTGATGGCGATCCTGGCACAGGCTGTCGGCGGCTCGCTGATCCTCAACGAACTCGCCGAGACCCGCGCCGATCTTCTCTCTTCACTCTTTCCGGCCCTTCCCGTCACCCGGTTCGACGCAGCCCAGATCGACGATCATCTGGCCACGAACGCCGTGCCGTCTGTGGTTCTGATGAACCCACCTTTCTCGGTCATGGCCAATGTCGAGGGACGGATGACGGATGCTGCGTATCGTCATGTCGCCTCGGCGCTGGCCCGTCTCACCCCTGGCGGGCGGTTGGTCACGATCACCGGCGCGAATTTCGGACCGGAAGCCAAGGCTTGGCGCGACGCCTTCATACGCCTGCAGGACCGCGGCCGCGTGGTCTTCACCGCGGCCATCGACGGAGCGGTCTTCGCCAGGCATGGCACCAGCATCGACACGCGGCTGACGGTGATCGACAAGCTGCCCGCCGACGATCCGTCAGTCTTCCCTGTCTCGGCAGGAACCGCACCCGATGTTGTCACGCTGCTCGGCTGGATCGAAAGCCAGCTTCCGCTGCGCTTGCCGGTGTCGCTGCCGAAGGTCGCTTCTCCCGTGCCGGCGGCTGCCCCGAAGACCGTGCGCAGTTATCTCGCTCGCGCCACAGCGTCCCGACCCGCCGCCGCACCAGCGTCCGATCCCGAGGGGGTGGAGCTCGAGTATGAGACCGTGGACTGGGCGCCGCCCGAGGGCGCGCGCTTGTCGGACGCGATCTATGAGGAATATGCGCTGCAATCGCTGCGCATTCCCGGCGCCGAGCCGCACCCGACCAGGCTGGTGCAATCCGCTGCCATGGCCTCGGTCGCGCCGCCAAAACCGTCCTACCGGCCCATGCTGCCCGCTGACATCCGTACCCGGCTCTCCGACGCGCAGTTGGAGACGGTGATCTACGCCGGGGAAGCCCATGTCGATCACCTCGCGGGTGCCTGGACCGTGGACGAGAACTTCGACAAGGTGAGCGCCGCCGCCGAGGATGCTGCCGGCGCTGTCCGTTTCCGCCGCGGCTTCATGCTCGGTGACGGCACCGGTGCCGGCAAGGGCCGTCAGTCGGCCGGGATCATCCTCGACAACTGGCTGCGCAGTCGGCGCAAGGCGGTCTGGATCTCCAAATCCGACAAGCTGATCGAAGACGCGCAACGCGACTGGTCGGCGCTTGGCATGGAACGCCTGCTGGTCACGCCGCTCTCGCGCTTCCCTCAAGGCGCAAAGATCACGCTGACCGAGGGCATCCTGTTCACCACCTATGCCACGCTACGCTCCGATGACCGCGGAGAGAAGGTTTCGCGCGTCAAGCAGATCGTCGAATGGTTGGGCACCGATTTCGATGGGGTCATCATCTTCGACGAAAGCCATGCGATGCAGAATGCCGGTGGCGGCAAGGGAGACCGCGGCGATATCGCCGCCTCGCAGCAGGGACGCGCAGGCCTGCGGCTCCAGCATGCCCTGCCGGATGCCCGAGTGGTCTACGTCTCTGCGACCGGCGCCACCACGGTCCACAATCTCGCCTATGCGCAGCGTCTCGGTCTCTGGGGTGGCGAGGATTTCCCGTTTGCAACCCGCGCCGAGTTCGTCGAGGCGATCGAAGCCGGTGGCGTTGCGGCCATGGAAGTGCTGGCCCGCGATCTGCGGTCCCTCGGCCTCTACACCGCCCGCTCGCTTTCCTATGATGGCGTCGAATATGAACTGATCGAGCATCAGCTCACGGATGAACAGCGGCGCATCTATGATGCCTATGCCGGAGCTTTCGCCGTCATTCACAACAATCTCGATGCGGCGATGGAGGCGGCCAACATCACCGGCAGTGAAGGCACGCTAAACCGGCAGGCCAAATCCGCCGCGCGCTCGGCCTTTGAGAGCACCAAGCAGCGTTTCTTCGGCCATCTGCTGACCTCGATGAAAACCCCGACGCTGATCCGTTCGATCGAAGCCGATCTGGCGGCGGGCCATGCGGCCGTCATCCAGATCGTCTCGACCGGCGAGGCGCTGATGGAACGGCGGCTGTCCGAGATACCCACCGACGAATGGAACGACATCTCCGTCGACGTCACGCCAAGGGAATATGTCGGCTCATATTTGCAGCATTCCTTCCCGGTGCAGCTCTACGAGCCTTTCACCGACAGCGAGGGCAATCTTTCGTCGCGGCCAGTGTTCCGGGACGGCCAGCCGGTCGAAAGCCGCGAAGCCGTAGCCCGGCGCGATGAGATGCTGGAGCAGCTGGGTTCGCTTCCGCCTGTCCCGGGCGCGCTCGACCAGATCGTTCAGCGCTTCGGCACCGATCTGGTGGCGGAGGTTACGGGGCGGTCCCGGCGCATCGTGCGCAAGGGCGATGGCGCATCGGCCCGCCTGGTCGTAGAGAGCCGTGCGCCCTCCGCCAACCTTGCCGAGACTTCGGCCTTCATGGATGACCAGAAGCGCATTCTGGTCTTCTCGGATGCGGGAGGCACCGGGCGCAGCTATCACGCCGAACTCTCGGTGCGGAACCAGCGCCTGCGGGTGCACTACCTGCTGGAGCCGGGCTGGAAGGCCGATGCCGCCATTCAGGGGCTCGGGCGCACCAACCGCACCAATCAGGCGCAACCACCGCTCTTCCGGCCCATCGCCACGGATGTGAAGGCCGAGAAGCGGTTCCTCAGCACGATCGCCCGCCGCCTCGACACCCTGGGTGCGATCACGCGCGGGCAGCGCCAGACCGGCGGCCAAGGCCTGTTCCGGCCCGAGGATAATCTGGAATCCGCCTATGCCCGCGATGCGCTGCGCCAGCTCTATCTGCTGATCGTGCGCGGCAAGGTCGAGGGCTGCTCGCTCGAACGGTTTGAATCGGCCACCGGCCTGAAGCTGATGGACGCGAATGGCATCAAGGACGACCTGCCGCCGATCACGACCTTCCTCAATCGCCTACTGGCGCTGACCATTGAGTTGCAGGGTATCCTGTTCTCGGCATTCGAGCAGCTTCTGCAGGCCCGGATCGACGGGGCGATTGCCTCAGGCACCTATGACATGGGGCTGGAGACGCTGCGTGCAGAGAGCTTCATCGTCACCGACCGGCAGGTAATCCACACCCATCCGGGTACTGGTGCGGAAACGCGGCTGCTGACCCTGACCGAGCGCAAGCGCAATCAGCCGGTCACGCTGGATGCAGCGCTGGCGGAGCTGGATGATCCGCGGGTGAAGCTGCTCGTGAACGAGCGATCCGGTCGCGCTGCCGTACAGATCCCGACCACCAGCGTCATGCTGGATGATGGCGAGATCGAGCGCCGCGTCCGGCTGATCCGGCCGATGGAAGCAATGAACCTGCCCATGCGGGCGATGGGCGAGACCCACTGGGTAGAGGCCGAGCGCGCTGCCTTCGCCTCGGCATGGCAGGCCGAGTTGGACGAAGTGCCGGAGTTCACCGACAGCATCCTGCATATGGTGACCGGGCTCCTGCTGCCGATCTGGAAACGCTTGCCGCAAGACTCCTCCCGCGTCTATCGACTCCAGACCGACGAGGGCGAACGCATCATCGGTCGCCGTGTCTCGTCGGCATGGGCTACCAATGCTTCGACCAGTGGCGTCACCAGCAGCCTGACGCCGGATGCCGCCTATGCCGCGTTAATCGAAGGCCGAACGATCCTTGATCTCACCGAGGGGCTGCAACTGCGCCGCGTCCGCGTCATGGGCGCGAACCGTATCGAACTCACCGGCTTCACCGCTACCATGCGCGATCGGTTGCGAACCTATGGTCTCTTCAGCGAGATCATCTCATGGAAACTCCGCTTCTTCGTGCCGGTGGGCGCATCGGGGCCGGAGATCATCGGCAAACTGGTCGACCGCTTCCCGGTCGAGCGCATCTCCGAGCGGGGGGCTGCGTGATGGCACGTCTCAACGCTTCCGAGCTGGCGCAGCGTCTTGGTCGCCAGGCCGAGGCGGTGTGCCGCCACTATCTCTCGAATGGGCGCAAGCAGGGCAATTACTGGCAGGTTGGGGATGTGCGAAACACGCCCGGTCGCTCCATGTTCGTCCGTCTGACCGGGCCGGAGTCTGGCAAGGGCGCAGCCGGCAAATGGACCGATGCGCAGAGCGGGGAACATGGCGATCTGCTCGACGTGATCGGCGAAAGCCTCGGCCTCATCGATTTCGCGGACATCGCCGAAGAAGCCCGCCGCTTCCTCAGCCTGCCGCATCCCGAACCGGAGCCAGGGTCCCGAAAGTTCCGAACACCGCCAGCGCCATCCGGATCGTCCGAAGCGGCGCGTCGCCTCTGGCGCATGACGCAGCCGCTCACCGGCAGTCTCGCAGAGACGTACTTACGGCAACGCGGCATTGCGGATTTACGCGGAAGAGCAAATCTGCGCTTCCATCCGACCTGCTACTGGCAGCCGGAAGGCGACGGCCCAACCGAAACCTGGCCGGCCATGATCGCCGCCGTCACCGACCTCGACGGCAGGATCACCGGTGCGCATCGCACCTGGCTTCAACGTGACGGCTCCGGGAAAGCGCCGATCGATCCGCCGAGAAAAGCGATGGGAGACCTGCTCGGAAACGCCGTCCGGTTTGGCGAGGCGCAGGATGTCATGGCGGCAGGCGAGGGGATCGAAACCATCCTCTCGCTGCGGCAGGCATTGCCGTTCCTGCCGATGGCCTCCGCACTTTCGGCCGGGCATCTCGCCGCCATCCAGTTCCCGCCGCAACTGCGCAGGCTCTATATCGTCCGCGACAACGATCCGGCAGGCGACGCCGCACGGGACAGCCTGGTGGACGGGGCCATCGAGGCCGGGATTGAGGCAATCACGCTTTCGCCCATGCTGGGAGATTTCAACGATGATCTCGTCAGTTTCGGCCTGGAGGCGCTTCGGGCGCAGATCCGGGTGCAGATCGCCCCCGAGGACGTCAGCCGCTTCATGGCGCTTGCGTCATAGCCAGAGAGGGCCGTGATCGGAGATAACCGATCCCGCCATGGGCAAGGGGGTGCGGCACCTCGGCAAGGAGGCCGCGCCTTGGCCTTCTTGAGAGGGCGAGCGGCCCACAAACGCTCCGGCCCGGCAATGGCGGCGCCCGACTGATTTCCGTCGGCGGCGGAGCCGCCTTTACAGCGCGAAACAAATCAGCCGGGCTTTGCCATCAAGGCCCTCGCAAAGAGCTCGGGCTGTCAGACCGGAGCGCCCGTGGGCTTGTCGTCGCCATGAAGGCCGCGACGGTCGCGGTCCAGCCGAAGGACACATCCCATGTATGCCCATGACGAATTCGAACCCGATCACAGCACATCTCCCACTGGCCATGTCATTGAAGCGCTCGAACTCTATGGCTACCATCCAGCCGAGGGCGAGGCCGATCCCCGGATCACGCCCGAGGATACCGCCATCCAGGGCGCGGTTGCCGACATCTTCGATGCCCTGATCTCCACCATGGCCGACACCAGCCTCGATTTCGACCTCGACGAGATCATGTGGTCCACCGTCAATACCTTCCACCGCGCCGTCGAGCGGATCGAACGCAAACTCGACGATAACGAGCAGGCCCAGAAGCGCCTTCAGCGCGAACAGGACGGAAGCGAGGTCAAATCCGTCCAGCTCGAAACCCTGATCGGTATCGGCCAGAGCCTGATCGAGCGCCGCGACAGCATGGAGACCTTCCGCGAGACCGCCGCCGACCTCTACCTGCGCAGCACCGGCACGCCCTGGTCGCCGCGCTCCGGCTCACGGGTCAACCATCGCCAGATGACCTCGGCCATGATCGACAGCCGCGATTTCCTCGCCGCCAAGCGACGGGCCGACAACGAGGTGCTACTGCCCGCCGGACCGAAGATTGCTTTCTCGGGCGGGGAGACCACCGATCACCGGACGATCTGGGCCAGGCTCGATCACGTTCATGCCAAGCACCCCGACATGGTGCTCCTGCATGGCGGATCGCCAAAAGGCGCCGAACGCATCGCCGCCACCTGGGCCGACAACCGCAAGGTGCCGCAGGTCGCCTTCAAGCCTGACTGGACCAAACACGCCAAGGCCGCGCCCTTCAAGCGCAACGACCGTATGCTCGATACCATGCCGATCGGGGTCATCGTCTTCCCCGGAACGGGCATCCAGGAAAACCTCGCCGACAAGGCCCGCAAGATGGGCATTCCGGTCTACCGCATGGCGGAGGGCAGCGCGTGAGCGCTGCCAGCAATCCGTCGACACCATGCCCGGCAGAACTCTCGCCATGCCGGGCGATTTCATGCTATGTTCGCCTTGCGCCATGGTGGTGGTGGAAGGCGCGACCGTTCCAAGTCAAACGGGAGACTCCACCATGATCGTTCTCGGAATCCTCGCATCTTTCGCGGCCATTGCGGGCCTGTGCTGGTTGGTGTTCAACCTCGCGGTCTTCGCCCTGCCGTTCCTCGTCGGACTTCATACCGGCATTTGGGCCTATGGAACCGGCGCAGGCTGGTTCGGTGCAATCCTCGTCGGCGGCTTCGCTGCTGGGTTGACGCTTGCCATCGGTCAGGCGCTGATCATGCACGTGCGCCCGCTCTGGGCGCGGTTTTTCATCGCGCTGATCTTCGTGGTGCCGGCGGTGCTCGCTGGCTTCCACGCAACCCTCGGGATCGCCAGGGCCATGATGCCCTCGGAGACCTGGCAGATGATCTTCGCCGTCATCGGCGCTGGCGCTGTAGGCGTTTCCGCCTTTCTTCGCATTGCCGGTTCGGCAGCCGAGCCTTCGGACAGCTCTCCTGTGAGCGCCTGACACTGCAGGCGATCCGATGAGGCGGGGCCTGATCAGTGCTGGACTGTCATCCCAATCCTCAGATTGCCGGTATGGGGCGATGTGCGGATCGGCATGAGGCCCGCATCGCGGCCGGTGGCCGTGCGGTGGGAATGGCGGACCGTTCGAGCGACAAATCGCACCTGCGATCGCGGGGAGGACGCCGGGCGGGGCGCCTGGAGAACGACGCGCATGGCCTGTCGCGGGTGAGCCAATTCGCCGGTGAAAAGCCGGTTAGGTTGAGGGGCATCCACGGTTGCCAGCGTCTCCGTTCTGACCCGTCCCATGTCCGCTCCATACGGCCCTTTCAATGGCCTGATCTGGCCGAAGACCGGCTGCGCCTCGACCGGCTTGGCGCAACAGCGCCGCCATAACTTTCTTCCCCTGGGCTGTGCCCATTCCGCGCGGAACAAGAAAGTTCTGCCTTTGCTGTCCAGCCCCCGGTACGCCGGGGGTGCGCCGCCGGTCGTCTCCGGCCTGTCGATCGCCATCGGGCCGCAATGGTGCGGACCCGGAAACGGAAAAAGGAGACTTAAAATGGCAACCATCGGCACCTTCAAGAAGACCGGCAACGAATTCACCGGCGAAATCGTCACCCTCAGCGTTCAGGTCCAGGGCGTGCGCATCATCCCCGACACCCGCGCCACCGGCGAGAACGCCCCCAGCCACCGGGTCCTGGTCGGCCGCGCCGAGATCGGCGCCGCCTGGTCCAAGCGCTCAGGCGAGGGCCGCGACTATCTGGGCCTCAAGCTGGACGATCCGAGCTTCACCGCCCCGATCTACGCCAACCTCTTCGACGACGAGGACGGCGAGAGCTACGCTCTGATCTGGTCCCGCCCCAACGGTCGCCGCGGCGAATAACGCCGTCGCGAGGCCCCGGTCGTAAGACCGGGGCCGATCGCCAAACAAGGCAACCGAATCAGTTCCCGAAATTTGCGACGCCAAAACGGAAACGCGATGTAAACAAGTCAGAATTTTGGTGGTGAAATTCTGATAGGCGACTATAATAGTCGTAGTTCTGGCGTTTGCGCCGGGCCGGATGGGAGGTGATCTGCATGATCACCGCCCGACAATCACGGGCCGCGCGCGCGCTTCTTGGCTGGACACAGGAGCAGCTTGCGGATGAGGCCCGGGTATCTTTGACCGCGCTCAAGCGCCTCGAGTCCGAAAGCGGGCTCGAGGTCTACGAGACCACGCGCGATCAGGTCCGACGGGCTTTCGAGGCGAATGGCATTCTGCTCCTGAACTCCGACCAGGGGATAGGAGTGATGCATGTTCAGGCGAAGGCTGCCTCGAAGGCCTGACCTTTCCGGCAGGTTTTGCAGAGAGCCGAATTGCGCTATTGCCGTGCTCACGAAAACGTCAACCTTCTGTGCTAGGATTGTACAGAAGCCGCAGTGGGGATGCGTGTGACGATCAGCAGCTTGCAGGATGTGCCGCCGCAGGGGGCCGTGGTGACGGAGTATGACCGTCGTCACATGACGCAGTACATGCGTTTGCTCGATGCTGCAGGCGAGGGCGCGAGCTGGCAGGAGGCCGCGCAGATCATCCTGGGTCTCAATGCGCAGAAAGAGCCGGAGCGGGCGCGCATGGTCTATGACGCCCATCTTGAACGCGCGCGCTGGCTGAGTTCCGAGGGCTATCGGCAATTGGCGGCGGGGCGAACCGCCTGAGGAGGTGATGCGCCGCGCACATCACCTAATGCCTTGGGGTGGGCTTCCCAAGTGATTGACCTCTTGGAATCCTTTCTCGTGATCAACCCAGGGGAGAGGCGATGCCATGCAACCTGATCGCTCGAATTGGCGTGACCAGGCCGCCTACGACTATCTCGATGATCTGGCTGCGCCGGACCTCGGCTGGGAATGCCTGCGCCGCAATCCCGAATATCAGCATGATTACGCGAAGCTCGCAGGAGAACCCCCGGAGAGGGTTGATCTGATGGATCAGGTCGGCCGTCGATGGGGGTTGTGCTTTCCCGATCCGGCCCGGGCTGCCCGCCTCCGTTGCGGAGGTGTTCTGGTGTCCGGCGGTCGATACAGGTGTCGTGGTGCTCGTTGCCGCCCCCGAGGCACTGGCCGAAGAGGCAGACGCCCCCGGTAGTGAAATAGTTGCCCCGACGGGCAGGGCGTCCCCCATTGGCAAGCACCTGCGCCACAGGCTGCCGGACGGGACATACCTGCATCTCGTCGCTCCCCTGAAACAAGACGGTCGGCTTGTGGCCACCGTTCCTCTCGGCCTCGACGGGCTCGACCGCATCGAAGCAATCCAGCGGCTCCTGGCGGATCAGCATCGACGTCGATCCATCCCCCGCGACACCCGTCTGACCGCGCAGCAGAAAGCGCGCCTGCGGCGTGTCCTTCAAGCCTCCGACGCCGCCTTCCATGGCGCGACCCAGAAGCAGATCGCCGAGGTCTTGTTCCGGACCGGTCGCCTGGACCGCGATGAATGGCAGGTCTCCTCGGCCCGCTTTGCCGTCTCCAGCCTCCTTCGCGAGGGGCGTGACCTGATCGCTGGCGGCTATCGCAAGCTCCTGCGTCACCAGCGCCGCCTCTAGGTCGGCGATCCCGCGCCGCGGTGTGCGAATTTACCCCTGCTACCTTCCCACTGCATCTGACCGGACGCGCTTCGCCATCGTGACCGTCATCAGCCGCTGTTTCGCGGCACTAGTCACACACAGTAGGGAGACGCCCGATGTCCGCCATCTCAACCGAACTTCCCCCGCGCTATCTGCGCACCAAGGAAGCCGCCCAGTTCCTGAGCCTGTCGGCTCGGACGCTGGAGAAGCACCGGACCTATGGCACCGGTCCCGCCTACCACAAGCTGGGCGGACGCGTGGTCTATGCGATCGAGGACCTGCAGGCCTGGGTCGGACGCGGCGCCGTCACCTCGACATCCGACCCGCGCGGGCAGGTGCTGCCGGCGAAACGCCACACGCTCGCCAACCTCCCGCAGCCCGGCCGCTTCGTGCGCTGACCTGGGGGCGACACCTTCATGACCGATGGACGCAGACCCCGTTCCGAGCGTGGACAGCTCGATCTGTTCCGCGCGCTGCCCGGGGATTTCGCCCCAAGAGATGCGCAAGACCTCATGGCCTATCCCTTTTTCTCCCTCGCCAAATCCAAACGGGTCGCACCGATCGACTTTGCCGCTGGCAACGTCAGCATCCGGGTCGAGGCGGTTCCCGATCACGGTATGGCCACAATCTGGGATGCCGACATCCTGATCTGGGCAGCGAGCCAGATCGTCGAGGCGCGTGACGCGGGGCTGCGCACTTCCCGGCTGATGGCCGCCACCCCTTACGAGATCCTCACCTATGTCGGTCGCGGAACCGGTGCGCGGGACTATCAGCGTCTGAAGGCGGCGCTGGATCGTCTGCAGTCGACGACAATCTCCACCTCGATCCGGCAGCCGGCGGAAGGACGCCGCCATCGCTTTTCCTGGATCAACGAATGGCAGGAGCGCAGCGACAGGGACGGGCGTCCGGACGGCATCGAGCTGATTGTGCCCGACTGGTTCTACCAGGCCGTGCTCGACAATGCGCTCGTCCTCACCATTGATCGGGCGTATTTCGACCTGACTGGCGGGCTCGACCGTTGGCTCTATCGCCTGGTGCGCAAGCACGGTGGCCGGCAGCGGGATGGCTGGCGTTTCGACTTCCATCATCTTCACCAGAAGTCCGGGGCGCTGTCCCCCTTCAAGCGCTTCGCCTTCGAGCTTCGCGACATCATCCAGCGGCAGCCGCTGCCGGGCTACACGCTCTTTCTCGAGACTGAGGTTGGTGGACGCAAGCTGCTGGCTTTCGAGCCTGCGCCGGGCTGTGGAAAACCTGTGAATGGGCTCGTGCTATCGGGAACCCGGGCTATCGTGCTATCGGGAACCAAAGGCTCGTGCTATCAGGAACCCAAACAGGGGGTAACGCACGGAAGAAAAAGCGGAAATTGCCCCCTTAACTTAGAGTCTAACAAAGAGTCTAACTTTGAAGGGCGCGCGCGTGATGTGGAAAACCTCATCCGTGCCACCGCAAAAAGCCTCAGCCAGGCCGGTAAGACGAAGGCAGCCGTCGCCCCATCGGTGCCGCGAACGGCTTCCGATCAGGGTGTCGCAGCAGCCTCCGATCATCCAGATACGCCCCGCCTTCCTCTCGAATTGCCGGGAGATGGCGAATGATCATCGCTCTGCTCAATCAGAAGGGTGGCGTCGGCAAGACGACGCTGGCGCTCCATATTGCTGGTGAATTGGCGATGCAGGGCAAGCGTGTCACCCTGATCGATGCCGACCCGCAAGGCTCCGCCCTGGACTGGTCGCAGCAACGCGCCCGCGAAGGTCTGCCGCGGCTCTTCGGCACCCTCGGCCTAGCCCGTGACACCCTGCACCGCGAAGTCCCCGAACTTGCCCGCACAGTCGATCATGTCGTTATTGATGGCCCACCGCGTGTTGCGGGGCTCATGCGCTCAGCGCTGCTCACCGCCGATCTGGTGCTGATCCCGGTACAGCCCTCGCCATTCGATGGCTGGGCCTCTGCCGAGATGCTGTCCCTCCTTGCGGAGGCCCGCATATATCGGCCGGAACTTGTAGCTCGCTTCCTGCTCAACCGCTGTGGCGCGCGCACCGTCATCGCCCGGGACACCGCCGAGGCGCTGGCGGATCACAATCCTCCTGTGCTTGCCAGCACGATTGGTCAGCGCGTCGTCTTTGCGGATGCGGCGCAAACCGGTCGCCTCGCCAGTGACATCGACCGTCAATCGCCTGCTGCCCGAGAGATCGCGGCGCTGACGTCTGAGATCGGGCGCCTCGGTCTTGGGAAGGTGGCGGTATGACCGGGCGCAATGACAAGCGTGGTTTCGCCGCGCGGCCAGTCGATGCCGAGACCTGGATCAAGGCCGGCGAGGCGCCATCCGCACACGGTCGCGCGGCGGCGATCTATACGGCCCGGCTCACCATCGACATCACCCCGGACCTGCGCGGTCGCATCAAGGTCGCAGCTTTCAGCCGAGGCGTCACTGTCGCTGACATGCTGCGCGAGTTGCTCGGGCGCGAATATCCGGAACCCGAAGGAGAACCTCAATGACCGGCTTTGTGATCCCTGACGTGACGGGAGACGGACGTTTCGACGCCCATTCCCGCGGCGCGCTGACGCGCGTGGAACTGACCTGGGTGGAGAAGCGGATCGAGTTCTGGATCAGGTTCGGCCAGGAGGCCGGAACGCAGATCCTCGACCGCAGCCGCCGCATCGTCTTCTTCCGTCCCGGCACCGTGTTTGGCTTCGTCCGCTGGACGGCGAATGACTACGGTACCGTTGTCTCGCGCATCGACATTGTTCGCGCGATCGCGGCTGGCAACTCCTACCAGACGCTGCCCTTTGTGCGTCCCGGTGGCGAGATTTTGTTGAAAATCGAAGGCTGGCCCAAGGTCGAAGAGGTCCTGCGCCATATCGATGCCATCGAGGGTCTCGGCATCGATCCGGCCGACGTCGATCCCGATCACTGGCGTCATGTCGGGCACTGGATGAAGGCGGGCGAAGCGCCGCGACCCTATACGGCGGAACGCCATGCCGCATGGCTCCGGCGTCGGGAGATCGGAAAATGACCCACGTCCGCTACATCGTGGCGACGGTTGCCGCGCTCGCCGCCGTCATCGCCGGCAGCATTCCGACTGCGCCACGGCTGGTCTGGAACGCCTCGGCCAGCGTGCCGATCGGTTTCTACACCATCGCACCAACGGATCGGCTCGAGGTGCCAGATCTGGTCGCCGTTATGCCGCCCGAACCCCTTGCGGGTTTCATGGTCGCGCGCGGCTATGTCGGTCGCGATGTGCCGATCCTGAAGCAC
The DNA here is from genome assembly GCF_048261845.1 of Stappia sp. Lineage (GTDB taxonomy): Bacteria > Pseudomonadota > Alphaproteobacteria > Rhizobiales > Stappiaceae > Stappia. The sequence goes on along the minus strand of NZ_JBLXFR010000023.1, from coordinate 43,730 downwards.
GTCATCGGGCTGCCGGGACAACGGGTCTGCCGTGAGGGCGCCGCGATCACCGTCGATGGCAGACACCTGGGGGAGGCGCGAGAGCGCGACAGCCAGGGCCGCGATCTTCCCGTCTGGCAGGGCTGCCGCACCATCGCGGAGGGCGAGGTCTTCCTGATGAACCCGGCGGTCGCTGACAGTTTCGACGGCCGCTACTTCGGCCCGTTCCCCACCTCGGCAGTGATCGGCCGGGCCAGTCCACTGTTCACCGACGAGGGTGGCGATGGACGCCTCGTCTGGCGCGCGCCGGATCGGTGACGGCGCGCTGATAGCGGGACGTGCAAGCGGCCCGCATCCCACTCACCGCATAAAGAAGGAACCTACAATGCCACAGATCGGTCAATTCACCCGCACCTCGTCCGGCTATGCCGGACATCTTCGCACGCTCTCTCTCGACCTGGAACTGACCTTCGTTCCCACAGACAATGTCGATTCCGAGAAAGCTCCCGACTATCGCATCCATCTCGGTGACGAGGAGGGCCCGGAGGTTGGCGCGGGCTGGAAGCACACCGGCGAAACCGCAGGGGCTTTCGTCTCGGTCCTGCTTGATGATCCGGTGTTCCGGCATCCGATCCGCGCCCGCCTGTTCCAGTCGGATGAGGAGGGCAGGGACTGGGGGTTGCACTGGACCCGCCCGAAGAAACGCGACGAGCAGGACTGACCATGATCATGTCCTGCACCCCTCCCGCTTCGGGAAGATGCGGCGCTCGCCGCCGCATTCTCTTCCTTCTTCTTTCCGGCCTCTTCCTCCCGGTCACCGCCACGCAACCGCTTCTGGCGCAAACCGATGTGGCCGAACACGCAATCGCCGCGCATCCCTACGCCGCCCAGGTCACCGAGGCATCGCAGCGCTTCGGCATACCGACGACCTGGATCATGGCCGTGATGCGGGCAGAGAGCGCGGGCGATCTGCGTGCGGTTTCTTCTGCTGGCGCGATGGGGCTGATGCAGGTCATGCCCGACACCTGGGCCGGGCTGCGCATCCGTCATGGTCTTGGCCAAGACCCTTTCGAGCCGCATGACAACATCCTCGCGGGGACGGCCTATCTGCGCGAAATGTGGGACCGCTATGGCAATGTCGCGGCGATGCTGGCGGCCTATAACGCCGGTCCCGCCCGCTACGACGAATACCGACTGGCGGACCGTCCACTGCCCGCCGAGACGCGCGCCTACGTCGCTGCGCTTGCGCCCGCTCTGCTTAGTGAGCGACCATCGGGCGGCACGGTTGCTGCAGCCCGGTCGCTCGACTGGCGCGAGGCGGCGATCTTTGTCACCCGCGACGACGGCGTGTCTGCGATCGATCCTATGTCGCCTCATCGGACGGTCGGCGCCGCCCCTTCACCCGTCCCGGCGGCGCAACAGGCGGGCATCACCCCGCAGCCCGAGGGCCTCTTCGTCCAGCAGGAGACTGGTGAGGCCCGGCCATGACCCGCGCGACGACACTTCGCATTCCGTCGTGCTCTGGCGTGTCTTGGAGGGCGCAAGGAGTGGTGGCGGGCACCACGACCGAAGGATGGCAGGATAAAAGGGCGCACGGTGCGCGGCGGTTGGGCGGTTGTTTTTGTTCATGTTTTTGCCGCGCTCCGCACCGTGTGGCGCGTGCCTGCACCGTGCGAGATGTGCCTAAGGTTCTGATATTCAGTGTAGTTTCGCACTGTGTGGGGATTTGCCATGCGCGGTGATCGCGAGTTCCGCATCCGCCCGGGGCGTATCCGCTCTACCCGGGCGCAGCAGGCCCGGCCCTTCATCGCACAGGCTCTGGCTGCCGCGAAAAAGGCCGGCGGTGGCGTCTCGCGGGCCGGGCGCGTCACCACGGGCAATCGGTCCAGATTCGGGCGCGGTCAGCGTGCCAGCATTCAGGCCAACCGCCTCATCACCGCCCGCACACGCGGCGCGGTGGTCAAGGCGCGTGTGGTCCGGCACAGCGGGAAATCCGCGCCCCTCGGAGCCCACCTCGATTACCTGCGCCGGGACGGCGTGACCCGGGACGGGGAGAAGGCCAGGCTCTTCGGGCCCGGAACGGAGGATGCCGATGGCCGGGCCTTTGCCGGGCGGTGTCGCGATGACCGTCATCATTTCCGCTTCATCGTCTCGCCCGACGACGCGCCGGACATATCCGACCTGCAATCCTTTACCCGCGATCTCGTCGGGCGGATGGAGCAGGATCTCGGCACGTCTCTCGATTGGCTCGGCGTCGATCACTGGAACACCGCGCATCCGCATGTCCATCTGATCGTTCGGGGTGTGCGCGACGACGGCCAGGATCTCGTGATCTCGCGGGACTACATCAAGGAGGGGATGCGCGACAGGGCACGGGATCTCGTCACCCAGGAACTGGGCCCGCGCAGTGATCTCGACATCCGCCGGACGCTTGAAGGTCAGATCGGGGCCGAGCGCTGGACGCAGCTCGATCGTCAGTTGCTGCGGGATGCGGGGCGTTCGCGCATCCTCGACATGGCGCCGGATGCGGATCGGCAGCCGGATGCGTTTCACACACTGAAGGTCGGGCGTTTGCGCCGGCTGGAAATGCTCGGGGTCGCCGACCAGATCGGACAGTCGCAATGGCACATCAGGGACGATGCCGAGGCGGTCCTGCGGGAGATGGGGGAGCGTGGCGACATCATCAAGCGGATGCATCGTGCCCTGACGGACCGGGGGATCGAGCGCGGGTCCTCGAGTTACGTCCTTGCCGCGGAGAGCCTCGATGTTCCCGTCATCGGTCGTCTGGTCCAGCGGGGCCTCGATGACGAGCTGAAGGGGACAGCCTATGCCGTGGTCGATGGTGTCGATGGCCGGAGCCACCATATCCGTCTGCCCCATCTCGACGCTGCCGGCGACAGTGCGCCGGGCTCGATCGTGGAACTCCGCACCTATGACGATGCGCGCGGCCAGCGTCGTGTCGCGCTGGCGGTCCGGTCCGACCTGGACCTCGCTGCGCAGGTGACCGCATCCGGGGCCACCTGGCTCGACCGGCAGGCCATCGCGCGGGAACCGCTCGCGCTGTCGGACCAGGGCTTTGGTGCCGAGGTCCGGCAGGCTCTGGAAGCCCGGGCCGATCATTTGACCTCGGAGGGGCTGGCCGAGCAGAGGGTCGGCAGAGTGGTCTTTGCCCGGCGCCTGCTCGGAACCTTGCGCGACCGGGAGCTGCAGGCGGTTGGCGAGCGGCTCTCAGGGGAAACCGGGTTGCCGTTCAGCAAGACGGGGGCGGGCGACTACGTCAGCGGCCTCTATCGTCAGCGTCTCGCGCTGGCCTCGGGTCGCTTTGCGATGATCGAGGGCTATGGCGCCGACGGCGCGCTCGGCTTCCAGCTCGTGCCGTGGTCCCCCTCCCTCGAAAAGCATCTCGGCCGGGATGTCACCGGCGTCGCACGCGGGGACGGAGGGGTCGATTGGGACTTCGGCCGCAAGCGCGGCATTGGCCTCTGATCAAACACCGGAAAGGAGCGACAGTCATGTCCGCGACCAAGATCCTCTGGGGGCAGATCTCCATCGTCTTCCTCATCATTCTGGCCACCACCTGGGGCGCAACGCAATACGTGGCCGCGAGCCTTGGCTACCAGGCACAGCTGGGCCCGCCCTGGTTCGAGCTGTTCGGGACGCCCGTCTACTATCCTCCCGCCATCTTCTGGTGGTGGTATTTCTACGAGGCCTACGCGCCCCCGGTCTTCGCGACAGGCGGGATCATCGCTGCCTCTGGGGGCTTCATCGCCATCGGTGTGGCCATCGCCATGTCGGTCTGGCGTGCCCGCGAGGCCCGCAACGTTGCGACCTATGGATCAGCCCGATGGGCCGAGAAGGGCGAGGTGAAGGCGGCTGGATTGCTGGACCCGGATGGCGTGGTCCTCGGCCGCTATGAGCGGGAATACCTGCGCCACGATGGGCCGGAGCATGTGCTTTGCTTCGCGCCGACGCGCTCCGGCAAGGGGGTAGGGCTCGTCGTACCCTCGCTTCTCACCTGGCCCGGCTCGGCCATCGTTCATGACATCAAGGGCGAGAACTGGCAGCTGACCGCCGGATTCCGCGCCCGGCACGGTCGGGTTCTGCTGTTCGATCCGACCAATCCGAACTCTTCGGCCTACAACCCCCTTCTGGAAGTGCGCCGTGGGGAGTGGGAGGTTCGCGATGTCCAGAATATCGCCGACATCCTCGTCGATCCCGAGGGGAGCCTGGAGCGACGAAACCATTGGGAGAAGACCAGCCACAGTCTGCTCGTCGGTGCGATCCTGCACGTCCTCTATGCCGAGAAGGACAAGACGCTGGCCGGTGTCGCCAACTTCCTGTCCGATCCGCGGCGTCCCGTGGAGTCCACACTCCGCGCGATGATGCGGACGTCGCATCTGGGCGAGGCGGGGCCGCATCCCGTGGTCGCCAGTGCCGCCCGTGAATTGCTCAACAAGTCCGAGAATGAACGCTCCGGTGTGCTTTCGACGGCGATGTCTTTCCTTGGCCTCTATCGCGACCCTGTCGTCGCTCAGGTCACGCGCCGCTGCGACTGGCGGATCGGTGACATTGTCGGGGGAGTGCGCCCCGTCACGCTGTATCTCGTGGTGCCGCCATCTGACATCAATCGCACCAAGCCGCTCATCCGCCTGATCCTCAACCAGGTCGGCCGACGCCTGACCGAAGACCTGCAGGGCAAGGATGACCGTCATCGGCTGCTTCTGATGCTCGATGAGTTCCCGGCGCTTGGCCGGTTGGATTTCTTCGAGAGCGCGCTGGCCTTCATGGCGGGCTACGGGCTGAAGAGCTTCCTCATCGCCCAGTCGTTGAACCAGATCGAGAAGGCCTACGGCCCGAATAATTCGATCCTCGACAATTGCCACGTCCGGGTGAGCTTCGCGACCAATGATGAGCGTACGGCCAAACGGGTTTCTGACGCTCTCGGCACCGCCACCGAGATGAAGGCGATGAAGAACTACGCCGGGCACCGTCTGGCGCCCTGGCTCAGCCATCTCATGGTGTCCCGGTCGGAAACCGCGCGGGCCTTGCTCACCCCCGGAGAAATCATGCAGCTGCCGCCTTCAGAAGAGATTGTCATGGTGGCAGGCACTCCGCCGATCCGCGCGACGAAAGCACGGTATTACGAAGATTCGCGGTTTACCGAACGGGTCTTGCCGCCACCCGACTTGGTGGAGGTGGGCGCCTCGGGGAAGGATGACTGGAGCGGTCTGGCCGTACCAACGCAGGACGTCGAGCTGGAGCCAGTCTCCGAGACGGGACCGGAGGACGAGGACCCGACAGCGTCAGAGCGCCGTCTTCAGCCGGAGCTGGCGCAGCCTCAGCCGGTCGACAAGCAGACGCTTCTCGAGAACGAGTTTGAATTCGACCCACCCGAGGATGAGGAGGATGGCGCCGTCCGTAACCGCAGTGTCATGCAGCAGATGCGTGGTGTTGCACGTCAGATCTCCCTCAATCCCGATGATGGCATGGAGCTTTGAGCATGACCACCAGCCGCAAGAAGACGAAGATTTCGGTCTACCTCGATCCTGAGGTCATGCAGATGCTGGCGGAGTTTGCCGCCCGGCGTGATCGATCCCAATCGATGGTGGCCGAGGCAGCGATCGCATCCTTTCTCTCCCCGGATGACGCAGAGCGCCGCGAGGCGGTTCTGGCCAGGCGCCTGGATCAAATCGACAGGCGGATCACCCGGCTGGAACGCGATGTCGGGATCTCCGTCGAAAGCCTGGCGGTGTTCATCCGTTTCTGGCTTGCGACAACACCGGCTCTGCCGGAACCCGCGGCCAAAGCGGCGCGGGCAAAGGCTGGGGAGCGCTACGAGGCGTTTATCTCAGCTCTCGGTCGGCGCCTCGCACAGGGGCCGAAGCTGCGGCAGGAGGTGTCGGAGGATGTGGACGGGGGGCTCAGGTAGCTGAAAGGATGTCACCTGTCTCAGCCGCAGACGTCGGAACTGTAGCCGTGATCACCGTGTCCGGGTTGATCGGCCCATAGCCGTCATTGGCGAGGTCTACTCAATCCGTCCGCTCTGTCGCTCAGAAACTCGTGCCCCATTTCGGGTGTTGATCGTCGATGACCAGAGCATGGCTGTGGGTCCGATGCCCCTGCAAGTGCGGGTGATCCGGCAGAAGGTTGTCGTGTGTATGCTCGACCTCAGCCGCATCGCTGGCGGGCCAGAGCCGCAGGGCGATGATGATCCCGAGGGCTGCAACCAGAGCCAGGACAAGCAGAGCGGTGACTGCTCCGAACCGGGTCATCAGCCAGCCGGCCAGCGGGTAGCACAGCAGCCAGCAGGCGTGGGACAGTGCGAACTGGGCGGCGAAGACGGCGGGGCGATCCTCGGCATGAGCCGAGCGGCGCAGCAACCGGCTCGACGGCGTCAACACGGCCGAATAGCCGAAGCCCACGGCCAGCCATGCCACCATGAGCATGGGCCAGGTCAGGCCAAGCGCCAGCATCGCCGCCGCAAGTGCCAGCAGCACCGCGACCATGACTCCCGCGCCGGCCAGCATGACCGGGCGGTCCGCCATCCGGTCAAGGACCCGCGGCAACACGAAGGCCGCGATCATCGATCCGAAGCCGAAGGCGAACATCGTCCAGGCCAGCGCCACCTCGGACAGCCCCAGCATCCCCCGCACGAGGATGACCGAGTTCACCAGCACCATCGCCCCCGCCGCCGCGACCGCCATGTTCAGCGCCAGCAGCCCACGAAGGCGCGGGGTGGCAAGGTAGATGCGGATGCCGCGGGTGGTGCGGTCGTAGATGCCGCGCGGCGCAGTGGCCTTGGGGCTCGGCAGCAGGACCGACACGACCAGCAGGGCCGAGCCGAGGAAACCGACGACGGTGCCGAGGAACAGGCTGTTGTAGCTCATGACCGTCAGCAGCAGGGCCGCGAGGGTCGGGCTGACGATGTTCTCAAGGTCATAGGCGAGGCGCGACAGCGACAGGGCGCGGGTATAGCGTTCCTCTTCCGGCAGCACGTCCGGGATGGTCGCCTGGAAGGTCGGCGTGAAGGCCGCCGAGGCCGACTGGAGCAGGAAGATCAGCCCGTAGACCTGCCATACCTCGCTCACGAAGGGCAGTGCCAGCGCGCAGCCAGCCCGCACGAGGTCAAGCGCCACCAGCAGCACCCGCCGGTTCACGCGGTCGGCGAAGGCGCCGGCCACCGGGGCCACGCCCACATAGGCCACCATCTTGATCGTGAAGACGGTGCCCAGCACCATGGCCGCATTCTCTCCGGCCAGGTCATAGGCCAGCAGCCCGAGGGCGACGGTCGCCAGCCCCGTGCCCAACAGAGCAACAATCTGCGCCAAGAAGAGATGTCTGTAAGTGCGGTCGGCAAGGATGCTCAGCATGGGAAGCCTCAGAGTAAGCGGGAGATGGCCTTCAGTTCGTCGCGATCCGTCTCTGCGTCGGTCAGGCAATGGTCCATGTGGTCGTGGATCAGCGCCTGCTTGGCATTGCGGATCGCGCTTTCGACCGCCTGCAACTGCTGCGCGACATCGAGACAGGGCTTGCCCTCCTCGATCATGGCAGTAACCGCGCGCAGATGCCCCTCGGCGCGTTTCAGCCGCGTGACGATCTTCGGATGACTTGCATGGCGATGTTCGGATGACATAGGGTAGCCATAACCTCCCCCGGGGGATAAATCAAGATGGCGCATCAAGCGCCTGAGCAGGCGACAACGGCAGGCGGATGAAGCGGGCACAGACTTTCCTGACGATCTTGCGGAACGGCATGGCGGCTCTGCTGTGCCTGACGTTGATCGTCTGGACGATCCAGCCCGCCACGGCGCACACACCTGCCATCCTCGATGTCCTGTCCGAACACGCCCGAATGATCGAAGAGCATGGCCACAGCCATGGTCTGGAAGAAGATCTCGCCTGGGCGATGCATGGCCACAGCCACGACAAGGCGGATCACGACCACAGCACCGCTGTCCTGATCGACCTGCCGGGACTGCACTGGATCACCGCGGAAACCGACATCGACAGCCTGCGACCTGCCGATTGGCGATCGACCCCCAGAGCACCGCACGAACGACCTCCGCGCGCCTGACGCCGGGCCTTTGGCCCATCTCGTCCTGACGCAATTCACATCGGAGATCTTTCCATGATCGCACCCTCGCGGGTTGCGGCGCGTGCCCACAAGCGCGGCGTCACAGCCCTGACCTTCATTCTTCTCGCCCTCTGCGCCACGCAGGCCATGGCCCATAACGTCACCGAAGGGGACGCGGGCTATATCCAGGAAATCTGGGGCGTGAACATCATTCCGTTCATGTATCTCGGCGCCAAGCACATGGTGACCGGATATGACCACATCCTGTTCCTGCTGGGCGTCGTGTTCTTCCTCTACCGGATGCAGCACGTCGCCATCTACGTCAGCCTCTTTGCGCTCGGCCATTCGACGACCATGTTGCTGGGCGTCTATTTCGGCTGGGGCGTGAACGCCTATTTCATCGACGCCATCATCGGCCTGTCGGTGGTCTACAAGGCGCTCGACAACCTCGGCGCCTTCCAACGCTGGTTCGGTGTCCAGCCCAACACCAAAGCCGCCACGCTGATCTTCGGCTTCTTCCACGGCCTCGGCCTGGCAACCAAGATCCTCGATTACGACATCGCCTCGGAGGGCCTGGTGCCGAACCTGCTGGCGTTCAATGTCGGCGTCGAACTGGGGCAGATCATGGCGCTGGCCGTGATCCTGATCGCCATGGGCTGGTGGCGCCGCCAGCCGTCGTTCTGGCGCCACGCCTACACGGCCAACGTCGTGATGATGTCCATGGGGTTCATCCTCATGGGGTATCAGCTGACCGGCCTCTTCCTCACGTCCTGATCTTACGGAGACAGACATGCACAACGCACAGAAACCCGCCCTCGAAGACCTGCCCACCAGCCGCCAGCTGCTGAAGTCGACGGGCATCGCCGCTGCCTCGGCTGTCGCCATCTTGGTGACCGTCGTCCTGCCTGCGGAATACGGCATCGACCCGACCCGCGTCGGCGGCCTCCTTGGCCTGACCGAGATGGGCGAGATCAAGCAGGAGCTGGCCGAGGAAAAGCGCCTCGACGAGATGAGCGCGATTGAGCCCCGCTCCAGCCTCTGGTCCGATCTGGCCGGGCTTTTCGTCAGCAGCGCCGCCGCGCAGGAGGCACCGGTCTGGCGCGATGAAACGACCTTCACGCTCGCGCCCGGCGACACGGCCGAATGGAAAATGGAGATGACCGAGGGCCAGACCGCGCAATACCTGATGACCGTCGAAGGCGGCCGGGTGAACTTCGACCTGCACGGACACGGCGGCGGCAACTCCGTCACCTACGAAAAGGGCCGCGGCTCGACCGGTGAGGAAGGCGAGTTCACCGCCGAGTTCGACGGCGACCACGGCTGGTTCTGGCGCAACCGCGATAATTCGGATGTGACTGTCCGGGTTCAGGTCCGCGGCGATTACCAGGTGTTCAAGGACGCCAGCTGACACACCGGAGCAGCCATTCATGCGTCACGCAGCGAATGGCTGCTCTCCGCCGATTCTGTGGAAAAACACCCGTTTGCTGGCGCAGAATGCGGCGCCCAGATTTGAGCGCGAGCGCCTTTCCTGTCAGGCTTTTCGCGGTTGCTGCGGTGCAGGAAGGAGCTTGGCCATCTTGCGGAGGTTTTGGGCGGTTGCGGCCAGGAGGAATTCGTCATTTGCGCCGCATGGGCCACGTAATCGGAGCCGGTTCAGGCCCAAGATCCGTTTGAGGTGGGCGAAGAGCATCTCGACCTTCTTCCTCAGCTTCATCGAGATGACGTATTGCTCGGTTTTGGCGATATCGCGGGCGACCTGCCGGGCATCCTCATGTTCTTCACGGGTGATCTTGCGCGCATCCGCGTTGGGGCAGCACTTTGCCTTGGATGGACAGGCCTGGCAGACCTCTTTCAGCGCCCGATAGCGCGCTGTTCCCTTGCCTGTCGGCCCCCGGTTCGGGTCGGAATAGTTCCGGCGGAATTGCTTCAGCTCGTGCCCCTCGGGGCAGAGGTATTGGTCGTTTGCAGCGTCCCACTCGAAGTCGGCGCGGGTCCAGGTGCCATCGCTGCGTCCAGACTTGTCGAGGACAGGAATGTGGGGCGCGATTTTGCGGTCGACCAACCAGCCCAGCATTGGAGCGGTTCCGTAGGCGGCGTTTGCAATCAGACGCTCGGGATGGAGGTCGAACCTGGCTTTGACGCGCCCCAACATGGTCTTGGTTGAACCGACTTCGGCTTGCCGGTTGGACCGCGTCGCTTCAACATCCACGATGACGCCGTGGTCCGTGTCGATCAGGTAATTGTCGGAATAGCTGAAGAATGCCGGTCCCTTACGGGCGGCCGTCCATTGGCTGGCCGGGTCGGAATGCGACGTGAACTTGGGCTGCACCTCGCTGGCGGCACCGAACGCCGCCTCATCCAGGGTGGCGAGATACTCACGCACAGCGCGGGGCGCGTCGTCCGGATCGACCTGCGCCGGATCCCACTCTTCCTTTGGTGTCGAGTTCTGCTTGTTGGCATCGGCCTCAATCAGACTGGCGTCGATGGCCATGCGCTGGCCGCTGACCAAGCCCTCTTCGATACAGCGGGCCACCGTGGTCTCAAACAGGTGCCGCAGCAGTTCGCTGTCGCGGAACCGTCCATGCCGGCTCTTGGAAAATGTCGAGTGATCCGGGACGCGATCGCTAAGGTCGAGGCGGCAAAACCACCGGTAGGCAAGGTTCAGATGCACCTCCTCGCAGAGCCGCCGTTCTGACCGGATGCCGAAGCAATAGCCCACCAGAAGCATCCGGATTAGCAGCTCGGGATCGACCGAAGGCCGACCGGTGTGGCTGTAGAAATCGGCAAGGTAGGTGCGGATCCCGGACAGGTCGACGAACCGATCAATGGAGCGCAGCAGGTGGTTCTGCGGAACATGATCCTCAAGCGAGAACTCGTAGAACAGCGCCGGTTGCGCCTCCTGCCGCGGTCCCATCATCGCCGATCCTCCCACCCTCTTCAGGAATTGAATCAGCCGACGGCCCTTCGATCAAGCGCGAGTTTTTCAACAAAATACGCCCGAAACCACCAAGTTCGCATGACGGTTGCCACGACGCCTTCCTTCTGAAGTGGATCTGGAGGCAAAGTCGCCGTTTTCCTGTCTTTACACGCCACGCTACTACCCCCTCGGAAACCTGTTGAGCTGTAGGCATTTACGGCTTTCTTAATCGACCCCGATCCAGGGCGGCCTGTTGGAGGCGCCCGAAAGGGAACGGGGCCGGCATGGGAAAGACTGATCAGAGACCAGAGGTGATCCGGAGAGGCGCGCGGATGCTGCGCACCGCGCTCGGGCCGGCGATCGCCGGGTTTCTGGACGACCCCATGACCGTCGAGGTGATGCTCAACCCCGATGGGCGGCTCTGGGTCGACCGACTTTCCGAGGGGCTGGCCGACAGCGGCAAGATGCTGAGCGCAGCAGACGGCGAGCGCATCGTTCGACTGGTCGCGCACCATGTCGGCGTCGAAGTTCATAGCCTGTCCCCGCGCGTTTCCGCGGAACTGCCGGAAACCGGCGAGCGCTTCGAGGGGCTGTTGCCTCCCGTGGTCGCGGCGCCGACGTTCGCCATCCGCAAACCCGCCGTCGCCGTCTTCACCCTCGAAGATTATGTCATCGCCGGAACCATGACCTTTATGCAGGCCGAGGCGCTGCGCCAGGCGGTTGCGACCCGTGCCAATATCCTGGTGGCGGGGGGTACCTCGACCGGCAAGACCACGCTGACCAATGCACTGCTCGCCGAGGTGGCCAAGACCTCCGATCGCGTCGTGATCATCGAGGACACCCGAGAGCTTCAATGCGCCGCGTCGAACCTCGTGGCGATGCGCACCAAGGACGGTGTTGCCAGCCTGTCCGATCTGGTCCGGTCCTCGCTGCGCCTGCGCCCCGATCGTATTCCGATCGGTGAGGTGCGTGGCGCCGAGGCGCTTGACCTGCTCAAAGCCTGGGGCACCGGCCATCCCGGCGGCATCGGCACCATCCATGCCGGTACCGGGATCGGCGCGCTGCGTCGTCTCGAGCAACTCATCCAGGAAGCCGTCGTCACTGTGCCGCGGGCCATGATCGCGGAGACCATCGATCTCGTGGCCGTCCTAGCCGGGCGCGGTTCCGCGCGTCGTCTGGCCGAACTTGCCCGCGTCGAGGGCCTGGGGCCGGAGGGCGACTACCGGATTTCACCTTTCATTTCAGAACCCACCACTCACGAACCAGGAGACCTCGAATGATCCGTCACGCCCTGCGCATCCGCCAGCACATCGCCACCGCGGCCACCGCCACCTATGTCAGCCTGTTCATCGCCCCGGTCGCTCATGCCTCCGGTTCTTCCATGCCCTGGGAAGCGCCGCTGCAATCCATCCTCGACTCCGTCGAGGGGCCGGTGGCCAAGATCGTGGCGGTGATCATCATCATCGTCACCGGTCTGACACTGGCCTTCGGCGATACCGGCGGCGGGTTCCGGCGGCTGATCCAGATCGTCTTCGGGATTTCCATCGCCTTTGCGGCCTCGTCCTTCTTCCTGAGCTTCTTCAGCTTTGGTGGCGGAGCGCTGATCTGATGGCGGTGAGTTTCGAGGCCCTCGACGCAGTTCCGGGGTTCAGCGTTCCGGTCCACCGCGCGCTGACCGAGCCGATCCTCCTCGGCGGCGCACCGCGCTCGGTTGCCATCCTGAATGGCACGCTCGCCGGTGCGGTCGGCCTCGGGCTTCAGCTCTGGCTGATCGGAATCCTGATCTGGGCCGTTGGCCACATCGCAGCTGTCTGGGCGGCCAGGCGCGATCCGCTCTTCGTCGAGGTCGCGCGCCGCCATTTGCGCATTCCCGGTTATCTCTCGGTGTGAACCCCCATGATGAATCTTGCTGAATACCGCCGCACCGCCTCGCGCCTCGCCGACTACCTGCCCTGGGTGGCGCTGGTCGGGGAGGGCGTGGTCCTCAACAAGGACGGCTCGTTTCAGAGGACGGCGAAGTTTCGGGGGCCCGATCTCGACAGCGCCGTCGCGGCCGAACTGGTCGCGGTCGCCGGCCGGCTGAACAACGCTTTCCGTCGCCTCGGTTCCGGGTGGGCGATCTTTGTGGAAGCACAGCGCTCTGAGGCCGCGACCTATCCGGTGAGCACCTTCCCGGATGCGGCATCGGCGCTGGTCGATGCCGAGCGCAAGGCCGGTTTCGAGGAGGAGGAGAGCCACTTCGTATCCGGCTACTTTTTGACGCTCCTCTGGCTTCCACCGGCGGAGGACGCGGCACGTTCAGAATCCTGGCTCTACGAGGGACGCGAAACCTCGGGTGTGAACCCCTGGGAACAGGTGCGCGGCTTCATCGACCGTACCGATCGCGTGCTGGCGCTGCTCGACGGCTTCATGCCGGACTGCCACTGGCTCGATGACGCCGCTACGCTGACCTACCTGCATTCGACGATCTCGACCAGCCGTCATCGCGTGCGCGTGCCCGAGGTGCCGGTCTATCTCGACGCGCTCTTGCCCGACCAGCCGCTGGCCGGCGGGCTGGAGCCGCGCCTGGGTAATCATCACCTTCGCGTCCTGACGATCACCGGCTTTCCCGGCGCCACGACCCCGGGCCTGCTCGACGAGTTGAACCGGCTGGCCTTTCCCTATCGCTGGTCGACCCGGGCCATCCTCATGGACAAGCTGGATGCAACCAAGCTGCTGACGCGGATACGCCGTCAGTGGTTTGCCAAACGCAAGAGCATCGCCGCGATCCTAAAGGAGGTGATGACCAACGAGCAATCCGCGCTGGTTGATACAGACGCGGCGAACAAGGCCGCTGACGCAGATATGGCCTTGCAGGAACTCGGCGCGGATCTGGCTGGCATGGCCTATGTCACGGCCACGATCACTGTCTGGGACGAGGACGTCCGCCGCGCTGACGAGAAACTGCGGCTGGTCGAGAAGATCGTCCAGTCCCGCGATTTCACCGTCATGGTCGAGACGGTCAACGCCGTCGATGCCTGGCTCGGAAGTCTGCCCGGCCATGCCTATGCCAATGTCCGCCAGCCTCCCGTCAGCACATTGAATCTCGCCCATATGATCCCGCTCTCGGCGGTCTGGGCGGGGCCGGAACAGGATGAGTATTTCGGCGACGCTCCGTTGCTCTACGCCAGGACCGAAGGCTCCACCCCGTTCCGGTTTTCTCTCCATGTCGGGGATGTCGGTCACACCCTCGTCGTCGGCCCGACCGGCGCGGGAAAGTCCGTGCTGCTGGCACTGATGGCGCTTCAGTTCCGCCGGTATCCGCGCAGCCAGGTCTTCGCCTTCGACTTCGGCGGCTCGATCCGCGCCGCTTCGCTCGCCATGGGAGGCGACTGGCACGACCTCGGCGGAGAGCTGACCGAGGCGGACGAGAGTTCCGTCTCGCTACAGCCGCTGGCCCGCATTCACGAGACGTCGGAGCGCGCCTGGGCGGCCGACTGGATCGTCGCCATCCTGACGCGCGAGAACATCCAGATCACCCCGGATGTGAAGGAACATATCTGGACCGCGCTGACCTCGCTGGCCTCGGCCCCTGTGGGCGAGCGGACCATGACTGGCCTCGCGGTCCTGCTGCAGTCCAACGAACTGAAGCAGGCGCTTCGCGCATACTGCGTGGGTGGACCCTATGGCCGGCTGCTCGATGCCGAGACCGAACAGTTGGGATCGGCGGATGTGCAGGCTTTCGAGATCGAGGGGCTGGTGGGAACCGGCGCGGCGCCCGCCGTCCTTTCATACCTGTTCCACCGGATCGGTGATCGGCTTGATGGACGCCCCACGCTGCTCATCATCGACGAGGGCTGGCTGGCCCTTGATGACGATGCCTTCGCGGAGCAGCTCCGCGAATGGCTGAAGACGCTGAGAAAGAAGAATGCTTCGGTGATCTTCGCGACGCAGAGCCTCAGCGACATCGACGGCAGTTCCATCGCGCCGGCGATCATCGAAAGCTGCCCGACACGGCTCCTGCTGCCGAACGAGCGGGCGATCGAGCCGCAGATCACCGCTATCTATCGTCGCTTCGGCCTCAATGACCGGCAGATCGAGATCCTCGCGCGGGCCACGCCCAAGCGCGACTACTACTGTCAGTCGCGGCGTGGCAACCGGCTGTTCGAGCTGGGCCTCAGCGACGTCGGTCTGGCCCTCTGCGCGGCGTCGTCCAAATCGGCCCAGGCGCTGATTGCCGAGATCTGCGCCGGACACGGCCAAGACGGCTTCCTCGCCGCCTGGCTGAAGGCGCATGGCCTCGATTGGGCCGCCGAGCTGATCCCCGACCTCACCAATCTCACCATCGACGCGGACGGGGCCTTTCCGGCCACTGCTGTTGTTGAGGACGCCGACATCGACCTTGAAGAAGAGGAAGTCACACCATGACACGCAAGATTACGTTTCGGTTCGCCGGCCCGTCGCTGTTCGCCCTCGCGCTGGCGATGCCCATGGCCATGTCGCCCATCGCAGCGCCGCCCGCACACGCGCTCTTCGGCATCGGCGGGGGACCTTTCATCGTCTACGACCCGACCAACCACGCGGAAAATCTCCTGACCGCAGCGCGGGCTCTGGAGCAGATCAACAACCAGATCGCACAGCTCCAGAACGAAGCGCAGATGCTGATCAACCAGGCGCGCAATCTCGCCAACCTGCCGTATTCCGCGCTCCAGCAGATCCAGCAGAACGTCAGCCGCACGCAGCAGCTCCTGGCGCAGGCGCAGAACATCGCCTTCGACGTGCAGAGCATCGACCAGATGTTCCAGCAGGACTATGGCAACCTTTCCCTGACGGCGACCGACCAGCAACTGATCGCCGAAGCCCGGTCCCGTTGGGAGAACACCGTCGTTGGCCTGCAGGATGCCATGCGCGTGCAGGCCGGAGTCGTTGGCAATATCGAAGCCAATGGCGCCGAGATGTCCGCGCTCGTGGGGCAGAGCCAGAACGCGGTCGGTGCTCTGCAGGCCACGCAGGCGGGCAACCAGCTCCTCGCGCTGCAATCGCAGCAGCTCTCAGATCTGATCGCGGTGATCTCGGCAAACGGCCGCGCCAACGCGCTGACTGAGGCCGAGCGCGCCACCGCTGCTGAACAGGGCCGCATCCAGCGCGAGCGCTTCCTGACGCCGGGCTCGGGCTACCAGCCAGGCAACGCGCAAATGTTCAACTGAGGCCGGGAGGGGAGACGATGGAGGGGAAGGTGCTAGCCCGGATCGCGGCCATCGTATTCGTAGCGATCGCGATCACAGCCACGGTGATCGAGATGACACGCGAGGAAGCTCCCGTGTCGGCCAGCAGTGCGCCCGCGCTCCAGCCGTCTGCCGATCCTCTCCGCGCGACGCTGCGCTGGTGCCAGCAGCTTGGCGAGGCCGCTTCCAGCGATGCCGATTGCCTCGCCGCCTGGGCTGAGAACCGTGACCGGTTCCTCGGTCGGACGCCTGCATCTGACGCGCCGCAGCATTCGGGAGATCACTGAGCCATGGGTGGAACCGGCGTCATCGACAACTTTCTGGGCATCTTCACCAGCTACATCGACAGCGGGTTTGGGCTGCTTGGCGGCGAGGTCGCCTTCATCGCCACCACGCTGATCGTCATCGACGTGACGCTGGCGGCCCTGTTCTGGGCCTGGGGCGCCGATGACGACATCATCGCCCGGCTGGTGAAGAAGACGCTCTTTGCCGGGGTCTTCGCCTATATCATCTCCAACTGGAACAACCTCGCCCGGATCGTCTTCGAGAGCTTCGCGGGCCTCGGTCTGATGGCCTCGGGCACCGGGTTTTCCGCCGCAGATCTTCTGCGCCCTGGCCGCGTGGCCCAGACCGGGCTAGAGGCCGGGCGACCGCTGCTCGAAAGCATCTCCGATCTGATGGGCTGGGTCGCGGTCTTTGAGAATCTCGTCCAGATCCTCTGCCTGTTCTTCGCCTGGGCGCTGGTGATCCTCGCCTTCTTCATCCTCGCGGTGCAGCTCTTCGTTACCCTGATCGAGTTCAAACTCACGACCCTCGCGGGCTTCGTGCTGATCCCCTTCGGCCTCTTCGGCAAGACCGCCTTCATGGCCGAGCGCGTGCTGGGCAACGTCATTTCGTCCGGCATCAAGGTTCTGGTCCTCGCCGTGATCATCGGCATCGGATCGACGCTCTTCGGCCAGTTCACCGCAGGTTTCGGCGGCGTGACGCCGACCATCGATGACGCCATGGCGATTGTTCTGGCCGCCCTGTCTCTGCTGGGCCTCGGAATCTTCGGCCCCGGCATCGCCTCAGGTCTGGTGTCCGGCGGGCCCCAACTCAGCGCGGGGGCGGCCATAGGCACCGGCCTTGCCGCTGGTGGCGCTGCGATCGGGGCCGGAGGGGCAACCATGCTCGCAGCACGCGGAGCTGGATCTGCACTCTCCGGAGGCGCCGCCCTGGCACGTGGCGGCGCCTCCGCGGCGGGTGCTGCCTCGAGCGCCTACACGCTTGGCTCGATGGGCGGAGGTGGTCTCCCCGGCGGGATGGCTGGTGTGGCGCGCGCCGGGGCCGCTGCCGCGGCATCACCGCTCAAGAAGGCGTCCTCTCGCGCGGCTGGCGGGATCCAGTCCAGCTACGCCGAGGGCGTCAAGGGCGGTGTTGCGGCGACGGGCGGAACCACCTCGATGGGCACGGTCGGCAGCGCGGCATCCGAGCCTGGCAGCTCCGGCCCGTCCTTCGCCGATGGCCCGCCAGCCTGGGCGAAGCGCATGCGCCATAGCCACGCCGTGAGCCATGGCGTGCGCGCTGCGGCCCATGCCGTCCGGTCGGGCGACAGCCACGGCTCGGGCTCCTCCGTCAATCTCTCCGAAAGGGATCGCTCATGAACCTCTTCAGGCGCTCCGCCACCCATTATGGCAAGACACCTCAGCCAGAGACGCCCTATCAGAGGGCCGCGCAGGTCTGGGACGAGCGTATCGGCTCCGCCCGCGTCCAGGCCCGCAACTGGCGCTACATGGCCTTCGCCAGCCTGATCCTAGCGGCGGGCTTTGCTGGCGCCCTGGTCTGGCAATCTGCGCGTGGTACCGTCGTACCCTGGGTCGTTCAGGTCGACGCGCTCGGCGAGGCCCAGGCTGTCGCGCCGGCCTCGGCCGACTACGAGCCCACCGATCCGCAGATCGCCTTCCATCTTGGCCGTTTCATCGAACAGGTTCGTTCCATCCCCGCTGACGCGATCATCGTGCGGCAAAACTGGCTGCGCGCCTATGAGTTCACTACGGACCGTGGCGCGGCAGCACTTAACGACTTCGCCCGCGCCAACGACCCGTTCACCCGCGTCGGTCGCCAACAGATCGCTGTCGAGGTGTCCTCTGTCATCCGGGCCTCACCGGGATCGTTCCGCGTCGCCTGGACCGAGCGCCACTACGAGAACGGCCAGCTCTCCACCACCGAACGCTGGACCGCGATCCTGACCGTCGTGATCCAGACCCCGCGCAGCGCCGAGCGCCTGCGCGCCAATCCCCTCGGAATCTATGTCAATGCGATCTCCTGGTCGCGGGAGATGGGCCAATGACTGAACAGCATCTTCATGCAACCAGGTCTCCGGACATCAGGACGCCGATGTTGGTGGCCTTGTTGCTTTCCGCATCCATGCTGGCGGGGTGCGCCAGTAACCCGGTACCGGAATTCAGCTACGACGAGTCCGTGCCGCCGTTGCCCACTCCACCTGTCTCGGTCACCGAGAAACGCCCTCGGCCGCTGCATACGCCGCCCGTCTGGACAGTGGCGCATGGCGGAGCGGCGGCAGGCACACCGACCGGACGTATCGAAAACGCCAATGCCGCCGCCCGGGTCGAGCCGCGCCGCGAGGGCTACTACAATGCGATCCAGATCTACCCTTGGTCGGAAGGCGCGCTCTATCAGGTCTATGCCGCTCCCGGTCAGATCACCAACATTGCACTCGAGCCAGGCGAACGTCTGACCGGCGCGGGTCCGATCGCTGCGGGGGATACCACGCGCTGGATCATCGGCGACACGGAGAGCGGGTCCGGATCCACTGCCCGCGTCCACATCCTCGTCAAACCGACGCGGGACGACATCTCGACCAACCTGGTAATCAGCACTGACAGGCGGGTGTATACGATCGAGCTGCGTGCACGCGAGGCGCTCTACATGCCCTCGGTTGCCTGGGCCTATCCGGCAGCGCCTCGTGGTGGGCGACAGGCTGTGGCAACCGCGCCGACCATTCCGGCGCCCTCTGCCCGCAATCATCGCTACGGCTTGCAGATCCAGGGGGAAAGCCCGCCCTGGCGCCCGGTTTCTGTCTTCGACGACGGCCGCCGCGTCTATGTCGTTTTCCCGGCTGGTATCGCCCAGGGCGAGATGCCGCCGCTCTTCGTGCTCGGCGCCGACGGAGAACCACAGATCGTCAACAGCCGCATTCACCGGAACGTGCTGATCGTGGATCGCCTCTTCGGTGCGGCGGAGCTCCGGCTGGGGGCAGGAGACCGCCAGCAGGTGGTCCGGATCGTGCGCATGGAGGAGCGCGAGGCGGATGCGCGGGCGGAGGGGGATGCGCGAAGGGGAGGGGCGTCATGAGTGACACCGATCCCGCGGCTCCGATGCGTCTGCGTCCCGATCCGCCCCGCGTGACCAGACTGTCGCGCAAGGTTCTGGCCGGTGTCGGAGCGGTCGCGCTGTTGGGTATCGGGGGGGCGCTGATCTATGCGCTCCAGACCCGTGAGGCTGGGCCGGGAGGTGGAGAACTCTATTCCATAGACAACCGACCGGCAGCGGACGGCCTGGAAGGGCTGCCGTCCGACTATACCGGCCCGGTTCTGGGACCCGCACTGCCCGGTGACCTCGGGCGACCGATCCTCGATGCGCAGGAGCGCGGAGTGCCCGTGACCCCTCCGCCGATTGTGGGCCCGACCGTCGATCCGGAAGCGGAGCGCCGCAGGGCAGAGGAGGAAACCGCGCGTCTGAGCGGTGTCTTTTTCCAGACGGCATCTGGCAGGGCAACGACGGCCGGGGCCGGCGTGAACCTTCCGGGCCTGGGTAGCACCGAACAACCTGAGGGGAGCCGGCATACGGCTTTCCTCAACGGTCCGGTGGACCGGCAGACCGTCGCGTCGGACCGTATTCAGCCGCCAGCCTCGCCGTACATCCTTCAGGCGGGAGCGGTGATACCCGCCGCGCTCATCACCGGCATTCGCTCCGATCTCCCGGGGCAGATCACCGCGCAGGTCACCGAGAATGTCTATGACAGCCCGACCGGGTCGCTGCTGCTGATCCCGCAGGGAACCCGTATCATCGGCCAATACGATGACGGTGTGACGTTCGGCGAACGCCGCGTGCTGCTGGTCTGGAACCGCCTGATCCTTCCCGGCGGTCGGTCCATCGTTCTCGAACGTCTGCCGGGGGCGGATGCGAGCGGCTATGCCGGCCTCGAGGATGGCGTCGACTATCACTGGTGGGACCTCATGCGCGCGGCGGGTCTGTCCACGCTGCTCGCAATCGGCGCGGACCTCGCCACCGATGAAGAAGACCGCCTGGTCCAGGCGATCCGCGATGGGGCCGTGGACACGATCAACCAGGCCGGCCAGCAGATCATCCAGCGTCAGTTGCAGGTCGCGCCAACGCTGACCATCCGTCCGGGGTTCCCGGTCAGGATCATCGTCACCCGCGATCTGGTATTCGAAACGGCAGGAGGTTGATCATGTCGAAACTGAAGCTTGGGCCGCTGCCCGATGACAAGCCGGTGAAGGTGACAGTGGAATTGCCCGCGACCGTTCATCGCGATCTTGTCGTCTATGCCGAGGTGCTGGGACGGGAGACGGGGCAACCTGTTGCCGATCCTGTCCGGCTGATCGTTCCCATGCTCGAAAGGTTTATGGCAACGGATCGCGGCTTCGCAAAAGCACGTCGCTCGCCCCAATCTGCGAAGCCGCTTGCCTAAGCTTCGCGGCCTTGGCAGATGCCGCCTTTGCCATGGAGAGCAACCTGCGGAACGAGGGATTGTCGTTCGCCGGAGACCAGACCGCCGAAAATGGAAGCATCTCGCCGGCGATGGGCCGGTATGTGATGCCTGGAAGCGCGGCCACTGTCATGGCCTCGCTTACCAGCGTAAGGCCCTGGCCGATCGCCACCAGAGGCAACAGATTGTCCCGGCCGACCGATTGAACCTGGATTTCGGGATGCCGGCCGAGGTCCGCCAACTCCCGCACCAGATGGTCATGGATCTCCTGGCCCGGCGCAGCTTCGCTGACGATGAAGGGCTCATCGGCGAGGTCTCTCCACATCACCTCGTCCAAAGCCGCCAGGGGGTGGAGATCGGGCAGCACAACGAAAACCCGCTCGGACCACAGAGGCGCCCGGTCGCATCCGGGCCATTCCCGGTCGCCGGTCAGGAAGGCGACGTCGAGGCGGAACTGGCGGATGGCCGCGACGTGTTCGGCAGGATTGCCATCGATCAGTTCGATCCTGACGTCTTTATGAGACCGACCATAGCTTGCCAGCAGCTTTGCCAAAAAGCCCGAAGCGATGGACGAATAGATGCCGATCCGCACTCGTCCCTGCTCGGATCGTCCTGCGGCGGCAACTTCGTGAGCGCCTTCGTCTATCGTCTTGATAGCCCGACGCGCGCGATGAAGGAAACGCTGCCCCGCAAAGGTCTGCGATACGCCCCATGCGTGCCGGTGAAAGAGTGACGCGCCCATCCTGTCTTCGAGGTCGGCGATGCAACGGCTGATTGCCGATTGCGATAAACCTAACGAACTCCCTGCCTTTCGGAAGCTGCCATGTTCGGCAGCGGCTATGAAGTAGCGAAGGTGACGAAGCTCGATGGAGTCAGGGAACTTGGCGGTCTCCTTCATCCGAGGGCCGCCGTCCGGATCATATGCTCACGGACCATAGGCAAGCCAATTGTCCCTCTCCGATTGTCGAGCATTCACGCGATGACGAGATGTATCGCGCGTAGCGGGTCACAGCCAGATTATACAACATTTGAACACATAAACAACTGTTCAATATTTGTATGGAGGAGGGAGATGATCGAGAGAGGCGATGCCACCGCCAGTCCATCATGCCGAGGTCTTAAAACGAGCCCGTGGCGCTTGAGGATCGCGGTCTTGGCATGTCGGATGCTTGCGGCTTACAACAGTGGCAAGGTCAAGCAGATAGTTTCTGAACTTTGCCCCTTGACCTTCCAACGGTGGAAAGCCCCATTTCCCAGAGGACTCAAATCAAGGAGCCCTCCATGTATCTCTTCACCGTTCCCAACATGACATGCGGCAGTTGCGCCAAGTCGGTAACCAAGGCGCTGCAAAGCGTTGATGCCGCCGCGAAGATCGAGACTGATCCGCCCAAGCGTGAGGTCCGTGTTGAATCATCCGCGACCGAGGCGGACCTGCGTGCCGTTCTCACCGAAGCGGGCTATCCGGCCGAAGGCGCCGCGGCGGCCGCCTGATGCTACCTCCTGCCTACTGATCGCTAGCGCCAAGCCGCTACCGAAGGTGTCCCCAGGTTCATAGCAGTGTCAAAATGGGCAGTCCTTGGACTGCCCATTTTGTTTTCGAGGATGAGCCAGATCTTCAACGTCGAAGGTGTCAGCATTGCTCTGTACGCGGTCACTGCCCATCGGCTCTAGAGGCTCCGGGCAGATGGCAAAAAAATCGCGCAGCCGGTTGACAGACATATACTTGAACACTTATTCAATTGTTGACTTGATGTAATCGGAAACGAGCAATGGCAAACTCATCACACTCCCACAGCGACCATGACGGTCACGACCACTCCAAGCACGACCATAGCCACGGTGGCAGCCACGATCATGACCACTCGCATGTCCCGACAGTCACGAAGGACAACGAGCGCAAGATCCTCATTTCGTTCTTCATCATCTTCACTTTCATGATCGTGGAGGCCGTCGGCGGCGTGATCTCGGGCTCGCTCGCGCTGCTTGCCGATTCCGGCCACATGCTGACCGACGCAATTGCGCTCGGCCTCGCCTATGTCGCCTTCCGCCTCGGCCGCCGCGCCGCCGACAGCCAGCGCACCTTTGGCTATGCCCGCTTCGAGGTAATCGCCGGCCTGGTCAACGCCCTTACACTGTTCGGCATCGTCGGCTTCATCGTCTATGAAGCTATCGAACGGTTCCGGGAACCCCAGCCGGTCCTCGCTGGCTCGATGTTCGTCGTTGCCATTATCGGCATGCTCGTGAATCTCTTCGTGCTTTGGTATCTGACGCGCGGAGATTCCGAGCACGTCAACGTCAAGGGCGCCATCCTGCACGTCATGGGCGACCTGCTCGGCTCGGTCGGCGCGATCGTTGCAGCTATCGTGATCTGGTATACGGGCTGGACCCCCATCGACCCCATCCTGTCGGTCTTCGTGTCCCTGCTGATCCTGCGCAGCGCATGGAGCCTGCTCAAGAACACCTTGCACATCCTGCTCGAAGGCGCACCTGTTAACGCCGGAAGCACCCAGATCTCCGAACATCTGCTCAAGACCGTTCCGGGGCTTCAGAAAGTCAGCCATATCCATGTCTGGTCGCTGACCTCCGGTCGTGTGCTGGCGACGCTTCAGGTGCAGCCGACGGAAGATGCCGATATTCGGGGTGTCTGCAAGCAGGTCGAGCATGAGTTGAAGAGGAAGTTCAGCATCGAACACCCGACGATCGGCATCGACTGGGACGGTATGGCCAGTTGCAGCCTGGAGGAGCCGAACACCGCAGCGCTCTCCCATGCGGGTCATTCGCACTGACCGGCTCCACTTGAGGGAAGGGTTCATTCGAAAGATCGGAAAGGTAACGACGTGAATACGGCAGAACCTATCTCATCGCAGGATCTGAACTTTCTGGCCGAGGCCTTCCGCCTGCTGGGTGATCCCAGCAGGCGGAAGATTCTCCTGCATTGCGAAGACAGTCCGAAGTCAGTGACCGATATTTCCGAGGCGCTGGAGCTATCCCAGTCGCTCGTTAGCCATCACCTGCGTCTTCTCCGTGGCGCGCGGCTGGTGACGCGCGTTCGCCATTCGAAGCAGATGTTCTATGAGGTCACAGACAGGCATGTCGGTGACATCCTGCTCGACATGCTTTCCCATGCGCGTGAGGAAAGACGGAACGATCCGCAAAGCGACGGCATTGCTCGCCACTCATGAGTCCTGAATTTTCCCGCAACACCACGAAGCCGAAGCGCCTGCTTGCGGCAATGTTTGCTACCTCTCGATAGCCGTGCTGCCAAGATCGGCTCGTTACAGGTCGGCCAGACATGAGGCATTTGTCTGCCGGTGCCCTCGACGCCTACAGCCGGCTTCGGATGCTCTCCATCTGGTCAATCTCCTCGCGCTGCGCCCCGATGATTGCCTCGCACAGCGTCTTCAGTTCTGGGTCAGCGAGCTTCGCCTCACGGCACATCAGGATCGCCCCGGAATGATGCGGGATCATCGAGTCGATGAACTGGCCGTCATCAATCAGTGCCTGGCTTCGGGTCGCCCAGAAGGAACCGGCCGTCAGGAGGGCGAAGACGACATAAAGGACAATATTCACGCTGGGGTTCGGAAACATGCCCGGCATCGTCGCTAACATGAAGATGCCCATCGGTGCCCACATGGTTATCGCCATGTAGAGCATGTTCAGATTGTTCCGGAAGTCGCCCCAACCGTCGATCATCGAGAACATCACGACATACATGACGACGAGGCCAAGGATCATGTTGATCCAGAACATCAGATAGGGACGGCCATGGGAGCCGTGGCTATTCCCCGAATGCCCCCATGAGCCGTGTGGTCGCTCGCCATTTGATCGTCCTTTCGCGGTTGTCAGTGTCCAATGCCCATCGGCTTGAAGATCATCCAGACCGCCATGCTGATCATCATGAGGTTCTCGGTGAGCGACACGAAGCCGAGCGGCACATTGCTGTCGCCGCCAACGCAGGCGCATTTCAGCTCGCGCTTGTCGATATAGACCGCCTTGAACACCGAGACGGCGCCGATGCCACCGATGAACAGCGCGACGGGGATCGACACCCACATCAGCGCGCCGGCCATCATCAGGACACCGGCGAGTGCCTCCGCGAAGGGATAGATGTAGGCATATCGGACCCATCGCTGCGCCAGAAGGTCGTAGTTCAGGAACATGGTAGCGAAGCCTTCCACGTCCTTCAGCTTCTGAAGGGCAAGAAGGCACATCGCGATGGCGATGAACCATTCGGCGGCCTGGACCGTTGCGAGGTTTCCGCACGCCGCCCAGCTCGCGGCCAGCGCCATCAGCGCGGCCATCGCGAACAGCGCGATCACCGGCTTGTAGGTGACGGCATCCTTGTCCTTGACCTCGCCGCCGAAGAACCGGACGAGATCGTCATACCCGCCGATCCGCTTCCCGCCGATAAACGTCTGCGGCGTCGATTGAACATTATGCTTTGCCTTGAAGGCGTCCGTTTCGGCGCGGGTCGTCAGATGGTGATCGTCGACCTCGTAGCCTCCGCGCTTGAGCAGATCGAGCGCCTTAAGCCCGTAAGGACAGGTATGGTTTTCCATCACCATTCGATGAAGCTCGGCGCGTTTGGCAGCATGGGTCGCCATTGTCTGATCCCTTCGATCTATAGTTTCGCCTTTGCGAACACCTCGACCAACTCGTTGAACTTAGCCCGCTGAAGGTCGGCATCGCCCGAGGCGATCGCCTCCTCGACGCAACAGGCGGCATGCGATCGCAACACCTGGTTCTCCACCTTCGACAAGGCGGCTTTGACCGCGTGGATCTGGTTGAGAATGTCGATGCAGTATCGCTCGTCCTCGACCATTTGACCGACACCGCGGACCTGGCCGGCGATCCGGTTGAGCGACGCAATGATCTGCTTCGAGTTTTTATTGCACATCCATCTACCCCTACCC
Source organism: Stappia sp. (assembly GCF_048261845.1). Lineage (GTDB taxonomy): Bacteria > Pseudomonadota > Alphaproteobacteria > Rhizobiales > Stappiaceae > Stappia. Next base: position 17,912 of record NZ_JBLXFR010000023.1, on the reverse strand, counting down.
GGTATGGGTATATATACGTTTGAGGAAAGGTTTCGTTCCCGCAAAACCCAAGAGTTTTGCCGGCCTGTCAGCATCGAAGCAAATAATTGTGGGAGTTCCGATGGACGATACTGCAACTGTCCGGCGCAACTTCACCGTGCTGACCGCCGCGCAGGCGCTCGGAGGATCGAGCGCGCCGATCGTCATGTCGCTCGGCGGCCTGGTCGGCCAGCAGCTTGCCGACAACCCCGCATGGGTGACGCTGCCGGTCAGTCTCTTCGGTCTCGGGCTTGCAATCGGCACGCTGCCGGCCGCATTCGTCATGCGCGCCTGGGGACGCCGGGGCGGTTACCTGTTCGGTGCTTTATTCGGCGTCGCGGCGGGTCTCATTGCCGCGCTTGGCATCTTCGCGACATCGTTCCTGCTGTTCTGCGTCGGCTGCTTTACCGCCGGTCTCTATGGCTCCTACGTCCAAAGCTATCGCTTCGCCGCTGCCGACGCTGCCGAGGGCGCTTTGAAGGCAAGAGCAATCTCCTAGGTGATGGTCGGCGGGCTCATTGCCGCCGTCATTGGTCCGCAACTCGTCATCTGGACACGCGATTCCTTCCCCAGCACGCCCTATGTCGGCAGCTTCCTCAGCTAGGCGGCGCTTCCGCTACTCTCCATTCCCATTCTCCTGATGCTGCGCACGCTGAAATCGGCTTCGCAGTCGGCGTTGGAAAGCTCGAGCAGATCCCTAATGGAGATACTCCTGATGCCCCGCTACACGCTGGCGGTCGCGGCCGGCGTCGTCTCCTACGGTCTCATGGCTTTCGTCATGACGGCCTCACCGATCGCGATGGTCAACACCGGCCATTCGGTCGACAGCGCCGCGCTGGGAATCCAGTGGCATCTTCTGGCGATGTTCGCGCCGAGTTTCGTTACTGGACGTCTCATGACGCGCTTCGGCAAGGAGCGTGTGACGGCGGCAGGAATGCTGCTCATCGCTGTCTCGGCCGTGGTCGCGCTGGCGGGGCTTGAGCTGATCAATTTCTGGGGGTCTCTCGCTATCATGGGGATCGGCTGGAACTTCAGCTTCATCGGAGCGACGGCGATGGTCACCGACTGCCACACCCCCGGCGAGCGTGCCAAGGCACAGGGCGCGAACGACTTCATGGTGTTCGGCGCGACCGCCGCCGTCTCGTTTCTGGCAGGCAGCGTCCTGCACAGCTCGGGCTGGGCGACGATCAACTGGTTGCTGTTTCCTCCGGTCGCCCTGATCCTCGTGCCTTTGCTCTGGCAGGCGGCGCGTAAGCCGCAAGACTGAACCCAATGTCCCCGCCGTTGCCTTCGGCTGGAACATTGCAGAGTTAAAACCGCACTCAGCGCCTTCGCGGTCGAAGGGCGGAGGATGCGGTTATTGCAGCGAGCGACTAACCGCGCCGGAACGAGGCCGGATCGAAAGATCCTCGTTGTCCTGGTCGGTTTCAAGGCGCTGGAGGATCGGGCAATGCGGGCGATGGTCCCCATGGCAGGCATTCACCAGCATGGTGAGCGTGTGGGCCATGTCTTGCAGAACCACGATCTTCTTCTCCAGCGCGTCGATATGGCCCTGGGCCAGGCGCTTCACTTCCGCGCTCTGCCGCGTCTCGTCGCGCCAGAGGTTCAGCAAGTCGCCGATTTCGGCCACCGAAAAACCGAGGTCGCGCGCGCGGCGGATGAAGCGCAGCATGTGGACGTCGGTATCCGAATAGTCGCGGTAGCCGGAGTCCGTCCGGTCGGCGGCCGGGATGAGGCCGGTCTGCTCGTAGTAGCGGATCATCTTGGCCGAAACGCCTGATGCCTTTGCTGCCTGTCCGATGTTCATCATCAATCTCCCGTATGGTGCGACAGCCGACCCTTCATATAGGGTCGGCTGTCTGGTTCTTCAGTTCGCAACCTTGAAAGTCTTGAGCCGCAGCGCATTGCCGAGGACGAAGACGCTCGACAGGGCCATGGCGCCGGCGGCGAAGACCGGCGACAGCAGGATGCCGTAGCCCGGATAGAGCAGACCGGCGGCGACCGGGATCAGGGCCGTGTTATAGGCGAAGGCCCAGAACAGGTTCTGCCGGATATTGCCAATCGTCGCCTTGGACAGCGCGATGGCGTTCGGCACCCCGGTCAGGCTGCCTGACATCAGCACCACGTCCGCCGCCTCGATGGCGATGTCCGTCCCCGTGCCGATGGCGAGGCCCACATCTGCCTCTGCCAGCGCCGGAGCGTCGTTGATGCCGTCGCCGACGAAGGCCACCTTGCCATACTCGGCCTTGAGGCGACGGATCGCCTCGACCTTGCCGTCCGGCAGCACTTCCGCCACCACCTCGTCGATGCCCAGGCGGGCCGCGATGGCCTTGGCCGTCCGCTTGTTGTCGCCGGTGATCATTGCGACCTTCAGGCCGAGGTCGTGCAGCGCCTTGATCGCGGCAGGCGTCGTCTCCTTGATCGGGTCCGCAACGGCAATGATCGTCGCCAGCTTGCCGTCGATCGCGGCATAGAGAGGTGACTTGCCCTCGTTGCCCAGACGTTCGGCGACCTTGGCGAAGCCCGCCACATCATGGCCGAGTTCGACCATGTAGCGGTCCGCGCCGATCTCGACACGCTTGCCGTCGACCACGGCCTTCACGCCGAAGCCAGTGACCGACTCGAAGTCCGACACTGCGGGCAGTGCGATGCCTTCCGCCACGGCCGCGTCCACGATGGCGCGGGCGATCGGGTGTTCCGACTTGGCTTCAACGGCTGCGACCAGGCCCAGCACCGTCGTCCGCTCGAAGCCGGCGGCCAGTTCGAGGTCGGTCAGGGCCGGCTTGCCTTCGGTCAGCGTGCCGGTCTTGTCGACGGCTACCACCTTGGCATCCTTCAGCAGTTGTAGAGCTTCACCCTTGCGGAAAAGCACGCCCAGTTCCGCGCCCCGGCCGGTGCCGACCATGATCGAGGTCGGCGTCGCCAGACCCATGGCGCAGGGGCAGGCGATGATCAGCACAGCGACGGCATTGACCAGCGCGAAGGTCAAAGCGGGCGAGGGGCCGAAATAGAGCCATGCAGCGAAGGTGAGCGCGGCGACGGCGAAGACTGCCGGCACGAAATACATCGTCACCTTGTCGACCAGAGCCTGGATCGGCAGCTTCGAGCCTTGCGCTTCCTCGACCATGCGGATGATCTGCGACAGCACGGTATTGCCGCCGGCCGCCGTGGCGCGGATCGCGAAGGCGCCCTTCTGATTCACGGTTCCGGCCACGACCTCGCTGCCGCTCGTCTTGGACACCGGGATCGGCTCGCCGGTGATCATGGATTCGTCAACATAGCTTTCGCCTTCGATGACCTCGCCGTCGACCGGGATACGGTCGCCGGGGCGGACCTCCACGACGTCGCCGGACAGCACCGAGTCGATCGGCAGATCCACCGTCTTGCCGTCACGGCGCACGCGCGCCGTTTTGGCCTGAAGGCCGACCAGACGCTTGATCGCTTCCGAAGTGCGGCCCTTGGCGCGGGCCTCCAACAGCCGGCCGAGCAGGATCAGCGTGACGATGACCGCTGCGGCTTCATAATAGACGTTCACCGTCCCGGCAGGCAGGAAGCCCGGCGCGAAGGTCGCCACCAGCGAATAGAGGTAGGCAGCGAGTGAGCCGACGGCGACCAGCGAGTTCATGTCGGGAGCCAGCCGCCAGATCGCGGGAAGGCCCTTGTCGTAGAAGCGGATGCCGGGCACGAACAGTACCAGCGTCGTCAGCACGAACTGAAGATACCAACTGTTCTGCATGCCGATGGTCGCGGCGATCATGTCGTGCGCGCCCGGAATGAGGTGCGACCCCATCTCCAGGATGAAGACCGGCGCGGTCAGCACCGCCGCGATGGTAAAATCGCGGGTAAGCTCCCGGCGTTCGGCTTCCTTCTTCTCGGCGCGATCATCGACCTCGGCCTGGCTCGACCCGGTTGCCGCTGCGATCACCTTGGCGTCGTAGCCCGCGTTCTCGATTGCCGCGATGACGGCCGCCGCGTCGGCGGTTCCCTGGATCGTGGCCTTCTCGGTTGCGAGGTTGACGACGGCGTTGGTGACACCCGGCACGGCCTTGAGGGCTTTTTCGACACGCCCGACGCAGGAGGCGCAGGTCATGCCCTCGATCGCGACCTCAAGCGAAGCCGCCGCCGGCGCAGTGAAACTTGCCGAAACCGCGTAGCCTGCGTCTTCCACGGCCTTCACGACGACCGCTCGGTCCACCGGGCCGTTCGTCGTGATGCTGGCTTTCTCGGTAGCTAGGTTGACCACGGCATTGGCAACGCCGGGGATGGCCTTGAGGGCCTTTTCCACCCGCCCCACGCAAGAAGCGCAGGTCATGCCTTCGATCGGCACCTCAAGGAGAGCAGCTTTCGGCGCACTGAAGCTGGCCGGCACTTCATAGCCAGCTTTCTCGACAGCCTTGACGAGCGCTATGCGATTAACCGTGTCATTCGTCGTGATGCTTGCCTTCTCGGTCGCCAGATTGACGACCGCGTTGGCGACGCCGGGGACGGCCCTCAGGGCGCGCTCGACACGGCCGACGCAGGATGCGCAGGTCATGCCCTCTATAGGCAGGGAAATTGCTGCATTCATCTTGTCCGCAGCTCGAACAGGGGCATCCATTGCCGCCTCCTTTCTAAGTCAGAATTCGAGTTCGGACACTGATATGCTCCTTCCAACGATGGGAAGGTCAAGGGTAAAAATTACTTTTCGATTCCTCTTGACCTTACCATCGTTGGAAACCCCAACTTGAGGACCATGAGAACCGAACCCAAAGGAGAAAGCTCATGGAACTCAAGATCGAAGGCATGACCTGCGGCGGTTGCGCCAAGTCCGTCACCAAGGCGATCCAGTCGGTCGATCCGACCGCCAAGATCGACACCAACCCAGCCCAGCGGACAGTCAAGGTCGAGACGACCGCAACCCCCGCTGTCCTTCAGCAGGTTCTCGAAGAGGCTGGGTATCCGGCGACCGTGAATTGAACAGGAGCAAGATCATGCACAAGCTGACCCCGATTTTCATTGGCGGCGCACTCGCCATCAGCGCCGGCCTCGCCATCGCACAAAGCCAACTGAACACGGATACCACCATGCAAGGCCACGAAATGCCGGGGCATTCGATGCCGGCCTCCGACAACCCATCCACGCAGGCTTATATCGAAGCCAATGATCGCATGCACAAGGACATGATGGTCGAGTTCACCGGCGATGCCGACATCGACTTCATGCGCGGAATGATCCCGCACCACCAGGGCGCGATCGACATGGCGCGGGTCGTTCTGCAATACGGTACCGATCCTGAGGTTCGTAAGCTGGCCGAGGACGTGATCTCGGCCCAAGAAGGCGAGATCGCCATGATGCGGGAATGGCTCACCGCACGCGGGCAATAAGAATCGCACCCGCGGCAACGCCTCGCAGATCCACAAATTTGGGGGCATTCTGCGAGATCGCCCATACCGGGCCGGGCTGTCCAGGTTGAAACGGCACATGAAAAGCCAGCAGCGAAGTCGTTCGCGGCTGGCTTTTGTCACTGGCGGACTCGGACCGCGGCAGATCACTCTACCGTCGCTGCCGCCACTTGCTCTTCCGGCGTGAAGAAGACATCGGCGTGCATGTCTTCGGGACGCAGGCCCCGCGCGAAAACCACGTCCATCGCCGCATCGACCATCGGGGGCGGACCTGCAACATAGGCTTTCCACCCGTCGAAGTCGGCGAGATCCTCGACCACCGCATCGGTCACGAAGCCGTGCCGATGGAGTGCTGCCTGCATATCCGACAGGACAGCCGTAAAGCTGAGGTTATTATGACGGTCCGCCAGTGCCTCGAAATGCTCGACGAGATAGAGGTCGCGCGCGCCGCGTGCGCCAAAGTAGACATGGATCGGCTGCTTCATGCCGTGAGCAAGGGCCGTTTCCACGATCGACTTGATCGGCGCCAGACCGGAACCGCCAGCGATGCACAGGATCGGGCCGGAATGATGCTGACGGAGGTAGGAGGAGCCTAGCGGAAATTCGAGCGTCACCTTGTCGCCGGCTTTCAGCGCGTCATGGACGTGCTGTGACGTGATGCCCCCCAGAACCTTGCGAATGTGGAATTCGAGGCTGTCGTCGCCGTGACGATTGGCCATGGAGTAGCTGCGCGCAGGCACACCATCGAATCCGACCTGGGCATACTGACCGGCCGTGAAGAGCAGGGGAGAGCCGTCGGCAGGCGCGATCCGAACCAGCTTGATGTCGTGAGTGAGGTCATCGAGGCCGATCACGATGGCATCCAGCCGTCGAGGAGCCGTAACGGCATCATCGTCATCGCTGCCCAGCCAGGCGACTGCCGCATCGGTCTTCGGCACCGCACGGCATGCCAGGATCAGGCAATCGGCCTTCTCTTCCTCGCTGAGGGCGAAGCGAGAATGCTGGAGCAGCTCCACCTTACCCTCGATCAGGCGGGACTTGCAGGAGCCGCAGCGGCCGGACCGGCAACCGTGAGGATAGGGGATGCCGGCGGCGAGCGCGGCGTCGAGAATTGTTTGGCCCTCATGGACCTCAAGGCTGGTCCGCGCCTGCCGGATGTCAACAAACTTGCTCGTCATCTGCGTCTCCTCACAGGCTCCCGGCGAGCCCGAGCGCCTTGACGAGGCCCGGCTTCTGGCTCGGGAAGGTCCCGTAGAAGACGTCCGATCCGATGATGGTGATCGGAGCGACCCGGACGCCGGTCCGGGCCTTTGCCTCCTCGGCGATCTTCGGGTCGGTGAGGTCGCGTTCCTCGTAGGCGAGGCCCTGTTGGTCGAGCCAGCGTTTGAGCGTGTGGCAGTCCGGACAGGTCGGTGTGGTGTAGATGAGAATCTGGGGGGTGCTGCTCTCCGTCATCGGTCTTGCCTTTCTCTGAATTCGACATGGTTGCCCCGCTGCCTAGCCGCGTAACGGCGGGCGGATTTGGCAGGATTGTCGTCAGCGTGCGGCTTCCAGCGCTTGTAAGGTCAAGACTGTTCTTGCGCGGAAAAGGAAAATTCGAGATGTGACGCAGGGGCAGAGAAGGGCAGCGCCAACTGTCCCGCCGATCGACAGCGACCGTGTTTCGCATTGTAATTGCGCGCCCATCCGGTAGATTGGGCGGGACCAAACAACGCGGACAGCTCTTGGCGGTCAAATGCCGGCAGGTTCCGTCCCAAAACTCAGGTAAATCTAGCAGATGACTGCTCTCAAGAAGACAAACATCAAAAAGCCGGACGAACGTGCGATCTCCGCACATGCGGAGGCTGAAGGCCATCTCCTGCTTCCTTCGCTCTCACAGAACGAGGTCACGATCCTGGCGGAAACGTTTCGGCTGCTTGGCGATCCCTCACGGTTGAAAATCCTGTTGAGTTGCGTCCCGGCGCCGATCTCGGTGGGCGACATCGCCGAGCGGCTCGACCTGTCCGTGACCCTCGTCAGCCACCATCTGCGCCTGCTGCGCGGGGCGCGTCTCGTCAAGGGCGATCGCCAGGGCAAGCAGATCTTCTACGAGATCGCCGATCATCACGTCAGCCATGTTCTTCAGGACATGGCGACGCATATTTCGGAGGACCATGCGGACGACTGATCTGCCGGGAAAACAGCACTATTTCAAATGAACACTTGAATAGCTGTTCAAGTGTGTTATTTACTCCTTCCGAAGCCGCGCATGGCGTCTGAGCACGCGCGCCCGCTGCGGCGGCCGGAAAGGAGATCGGAATGACAACTGGACTTTCAACGCCGGGCGCTGATGAGCGGCTCGGCTTTCGCGTCGACGGCATGGATTGCGCAAGCTGCGTCGGCAAGATCGAGACGGCCTTGGGCCGTCTGGGAGGTATCTCCGAGGTAGCCGTCAACTTCGCTACCGAGACACTCTTGCTATCCCGCGATGCGACGAGCAAAACGACCTCGAAGGATATCGCCAAAAAGATTCGCTCGCTCGGGTTCGACGTGACGGAACTGCCGGCTTCTGCGATTCCCGCCGCGCCTGTGCAGCGCTCCGACGCCCATGCCGGTCATGATCACAACGGCTGCGCCGGCGATCACGGTGCTTGCGGTGGCGATCACGACCACGCTCACCACGATCATGATCACGGCCACGGTGGCTGCTCTGGACATGATCATGCGGGCCATGCGCCAACTCCGCGCGCCGCACCGGTCTCTCCGCCCAATGTCTCGATGCGCGTCGAGGGGATGGATTGCGCAAGCTGCGTCGGCAAGATCGAGGTCGCGCTGGCGCGGATGCCAGACGTTTCCGACGTGCGCGTAAACTTCACGACCGAAACGCTCGAACTGACGCTCGGCGCCGGCGCGCTCACCAAGGTCGCGGACATCGAAAAGACGATCAAGAGCCTCGGCTTCGGGGTGTCCAACACACGCGAGCTTTCGGCTTCGTCCGATGCGGCCATCGACGTCGAACCCGCGCCAGCGATGCGCAATCAGCGCTGGTGGCAGACCCGCAAGGGCAAGCACGTCATCGGCCTCGGCCTGCTGATGGGCTCGGCCTACGTCGTTGCCCAGTTCATCCCGCTTTATGCGGAATGGATTTTCGCTGCTGCCGTCATTGCCGGTGTCATTCCCTTTGCTCGCAAGGCGTTCGCGCTCGCGACCTCGGGTTCTCCCTTCTCCATCGAAACGCTGATGGTCGTCGCCTCGATCGGCGCCCTCGTGATCGGCGAGGCTGAGGAGGCGGCGGCGGTCGTGTTCCTGTTTGCTGTCGGCGAGCTGCTCGAAAGCGTCGCGGCTGGGAGAGCGCGTGCCGGCATAAAGGCTCTCGCGTCGCTGGTGCCAAAAACGGCTGTTCTCCTCGACTCGAATGGCGGCCAGCGCACCGTGCCGGCATCGGCGTTGCGAGTGAATGATCTCGTTCTCGTGCGGCCGGGCGACCGCGTGCCGGCCGACGGACAGATCCTACAGGGAACCTCCAGTCTGGACGAGTCGCCCATTACCGGCGAGTCGGTGCCGCGCTCGAAGACCACTGGCGAAAGTGTGTTCGCCGGTTCGATCAATGTTGATGGTGTCCTCCAGGTCAGTGTCGAGAAGACTGCCTCTGACAATACCATCTCGCGCATCATCCAGCTAGTTGAGCAGGCGCAGTCGGCCAAGGCCCCGACCGCTCGGTTCATCGAGAACTTCAGCCGGTATTATACTCCGGCGGTGATGCTGATCGCCGCGCTGATCATCACCGTCCCGCCGCTGGCGATGAACGGCGATTGGGACACGTGGATCTACCGTGGTCTCGCCCTTCTACTCATCGCATGCCCCTGCGCGCTCGTTCTTTCGACGCCTGCAGCGATCGCCTCGGGCCTCGCCGTGGGTACGCGCCGCGGTCTGCTGATCAAGGGCGGCAATGCGCTCGAAACGATTGGCAAGGTTCGCGCCATTGCTTTCGACAAGACGGGAACGCTGACCGAAGGCAAGCCGCGTGTCACCGAGGTTCTCGCGCTCGGAAACAATGAAGAAAGCGATGTCATTGCTCTGGCAGCGGCGGTTGAAACAGGTTCAAGCCATCCGCTTGCCAAAGCAATCATCGGACGCGCCGAAACCGACGGTATCGCCGTTCCGCTCGCTCGGGACGCATCGGCGACCGCCGGCAAGGCCGTGCATGCGACTGTAGCCGGGCGTCGCCTCGCAGTCAGTTCCCCGACCCATGCCGCCAAGGCGGCAACGCTCGGCGCGCTGGAACGCAGCGCCATCGAGAAGCTCGAGGATCTCGGCAATACGGTTGCCGTTCTTTTCGACGAGCAGGCAAGGGAAGTCCTCGGTCTCATAGCCCTGCGCGACGAACCGCGCCGTGACGCGCGCGAGGGCGTTGCCCAGCTCAAGGCGATGGGCGTTCGCTCCGTCATGCTGACCGGAGACAACCAGCGCACCGCCCAGGCGATCGCCAAGGGTCTCGGTATCGAGTGGAGCGCCGAGCTGCTTCCGCAGGACAAGCTCGATCTCGTCAACGAGATGAAGCGGAAGACCAAGGTGGCCATGGTCGGCGACGGCATCAACGATGCTCCGGCGCTGGCGACGGCGGACGTCGGGATCGCCATGGGCGGCGGAACCGATGTGGCGATCGAGACCGCGGACGCCGCCCTGCTCAAGAGCCGTGTCACGGACGTTGCCCATCTCGTCGCGCTTTCGCGCGCCACCATGGCCAACATCCACCAGAACGTGATCTTCGCTCTTGCGCTGAAGGGAGTGTTTCTCGTCACCAGCGTCCTTGGGCTTACTGGCCTCTGGATCGCGGTACTCGCAGATACGGGCGCGACCGCCATTGTCACACTGAACGCTCTGCGGCTCCTGCGGTTCAAGGGTGCCAAATCCCCAGAGGATAGCGGCCGTGACGAAGGAATGCCTTCACGCCAGCTTATCGCGGCCGAAAGTCACTAATTCCCTGCACTAAAGACGTCGCCAGTCATCAAGACTGGCGGCGTCGGCCAACCGGGCCTGCTGGTTCACCGATCTAAATTTGGGAACGGCGCCGGCTCGAAGATGTCGGCGAAGTACGGAATGCGGCAGTCCGCGGCATGAACTGATGATCGCGTCAAGGGCCTATACGGAAATCGTTTTCCAAAGGTCTTGACCTTCCTATCGTTGGAAACCGCACCTTCGTCGAAAATGCACTCGCCGCGCCCTGGTCGCTGGGTACGCGCGCCCTATGAAGGTGAACGAGAATGAGTAAAAAAGCCGCCGCTCTGCGATTGGTCGGTGCTGCTATCGCGGTCGGTACTCTTGCAATCATATATCGAGAGGACATTGGCCCGTATACAAAGGGCCTGATGTCGCTGGTCTCTTCGACATCGGCATCGGAAGCTGAGGCACAGCCGGCGCAGATGCCCGTCCCGCAAGTTCCCGTGGCTGAAGTCATCATTCGCCAAGTTGCGGCTTCTACGGAATTCACTGGCCATCTCGAAGCGATGAAGACCATCGAACTGCGTTCGCGTGTTGGCGGTGCAATCGATACCGTGAGTGTCCCCGAAGGCGGTATGGTGCAACCTGGAGACCTTCTCTTCCAGATAGATCCCAGACCTTTCGAGGTTGCATTGAATGCAGCAAAGGCTCAGTTGCAGCAGGCCAATGTCCTGCTTGAACAAGCCGAGACCGACTTCAGGCGTACAGAATCGCTGTCTCCCAATGGTACGGTATCACGCAAAACACTCGATGACGCGCAAGCGCTGCTCGGTCAGCGCCAAGCCCAGGTAGAGATTGCCAAGGCGGCTGTCGCGGCTGCCGAGCTCGACCTTTCCTACACAAGGGTCACTGCCCCAATTGCCGGACGCGTTGACCGGGTTCTTGTCACGGAAGGCAATCTTGTTGCAGGCGGCAATGCCGGTGCGGCTACGTTGCTCACCACGATCGTCTCGGTCGATCCACTCTATGTTTATTTCGATATTGACGAGGCCACCTATCTCGGCTTCGTCGGTAATGCGCGCGCGCCCGAAACGGGCAAGGTCGCGGAAAAGCTTGTTGTCCAGCTCGGTCTGATGACCGATACAGGCTTTCCGCATACCGGCCAACTCGACTTCCTTGGCAATCGTGTCGACCGGAGTACGGGCACGATCCGCGCCCGGGCCATCGTCAGGAATTCCGACGGCAGGCTGACTCCCGGCCTCTTCGCACGGGTCAAACTCGTTACCGCGCAACCGGCTCAAACCGTTCTTATCGACGATCAGGCGATCGGCATCGATCAGGGACGGCGCTACGTCCTGGCGCTTGGCCCCGAGAACAAGGCGGAATACCGCCCCGTCGAAATCGGACCTATGGTCGACGGTCTGCGCGTCGTCTCCAAAGGTCTCACTCCGACTGACAAGATCATCATAAAGGGCCTTGTGCGCCCCGGTATGCAGGTTGTCCCGCAGATGGTCTCAATGCTTCCAGGGCAGGCTGCTGACGGCGAGCGGGCCTCCGGGCAAGCGCAGGAGGCGCGTCGATGAACATTCCGCGCTTCTTTGTCGACCGCCCGATCTTCGCGGTCGTTCTCTCCGTCTTGATGCTGATCGCCGGCGGCCTGACGCTGCTGAAGCTCCCGCTCAGTGAGTACCCGCAGGTGACGCCGCCGACAGTCCAGGTCACTGCGAGCTATCCGGGCGCCAATCCCGAAGTGATTGCCGAAACAGTCGCCGCTCCGCTGGAGCAGGCGATCAACGGCGTCGAAAACATGCTCTACATGAGTTCGCAGGCAGCGACCGACGGACGCATGACCCTGACAATTGCGTTCAAACAGGGCACTGACCCCGACATGGCGCAGATTCAGGTGCAGAATCGGGTTTCTCGCGCCTTGCCCAGGCTTCCGCTGGAAGTGCAACGCATCGGTGTCGTGACGCAGAAAACCTCCCCCGACATCCTTATGGTTGTCCATCTCGTCTCACCTGATGACCGCTATGATCCGCTCTATCTGTCGAACTTCGCGATCCTTCAGGTGCGCGACCAACTGGCCCGCTTGCCGGGCGTGGGCGACGTCATCCTCGGGGGCGCTGGCGAGTATTCAATGCGGATCTGGCTCGACCCTGCCAAGGTGGCCGCGAGGGGGTTGACTGCCAGCGACATCGTCGCGGCGATTCAGGAACAGAACGTGCAGGTAGCAGCCGGCTCGGTCGGTCAGCAACCGGAAGCCTCGGCTGCCTTTCAGGTCACCGTCAACACGCTTGGGAGGCTTTCTAGTGAGGAGCAGTTCGGCGAGATCGTCATAAAGGCTGGTACGGACGGCCAGGTTACCCGTTTGCGCGACGTCGCCCGTATCGAACTTGGCGCAGATTCCTACGCCCTTCGCAGCCTGCTGGACGGCAAGCCGGCACTCGCGATGCAAATCATCCAAAGTCCTGGCGCAAATGCGCTCGACGTGTCGAGCGCCGTCCGCACCACCATGGCCGAGTTTCAAAAGGGCTTTCCGGAAGGCATCGAATATCGGATCGCCTACGATCCCACGGTGTTCGTGAAGGCGTCTCTCGAGGCCGTGGTCATGACGCTGCTAGAAGCCGTCGTGCTGGTGGTCATCGTCGTCGTGCTGTTTCTCCAGACCTGGCGGGCGTCGATCATCCCCCTCGTCGCCGTTCCCGTCTCCTTGGTCGGCACGTTTGCGCTCATGTATATGTTCGGCTTCTCGCTGAACACCTTGTCCCTCTTCGGCCTCGTTCTCTCGATCGGCATCGTGGTCGACGACGCGATCGTCGTGGTCGAGAACGTCGAGCGCCACATCGCGCTTGGAGAAACGCCGAAAGAGGCGGCGCGCAAAGCCATGGATGAGGTGACAGGACCGATCGTCGCCATCACCTCCGTCCTGTCGGCCGTCTTCATTCCATCCGCGTTCCTGTCTGGCTTGCAGGGCGAGTTCTACCGCCAGTTTGCGCTGACGATTGCGATCTCGACCATCCTGTCGGCGATCAACTCTCTTACGCTCTCTCCCGCGCTTGCTGGCGTGCTGCTGAAGCCGCACCACGGTGACGTGAAGCGGGACCTTCCTACACGCGTGATCGACTTTCTGTTTGGCTGGTTCTTCCGGCTGTTCAATCGCTTCTTCGACGGCGCCTCGAACGCCTATGTCTGGTCGGTGCGCCGTGCCGCGAGGCTCAGCGTTCTCGTCCTGCTGGTCTATGCCGGCCTGGTCGGCATGACGTGGGTCGGCTTCCAGACGGTGCCCAACGGCTTCGTGCCGGCCCAGGACAAATACTATCTCGTCGGCATCGCCCAGCTCCCGACCGGCGCTTCGCTCGACCGGACCGAGGCCGTCGTCAAGAAAATGTCGGAGATCGCACTGGCCGAGCCGGGCGTTGAGAGTGTCGTTGCTTTCCCGGGGCTCTCGGTCAACGGGATGGTCAATATCCCCAACGCAGCGGTCATGTTCACGATGCTGAAGCCGTTTGACGAACGAAAGGACCCGTCGCTTTCCGCCTTTGCCATCGCCGGCAAGCTGATGGGCAAGTTCAGCCAGATCCCCGATGGCTTCGCCGGTATGTTCCCGCCGCCGCCCGTTCCGGGTCTCGGTTCCACCGGCGGCTTCAAGATCCAGATCGAGGACCGAGCGGGCCTGGGCTTCGAGGCACTCGCCCAGGCTCAGGGTGCGATCATGGGTCGGGCGATGCAAACGCCCGAACTGGCGGGAATGCTGGCGAGCTTCCAGGTGAACGCGCCGCAGGTGCAGGTCGATATCGACAGGGTGAAAGCGAAGTCGCAAGGCGTTCCGCTCAACACGATCTTCGAGACATTGCAGGTCAATCTCGGCTCGCTCTATGCGAACGACTTCAATCGCTTCGGTCGCACCTACCGGGTGATGGTGCAGGCGGACGCACCGTTCCGCATGCAGCCCGAGGACATCGGCCGCCTTAAGGTGCGCAATTCAGCCGGCGACATGATCCCCCTCTCGGCCTTGCTCACCATCAAGCACAGCTCTGGCCCCGATCGGGTTATGCACTACAACGGCTTTCCGTCTGCCGATATCAGCGGAAGTCCCGCGCCCGGATATTCGTTCGGGCAGGCGACGGCAGCGATGGAGCGCATCGCATCGGAGACCCTGCCGCCCGGCATGGCCTTTGAATGGACCGATCTCGCCTATCAGGAGAAGCAGGCCGGCAACACCGCCATGTTTGTCTTCCCGCTGTCCGTCCTGCTCGCGTTCCTGATCCTCGCGGCGCAGTACAACAGTTGGTCGCTTCCTTTCGCGGTGCTGCTGATCGCTCCAATGGCGCTCCTCTCGGCGATCGCCGGGGTGTGGTTCACCGGCGGCGACAACAACATCTTCACGCAGATCGGATTTGTCGTTCTGGTCGGTCTTGCCGCGAAGAACGCAATCCTGATCGTTGAGTTCGCCCGAGCGAAGGAGGACGAAGGGGTCGATCCGTTGGCTGCCGTCCTCGAAGCGGCTCGCCTGCGTCTGCGGCCGATCCTGATGACGTCGCTCGCCTTCATTGCCGGCGTGGTTCCGCTCGTCATCGCCACCGGAGCGGGCGCCGAAATGCGGCACGCCATGGGCATCGCCGTCTTTGCCGGCATGCTCGGCGTGACGCTGTTCGGCCTGCTTCTGACGCCGATCTTCTATGTGGTTGTGCGCCGGCTTGCGATCAGGCGGGACCCGTCGCCCCAACAGGCGACCAAAGCCCATGCCTGAGCAGGTCGACACACGATTCCGCGCCGGGGCGGCCCATGGGCCGTCGCCGCACCCCGGCGCGGTCGGGCCTTGAGGGCCTCAGCGATAGAACACGCAGCAAATCATCAACACGCGGCTATCCGGAAGGAACTTCAAACATGGATATCGGCATCGGCGAACTCTCTCAGCTCACCGGCGTCAAAATTCCGACGATCCGCTACTACGAGCAGATCGGGTTGCTGCGCGAGCGCTCGCGGAGCAAGGGAAACCAAAGACGCTACGACCACGGGGCGGTCCATCGCCTTCTCTTCATTCGCCGCGCCCGCGATCTCGGGTTCAGCATCGAGGCGATCAAGGACCTGTTTCGACTTGCCGACGCCTCGTTCTCAAGCCCGGCCGAGGCGCTCCGCATCGCAAAGGAGCAACTCGCTGCGGTCGAGGAAAAGATCGCTCAACTGGAAACACTCGAAAAGGTGATCCAGCTCGTTGCTGAAAGCGAGAATGACGGGGATCTGATCCCGCTCGATATTTTGCCCTCTAATGACAGCGACCGCGATGGCGATGCTGAGGTGAAAGCTTCAAGCAGAGGCCGAGGATCGATTCACTAGCCTCATCCCAAGGACCTGCGAAGTTGAGATACTATTCCCATGTGAAAAGGAGCCAGAACTGCATCGTGGTCGGTGCGGGACCGGCGGGCCTGATGCTCGGTCTCCTACTGGCCCGGTCGGGGAACCGCCGTCGGACAACGCCGACCTGGTTCTCGACCTGTCCCTTCTCCCAGCCGGATGCCGGGGTGCAAGCGACGGGATCGACGAGGTAATGGCTGCACATCTGCTGGAACCGGCGGTTGTAGGCTCGGTCGCGGCCGACGAAGATCGTGTCGACCGCGGTCTTCATGTTGTCGTAGATGCCCCGCGTGCAGGTGCCCCCGAAGAAGGCGAAGGCCTTGTCATGGGCGTCGAAGACCATCTCCTGCGTCTCGCGGGGATAGGCACGCACGAACAGCATCCGGCTGTGACACAGGCGGACATGTGCCACCTTCACCGTGGTCGTCGCGCCGTCGATCACCACGATCTCGTGGCTCCAGTCGAACTGGTAGGCCTCGCCTGGATCGAAGGTTAGCGGGACATGGGCGGCCGCAGATGCCACCGCTTCCTCCTTCGACCAGGAGGCCGCGTATCGCCGGACCGCATCATAGCCACCGTCATATCCTTGAGCCCGGAGTTCCTCAAAAATGCGGATGCGAGTCAGTCGCTCGCGCTTGGGCTTCCGCGCGTTCACCGCCAGCATCTCGTCGAGCATGTCTTGCCAAGGCCCGATCTTCGGCAACGGCTGAATGGTTCGCTCATAGGTGAGCTCCGTCGCACCGGACCGGATCACCTTGCGCACCGTGTTCCGCGATACTCGCAGCTCCCGGCAGATCTGCTTGATCGACTTCTTGTCCTGAAAATACGCCCGCCGGATCTTCGCTATCGTCTCCACGACCAACATCCCACACTGTGCTCCCCGATGACCTCGGGGGCATCATCCACATCAGTGTAAGGGGGTCATTTTTGGACGCCGATCACCCCGCTACGGGGTCAATTTTGCATGCCGGTTCACACAAGTGCGCTCCTCCATTGCCCGGCGCCTCGGGATGGAGATCGGTGCGCTTGCCCCGGTCGATCGTGACGTCGAGGGTGTGGTCGAGATGATGCTGGATGCGACGCAGAACTATGCGTCCCCCCTCACCGCGGAACGGCTCTTCGCCTGGCATGCCGCACTGTTCCCGACCGGGCGCAGCGGCATGGCCCGGATCGCCGTCGGCGCATGGCGCCCCCCGGAGACCGGACCGATGCAAGTCGTCTCCGGCCCCTACGGGCGTGAGCGCGTGCATTTCGAAGCGCCGAAGGCAGAACGCCTGCCGGACGAGATGGCGGCGTTCCTGGACTGGTTCGAGACGCGCGATGCCACGGATCCGGTCATCCGCGCGGCCATCGCCCATCTCTGGTTCGTGACGATCCATCCGTTCGAGGACGGGAATGGGCGTATCGCCCGCGCCATCGCCGATATGGCTCTGGCCCGATCCGAGGGGAGTGCGCAGCGCTTCTACAGCATGTCGGCCCGGATCCGGCGTGAGCGAGGAGAATACTACGCCATGCTGGAAAGAACGCAGAAGGGCGGGTTAGACATCACCGGCTGGCTCGACTGGTTCCTCGGATGCCTGGACCGGGCTTTCGACGGCACTGAAGAGGTTCTGGGCCACGTTCTGCACAAGGCACGCTTCTGGGAGGCCATGGCAGGCGAGATCTTCAGCGAGCGTCAGCGCGCCGTGATCAACCGGCTGCTCGATGGATTTGAGGGAAAGCTGACATCCTCGAAATGGGCAAAGCTGACCAAGGTTTCCTCCGACACTGCGCTCCGCGACATCACGGACCTGGTTGACCGGGGTGTGCTTGAGAAGGAGGATGCTGGTGGCCGCAGCACCAGCTACAGGTTGGTTGGGCGGGCGCGGGGCTGAAGGTTGGAGGCTACCTGGTCAGTTCCGACTCGTATCCGTAAGCAAGTCAGCGGGCCGCCAAAGCGGTTTTCAAAGCCGGCAGAACAGGTTATGCTAAGCGGCAAGCTTCGGGATTTGACGCTCGACCAATCGCAAGTATCGTTGGTTGCACGCCCCCGCAACCAACGATACTTGCGAAACCTCCAAGGCTCCCGCCGCGGAGGTTTTTGCATTCCCGGACCCATTCCGCAGAGATCGTCTGTTGCGCCCTCCCGCAACCAACACCACCCAAAAAACGCCACGCACAGCGCCCCAAGGGGCGCTTTTTGCGTTCAAGCGTAATAGGTGGGGGCGATTTCTATTGCCGAGCCTTGGCTCTGCACCA
>NZ_JBLXFR010000022.1:0-70472 GCF_048261845.1 Stappia sp. | reverse complement strand
CGGCCATCGCGGCCTTTCTGGCGGATCATTGCCGGACCGGACGCCGTTTCCGGCACAATTGTGAGTCCACGTCCTAGGCGGACAGGGCCCTGTTCTGCATGTGCCGCCGGGCGACCCGCGTCGCGCTGAAGATCATCACCGAGACGAGGTCGTCGTAGCGGACAAGCTCGGGAGAATGGGCGATCGGGATGTAGAGGCTGGACAGCACGCTGTCGCAGGCATCGGAGGCGTCGCAGAAGAAAAGCGGGTCGGCCGGCATCAGGCGCGCGGCATCGGTGCGCTGGTCGATGACAGCGAAATCGCCATGGCGCGGGTCGGTGCTGATACGGTCGAGGGTCTCCAGAACCGCCGGTTCCGGCCCCTCAATCATCTGGAAAAAGGTGTTGCCGGCCAGCAGCAGCGCACCGGTCAGCCCGGCCTTCGCATTGTTGGCCCGCGAGCGTGACAGGATGCGCTCGATCTCCTCGTCGAAGGAGAGCGTCATGGTGCTGAAGTTGATCCTGCTCCGGTAGCTCAACCGGGTGATACTCATCGGGCTGCCTCAATCGTGTTCGTGTTCTTGGCAGTCACTGTAGGAGCAACACCTTGGGTTTCGGTAAGCCGGATCGCGAATTATCGTCTGTTGCCATTAACTTGACGGCAAGCAAGGATGCCCGGTCATCCGTATTTCAGACAAGCATCGCAGCGTGGGTGAAGCGGGCAGGTTCCAGGACGCGTGCCACCTCGGCCATGCAGTCGGCCATCTCCGAAAGCTCGACCGGCGCGGGGGCATTGGCCAGCTGTCCGAGCAAGCCGCCGGGCACCGCATCATCCGCGCGGTAGTCGGCGAAATAGAGCCAGCAATGGGGAAACAGCCGTTCGGACAGCGTGCCTTCGCACAGGCTGAAAAGCCCGGAGAGCCGCGGGTCGCGCGATGCGCACTCGCGGCTGTCGACAAGGCCGCCACGCTCTCCTTCCAGCCACTGCACCAGGTGATTGCGATACAGCAGGATCGCCCCGGTCACCCCGTTGAGACGGTTCAGCCGCCTTGCGCGACCGAGCATGTGCTCGATTTCGGTCTCGACCGGGCGGCGGACCGCTGTCCAGTCGATTTGTGCAGCGTAGCAGATCGCATTGATGCTCATTTCCCGGATCCTTGTCCTTCCGGTGTGTCCGTCCCTGGTTACGAATTTTGCCGGCGAAAACTTCGCGGAACGGTTAAGAAATGCGGTCCGGGATGCGAAAGGTCGTCGATTTTCATCACATTTTGTCGTTGTGCTGAAAACTTCGTTTACCGAGCCGTCGCGCAGCCTGTCGCGATTTGTCGCCGGTGAAACCGATTGACCTTTCCCGTTGCGGCCTTACGTTCCCGGCTGATCGATCGGGCACGGGATTGTTGTGATGTTCTGGAAGAAGAAGGGGGACGAGATGCCGACGCGTGACGAGGTTCTGGCGGAACTGTCGAAGGTCAAGGGGCCGGATCTCAAGGGCGACATCGTCTCTCTCGGACTGGTGTCGGATGTTTTCATTTCCGAGGGACGGGTGATCTTCTCGATCACGGTCCCGGCGGAGCGCGCGCAGGATCTCGAGCCCTTGCGCCAGGCCGCCGAGAAGGTGGTCGGCAAGCTTCCCGGGGTTGAAAAGGTGCTGGCGGCGCTCACCTCCGAGCGAAAGGCCGGCGCGTCTCCCCGCCCGCCCGCGGACGGGGCGCCGGTTCGCCCGGCACCCGCCGCGCGCGATGCGGCCAATGTGCCTCCGCCCATGCAGGGCAGGGCGCAGGCGGCCGAGCCCGCTGCCGCCAAGCCGGGAGTTCCCGGTGTCAAGTCGATCATTGCGGTCGCATCCGGCAAGGGCGGCGTCGGCAAGTCCACGACCACATGCAACCTGGCGCTGGCGCTGCAGGCGAACGGCCTGAAGGTCGGCGTGCTCGACGCGGATATCTACGGCCCGTCCATTCCCCGTCTTTTCCGTGTCTCCGGCCGGCCGGAGCCGGTCTCCGGCCGCATCCTGAAGCCGCTTGAAGGCTACGGGATCAAGGTCATGTCGATGGGTTTCCTGGTGGACGAGGAAACGCCGATGATCTGGCGCGGTCCGATGGTGATTTCGGCGATCACCCAGATGTTGCGCGAGGTCGCCTGGGGCGAGCTCGACGTGCTTGTCGTGGACATGCCGCCGGGAACGGGCGATGCGCAGCTCACCATGGCGCAGAATGTGCCTCTGGCCGGCGCCGTCATCGTTTCCACGCCGCAGGACCTTGCCCTGATCGATGCGCGCAAGGGCCTCAACATGTTCCGCAGGGTGGACGTTCCCCTGCTCGGCATTGTCGAAAACATGAGCTACTTCCTGTGCCCCGATTGCGGCGGCCGCCACGATATCTTCGGCCATGGCGGCGCTCGTGCGGGAGCGGAAAAGCTGGGCGGGCCCTTCCTCGGGGAGGTGCCGCTCGACATGGCGATCCGCGAGAGTTCCGATGCCGGCACGCCGGTGACGGTGACCGCGCCGGACGGGCCGCATGCGAGTGTCTACCGGGACATCGCGAGACGGGTCTGGGCCGAGATCGAGCGCAACCGGGATGACGGACACCGCGCCGCCCCGCGCATCGTCATGGAAAGCTGAGGCGCTCCGGGCGCCTCGGGTTTGCGCGTGACGGTTCACGCGGGCGCCCCCGGCAAGGGACCCGGCCCGATCTCGGGCCGATCCAGGGCCCGATTTCGATTCGCACCAGAATGGGCCGACGGGAGTGAAACTCCGGATTTCCGGAGCAACATTTGCCGCAGTCTAAAACATGAATAGAAACATCATCTTTTCTTCTTCAGGCAAACTGTTGATCGTCTGGTCAATTGCCGGAGACAAATCCCCCTGGTTTCCGACGGAAATGCTGCATGGCAGCATCTTTCGGCATGCGTTTAATGTCTTTTAACGTCATTTTGTCCGATTATGTTCTTGTAGATGTATGAAATGACACGAAAAATCGTTCGCATCGCAAAACTGAATTCGTTTGCAACCACTCAGTCAAGATGACAATCTTCAAGGAGAGGGAGATCGTTCTGAATGACGCTTGAGCCGGAGTCGGTTGGTCGCGTGCCATCCGCCATGGAAGCAGGGACGGATCGTGTTGGCGTTGCTGGCGAGGACGGCGAGCGCGCGATCGTCTACCGTCTGCTCGCCACTGCGCTGGAGGCTCCTGTCGGGCGCGACTGGCTTGAGGTCGTTGGCGCGCTTCCGGCGGTGGAGGGGCCGCTCGGTGCGGCTCTGAAACAGCTCTCCTCCGAGGCCCGCGTGGCCGATCCCGCCACGCTTCGCCGCGATTACCACGATCTCTTCATCGGCGTCGGCCGGGGCGAGCTGGTTCCCTATGCTTCCTACTATCTGACGGGCTTCCTGAACGAGAAGCCGCTTGCGCTCCTGCGTCAGGAGATGCGCCGGCTCGGAATTGAGCGCAGTCCCGACGTGAGCGAGCCCGAGGACCACATCGCCGCCCTGTGCGAGATGATGGCCGGCCTGGTGCAGGGAGCTTATGGCGACGGCGATCCGGCCACCGCGAGCCGCTTCTTTCGGGCGCATGTCGCGGCGTGGGCGCCATATTTCTTCAAGGATCTGGCCGGAACGTCGACCAGCGCCCTCTATGCGGCGCTGGGGCATCTGGGCAAGGTGTTTGTCGATCTTGAGGACGAAGCCGACCGGCTGTTTTCGCAGCAGCGGCAGGCGGGATAGCGATTGTTGCGACATCTTCCGGGCTGGGCTGCCCGGACGATGTCGACGGAATTTGAAAGGGGCGGAGTGGTCCGTCCGGCAATGCAAGAACTGAACAGACCGAAGAGGGTGTCATGACACGGAAAGACACAGCCATTGAAGCGGATCGGCGCAGCTTCCTGAAGCTTGCCGGACTGGGTGCCGTGGCCGGTTCGGCGACGCTGGTCGCCGGCGAGGCGCAGGCCGAGGCTCCGGTTTCGGAAACCGCAGTCGGCTACCGCGAGACCGAGCACGTCAAGACATTCTACGACACCGCGCGGTTCTGAGGTTCCGGGCCTTCGGGTCGTGGCCATCCGTCGAGGCGGCCGAAGCTTGAAGCGAGTTGATGAGGCGTTCACCCCGATGAGGGCAGGGGCGCCCGGCGCGGCAAGGCGAAAACAGCGCCTGTGTTGTGCATTCGAGGGAGAAACGTGATGCTGAGGAAAAAGACGAGCGGCGTGGCCCGTCGTGCCAGCCTGGCCTCCGCCATTGAGGCGATCGGCGCCAGCGCGATGGATCGCCGGAGCTTCCTGCGCAGGTCGGGTCTTGCCGCGGGTGGCCTGGCGGCTGCCGGCGCCCTGACCGGCGGCATGGTGCGCAAGGCGGAGGCGGCCGGGCCGACCAATGCCAAGGTCGAGATCAAGAAATCCGTGTGCACCCATTGTTCCGTCGGCTGTACGGTCCTGGCGGAAGTGCAGGATGGTGTGTGGACGGGTCAGGAGCCGGGCTTCGACAGCCCGTTCAACCTCGGGTCTCACTGCGCCAAGGGCGCCTCGGTGCGCGAGCACGCGCATGGCGAGCGGCGGCTGAAATATCCGACCAAGATGGTCAACGGCAAGTGGGAGCGCGTCTCCTGGGAGCAGGCGATCAACGAGATCGGCGACCAGATGATGAAGATCCGCGACGAAAGCGGACCTGACAGCGTCTACTGGCTCGGCTCGGCCAAGCACAACAACGAACAGGCCTATCTGGTCCGCAAGTTCGCCGCCTTCTGGGGCACGAACAACGTCGACCATCAGGCCCGTATCTGTCACTCGACCACGGTCGCAGGTGTTGCCAACACCTGGGGCTATGGCGCGATGACCAATTCCTACAACGACATCCACAATTCGAAGGCGATCTTCATCATCGGCGGCAACCCGGCCGAGGCGCATCCGGTTTCGCTCCTTCATGTGCTCAAGGCGAAGGAAGAGAACGCGGCGCCGCTGATCGTCTGCGATCCGCGCTTCACGCGCACAGCGGCCCATGCGTCCGAATATGTGCGTTTCCGGCCCGGTTCGGACGTCGCCCTGATCTGGGGCATCCTCTGGCACATCTTCGAGAACGGCTGGGAGGACAAGGAGTTCATCCGCCAGCGCGTCTGGGGCATGGACCAGGTGAAGGCGGAAGTCGCCAACTGGACGCCCGAGGAAACCGAGCGCGTCACCGGCGTTCCCGGCTCGCAGCTCAAGCGCGTTGCCCGCACGCTCGCCAACAACCGTCCCGGCACGCTGATCTGGTGCATGGGCGGCACGCAGCACTCCAACGGCAACAACAACACCCGTGCCTATTGCGCACTGCAGCTGGCGCTCGGCAACATGGGCAAGGCCGGCGGCGGCACCAACATCTTCCGCGGCCATGACAACGTGCAGGGCGCGACGGACCTTGGCGTGCTCGCCGATACGCTGCCGGGCTATTACGGCCTGGCCGAAGGCTCGTGGAGGCACTGGGCGCGCGTCTGGGACGTTCCGTTCGAGGATCTTGCCGCCCGCTTTGCCACGATGAAGGGCGCCGACGGCAAGGACAAGGCGATGATGTACGAGACCGGCATTCCGGTTTCGCGCTGGATCGACGGCGTGCTGGAGGAGAAGGAAAACCTCGAACAGCCCGACAACACCCGGGCGATGGTCTTCTGGGGGCACGCTCCGAACTCCCAGACCCGCCTGCCGGACATGAAGCAGGCGATGGAAAAGCTCGACCTGCTGGTCATCATCGATCCGTTCCCGACCATGTCGGCGGTGATGCATGACCGCAAGGATGGCGTCTATCTGCTTCCGGCGACGACCCAGTTCGAGACATCGGGTTCGGTCACTGCGTCGAACCGCTCGCTCCAGTGGCGCGAGAAGGTCATCGACCCGCTGTTCGAGTCCAAGCCCGATCATGTCATCGCCTATCTCCTGGCGCAGAAGTTCGGATTTGCCGACGAGATGTTCAAGAACATCGAGGTGAATGGCGACGAGCCGCTGATCGAGGACATCACCCGCGAGTTCAACAACGGCATGTGGACGGTCGGCTACACGGGCCAGTCGCCCGAGCGGCTCAAGCTGCACATGGCCAACCAGCACACCTTCGACCGCACGACCCTGCGTGCGATCGGCGGTCCGGCCGATGGCGACTTCTACGGTCTGCCGTGGCCGTGCTGGGGGACTGCGGAGATGAAGCACCCCGGTTCGGCGGTGCTCTACGACACCTCCCTCCCGGTTGCGGAGGGCGGCATGGGCTTCCGCGCCCGCTTCGGCGTCGAGAAGGATGGCGACAACCTGCTGTCTGAAGGCTCGTGGCCGACCGGTTCCGAGATCGAGGACGGGTATCCCGAGTTCACGATGGCGATGCTGCAGAAGCTTGGCTGGGACAAGGACCTCACCCCCTTCGAGCGCCGGACGATCGAGTGGGTTGCGGGCATGCAGGACGCCCGTCCTTCGGCGGAGGAAGTGGGCGAGACCTCGCATACCGGCGACCTCCCGTCCGACTACAACGACAAGGTCGGCGGAGTGAACTGGAAGACGGACGTGTCCGGAGGCATTCAGCGCGTGGCGATTGCACATGGTTGCGCGCCTTACGGCAATGCCAAGGCCCGGGTCGTCGTCTGGACGTTCCCGGATCCGGTGCCGCTGCATCGCGAGCCGCTCTACACGAACCGCCGGGACCTGCTCGACAAGTATGCAACCTACGAGGACAAGACCTTCTGGCGCGTCCCGACCCGCTACAGGTCGATCCAGGAGAACGACTTCTCCAAGGACTTCCCGATGATTCTCACCTCGGGGCGCCTTGTCGAATACGAGGGTGGTGGCGACGAGACCCGCTCCAACCCCTGGCTGGCCGAATTGCAGCAGGACATGTTCGTCGAGGTCAATCCGCGCGATGCCAACAACATCGGCATTCGTGACGGCGAGATGGTCTGGGTGCACGGTCCGGAAGGCGGCAAGGTCAAGGTCATGGCGATGGTGACCGAGCGCGTCGGAACCGGGGTGGCCTTCATGCCCTTCCATTTCGGCGGACACTTCCAGGGCGAAGACCAGCGTCACAAATATCCGAAGGGTTCCGACCCGTATGTCCTTGGAGAGGCCTCGAACACGGCCCAGACCTACGGCTACGACTCGGTCACCCAGATGCAAGAAACCAAAGCCACGCTTTGCCGCATCGAGCGCGTGGCGTAAGGGGGAAAAATCATGGCACGGATGAAATTCCTCTGTGACGCCGAGCGTTGCATCGAGTGCAATGCCTGCGTCACCGCCTGCAAGAACGAGCACGAGGTGCCGTGGGGCATCAACCGCCGCCGCGTGGTGACCATCCAGGACGGCAAGCCGGGCGAACGCTCGATCTCGGTTGCCTGCATGCACTGCTCGGATGCACCCTGCATGGCGGTATGCCCTGTCGACTGCTTCTATCAGTCGGACGAAGGCGTGGTCCTTCACTCCAAGGACCTTTGCATCGGCTGCGGCTATTGTTTCTACGCCTGCCCCTTCGGCGCGCCGCAATACCCGCAGGCCGGCAATTTCGGTTCGCGCGGCAAGATGGACAAGTGCACGTTCTGTGCGGGCGGTCCCGAGGCCGACAATTCGTCGGCCGAGTTCGCCAAGTATGGCCGCAACCGCCTGGCCGAGGGCAAGTTGCCGCTTTGCGCCGAGATGTGTTCGACCAAGGCGCTTCTGGCCGGCGATGGCGATGTCGTCTCCGCGATCTACCGCGAACGCGTCGTGGCGCGCGGTTTCGGATCCGGCGCCTGGGGCTGGGGCACGGCCTACGAGCAGAAGGCGGGCAGCTTCTGATCCGTCCGGATCAGGACGGCGGAACTGGCAAAGGCGGCTCTTGGCCGCCTTTGTTTTCGGAAATGCAGGCAAGACCCGACACCGGTGTCCTTGCTGATGAGTTTCTGTCCGCTATCTCCCGGGGTATCCCGGGAGGGCGGGCCTTTTTGACATTGCGCAGATCCCGTTCGGGTGAACGGCGGAGCGACAAGGAGACTTGAACGTGAGATCGGGAAGGGCTGGCTGGGGCATGGCGGTGCTTGCATGCGCCGCGCTCGTACTTGTTCCGGGGTGCCGGGACGAGGAACAGAACCGTGCCCTGCATACACAAAAGGGCGTTTATCAAGGCGCACCGGATGAGGCGCTCAGCGAGGCGGATCGCCGCCAGTTGCAGAACCGGGCGGGCAGTCAGCGCTTCTGAGCGCTACTCTTGATGACGGGCGCGGTCGGACGGATACGGGCGCGCGTCCCGGAAGCGGTGAAGCCCCGGCAACGCCAGGGGAGGGAGATGAAATGAACGGAATGGCAATCGCCCGGTTCGCCGAACGGTTTGGCAGGGCACTCCCGTCACGCGGCCTTGCAGCCATGGTCGCGGTGGTTCTTGGTGTCCTGGTGTTTCATGCGGCCGGCACTTCGGCCAGCGCGCAGCAGCCCGCCGGCGACCCTGCAGCGGAAGCGCCGGTTCAGGGCCAGGTCCCCGGCAACACGCTCGGCACGAATTCCGATACGGAACTGTGGCGTGCGGTTCGGCAGGGCATTGCCGGCAACGTCTCCATTCCCGACAAGAACGCGGCGACGCTGGTCCAGTCGGAAGGCGAGCTCTGGCGCTCCCTGCGCAACGGACCGCTGGCGCTCTATGCGAGCTGGGCACTGCTTGCCATGGTGGTGCTGCTCAGCATCTTCTTCGCCATTCGCGGCCGGATCCGCATCGAGCACGGGCGATCCGACCGGACGATCACGCGTTTTGCGGCGGTCGAGCGCTTCGGTCACTGGCTGCTCGCCTCGTCCTTCATCGTCCTCGCCCTGACCGGCCTGAACGTGATGTATGGCCGTTATGTCCTGCTGCCGGTGGTCGGTCCGGATGCCTTCGGCGCGGTGACCCTCTTCGGCAAGTATCTTCACAACTACCTTGCCTTCGCCTTCATGGCCGGCCTTGTCATCATCTTCCTGATGTGGGTCCGCCACAACCTGCCGCATCCGTCCGACATCAAGTGGATCCTCCAGGGTGGCGGCATCTTCTCGAAAAAGCTGCATCCCCCGGCAAAGAAGTTCAACGCCGGCCAGAAGATGATCTTCTGGCTGACGATCCTTTGCGGCATCTCGATCTCGATGTCGGGCTGGTCCTTGCTGTTCCCCTACACCACGCACTTCTTCGCCGGCACATTCGGGGCGGTGAATTCGGTGTTCGGCACGGAACTGCCGACAGCGCTTACCGTGTTGCAGGAACAGCAGCTTGCCTCGCTCTGGCACGCAATCATGAGCGTTTTCCTGATCTGCGTGATCATCGCCCATATCTATATCGGCTCGATCGGCATGGAAGGCGCGTTCGACGCGATGGGCAGTGGCGAGGTCGACCTCAACTGGGCCAAGGAGCACCATTCGCTCTGGGTCGAGGAAGTGCTTGCCCGGCAGGACAAGGAAAAACACCCGCCGGCGGCGCAGCCTGCAGAGTAGGCGAATGGACCGTGTGATGCGTCGTCCAGGTGGTGCCTTCGTGCTTTTCGTCGCTGCCGTGTGTCTGGTTCTCGCCGGCGGTGACGCGATGTCCGATGACGCCGCCCCTGCGCCTGTTGTCTGGCCGGACCGCCTGGAAGGCCATGGCGGTCCGGTCAAGTCCGTGACGCTATCGCGGGACGGGACGACGGCGCTCTCCACCTCGTTCGACTATTCCGTCATCCTCTGGCGCCTGGAAGCCGGAGCCGGCGAGGTGGTTCACCGGTTGATCGGCCATGAGGCGGCGACCAATGACGCCCGCTTCGTCGGCGATGAGCGGGCCGTTTCCGTTGGCGATGACGGTGCGGTGATCCTGTGGAACCTCGAAGACGGGGAGATGCTCGCGCGGATCGATACCGGCGACGAGAAGATGCTGGCCGTCAGCGTCAGCCCGGATGCGCGCTTCGCGGTGACCGCGTCCTGGGACCGCACCGCCCGGGTCTACGGCATTGGCGAGGCGTCTTTGACCGAGTTGGCCATCCTCGAAGGGCATCGCGGCAACGTCAATGCAGCCGCGTTCTCCATGGACGGTACAAGTGTCTACACCGCGTCCTACGACGGCGGCATTCGCGTTTACGACCGGGCGGGCGGCGCGTTTCGGCGTGAAATCCATTCGCATGGCTGGGGCGTCAACGTGATGCGTGTCCTGGCCGGTGGCTCGCAGATCGCCTTCGGCGCGACCGACGGCGTCGTCGCTGTGGTGGACATCGCCAGCGGCGCGATCGTCAAGCAGCTGGCGTCCCACCAGCGACCGGTCCTGTCTCTCGCCCTTTCGCCGGACGGTACGCGGCTTGCGAGCGGCGGCGGCGACGGACGCATCCGCGTCTACGCCACCGATGCGTGGGAACTGCTTGAGGAATACGAGAACCCATACGGTCCGGTCTGGGGCCTCGCGCTCACCGGCGACAACCAGGTGGCGTTCTATTCCGGTCTCGACGATCATGTGAACGCCTGGCAGATCAGCCCGCGCATGCCTTTCGACCCGGTCGCAAGCGACTTCCCGCGCCGCTTCCAGGTGGCGGCCGACGGCGATCCGGGAGAGCGCCAGTTCGCGCGAAAATGCTCCGTCTGCCACACGCTGACGCCGGACGACGGCAATCGGGCCGGCCCGACGCTCTACGGCGTGTTCGGTCGCCGGGTCGGCACAGTGCCGGGCTATCCGTATTCCGATGCACTGCGTCGTCTCGATCTCGTCTGGAGCGAGCAGACGATTTCCGATCTCTTCGACCACGGCCCGGACGTTGTGACGCCGGGTTCCAAAATGCCCATCCAGCGCCTGAAAAGTGCCGAGGAGCGCGACGCGCTGGTATCATTTCTCAAACGCGCGACGGCGCCGGACCGGGCCCTGCCGGAAGGCGGCCCGGGCGAACGGAAGGAACAGGAACAATGAAGGCATTCCTGAGTGCGCTCGTGGCACTTGCTGTCATCGGGACGGGAGCCTGGGCCTATCTGACGCAGGGGCTCGACTACTCCTCCGCGGCGATCCATTCGACCGACACACCGGGAGCCGTGCGGCTTTCCCCGGATTCGGGCAAACGGCCGGGGGAATGATTTTTTCGCGCGCGGCGAGGCCGACCGTTGCCGTGCTGGGCGCGGTGGCGATCATGGCCACGGCCGGCCATGCGGCGTCGGCGCGCTCGCTGCTGCCCGCTGCAGCCGGGCTTGAGCGCGCCCGGGCAGCCGTCGTGGCTGTTCTGCCCGACTGGCCCGAAGGGCGCGCCAGCGCGGAAGAGCCGGAAGGGTCGGCTGTCGCCATTGGCGACGGGTCCCTGCTCCTGACCGCAGATCATGTGCTGGGCGCGGCGCGGTCGGTCCGCCTGCGCTTTGCCGATGGCCGGGTCGTCGCCGCGGAGATCGCCTTTCGCGATGCGCCGACCGACCTTGCGCTTCTGCGCGCGCCTGTCGCTCTCGAGCCGCTGGCGTTCGGGCCGGAACCGCCACTTGGCGCTCCCGTCTGCGCACTCGGCAACGCTTTCGGCCTTGGCATCTCGCTGAGCTGTGGCGTCGTCTCGGCAACCGCGCGCGGCGGCGTCGGCTTCAACGACGTGGAGGATTTCATCCAGACCGATGCGGCGGTGAACCCGGGCGCCTCGGGTGGCGCCCTGATAGACGGGGAGGGCCGGCTCATAGGCGTTCTCTCGGCGATCTTCACCAAGTCGGGCGACGGGGATATCGGCGTCAATTTTGCGGTTTCCGCGGCTCTGGCGCAGCGCGTCGTCGATGCGGCGTCCGTTTCGGCAAGCCCCCGGCGCAGCCTTGGCGCACGTTTGCGCCCCACACGACCGGGTCCGCAAAAGGGGGGGCTGGAAGTCGTTTCCCTCGAGGCCGGAGGCGCGGGGCAGAGTGCAGGCCTGCTTGCGGGCGATGTGATCCTGTCCATCGACGGCGTGCCCGCGGGCACGCTTGCCGGCTTTCGCGGCCGGCTCGAGCGGCGCGATGCCGAAGGGGTGCTCATGATCCGGCGCGCGGAATCGGAACTTCAGGTGAAGCTTGGAAAACTCGACTGATCAGGGGCTTGCGGAGGTTTTCGGATTCACTTCCGCAGCCTGTTGAATCAAAATCTCAAACGGCAGATGTCTCCGGCCATGAGGGCCGGGAGACAGCATGCCGAAACCGACGGAGGAAGCCATGGACACTGACACGTTCAACATGTCCCTGAGGAAGTTCCTGAAGCAGGTGGGCGTCACCTCGCAGCAGGCAATCGAAGCCCATGTGCGCGATTCCGGTGTCGACAGCGGAAGCCTGACCGCGCGCGTGGTGCTGACCATCGACGGCCAGGAGTTCGAGCACGTGGTCACCGGACGCATCGATCTGGGGTGAGTCTGCCCGTCGGCGACGATGCGCGCGCCTTGAATCAGTTTGCGAAGGGATTCGCGTTTCATGTCAGGACTTGAGAGCATGGATTTGCCAGACCCTGTGTTTCCGCCGTTGCTTGCCGGTCATGCCGTGGCCGCCGGGGCCGTGCCTTTCCAGCTGGCCATCGCCGGAGCCAAGGCGGGGGACTTCGGGGCCGGAGACCTGCTCTGGTCGCGTGCCGTCGAGCGGATCGAACTTGCCTTGGTACTCGAGCCTGAGGTCGGGGCGGACCGTGTCAGCGAGATGCTGTTCCTTGCGATGGTCGCGACGACGGATGCGATCGGCGCCTTGATCCCGCCGGAGATCGCCTTGACCTATCTTTGGCCGGCGACACTGCGCGCGAACGGTGCCACCGTCGGCCGGGTGAGGTTGGCGCACAGTGCGGAGCTGGACGAGAGCGGGGCCCCCGCCTGGCTTGTCGTTGGAATATCGCTCCAGTTGGCGCCGTTGGGGGGACCGCTGGAACCGGGCGAGGTGCCGCATCTCACGAGCCTCGTCGACGAAGGCGGGACAGAGCTGGACCGCACCCAGGCGATCGAGTCGCTGTCGCGCCATCTTCTCACCTGGATCCACACCTGGGATGTGGACGGCTTCGGTCCGGTTCTGGAAAACTGGCTGTTCCGTGCAGACGGCTACCGTGCGGAGATTGTCCTGGAGACCCGAGACGGCCCCCGCAGCGGGCGGTTCGTCGGTCTCGATGAGAGAGGAAACTTGCTGATGAAGCCCGACAAGGCGGACAGCGGACAGACACTCGCTCTCCCGCTGGATGACGCGCTGGCATATCTCGACGAACTGGAGGAGCGCCCGTGACCCGGTTGCTGCGCGCCATTCGTCTCGATGTATCGGACACACATGTCTTTCCGCTTGCGGCTGAGCCGGGGGACTGGGTCATTCCGGGCACCTTCGCCTTTCGCAACTACACCGACGAGGGGCTGACCGGGAAGATCCGGCAGGCGTTCGTGTCCGGGTTCCTGTCGCTGGAGAACCTTGGCTGGTCGACGCTTGCAACGCCTGCGGAGCTTTCCGCCGAGGAGCGTGACCGCCTGATCGAAGGGCTGGCGCAGCATTTCGTCGACGAGCATGGCGCTCCCTCCCTGGAGGCCGCCCGGCCGGTCGCGACCGCCGAGATCGACGATGCCTGCGAGCTTGCCGGCGAACTCGATCTCAACGCGCTTCTTGCGATCCAGCGCGAAATCGATGACGAGGGGGCCATCCATGAACGGTTCCATCTGGTCACGCCATCCGATGACAAATCCCATGCCCGGATCTGGGACGTGACCGAGGACGAATGATGCGCCAGTTCTGGAAATCGTCGGGAATGCATCTGGTGACGCGGGATGCCAACGGATGGCTTGCCGTCACGCCGGACTTCCTGCGCGCCTATTACACGCGGCCGGAAATCCACCCGGTGGAGGAATCCTGCGCTGCCGAGCATCGCTTGTTCGAGCGTTTGATGAGCGATCCCTTCGCCGCTGTTGGCGATGCCGATCTCGCTGCGATCGCCGATCCGGATGCCGCCGACAATTATCGCCTCATTCTGCGCTTTCGCGATCATCTGGTGGCCAGTGGCAGCATCGAGGCCGGCTATGCGGCCTTCTTCTCGGGCGGAGCTCCGATCGACATCCCTCCGATGTTCATCGACCAGCTGGTGCACCTCATCGCCCACAACATCCTGCGCAAGGTCGCCGATCCGATGCGCCTGCGTGCCGCCGAAATCCTATTTCGCGAACAATCCGTGACCACCGCGGAGGGACAGCTGATGCTGGCCGATGCGGAGATCGTGGAGACCTATTCGCGCACCGGCGGTTTCGGCGGGTTGGGGGCCTTGCTGGCGGAAGCCGGCACGCCGACCCGGGACGTGGCGCTGGATGTGCTGACGGAGGAGAATGCGGCGATCTACTGGGACCGCTCGGACCGTTTCGACACGGCCATCGATTTCCGCTTCACCGAACCGGCGCTCGATGCCTTCGCGAGGGTTCTGGAAAGCTGGATCGCGCATTTTCACGGTGTCGGGGTGCGCATCCAGCCGCAACAGTCGATCCGGGATGAGCGATGGTCGTGGCATGTCGGCCTCGATGCCGGAGCGACCCGCATTCTCAACGCGCTCTACGAGGGCACGCCCATCGACGAGGCGGAACTGGGGCGCGTTGTCGCGCTGTTCCGTCTCGACTTCGACCGAAACGCTGACGCGGTCGAGACCATGCGTGGTAAACCCGTCTGGATGGGTCTTTCCGTGGGGCCCGACAACGCCATCCGGATGAAACCGCAGAACCTGTTGACAAACCTTCCAATTCGACGGCGAAACTAGATCCCTTTCAGAGGGTGCCGGTCTCCGGCCCCGATTGCAGGAAAGCACAAGCGAACCATGATCCTCTCGGACAACGGGCGGGCTATCGTCTTCATGATGTTCGCCATGGCGGGCTTCATCTTCAACGACAGCTGCGTCAAACTGGTGTCGAGCGACCTGCCGCTCGGCCAGATCATGTTCCTGCGCGGAGCGATGGCGCTTTCCCTGTTGCTCGTCTGGTGCGTTGCCAATGGCGCGATCCGGCATTTTTCGTTGCTGCTCAACCGGCTGGTGGGCCTCCGCGTCTTTGCCGAGGTGACTGCGACGCTGCTTTACCTCACGGCCCTGTTCAACATGCCGATCCCCAATGCCACGGCAATCCTGCAGGCGCTCCCCCTGCTGGTGACGGCCGGGGCCGCGCTCTTTCTCGGGGCGCCGGTCGGCTGGCGCCGCTGGACCGCCATCACTGTCGGCTTCGGCGGTGTGCTGCTCATCGTGCGACCGGGCATGGAAGGCTTCGACGCGTGGGCGCTGGTCGCGCTGGCAGGCGTTTTCCTCATGGCCCTGCGCGACCTGACGACGAGCGTCCTGCCGAAGAACATCCCGACGCTTGGCGTCACCTTCGCCACACTGGTCGGCGTCTCTGTGACCGGGTTGGGGTTGTCCGTGACCGAAACCTGGGTCCTGCCCAGCGCGAGCAATCTTCTGCTCCTGGCGATGGCGGCCGGTTTCGTCCTTGTCGGGTTCATTTGCCTCATCAACGCGATGCGGGTCGGCGATATCTCCCTGGTGGCACCGTTCCGCTATTCGATCATCCTGTGGGCGATTGTCATCGGATATCTTGTCTGGGGGGATATTCCCGACACCTTCACCCTTGCCGGCATCGCGGTGCTCGTCGGCACGGGCATCTACAGTCTTGCGCGCGAGCGCAAGCTGCTGCGCGGCGCCGGTCCCGCCGCTCGTGCCGACCTGCCGCGCTGAATTCGCGAACTAGCCGGCAGAGGCAGTGCCGGGGGCGGTCCCGCAGGCCGCGATCTCGCTGCGCAGCCAGTCGCGAAAGGCCATGACCTTGCGCAGGCGAAACGCCGCCGGCGGGCCGACAAGATAAAACCTCGGGCGGATCGGCAGCTCGAGGTCGAAGGGCGCGACCAAACGCCCGTGCCGGATATCCGCTTCCGACAGGCTTCGCCGGCCAAGCACGACGCCGGCACCTTCTATCGCGGCATCGAGTCCGTGGTCGGCATGGGTGAAGCGCAGGCCCTTGGTGGCATCGACGCCGGTTTCCCCGGCAAGCTTGAGCCAGCGCGGCCAGCTCGGAGCGTCGGCGAGATGCCGGATGCTGTCGTCATGGAGCAACGTGACCGAGGCGAGATCGGCCGGTGTCTTCAGCCGCGCCGCCATGTCGGGCGCGCAGAGCGGCAGCGCGGCCTCGTCGACCAGCGGTTCGACCTCGAGCCCCGGATAGTCGCCCAGCCCGAAACGGATGCCGACATCGGCATCGTCCCGCGCGAAGTCGACATTGCGCAGGTTGGCGGACACCAGCAGCTCGATGTCGGGATAGGCATCGACAAACCGCCGCAGCTTGGGCGCCAGCCATTTGGCCGCGAAGGCCGGGCCGCTTGAGACGATCAGCCGGTTGTTGTCGGGACTTGCCGAGATCGCCGAAATGCCCTCGACGATCCGTTCCAGCGCATCCTCGACGGCCGGAAGCAGCTTGCGGCCGCCGGATGTGAGCGAGATCGCCCGATTGCCGCGCACGAAGAGCGGCTGGCCGAGGTGTTCCTCCAATGTGCGGATCTGATAGCTCAAGGCTGACGGCGTCAGATGCAACTCGTCCGCAGCCTGCTGAAAGCTCATGTGGCGGGCTACCGCCTCGAACACCCGCAAGGCGTTTATCGCAGGAATGTTATAGCGCATTTGACATCAAATTTTTTGTTTCGACTTCGGAAAAATACGCGTTTGTCGCCGATATCGCAATCAGGCATTTTATCTCCAGTAGATGCCGGCCAACGTCCGGCCGCAACGGAGAACCATCATGACCCCTCTCGATATCGCCCGGCTCGACCCGATGAACCTGACAGCGGACGAGATCAATTGCCTCACCCGGCGAGGCCGCCGGCAGCGCGCCGAAGCGGTTCGCACCATGCTGCGGCGCGTCTTTGCAAGGTGAGGGGCGGGCGCAGAACGGAAGAAACCCGCCAAGGCAGGTGACCCGGTCGCCTGCCTTGGCGCTTCCGGAACTCGTGTGGCGTCAGGCGGACGGTGCGTCCGTGCCGAGGGTTTCGGAAATCCACGCCAGAAAGTCACCGAGGGCCTCCTCCTGCCTTCGGCAATAGACCCACTTGCCCTTGCGATGCACGGTGATGAAGCCCGCCTGGCGCAGCAGGTCGACATGGCGGCTTGCCGTTGGCTGGGCAACGCCGAGCGCCTCGGCAATCAGCATCATGCAGACGCCGAACTCGGCCGGGTCGGCCGACCACTGACCGGCGAAGTGCACTTCCGGCGTTTTCAGGAGCCTCAGGATTTCCAGTCGCTGCTCGCTGGAAAATGCCCTGATCTGGGTTGACCTGTCTTGCATGCGGCCATCATATTGTTATTTAGCTAAATGACAATATGAAAAGGAGCCACCATGCTGACCCTCGACAGGATGCATGATTTTGAGGGCCGGCGGATTGCCTGGGGCACGATCGGAGAGGGCCCGCCGCTTGTCCTCATCCACGGCACGCCGTTTTCCTCGCAGGTCTGGCGCCGGATCGCGCCCTGGCTGGCCTCTCGCTGGAAGGTTCATTACTTCGACCTTGCCGGGTACGGCCTTTCGGAGATGGCGGAGGGGCAGGATGTTTCGCTCGCCGTCCAGAACCGCCTTCTCGCCTCGCTTTTCCGTCATTGGAACCTGGATCGTCCGGATGTGCTCTGTCACGATTTCGGCGGGGCGACCGCGCTGCGAGGCTACTATCTCGACGGGCTGCGCTATCGCTCCCTGACGATCTTCGACGCGGTTGCGCTCAGCCCGTGGGGATCGCCGTTCGTCGCTCATGTGCGCAAGCACGAGGAGGCCTTCGCCGGACTGCCGGCCTATGCGCATGACGCCTTGCTGCGCGCCTATATCCAGGGGGCGGCCCACAGGCCCCTGTCGGAAGAAGCGCTGACCGTCCACATGGCGCCGTGGCAGGGTGAAACGGGGCAGGCGGGGTTCTACCGGCAGATTGCCCAGATGGACCAGCGTCACACCGACGAGATCGAACCGCTTTACGCGCCGCTCGAGTGTCCCGTGCAGGTGCTTTGGGGAGAGGAGGACGCCTGGATCCCCGTCGAGACCGGCGAGCGGCTCGCGGCCCGCATTTCCACCCGCCCGCTCATTCGGGTTCCGTCGGCGGGGCATCTTTTGCAGGAAGACGCTGCGGAAGCCGTCGTCGCCGCGATGTTGGCGTTTGACCCGGCCGATCCGGGCCGATAACCCTACCTGCCAGGTGTTCATACGATGGCGCGGCCGGATCCTGAACCGGCATGTGGCGCCGACCACAAAGCAGTTCACATGACAAAGAGTGTTTCCTCGGCACTGGCCGAGCGTCGTCCGTCGATTGCGCTTCTCGTCGCCGTTTCCGCAGTCAACCCGCTGGCCCTCAATATCTACCTGCCGTCGATGCCGACCCTTGTCGGCATCTTCGGAACGACAGCGGGGATGGCTCAGCTCACGCTGTCGCTCTACCTGGCGGCGGTCGCCGTCGCGCAGATTGGCATCGGTCCCCTGTCGGACCGGCACGGGCGCCGTCCCGTTCTCCTGTGGGGACTTGCGATCTTTGTCGTTGGAAGCGTGGTCTGCGCGCTCTCGAACACGATCGAGGTGATGCTGGTCGGCCGGGTTCTGCAGGCCGTCGGCGGCTGCTCGGGCATCGTGCTCGGACGCGCCATTGTCCGCGACCTTTATGATCGCAGCCAGGCCGCGAGCATGATCGGTTACGTGACCATGGGTCTCGCGGTGGCGCCGATGATCGGACCTGTGCTCGGTGGCACGCTGGACGAGAATTTCGGATGGCGCACCAGTTCCTACCTGATGGTGGTGCTTGGCATTCTCGTATTCATCTGGTCCTGGTTCGAACTGCACGAAACCAACCACAACCGCGTCTCGGGCGGAGGCTTGGCCGGGCTGGCGCGCAGTTACGCGGCCCTGGTCCGCTCGCCGGTCTTCGTCAGCTACGCCATGACATCGGCGTTCACCTCGGCGGTGTTCTTCTCCTTCCTGGGCGGGGCTCCCTTCATCGCCGCCGAGCTGCTGCACATGACGCCGTCGACCTACGGGCTCTATTTCATGCTTGTCGCCGCCGGCTACATGGCCGGCAACTGGGTTTCCGGCCGCTTTTCGGGCCGTATCGGCATCGGCCGCATGATCACCAGCGGCAACAGCGTGCTTGCGCTGGCGGTCGCCACCATTGCCTTCTTCTTCTGGAGCGGGCTGCTGCATCCGCTGGCCCTGTTCGGCCCGATGTTTTTCGTTGGCGTTGGAAACGGCATGTCGCTGCCCAATGCCATTGCCGGAGCGGTGAGCGTGCGCCCGGATCTTGCCGGCGCTGCCTCCGGCCTGACCGGCAGCATGCAGATCGGGGCCGGCGCCGTCACCTCGGCACTGTCCGGCTGGCTCCTGTCAGGCGTGTTGTGGCCGGGGACGATCTGGCCGCTGGTTCTCGTCATGGCCGTGGCCTGCGTGATCGCGGTTCTCGCCGGCATTGCCGCCCTGTTGCTGGAAACCGTCGACTGAGGCTTGCAACTGGCGCATCATGCCCTGTGGACCGCGTCATGCTCCGGCTGGCCCCTGCGGTCGGCGCGACAGGTGGATGGATGCGATCATGACGACAGGCCTTTCCCTTGCCCGGCGCCACTTTCTGGCAGGCGGTGCGGCTGTCGGTGCGGCTGCGCTGCTGCCGCGTCGGGCCTTCGCTGGCCCGGATGGCTGGCGGGAACTGACGGCCCGTCCGGGCAAGGCTTCGCTGTGGGAGGAGGGCGGTCCGCTCGCCGATATCTGGGGCTATGACGGCGGCGTCCCGGGGCCGGTCCTGCGCATCCCGCAGGGCGAGACGCTGAAGGTCCGCTTCCGCAATCACCTGGAGCAGCCGACCACGGTGCATTGGCACGGCATCCGCATCGACAACCGGTATGACGGCGTCGCCGGCCTGACGCAGGATCCGGTCGAACCGGGCGCGGAGTTCGAGTATCTCGTTCGCGCTCCCGATGCCGGAACCTATTGGTATCATCCTCACAACCGGAGCTGGGAGCAACTGGCGCGCGGGCTCTACGGTGTGCTGATCGTCGAGGAGCCGGGGGCAAAGGCCTATGACCGCGACGTGGTTTTCGCCTTCGACGACTGGCGGCTCGATGACGAGCGGCAGATCGACACCGCGAGTCTTGGTGCGATGCACGACTGGGCCCATGCCGGCCGGCTGGGCAACGTGCTGACCGTCAATGCCCGGCCGTATCTGCGTGAGAGCGCCCGTCCGGGTGAACGCCTGCGCCTGCGGATCCTCAACACCGCCAATGCCCGGGTGCTCAACCTGCGCTTTGCCGGTCTCGCGCCGCGCGTGATCGCACTCGACGGACAACCGGTTGCGCCCCGTCTCCTGGAGGAGGAAACGCTTCGGATCGCGCCGTCACAGCGCTGCGACCTGATCGTCGACCTCCCGCAAGAGGAGCAGGTTTTCAAGATCGACGAGGTCTCGAGGGGCCCCTTCACCGCCTGCGAGATTGTCGCGGCGGGTCCGGCGATCGAGCGAACGGCAGCACTGCCGGCCGACATTGCCCTGCCGGCGAACCCGGTGCCGAAGGCGTTCGACATGCGCGATGCGCTGTCCGTCGACCTCCTGATGGAGGGCGGGGCCATGGGAGGCATGCGGGAGGCGATGCTGCATGGCGAACGAAAGGGCATGCGGGAACTGGTCGAGGCCGGCAGGATGTGGTCCTTCAACGGCATCGCCGGCAGCCATCACGATGCAGCGCTTTTCAAGGTTGCACGTGGCCGAACCGTGCGCATTCCGATCGTCAACGACACGAGGTGGCCGCACGCCATTCATGTCCACGGCCATCACTTCCGCGTCCTGTCCCGCAATGGCGAGGAGGTGACGCGCGAGGAGTGGCGCGATACGGTGCTGACGGACCCGGAGGAGCGCGTCGAGATCGCCTTCGTCGCGGACAATCCGGGCAAGTGGATGGTCCATTGCCACATGCTGGAGCATCAGGCGGCCGGCATGATGGCATGGTTCGAGGTGACGTGAGCAGCGCGCGTTCGACTGCTTCAAGGAAAGGAATTTGGGCCGTATGGCGAACAGACAGGACCGGCGCGCCGCCCGCGCCGAAGGATCGCTCGACACAACGGGGTTCCTGCAGGTTGCCGCGAAATTCATCGAGGTGGCCAACCGCGAGAACCGCAAGATCCCGGCCACCGACCTGCACCTGGCGTTTCTGTGGGCTGCCGCCCGCTACAACGCCCATGTCGCCAAGGCGGTGATCGAGGTCGAGGACCATGAGGAATTCGTCACCGGCATGGTGGAGCAGTACACCGAAATGCTGCGCCAGAACCTTGCCGATCCGGAGCTGGATCCGCCTGCCGGTCACGCCTGAGCGCATCTCCCGCACAGTCGCCAGGGGGGCGGAGGACGACCGGTCCTCCGCCCCCTTGTGTCGTTTTGCGCCGTGAGGCGTCAGTTCTCCTTCAGGAAATCATCGGCCGTCAGTGCAGCCCCGTCCGGCAACAGATAGTCGTCGGTCGTGACCATGCGCGGCCGGGCACCGCCGCGAAGCGGCGTGTCGTCCATCTCCCACTGCGCCGAGATGCGGCAATCGTCGCACATCTCGATCAGGGCGATCTGGTCCTCGCGCTGGAACATCCAGTGCTTGCCGGAGAGCTTTTCGCGAATGCGCGCGATGGAAGACTTCGTGCCGAACGGCTTGCCGCAGGAGGTGCAGGTGGCCGGCTCCTCCTCGTGCAGCACCACCGGCCGCATTGCCGCCGGAGAGGCATTGTAGCGCGGCTCCAGCGTGATGACGCTTTCCGGACAGGTCGCCTCGCACAGCCCGCATTGCACGCAGGCCGCTTCCGTCAGGCTCACCTGCGGCTTGTCCGGGTTGTCGGCAAGCGCGTTCACCGGACAGGAAGACACGCAGGCAAGACAGAGCGTGCAGCCCTCGGCGTCGATGGCGATGCGCCCGTAGGGCGCCGTCGCCGGCAGCGCGATGATGTCGGCGGTTGCGGGAGCCTGCGCGATGAGGCGGGAAATGGCACTGCGCGCGACATCGCGCTTGCCGCCCACGGGATCGAAGGCGCCGCTTTCCTTCGGCAGCATGCCGCGAACCGGCGCGAGACGGGAGGCGAGGGCGTCGGGATCGCTTTCCACGGCGATCTCGAAGAGGCCCTCGGCCGCGTAGCCCATTCCGGCAAGCAGGCTGGCGGAAAGTTCGATCTCCATGCGCAGCGCATCGAGTTCGTCGGATTTCGACGGCGGACAGAGAAACACCATCTTCCGGGCACCGGCCAGCACGGAAGCGAGCATTGCGTCATGCCCGAACAGCGTCACGGCATGAACGTTGACGGGCAGCACGTTGCCCGGCAGCCCCGAGCCGAAGCGCGCCAGCGCGTTGATCAGGTCCTGCCCGTGGTCGCCGTCATGCACCAGGAGGACGGGATCGCGCCCGCCCGCCTCGCGATAGGTGCCCAGCAGCGCCTGCAGCCGGCGCACATGGGTTGCCCGGTTCGGATACTGGTAGCTCACGGCACCCGTCGGGCAATGCGCGGCACACGAACCGCAGCCGCCGCAGATCCCGGCATCGACGACGATCTCGTTGCCCGCGCTGGTGATCGCACCGGCCGGACACGCATCGAGGCAGTTGCTGCAGCCGGTCTTGCCCGATCGCCCGTGGGCACAGATCGAGGCGTCATAGGTGACATATTGCGGCTTCTCGAAAGTCCCGACCATGTCGGCCATGTCGAACAGCGCGCGTGCGACCGCCGCCGGATCCTTCGGATCGACGCGGAAATAGCCGTCGCGCTTGGCCGGACCCGTCACCAGCGGAGTGCCGCCCGACAGGTCGAGGATCAGGCTGCAGCCGGCCCTGGCCCCGTCGCGGGCCAGCGCAAAGGCCGGCGCGCCACGCGAGGAGGGCAGGATCTGCGCATAGCCGTCAACGGTGACGGAGAAGGAGCCCAGCGCCCCGCCGACGGCGCGAATGCGCCCCGAATGAACCGGAACCGGCAAGACGCTTGGCAACAGGATGTCGCTTGCATCGGACAACAGCAGGGAAACGGACAGGCGCCCTTCAAGCGCCAGTGCGGCGTCAAGCGCTTGCTGGCCGGCGCCATAGACCAGGCACACGCCGTCGGATTCTATGGAGCGCAGGGCGGCCGGGTCGGAGGGCATCAAGGCTTCGGCAAGCAGGGCCGATATCTTCGGATGCGGGTCCGTGCCCGTGTCGCACCACCCCGCGCGCTCGCGGATGTTGAAGAAGGAGATATCCTGTTCCGCGCCCCGTTCCTCCGCGACATCCTCGAACAGCGGCGCTTCCTGCGTGCAGCCGACCAGGAGGGGTTCGCCGGTTGCCAGTGCTTTCTCGAAAGCGTCGAGCTGGGCACGGCAGAGCTGGGTGTGGATTGGCGTGCCGGCGTCGATCCCCGCGATCCGCGAGGGGTCGAGACGCATCGTCTTTTCGCAATTGCACAGCATGACCCGGGGTTTGGTCGACGTCATGTTGGTCCTCCGTGGCGACGGCCGGCCGGTGCCCTTTGCGATGGGCAACTTGCGACCGGTGCCGCTTGTTGATTTGCCTGTGACAATAGCCGAGTTCTGCAATCATTTCCTCCCTCAACTCGGCGGGGAGCCGCCGGCGGGCACGGCACTGGCCATGCATCGTGGAACGGTGTTGCACCTCGCCATTGTCTTTCCCTCCGTAAGGACCCAAAATCGGAAGGTGTGCCGCGCGTGCGTCTTGCGGGAAACAACGGGAGAGCGTCTTGCAAAGGGAAGTGTCCGCGTCCTTCGGGGTGGTGCTGGAGCGCCGGCCGTCGACCTCGAAATGGGCAGACTGGTCATGGTCGGTGGTCGATGTGATCGCCGATGCGCCGGCAACGGACGGTTGGACGATCCTGTCGGACGAGGACGGGCGCCGGCGCTACCTGTCCTCTCCGCATGTGCTGCAACTCCACCACAAGATGGTCGATGCCTATGACGCCAACATCGAAACCGGCGCGCCGTCGGTCTGGGTGATGCTGGATGAGATGCTCGGCGCAGCCGAACCGGCCTATCGGGTGCGCGGTATCACCACCGATCCTTACGAGGCGCAAGGCGTTCTCGACAGCGCCGAAGGGATCGTTGACCGGCTGCCGATGCCCAAGGCCACCGTCGCCTGGATGGCGAAGTTCCTCGCCTCGCTGCCCGATGCGCCGGCCTTTCGCAAGCGCCGCCGCGACCGGGTCGAGGTCGAAAAGCAGATCTTTGGCAAGGAGCCGATCTTTTCCCCGCTTGGACGCAAGGAGGAGCGCGAGGAATGACACGGGAATCCGAAACGGGCTTCCTGTCCCGCTGGTCCCGCCGCAAACAGGCGGTCAGGGACGGGGAACTGTCTGAAGATGCGCGCGACGATGCAGCCGACATCGCCGACGAGAATGATGGCGAGAACGATCAAACCGCTGAACTGCAGGCGGATGCGGCGCGCGTCGAGCAGGAGAACCGGGAAGCGGCCGAGGCGGTCGACCTGGAAACGCTGTCCTTCGACAGCGACTATTCGGTCTTCCTCAAGAAAGGTGTTTCAACGGAGCTGAAAAACGTGGCTCTCCGCAAGCTGTGGCGATCCAACCCGGTGCTCGCCTGTGTCGACGGGCTCAACGACTACGACGAGGACTTTCGCAACGTCCGGACGCTTGCCGACGGGTTGAAGTCATCATGGCAGGTGGGCAAGGGGTATAGCTGGATGCTGGAACCCAAGGACGGGGATGGCGCAGAAACCGCTGATGCCGCCACGGAGCTTGCCGGGAGTGACGGGCAGCGCGGCGCCATGGATGGCGAGACCGGCCTGACCGGGGACCGGCAGGCTTCCGATGCCGACGAAGCGGCTGATATCGGCGAAACGGCGGATGCCGGCGGAGAGCCCGCGACCTCTCTCGCGCAGCACGAGCTGGCGAGCGTTGCCGAGGCGCCTGTCAGCGTTGAAGATGCCATGGAGACGGCACTCGTCCCGCAGGCCGAGCGCCCGGCCCGGGCGGTGCCGCAGGTGGAGCCGCCGCGACCGGCGCGGCGTCGGATGCGATTCCAGTAGGGCGATTCCGGTGAGGCGGACGGGAAGGCGACACGCCCGGGAATTTCCCGGGACAGCCGGCTATTGCCGGGAAACCGGTTATTGCTCGGGAAACTGTGTCTGGCAGTAGCTCTCGGCGCGGGCGCGAAACGCCTCGTACTGGCCGGAATTGATGACCTTGTCGGCCCGCATCTCGTCGACGGCTCCGACCCGCTCGGCAAGACAGGCGGCCAGCGCCGGATTGGCGGCGGCCAGCCCGCCGGAGCTTGCCAGGGAATTGGCGAAAGGCGTCATCGCAACGCCCGCAAAACCGACCTGCCCGATCCAGACGATCGCGCCGAGCGTGCCGCCCGCCACCAGAAGGGCGAGCAGGCGGGCGGCCGGGCCGTCGAGACCGCCTGTGCTGCGGCGCGCCTGCGGAGCCTCGTCTTGCATGGTCTCAGCCGCCGGTGACGCTCATGTGGCGCGTGACGGCTGGCTGTCGGGTGCGCCGGTCGATGATGAAATCGTGCCCCTTCGGCTTGCGACCGATGGCCTCGTCGATGGCCGCGTGCAACTGCTCGTCGCTTTCAGAGGCGCGAAGGGGGGCGCGCAGGTCGGCGCTGTCGTCCTGGCCCAGGCACATGTAGAGCATGCCCGTGCAGGTCACGCGGACGCGGTTGCAGCTTTCGCAGAAATTGTGGGTCATCGGCGTGATGAAACCGAGGCGCCCGCCGGTCTCCGCGATGCGCACGTAACGCGCCGGACCGCCCGTCTTGTAGGGAATGTCTTCCAGCGTCAGCTGTTCGGCGAGCTGTGCGCGCACCATCGACAGTGGCAGGTACTGGTCGGTACGGTCCTCGTCGATCTCGCCGAGCGGCATCGTCTCGATCAGGGTGAGATCGTAGCCGTTGGCGTGACACCATTCCACCATCGACAGGATTTCGTGCTCGTTGACGCCCTTGAGCGCAACCATGTTGATCTTGATGGAAAGCCCTGCCGCCGTCGCGGCGCGGATGCCGTCCATCACCTTGCCGAGATCGCCCCAACGGGTGATGGCCTTGAAACGGTCGGCATCCAGCGTGTCGATCGAAACATTGATGCGGCGGACACCGCAGTCGTACAGTTCGGTCGCATAGCGGGCGAGCTGCGAACCGTTCGTCGTGATCGTCAGCTCCTCCAGCTTGCCGCTGTCGATATGACGCGACAGGCTGCGGATCAGGCTCATGATGTTCTTGCGCACCAGCGGTTCGCCGCCGGTCAGGCGCAGCTTCCGCACGCCCTTCTCGATGAAGGCGGAACACAGCCGGTCCAGCTCCTCGAGCGAAAGCACTTCGCGTTTCGGCAGGAAGGTCATGTCTTCCGCCATGCAGTAGACGCAGCGGAAATCGCAACGATCCGTGACGGAAACGCGCAGGTAGCTGACGGTGCGACCGAACGGGTCGATCATCGGCTGGGACATCTGATGTTCCTCGCTCGGCCGCCACCGGGCGGCGGCTTTCTCGATCTTCGGTCCGCTTGGCCCTGAGGCTCGCGGTTCCTCCCTCATGTAATCATGCAAGGTAGCGGAATGAAGGGCCGCGTCAATCCGGACTACCCCTTGGAGCGCGCACGGGTTGCGACGTCCGCGCGCAGTGAGCCGGGCAACCGATCTTGCCTCTTGCCCTTCGCCGCGTCGGCACTATCGTCCGCCCCGACACATGTGCATCTGGGAAGGACCCGACCCGTGACCGACAGCACCAAGCCCTGGCCGACCGAGCTCCGCCTGAGCAAGGACAAGAAGCAGCTCACCGTCAGTTTCGACAGCGGCGAGAGCCATGAATACGCGGCGGAGTATCTGCGTGTCTGCTCGCCGTCCGCCGAGGTGCAGGGGCATTCCCCCTCGCAACGCAAGACGGTGCCGGGCAAGCGCGATGTCGGCATCATGAAAATCGAACCGGTCGGCAATTACGCCGTGCGCATTCATTTCGATGACCTGCACAGTTCGGGGATATTCTCCTGGGATTATTTCATCAAGCTGGCCGGCGAGCGGGAAGCGCTTTGGGGCGGCTATCTGAAGGAACTGGAGGAAAAAGGCCTGAGCCGCGACCG
This sequence comes from Stappia sp., assembly GCF_048261845.1. Classification (GTDB taxonomy): domain Bacteria; phylum Pseudomonadota; class Alphaproteobacteria; order Rhizobiales; family Stappiaceae; genus Stappia. The sequence continues at coordinate 43,556 of NZ_JBLXFR010000022.1, read as the reverse complement.
CTGAAGAGGAGGAAACCCGTCAGCGTCATCTGCGGCGGCGTCGACAAATGCATGGAATCACGGGCATAGTTTGCACGTTGGAATCACCGTGAAAGGGTGGAACGTGCAGCGTGACCGATTGAATCCGCGCAAGGACAGCGTGCTTCTGAGTCGCAGGAGCCTTGTTCTCGGCCTTCCGCTTCTGGCGGCCGCCTGTCAGACGAAAAGCAGGGCCATCGAGAATGCCGGGCTGTCCGCGACGCCGGAAGGCCAGCCGAACTATGCGCTGGCCTATGCAGCACGACGGGATGGCGGTTTCAACATTCCGGCCATTCCCTGGAAGGAATTCGATCCGCGCTACCTGCGTCAGACCGTGCGCTATTTCTCGCGGCACGAGCCCGGCACCGTGGTCGTCGACCCGAAGTCGAAGTTTCTCTACCTCGTCCAGCCGGGCGGCAAGGCGATCCGCTACGGCATCGGCGTTGGCCGGGCCGGGTTCGCGTGGTCGGGCGATGCCACGATCCGCTTCAAGCGCGAGTGGCCGAAATGGTTCCCGCCGGCGGAAATGATCGACCGCGACCCGAAGCTGGAGAAATACCGGGACGGACAGGACGGCGGCCCGAGCAACCCGATCGGCGCGCGCGGGCTCTATCTGTGGCAGGGCAATGTCGACACGCTCTATCGCATCCACGGCACCAACGCGCCGCGCAGCATCGGCACCAATGCCTCCTCGGGCTGCATTCGCATGTGGCAGCAGGATGTCATCGACCTGCACGATCGCGTGCAGGTCGGCGCCAAGGTCGTCGTCCTGGGCTGACGGCAGGGACCGGGTTCACTCGCTCTCGGCCTTGAGCTTCTCCGCATAGGCGACGATGGCTTCGAGGTCGTCGATCTCGAGGATCACTTCGGCGATGGTCGAGGGATGGTCTTCGGGACGCGGGGCATCATGCGAAAAACGCAGATGCGCCGGATGGGGCAGTCTTGCGTGGAAGGTCTCGAACCGGTCGCGCCAGTCCTCCAGTGCCTTCACCAGGATCATGAAGGATGGCGTCGAGGAGATGCCGGTCATCCGGTTCTGCGGGCTGACGACATGGCAGCGCGCGCAATGCAGCTTCGACAGGGCCGCACCGCGCGCCGCGAGCGCTTCGTCCGCCGCGGCCGGCTGTTGCAGAAGTCCGGCCGCAAGGATGATGGCGGCGGCGCTCCCCCCTCCGGCGACTGCTCCCTTTCGCATGTGACGGTTTCCTTGCCACTTTCGCTGCGGGCCTCTGGCGACAGGATAGCACGTCCCGCAGGGCCGGAAAGCTGCAACGAAAAAGGGCCGGCACGGTGCCGGCCCTTCTGCGATTTCCGCGACATTCGTCGGGTCAGCCGGCCATGCGGCTCAGCGCTTGACCACCACCTTCGCGCCGACATCGACATTGTCGTAGAGATGCACGACGTCGTCATTGGCCATGCGGATGCAGCCCGAGGAAACGGCGGTGCCGATCGTCCAGGGCTCGTTGGAGCCGTGGATGCGATAGAGCGACGAGCCGAGATACATGGCGCGCGCGCCGAGCGGGTTGTTCGGTCCGCCGGGCATGTGCGCCGGAAGGATCTTGCCCTTGGCGCGCTCGCGGGCGCGCATCTGCGGCGGCGGCGTCCAGCCCGGCCACTCGGCCTTGCGCGTGATGCGCTGGGTGCCGGCCCACTGGAAGCCCTCGCGGCCGACGCCGATGCCGTACTTCATCGCACGGCCGCCGGGCAGCACGTGATAGAGACGGCGTTCGCCGGTGTCGATGATGATCGTGCCGGGGGCATACGGGCCCTCGTAGCGCACGCGTTCGCGGCGGTTCGGCGACTTGCCGCTCGTCACGCCGCGCGCGCTGTAGTCAACCCACTGGCGGGTGACAGGATCGAAGAAGCTCGACGCCGCGGCCGGCGTCGCAAGTACGGCGCCAACCAGCGCCGCGGCAATCAAATGTGAAATACGCATTCTCGGTTTCCCCATCCGGTGGTCGTCCGAACCAGCCCAAAACTCCCCGCCGCCTCCCGGCCGTAACCCACCGGCTCGGGAAACGTTGCAGTGTCGATCGGGCGCTTGCCTGCGCCAACATCGACAAAACGGGCCAAAGTGGCTCCTTAACGATAGTTGCCATTCTCCCTTGCGATGCGGTTAATGCAAAGGCGTTGATGGCAACAATGCTTGCCCGAATGCCGCCGCAATGCCGTGACGCCGATCACATGATCGTGAGTTTTCACCATGCGGCGAGACTGCCGAGGTCTTTTTCGGGCCGATGGGCGGACGGGCAGGGCGGCGCCTGCCCTGGTATCACCCGAGGTTCAGTTCCTTGAAGAAGTCGTTGCCCTTGTCGTCGATGACGATGAAGGCCGGGAAGTCCTCGACCTCGATCCGCCAGATCGCCTCCATGCCGAGTTCCTCGAACTCGACCACTTCCACCTTCTTGATGCAGTCCTGGGCCAGGCGCGCGGCCGGTCCGCCGATCGAGCCCAGATAGAAGCCGCCATGCGCCTGGCAGGCGCGGCGCACCTGTGCCGAGCGGTTGCCCTTGGCCAGCATCACCATGGAACCGCCGGCGGCCTGGAACTGGTCGACATAGGCATCCATTCGTCCGGCAGTGGTCGGGCCGAAGGAGCCCGACGCATAGCCTTCGGGCGTCTTGGCCGGCCCGGCGTAGTAGATCGGGTGGTTCTTGAAATAATCGGGCAGCGGTTCGCCTGCTTCCAGCCGTTCGCGCAGCTTGGAATGGGCAAGGTCACGGGCAACGATCAAGGGGCCCGTGAGCGACAGCCGCGTCTTGATCGGATGGCGGGACAGTTCACCGAGGATTTCCGGCATCGGCCGGGTCAGGTCGATCCTGACGACCTGGTCGGACAGCGTCTCGTCGGTCACTTCCGGCATGTACTTCACCGGCTCGCGCTCCAGCGCCTCGAGGAAGATGCCTTCGCGGGTGATCTTGCCCAGTGCCTGACGGTCGGCCGAGCACGAGACGCCAATGCCGATCGGCAGCGAGGCCCCGTGGCGGGGCAGGCGGATGACACGCACGTCGTGACAGAAATACTTGCCGCCGAACTGTGCGCCGACGCCGGTCGCCTGGGTCAGCTTGTGGATCTGCTCTTCCATGTCGAGGTCGCGGAAGGCGTGGCCGAGTTCGGAGCCGGCGGTCGGCAGTCCGTCGAGATAGCGTGCCGAGGCCAGCTTCACCGTCTTCAGCGTCATTTCGGCGGAGGTGCCGCCGATGACGATGGCAAGGTGATAGGGCGGGCAGGCGGCGGTGCCGAGCGTCAGGATCTTCTCCTTGATGAACTCGACGAGCCGGTCCGGCGTCAGCAGGGACGGCGTGCCCTGGTAGAGGAAGGTCTTGTTGGCCGAGCCGCCGCCCTTGGCCATGAACAGGAACTTGTAGGCGTCCTCGCCCTCGCTGTAGAGCTCGACCTGCGCCGGCATGTTGGTCGAGGTGTTCTTCTCCTCGAACATGGAGATCGGCGCGAGCTGCGAGTAGCGCAGGTTCTTCTTGAAATAGGCGTCGCGTGCGCCTTCCGCGAGCTTCGCCTCGTCACTGCCGTCGGTCCACACCCGGCGACCCTTCTTGCCCATGACGATGGCCGTGCCGGTGTCCTGGCACATCGGCAGCACGCCATGCGCCGAGATGTTGGCGTTCTTCAGCAGGTCGAAGGCGACGAACTTGTCGTTCTCCGTCGCCTCCGGATCGTCGAGGATCTTGCGCAGCTGGGCGAGATGGCCGGGGCGCAGATAGTGGTTGATGTCGGCGAAGGCCTCCTCCGCCAGCAGGCGCATGCCCTCCGGATCGACAACGAGCACGTCTTCGCCGTTGAAGCTTGCCGTGGAAACGAAGTCCGCGGTCAGCTTCCGGTACGGGGTCGGATCCTCGCCAAGCGGGAAGAGCGTCGAGTGGCGGTAGTCGGGGGTCTTGGTCTCGGACATCGGCTTGCCTTGGCTGGAAGCTGGACAGGAAATGCTTGCCGCCTTTTACGCCATCCTTCGTCCGCCCGCCAAGCAGGCCTTTCCCACAATTTCGGATGAGGAGGAAAAGTGCCGGTCCGGCCGCCTCAGCGGCTGGCCGCGATGTCGAGAAGGATGGTCACGTCGTTGGCAACGGTCGTCTCGGGAATGTCGCTGCCGATGCCGTAGACGAGGCGCGCCAGCGACACTTCGGCCCGCGCCCGGGCCGTGTCGCCTTCGACCACGAGGGTGAAGGGCAGGACGAGTTCCCGGGCAGTGCCCTTGATGGTCAGGGTGCCGGCCGCCTCATAACGGTTCTCGCCAAGCGCCGTGATTGTGTCGGATTCAAATACAGCGTCGGGATGACCGGCCGGATCGAACCATGCCGCGCTTGCCAGCGTCTGGTCGACCTGGCCCTGGCCGGTCGCGGCCGAACCGGTGTCGATCACGGCGCGGATGCGCCCCGTCTCCGGCGCTTCCGGGTCAAGCGTGATCTCCGCATTCCAGCCCGCGAAGCGTCCCTCGACCGGTGCGCCGTTCTGCTTGGCGACGAAAGTCAGGCTGCTCTTCGATGCATCGACCGTCCAGGAACTGGCGGCTGCGGGCATCGCGGCGACCAGCGCTGCGACAAGGACGCAGGCGATGAGGGAAAGGTGGTTCTTGCGAAACATGAGGGGCCTCGTCGGTTGTCCGGACTGGCGTCTTCGGTCCGTTTCAGGAGGGGCGGTTCTTCGCCGCGCTCGCCGGCGCGGTGCTGAGCATGCGGCGCAGCACCGGGTCGCGATTGATGAAATGATGCTTCAGCGCCGCCGCCACATGCAGGACGACGAGTGCCAGCAGTGCGAAACCGAGAATCTCGTGCAGTTCCTTCAACAGGGCTTCGGCTTCGGCCTTGCCGCCGAGCACCCCCGGAACGGGCAGATGCGGAACCGGCAGAACGTCGAACAACACGGTCGGAATGCCCCATGGGGAGGCCGAGACCATCAGCCATCCCGACAGCGGCAAGCCAAGCAGGACGGCATACAGTCCGGCATGGCCGAGATGGGCGGCGATCCGCTCCACCGATGGCATGCCGTCCGGAAGCTTCGGGGACGGGTTGGCGAAGCGCCAGGCGAGGCGGAGAACCGCAAGGGCCAGCACCAGGAAGCCGAAGGACTTGTGCCACTGGTAGAGCGCGAAAGTATCCGGCGCCATCGGATCCAGCCCGGTCATGTACTTGCCGGCGACGAACAGGCCGGCAATCAGCACCGCCATTGTCCAGTGAAAAGCGATGGCGACGCTTCCATAGCCGCCTGGCGTATTGCGATACTGCATGGTCCTGGCCGTTCCGTGTCGGGGCTGTTGCCGGGTCGTGAGGTCGCCGCGGGACCGGATATCGGCCGCTCCCGCGGACATTCAATGCCTGTCAGACCCGCTTACTTGGCCTTCAGGGCTTCGGCCGAGAAGGAGATCGTCACCTCGTCTCCGACATAGGGGACGAACATGTCCATGCCATAGTCGGAGCGCTTGACGACCGTCCTTGCATTGAGGCCGACAGCCGGGGTCTTGGCCATCGGGTGCTCGCCGATCGCGTTGATGTCGACTGTGAAGGTGGCCGGCTTGGTGATGCCCTTGATGGTCAGGTCGCCGGCGACCGAAAGAGTGTTCTCGCCGGTCTTCTCGACGCTGGTCGAGACAAAGGTCGCGGTCGGATGAGCCTCGACCTCGAAGAAGTCGGCGCTCTTGAAATGCGCGTCGCGCTCGCCCCAGAAGGTCGCCAGGCTGTCGACATTGACGGTCATGGCGATCCTGGAGTTGGCGGGGGTCTCCTGGTCGATCACCAGCTCGCCGTTCCAGTCGTTGAACCGCCCGTCCGTCGTCGAGTAGCCGAGGTGGTTGTAGGAGAAGACGAGGCTTGCATGGGACTTGTCGAAGTCATAGGCGACGGGCTCGGCGAGTGCCGGGGCGGCGGCGAGAAGGGTGGCAAGGACTGCGGCGCTGGTACGAAACATGGGAGGGCTCCTGCGATGTTGAGCGGTGTTCGATTGCTGCGGCCGCATGTCGCGGCCTCGGTTTTCAGATCGTACGAAGCGCGCTCCGCATCAACCGCGTGAGGATGAAATCACTGTCCGCGCCAGGTGAACAATCCTGCTTCGAAGTCTGTGAATGTATGATGCTTGCGTGACGCCCCAGGGTCGGGCAACCTCGCTGCCGCCGGGCAGGGCGTGAGCGCCCGCGGCGGGAGGAGTGGCGGCCGCGGAGCGGCCCATGGAGGCGCGAAGATGATCGATCTGTACACCTGGAGCACGCCGAACGGTCGCAAGATTTCCATCATGCTGGAGGAATGCGGACTGCCCTATGCGGTGTTCCCGGTCGACATCACCAATTCGGAGCAGCACACGCCTGCCTTCATTCATATTTCCCCGAACAGCAAGATCCCGGCGATCATCGATCGCGAGGCCGGTGTCAGCCTGATGGAATCGGGCGCCATCCTGCTCTATCTGGCGGACAAGACCGGCAAGTTGCTGCCGGGCGAGGGACCGGAGCGGCTGCGCGTCATCGAATGGCTCATGTGGCAGATGGGCGGTTTCGGCCCGATGCTCGGTCAGGCCCATCATTTCCTGCATTTCAACGCCGGCAAGGCGCCTTATGCGGAAGAGCGCTACGCAAGGGAGGCGGAGCGCCTCTACCGGGTCCTCGACCGGCAACTGTCCGAGCACCAGTTCGTGGCCGGCGCATATTCCATCGCCGACATCTCGATCTGGCCATGGGCGAGCCGTTTCGAATGGCAGGGTATTGACCTGGCGAGCTATCCCAATGTCCGGCGCTGGTATCTGGAAGTCGCCGGCCGCCCCGCCGTGCAGCGTGGCTACGACATCCCCGAAACGGGTGCGGCGATCCCGATGCCGGCCTGATCCGGCACCGCTCCGCCTGTCTCCAGCCGGAATTTCAGGAACGCGCAGCCCTCATGATCCACCTCGCCGACAAACGTCGCGCCGAGACGGGCGAGCGCGCGAAGATGGCGGCGCGAGGGCGGCAGCAGGAAGGTGACGAACGGGATGCGCGGATCGGCTCGGGCGAAGGCCAGCGCCTTGTGCGTGATTGCGATGCCGAGGCCGAAACGGCCGGGCCGCAGCACCAGGCCGAAGTCCCACTCCGTGCCTTCCAGCTGGAATCCGCCCCATCCGACATAGGCGCCATTGCACAGGATTGCCCAGTGGCCAAGGCCGTCGCGCTGCCAGCACGCCTCCTTGGCCGCGACGAACGCCTCGCTGCTCTGCCGGTTCCAGGGCTCGGTCACCAGTGGCATATGCTCGGTCACACGAGGGTCGCTCATATGTGCGGTTATCTCGTCGGTGGAAACCTCCGTCAGCCGCGCGAAGGTGATTTCGTTCCGGGTTCGGTACGTCATCGTTCGAAATCTCGCCGTGGGACGAAAGGAATGAAGCGGCAGCGGCCACCCCGGGAGTGTTGCCGCCGCCGCACTCATGCCTGTTCAGATCGGAATGGTCAGGCCGGAATGGTCAGGCCGGAATGGTCAGGCCGCGCTGGGAGGCCGGACGGGCCATGCATTCGGCGAACCAGCGTTGCACGTTGGCCCTGTCCGTCAATCCGGTGATCTCGCCCGCGCCATAGAAGCCGCCAAGCGTGTTGATCCACGGGAAGATCGAGATATCGGCGATGGAATACTCCTCGCCCATGATGAAGCGGCGGCCGTCGAGCCGCTGATCGAGCACGCCGAGAAGGCGCCGCACCTCGCCGGCATAGCGTTCGCGCGGATAGGGATCCTTGACCTTGTCGGCGGCGAACTTGTGAAAGTGGCCGAGTTGTCCGAACATCGGCCCGATCCCGCCCATCTGGAACATCAGCCATTGCAGGCACTCGTAGCGCCCTTGCGCATCGGCCGGCATCAGCTTGCCGGTCTTTTCGGCGAGATAGACCAGGATCGCGCCGCTCTCGAACAGCGCCAACGGCTGTCCGCCGGGACCGTTCGGATCGATGATCGCGGGGATCTTGTTGTTCGGGTTGAGCGAGAGGAATTCCGGCGTCATCTGGTCATTCGTGTCGAAGGAGACCTTGTGGGCCTCGTAGGGCAGGCCAAGCTCCTCAAGCGCCACCGAAACCTTGATGCCGTTCGGGGTGGCCAGCGAATAGAGCTGAAGTCGCTCCGGGTGCCTGGCCGGCCAGCGGCGGGTGATCGGGAAGGTCGCGAGTGAATTCGGTTCGGACATGCAAGTTTCCCTCTGGTCGTGAGCCTGCCTGATGCCGTGATGGGTGCTGCCGCGACACGCGAGACGGGCGGAAGTCGATATTGTTTCGGGCCGGGCCGGCGGCAAGACGGCGGTCTCCGGGCTCGCGCCAGACTGGCGGTTGGCGTAGCACGGTGTATCGGAACGGAAAATTCGTGCAACTTTGATGCGAAAATTACGTCAGTTTGGTCTTGGACTTGTCAAGATTGCGTGATCCCATCCCCGCTTCGGGAGCCGCCGGGCGCATGTGTTGAAGCATCTCCGGGCGGGAATCAGATTGCCGGATTCGGACCGGCCGCCGCTTTTGGGGGGAAACTCATGCGTTCGACCGTCAGGGATCGTGGTTCGCGACTGTTTGCGGGTCTTGCCCTATCGCTGCTCCTCCTTGGCGGTCTCGTGCCTGTCCCCGGAGCTGCCCAGTCTTCCGGGGGGGGCTCTTCCGGGGGGGCGTCTTCCGGGGAAACACGGCGGATCGTCACCGTCGACGATGCCGATTACTTCGGCGCCGATTTCCGCACCCTGAAGGATGTCGACCTCGAGGCCTGCAAGGCCGCCTGCCTCGACAGCAACCAGTGCCGCGCGTTCACCTTCAACACCTCCGCCGGATGGTGTTTCCTGAAGTCGGATGTCGGCCGCCTGCAGGCGTTCTCCGGGGCCGTTGCCGGCCGCGTGGTGACGGTGGTTGCGCGCGATGAAGCGACCCGCAAGGCGCGGGAGGCTGAAATCTCTTTCCTGCCCGGGTCGCTGACGGAGGAGGCAGGGCGCTACGCCCGCGCCCTTTCGCGCAAGTTCGATGCCGGCGGGGCGACCACTGGCGCGCTTGAATCTGCGGCCTGGGCCTCGCTCGGCGCGAACCGCTTCGAGGAGGCCGAACGCAACTTCGCGCGGGCTCTGACGCTGGATGGCGAGCGTTTCGACTTGTGGAGCGGTCTTGCCCGTTCGCTCGTTGCCCAGAAACCCTCCGACTGGCAACGCCGCAACCAGGTCGAAAATGACGGAGCGAGCGCGGCCGTCAACGCTTACCTTTCATCGACGGGCGAGGCCGAGCGGGTCGATGCGCTCGATCTGCTGGCCAGCGCCCTTGAGCGCCGCCAGCTCTACAAGCCGGCCATCAAGGCGCTGCGTGCAGGTCTCGAACTGGACGAGACGCCGCTGCGCCGCGACCGCTACGACACGATGGTGGCCCAGCACGGCTTCCGCATTCTCGATCATCAGGTGGATGCCGACGCGGCAACGCCCCGGATCTGCGTCGTGTTCTCCGACACGCTGGCGCGGGCGACCGATTTCGCCCCCTTCGTCCGGGTGACCGGCGAGGGGCCCTATTCGATCGAGAGCGAAGGCGCCCAGATCTGTGTCGACGGCGTGCGCCACGGCGAGCGCTATTCGCTGCTGCTGCGCGAGGGTGTGCCGTCCGCCGACGGCGAGAAACTGGAGAAGACGGCCGATCTCACCGTTTATGTCCGCGATCGCAGTCCGTCCGTGCGCTTCCTCGGCCGTGCCTATGTGTTGCCGGCAGGAGATGGCGCGACGATCCCGGTGATCACGGTCAACACCGGAGCGGTGGAGACGGAAATCTACGGCATCGGCGAGCGCGGGCTTGCCCCGGCGCTGCGCGACCAGCGCATTCTCTCCCAGCTCAACAGCTATGGCGCCGACCAGATCCGCGACGAATATGGCGAGAAGCTCTGGTCGGGTACCGTGGAGACGCAGCAGCGTCTCAACCAGGATGTGACGACGGCCGTCCCGGTCGCCGATTTCGGGCTTCAGATGAAGCCCGGTGTCTATGCGATGGTGGCGCGGGCCAAGGAAGACCGGGAAAACCAGTGGGGTCCCTGGGCAACCCAATGGTTCATCGTCTCCGATCTGGGCGTCAGCGCCTATACGGGCCCCGGCGAGGCGGTGGTCGCGGTGCGCTCGCTCTCCGATGCCTCGGCGGTCGCCGGTGCGAGCGTGCGTCTTGTGGCGGTCAACAACGAAGTGCTCGGCGAGACGAAGAGCGATGCCGAGGGTTTCGCGCGCTTTGCACCGGGCCTGACGCGCGGCACCGGAGGGCGCGCGCCGGCGATGGTCGGCGTCGAGACGGAAAGCGGCGACTACGCCTTCCTCGACCTGACCAAACCCGCCTTCGATCTGTCCGACCGCGGCGTGGAGGGACGGGCCGCGCCGGGGCCGATCGATGTCTTCGCCTGGCTCGACCGTGGCGTCTTCCGCCCGGGCGAGACGGTGCATGCAGGCGCGATGGCCCGCGACGGGGCTGCCATGGCAACACCCGGCCTGCCGCTGACCTTCATCTACGACCGGCCTGACGGTGTCGAATATATGCGCGTGCAAGTCACGGACGCCGGTGCCGGAGGGCGGGCCCACGCGCTGGAACTGCCGGCCTCCGCCCAGCAGGGAAGCTGGTCCCTGAGGATCCATGCGGATCCCAAGGGGGCGGCTCTGGCACAGGTGTCCTTCCTCGTGGAGGACTACCAGCCCGAGCGCGTCGACTTCACGCCGGAAGCGGATGCCGGGGCGCTCGATCCGCAGGACCCGCCGACGGTCTCGCTCGAGGCGAAGTTCCTCTACGGCGCACCGGCCGGCGGCCAGCGCGTCGAGGGTGACCTCGTCGTTTCCCCGACACGGCAAAACCCGGCCTTTCCCGGTTATGTCTTCGGCCTTGAGGACGAGCAGGTCTATCCGAACCGCCAGTCCTTGCCTGACGGCACCGTGACCGACGAGACGGGCAAGGCGAGCTTTGTCCTGCCCGCACCGCAGCTGGAGCCGACAACGGCTGGTTATGAGGCAAAGGTGGTGGTGCGCGTGGTCGAGGCCGGCGGCCGCTATGTCGAGCGTGGTCTCGATCTTCCGGTGCTGGCCGACGGACCGCGCATCGGTGTGAAGCCGGGCTTCGACGGCGGTCTTGGCGAGGGCGGTCCGGCGGATTTCGAAATTGTCGCCATCGACCGTTCGGGCGAGCGTATTGCCGCCGGTGGCGTGTTGTGGACCTTGTCCAAGGTCGAGACCCGTTACCAGTGGTACCGGTCCGACAATCGCTGGTCGTTCGAGCCGGTGACAACGAGCAAGCGTGTCGCCAACGGCGAACTCGCCATCGAGGCCGGGCAGTCCGCCAAGCTGTCGGTTCCCGTCGAATGGGGGCGCTACAGGCTGGAACTGGTGATGAACGGGGCTGAACCCGCCGCCACCAACACCACCTTCAGCGCCGGCTGGTACGCCTCTTCGTCCTCGTCGCAGACGCCGGACGTGCTTGAGGTCGGCCTCGACAAGGAGGCGTATCGTGTCGGCGAGACGGCGAAGCTGCGCCTGAAGCCGCGCTTTGACGGCATCGCGCTTGTCCAGGTGATGGGTGACCGGCTGATCGAGAGTCGGGTCATCGAGGTCACCGAGGGAGAAAGCGACATCGACCTCACCGTGACCGACGACTGGGGCAACGGCGCCTATGTCACCGCGACCCTGCTGCGGCCGATGGACCTGGAGGCCAGGCGCATGCCCTCGCGCGCGCTCGGCCTGCAATGGCTTGCGGTCGATCCGGGTGAACGTCGCCACAGTGTCGCGCTTGATGCGCCCGACACGATGCGGCCGCGCACGACGATGGAGGTCGGCGTCGAGATTTCCGGTCAGCCGGCCGGCAAGCCAGCCTTCCTGACGATTGCCGTTGTCGATGTGGGCATTCTCAACCTGACGCGGTTCAAGACGCCCGATCCCGATGGCTGGTATTTCGGCCAGCGCCGGCTCGGCATGGAGATCCGCGACTATTACGGCGAACTGATCGACCGCACCGTCGGCGACCGGGGCCTCGTGCGCTCCGGCGGCGACGGCACCGGCCTGTCGCTTGCCGCGCCGCCGCCGCAGGAAGCGCCGATGGCGCTCTTCTCCGGCGTCGTCGAGACGGATGCCGACGGTCGAGCCACGGTTTCCTTCGAGGTGCCCGACTTCAACGGCACGGTGCGGCTGATGGCGGTTGCCTGGAGCGAGAACGGCGTCGGCCACGCGGAACGCGATGTCGTGGTGCGCGATCCGGTCGTGGTGACGGCGACCCTGCCGCGCTTCCTGGCCCCGGACGACACGTCGCGCCTGCTGGTCGAGATCGACAATGTCGAGGGACCCGCCGGCGACTATGTGCTTCAGGCCGAGATCGACGGACCGCTTTCCGTGGATCTCGACGACATGTCCGGCAAGGTCACCCTGGCCGCCGGCGAACGGCGCTCGCTCCGCTTTCCGATCACCGCCAGTGGCACGCCGGGCGATGCAACGCTCGCCCTGACGCTGGCCGGCCCGGACGGGCCGGTGGCGGAAAAGTCTCTGGCGCTTGGCATTCGCGACACGATGCCGCCGATCTCGCGGCGATCCTTCGTGACGCTGGCTCCCGGGGCAGGACTGACGCTCGATGCCGACACGCTGGCCGGGATCGTGCCGCAAACGGCCAGTCTGACGGTGGCGGCGGGCGGTGCCGCGCGCATCGACATTCCGGGCCTGCTCGCGGCGCTTGACCGCTACCCCTACGGCTGCACCGAGCAGACGACGAGCCGGGCGCTGCCCTTGCTCTATCTGAACGAGATGGCTGTCGTCAGCGGTCTGGAAACCGACAGCGCTGTACGCGAGCGGGTGGAGACCGCGATCCGCCGGGTGCTGGGCAATCAGAACTCGAGCGGTTCCTTCGGCCTGTGGTCGAGCTTTGGCAATCAGGACCCGTGGCTCGACGCCTATGTGACGGATTTCCTGATCCGGGCACGCGACCGTGATTATGACGTGCCGCGCATCGCGCTCGACAGCGCCCTCGACAATATCGAGAACCGGATCTCCTATGCCTCCGACTTCGACGATGGCGGCGAGGGGATCGCCTACGGGCTCTATGTGCTGGCATCCGCCGGGCGGGCCTCGGTCGGTGACCTGCGCTACTACGCCGATGTGAAGCTCTCCGCATTCGGTTCGGCCCTTGCCAAGGCGCAGGTGGGCGCCGCCCTGTCGATCTACGGAGAGACGGAACGTGCCGGCCGGGTCTTCAAGGCGGCTGTTGCCGATGTCGGCAAGGCGGACACGACCGGCTATCGCGGTGATTACGGCACGACGCTGCGCGATGCGGCCGGTGTGCTGGCCTATGTCACCCGTGTCGGGGCGTCCTCGGTCGATGCGGCGCAACTCGCCCGCGATGTGGCCAGTCGGCAGGATGCGACCGACCATCTGTCGACGCAGGACATGGCCTGGCTTCTCGTTGCAGGCCACGAATTGCAGCAGAAGGCCGACGAGGCGCGCTTCGCCGTCGACGGAGCGGCCGTCAGCGGTCGCCTCGACCGCCGGCTGTCCGGCACGGGCGTCGCGGCGACGCCGGTGCGCATCGAAAACCGCGGCGACAAGGCGGCCGACGTGGTGCTCACCGTTGCCGGACGGCCTGTCGAGCCCGAGCCCGCCGGCGGCAACGGCTACCGCATCACCCGTGCTTTCTACGATCTCGACGGCAACGAGCTCGCATCGGGGACGGTCGGTTTCAACACGCGGATCGCCGTGGTGCTCACCGTGACCCGCGAACGGCCGGGCAAGGGGCGCATGCTGGTCGTCGACCGTTTGCCGGCGGGGCTTGTCATCGACAACCCCCGTCTGGTGCGCTCCGGCGATATCGGCGCGCTCGACTGGCTCTCCACCATCGACAATCCCGACCATGTCGAGTTCCGTGACGACCGCTTCGTCGCGGCCGTCGACGAGACACAGCAGAACGCCGATGTGCTCACCTTCGCCTATCTGGCGCGGGCCGCCCTGCCGGGCAGTTTCGTTCATCCGCCGGCAACGGTGGAAGACATGTATCGCCCGGACCTGAGCGCCCGTACGGCAACCGGCCGTATCGAGGTGCTCGGGCCGATCCGCTAGCGAACCGGAGGCGAGGTGCAAGCGGCAGGAGACAGGGGCGCAGGCATGGCGGGGCGCGTGATCCGGCATTGGCGCTGGCCTGCCGCCGCAGTTCTGGCGGTTCCGGCGCTGGCGGCGGGGATGCTGGCTCATGATGTGTGGTCGCTCGACCGGGAGGCACTCCTTGCGCCGGTCGAGATGTCGCGCGCCGCCACGGATCGCGATGGCGTGCTGCTGCGTGCCTTTCAGACGAGCGATGACCGCTGGCGCCTGCCGCTTGATCCGGGCGCTGTCGATCCGCTCTATCTGCGCATGCTGCTTGCCTATGAGGACCGGCGCTTTCACGAGCATTCCGGGGTTGATCCGCGTGCCGTGCTGCGCGCCGGGGCACAGGCTCTTTCAAAGGGACGCATCGTTTCCGGCGCCTCGACGCTGACCATGCAGGCGGCGCGGCTGGTGATGGAGGAGCCGACCCGGTCGCTGGCGATGAAATGGCGTCAGGTGGTGACCGCGCTGGCGTTGGAGCGGGAACTCGACAAGCGCGGGATCCTGTCGCTCTATCTCGCCCGTGCGCCCTTTGGCGGCAATATCGAGGGTGTGCGGGCGGCAAGTCTCGCCTGGTTCGGCAAGGAGCCGGCACGCCTCACGCCGGCGCAGGCGGCCCTGCTTGTGGCGCTGCCGCAGTCTCCCGAGGCACGGCGTCCCGACCGTGACCCGAAAGCTGCCCGCGCGGCGCGCGACCGGGTGCTTGGCGTGATGGAGGCGCAGGGCGTTCTCGGTCGCGAGCCGGCCGCTGCAGCCCGGCGGGAACCGGTCCCGACGCACCGCCGGCCGGTGCCGATGCTGGCACCCCACGCAACGCGGCAGGCGCTGGCACGAAGCGGCGGGGCGGGAAGTGTCCGCCTGACGCTCGACGCCAGCCTGCAGGCACGCCTCGAGGCGATGGTCGCGGCGCGCGCCGCGCGGCTCGGGCGCAATGTCTCCGTGGCGCTGCTGGTCGCCGATCACGGCAGCGGCGAGATCCTCGCGCATGTCGGTTCGGCCGGGCTTCTCGACGAGGCGCGGCGCGGGCATGTCGACATGACCGGCGCGGTGCGTTCGCCCGGCTCGACCCTGAAGCCCTTGATCTACGGCCTTGCCTTCGAGGAGGGCATCGCCCATCCCGACAGCCTGATCGAGGACCGGCCGACGACGCTGTCCGGCTACAGCCCGACCAATTTCGATCTCGCCTTCCAGGGCACGGTGCGGGTGCGGCAGGCGCTGACCGCCTCGCTCAACGTGCCGGCCGTCGCATTGCTCGATGCGGTCGGCGTGTCACGTTTCGTCGCAAGGCTTCGCCGCGCCGGAACCGCCCCGAGGTTTCCCGAGGGCGAGACGCCGGGGCTGGCGGCGGCGCTTGGCGGCTTCGGTCTCTCGTTGCACGACCTCGTGCAGCTCTATGCGGGCCTGGCACGCGGCGGTCGCCCGGTCGTCTTGCGCGAGACGTTCGGGACAGGCGGTGCGCATGATGGCAGCGGCGGCGCTGGTGACGCCGGTGCGATCCTGTCGTCCGGGGCGGCATGGCGGATCGGCGAAATCCTTTCCGAGGTGCCTCCGCCCGACACGGCCAATGGTGAGGGTGTCGCCTACAAGACAGGCACCTCCTACGGCTATCGCGATGCCTGGGCCATCGGCTATGACGGCAGCCATGTGGTCGGTGTCTGGGTGGGGCGGGCCGACGGCACGCCGGTTCCAGGCATCACCGGCTATCAGTCGGCGGCCCCGATCCTGTTCGATGCCTTTCAGCGGATCGGGACAAGGCGGACGCCGCTGCCGCGTCCG
This sequence comes from Stappia sp., assembly GCF_048261845.1. Taxonomy (GTDB): domain Bacteria; phylum Pseudomonadota; class Alphaproteobacteria; order Rhizobiales; family Stappiaceae; genus Stappia. The sequence continues at coordinate 27,722 of NZ_JBLXFR010000022.1, read as the reverse complement.
CCGCGCGGGCTGGAGGCCGGTGAGGACCGCGTGCCGGCGGCGCTGCGCTATGCGCGCACGGCAACGCGGCATGATGGCCTGCGCGCCAGCCCGGGCCCGGAAATCTTCTATCCGCCCGACGGGGCGACGGTCGACCTCGGACTGTCCGACGGGCAGGGGCAGGCGGCGGCGATGCCCCTGGTCATCAAGGCGCGGCGCGGACGGGCGCCGTTCCTCTGGCTTGCCAATGGCGCGCCGGTCGCAAGCGGTCCCTTCGCAACCGCGCTCACCTGGGTGCCGGACGGGCCGGGCGCCTCGGTGATTTCGGTGATCGACGCCGACGGCAACGCCGCCCGTATCACCCTGACGATCCGATGACCCGCAGCGACGCTTCAGCCCCGGCTTGAAGCGAAGCCGGCGATTGTCTCTTGCGTTTCGGTGTCCCACAGCAGCGGCGCGTGGCCCTCGTCCTCGACGAGATGCAGCCGCGTCCCGGGATGACGTTCGCCCATTTCGGCGAAGGTTTCCGCGCTCAGGATGTCCGACAGGGCGCCGCGTATGGCCAGAACCGGGATCGCGCGGATGGCTTCGAAGACCGGCCAGAAGTCGGGCGTCTCCGTCTCCTCGTCGATCTCGCCAAGCGTGTTGGCGAGCCGGGCGTCGTAGTCGAGCAGGAGACCCTCGGCCGCCTCGCTGTAGAGCTGGCCGGCGAAACGCCGCCAGCCGGCCTCGTCAAGCGAGGGGAACTGGCCGGAAAGCGAGGTCTTCAGCAACTCCGCCGCCTCGCTCCAGTCGTGTGCCGCCATGCGTCGGCCGATGGCGCCGGAGAGGCGGCGCAATCCACCGCGCTCGATGGTCGGGCCTATGTCGTTGAGGACAAGGCCGGCGACGCGCTCCGGTGCACGCCAGGCGAGCAGCATGCCGTGCAGTCCGCCGCGGGACGTGCCGACAACGACCACACGTGACAGGTCCAGCGCGTCGAGCCCTGCGTCGATATCGGCGGTTTCCTGTTCGATCGAATAGGTGCGCCAGTCGGGGTGCCGGCCGGAGTGGCCGCGCCCGCGATAGTCCATCGCCACGACCCGGTGGCCGCGTGCGGCGAGCATTTCGGCAAGCGCGCCGAAATCGCGGGCGTTGCGCGACAGGCCGGCAAGGCACAGGACGTCCGGCTTGCACGGCCGGGAGGGCGAGGGTTCCCAGATCGTCGCCGAAAGCTCCAGCCCGTCATTGCTCCGCCAGCCTTGCCTGTGTGGCTGCTGCGGCGGGGAGCTCTCCGCGCCGGTCTCGTCCTCCGGGGCGGCATCCCCACTTTCGTCTGTCATTTGGCCCTGCATCCCCGGTCTGTTCACAGGGCAATGATAGGCAAGCCGGCGGTGGCTGCAAACCGGGTTTGATCAGTGTCTTCCGGATCGGCGTCGCGTGTTGCGTCGTATGCCGGTGCCGACTATTGTGCGCCACCCGGATGCACCATCCGGCCCATGCCACACTCCAAGAGGACCGCCATGTTCAAGGGATCCATGCCCGCACTCGTCACGCCGTTTCGCAACGGGGCCGTGGACGAGAAAGCGTTTCAGGAGTTCGTGGACTGGCAGATAAAAGAAGGCAGCCACGGGCTCGTCCCCGTCGGCACCACCGGCGAGAGCCCGACCCTGACCCATGACGAGCACAAGCGCGTCATCGAGCTGTGCATCGAGGCCAATGGCGGCCGCGTGCCGGTGATGGCCGGCGCCGGCTCCAACAACACGGTCGAGGCCATCGACTTCGCCACCCATGCCGAGAAGGCCGGGGCGGACGGGCTGCTGGTCGTCACGCCCTATTACAACAAGCCGAACCAGGCCGGTCTGCTCGCCCATTACCGGGCGATCGACGCGGCCGTCGGCATTCCGATCTACATCTACAACATCCCCGGCCGCTCGGTGATCGACATGCAGCCGGAGACCATGGCGGAACTGTTCCGCACCTCGCGCAACATCAAGGGCGTCAAGGACGCGACGGCGAACATGTCGCGCGCCAGCCGCCAGCGCGAGCTCTGCGGAGCGGACTTCGTCCAGCTCTCCGGCGAGGACATCACCGCGCTCGGCTTCAACGCCCATGGGGGAACGGGCTGCATCTCGGTGACGGCGAATGTCGCGCCCGGCCTGTGCTCGCAGTTCCAGGAAGCCATGCTCGGCGGCGACTACGCCACCGCGCTGACCATCCAGGACCGGCTGGCCCCTCTGCACAACGCGCTCTTCATCGAGCCGAACCCGACGGGCGCGAAATACGCCCTGTCGCTGCTCGGCAAGCTGGAGAACGAGTTGCGCCTGCCGCTGGTGCCCGTTTCCGACACGACAAAAGCCGCGATCCGCGATGCGATGACGCATGCGGGCCTGCTCAACTGACAAGGACAGACGGATTGCGGGGAGGCGGGTGACGCCTTCCCGCGCCGTGACCGAAAATGGCATCAAAACGCCCCGCCGACAGCAACCGCAAGATCATCGCGGACAATCGCAAGGCCCGGTTCAACTACGAGATCGAGGACACGCTGGAGGCGGGGATCGAGCTCAAGGGGACCGAGGTCAAGGCCCTGCGCGAGGGAAAGTCGATGATCGCCGAAAGCTATGCCAGCCAGGAAGGCGGCGAGTTCTGGCTGATCAATTCCTATATCCCGGAATACCTGCAGGCCAATCGCTTCAACCATGAGCCGCGCCGCAAGCGCAAGCTGCTGCTGCACAAGCGCGAGATGGCGAAGCTCGCCCTGGCCGTGCACAAGGACGGCAAGACCATTGTCCCGTTGAAACTCTACTTCAACGACAAGGGCCGGGCGAAGGTCGAACTGGCGCTTGCCCGTGGCAAGAAGCTGCATGACAAGCGCGAGACAGAGCGCCAGCGCGACTGGGGCCGCGAAAAGGCGCGCCTGTTGAAAAACGCGGGATAAGCTCTGGACAAGCTTGGGATGGAGTGTGGACGAATCGGAACGGTATTCCGGCTTTGTTCCCTGATCCTCTGCTTTAATTTTCTGATCCAATAGATTCTGAAATATGGATAAATTCAGTTTTCGGTAATCGAGTCCAAAAGCGCTCGCCGGGCGCCGTCTATCGCTGACGGCCGCCTTGTGGAACGATCGACCTGCACATGCACGAAACGCCCTTGTGCGCTGGCGGTTGTTTCTTCGCCGGCAAACAATGCGATCTCGTAGGTCACCGACGAGCCGCCGAGGCGGGCGACCCGGATGCCGGCACGGACCGTGCCCGGGAATGTCAGTTCCGAGAAATAGGCGCATTGCGTCTCGACGACGAGGAACACGGTCTCGGAACTGCGCGGGTCGAGCACGCCTTGCTCGATCAGCCAGCCGTTCACGGCTGTGTCGAAATAGCTCAGATACTCGACATTGTTGACGTGCCCGTAGACGTCGACATCCATCCAGCGGGTGGGAATCTCGCGGAAGAGCCGGAAATCGTCACGCGTCAGCGGCAAGGGGCGGGGCATGTCGCACGCTTCTCCTCAGGTGTCAAAGCGTGCGCCGGCCGAACGTGTTCGAGCGCGGGAAGCCGTTGGGCGGCAGGCGGCCTGCCTGCGCGCGGTCGCCGCGCCAGTCGGTCAGTTCCTCCAACTTGCGGGTGAAGCTGCGGCCGGAGGAATCCGTCCAGGTCAGCCCGTCCTCGCCCTTGAAGACGATGACATCGGAGACGCCGCCGTCGCGGTAGCGCTGCAGGCGCACGCCGCGTCCGCGCGTCATCTCCGCCACCTGCGCCAGCGGGAAGACGAGGAGCTTGCGGTTGCGGCCGATGATGGCGACGTGATCACCGTCGGCGGCAACGCAAAGCTGCGCTTCCCCCGGTGCGGTGACGTTGAGCACCTGCTTGCCCTTGCGGGTGTTGGCGGTGACATCGGCCTCGTTGACGACGAAACCGCGCGCCTCGTCGGAGACGACAAGCAGCTTGCGGTCACCGCGATAGACGAAGACGTCGATGACGTCCTGCCCTTCCTCCATGTCGACCATCAGGCGTACCGGTTCGCCATGGCCCCGCCCGCCCGGCAGCTTGTCGGCGCCGAGCGTGAAGAACTTGCCGCCGGTGGTGAAGACGAGGAGCTTGTCCGTCGTCTCGGCGAAGAGCGAGAGCTTGAGCGCGTCGTCCTGCTTGAAGGCGAGCGAGGCAAGGTCCTGCTGGTGGCCCTTGAGCGCGCGGATCCAGCCCTTCTGAGAGACGATGACGGTGATCGGCTCCTTCTCGATCATCGCTTGGTGGATATCGACGACATCGTGCTCGGGCGCATCGCCGAAGGTGGTGCGGCGCCGCCCGAGCGGCGTTTCCGGACCGTAGGCCTTGGCGATTTCGCCGATCTGCTTGCCGATCCGCGTCCACTGGCGCGCGTCGGAGCCGAGCAGCGTCAGCAGCTCGTCGCGCTCCGCTGTGAGCTTGTCATGCTCCTTGCGGATCTCGATTTCCTCGAGCTTGCGCAGCGAGCGCAGCCGCATGTTGAGGATCGCCTCGGCCTGCACCTCGGTGAGGTCGAAGGCGGCCTTCAGCGAGGCCTTGGCATCGTCCTCCTCGCGGATGATGCGGATGACCTCGTCGAGGTTGAGATAGGCGATCAGGTAACCGCCGAGCACTTCCAGCCGGTGCTCGATCTGCGCCAGCCGGTGCTGCGAGCGGCGGACCAGCACTTCCTTGCGGTGCTCCAGCCATTCCGCCAGCACCTGCTTCAGGCCCATCACCATGGGGATCCTGCCACCCGACAGGACGTTCATGTTGAGCGAGAAACGGTTCTCCAGATCGGTGAGCTTGAAAAGCGATTCCATCAGCAGCGCCGCGTCGACATTCTTGCTGCGCGGGATGAGGACGAGGCGCACGTCCTCGGCGGATTCGTCGCGCACGTCGTCGAGCAGCGGCAGCTTGCGGGCCTGCAGCAGTTCGGCGATCTTCTCGATCAGCCGCGATTTCTGCACCTGGTAGGGGATTTCTGTGACCACCACCTGCCAGGTGCCGCGGCCCAGATCCTCGACCTCCCAGCGGGCGCGAACGCGAAACCCGCCGCGGCCGGTCTCATAGGCCTCCAGGAAGGCCGCATCGTTCCTGACCATCACGCCACCGGTCGGAAAGTCCGGCCCTTGCACGAATTGCAAGAGGTCGGCGGTCGTCGCGTCCGGCGTCTTGATCAGATGCTGGGCGGCGGCGCAAAGTTCGCCGATATTATGCGGCGGGATCGAGGTCGCCATGCCGACGGCGATGCCTGCCGCGCCATTGGCGAGCAGGTTCGGAAAGCCGCCCGGCAGAACGATCGGTTCCTTGTCGAGCCCGTCATAGGTCTCGCGGAAGTCGACCGCGTCCTCGTCGAGCCCGTCGAGCGTGCGCATCGCGATGTCGGTGAGGCGGGCTTCCGTGTAGCGCATGGCGGCGGCGCTATCGCCGTCGATATTGCCGAAATTGCCCTGTCCGTCGACCATCGGATAGCGGACGGCGAAATCCTGGGCGAGGCGCACCAGGGCGTCATAGATCGCCTGGTCGCCATGCGGGTGGTACTTACCCATCACGTCGCCGACGACGCGGGCGCATTTCTTGAAGCCCGCATTGGGGTCGAGTTTCAACAGCCGCATCGCGTAGAGCAGGCGCCGGTGCACCGGCTTCAGCCCGTCGCGCACATCCGGCAGGGCCCGATGTGTGATCGTCGACAGTGCGTAGGAGAGGTAGCGCTCCTCGAGCGCGGAGCGCAGGTCGATCGGTTCGATGCCACCGGGCGGAATCAGGTCTTTTCCCATGGCTATTGGCTACAGGTATTCGCGCGTCCGCGCAACGCATGGAACGCTACGGATGGCGGTTTTCCGCCGCTTTGGCGCGTTCACAGCGACCGCATGACCGCCTGCAGGAACCCGTCGCGCGCCGGCGAGACGGGGATCTGGCGCGGGGCCAGCACATGCCGGTCGAGAAAATAGCCCGTCAGGCGGAACGCCGCGTCGATCTGGGGCCCGTCAAGGCCCGCCAATTCACCCTCGTCGGCGACGACCTCGGCTGCGTGTTCGGGGCGCGCGCCGAGGAAGGCGGGCAGCGGCAGGAGCTTCGGCGCGTAGGGAAGACCGGCCTCCCGGCATACCGCACGCCCTGATTTCGGCGAGACATAGACAAGGTCCTCGCGCGTGCCCGTTGCCGCGCATTCGCCGAGATCGAGGCCGAATCCGAGCTCGGCCAGCATCTGCAGCTCGAAATGCACCATCAGCGCGCCGGCGATGGCCGGATCGCCGAGATGGGCGAGGATCGTCTCCAGCCCGTCATGCAGCTGCGGATGCGGGTCGCGCTCGGGCAGGAGATGGAGGAGGGCGGCAAGCGCCTGGATGCCGTAGACGCCGGTGGGGCTCGCCATCAGCCCGGCGGCGCGCATCTCCAGCGGTTCGACGGCGAACAGGCCGAGATGGTTGTCGAGCCGCGCCCGCCAGGTCAGCCGGGCGCCGTTGCCCGGCTGCAGGGCGGCCTGCATCTTGCGGCTGCGACCGCCGCGCACGAGGCCCAGATGCCGACCGTGCTCGCGCGTCATCACCTCGAGGATCAGGCTGGTCTCGCCGTGCTTCCTCGTCGCCAGGATGATGCCGTCGGCGTTCCATTCCATCTCGGTTGTGCCGGCCTCCCTACCTCGGGAACTCCAGGCCCATCTCGCGGTAGCGCTCGGGGTCGTCCGCCCAGTTCTCGCGCACCTTGACGAAGAGGAAGAGATGCACCGGGCAGCCGGCGGCCTCGGCGATCTCGGCGCGGGCGGCCTGCGAGATCGACTTGATCGTGCGCCCGCCCTGGCCGAGGACGATCACCTTCTGGCTGTCGCGCTCCACATAGATGGTCTGCTCGATGCGCACCGAACCGTCCTTGCGCTCCTGCCAGGCTTCGGTCTCGACCGTCGACATGTAGGGCAGTTCCTGATGCAGACGCAGGAACAGCTTCTCGCGGGTGATCTCGGCCGCCAGCATGCGCATCGGCAGGTCCGAGGCCTGGTCCTCCGGGTAGAGCCAGGGGCCGGGGGGAACGGTTTCGGCAAGATAACCCATCAGGTCGTCGAGGCCGTAGCCCTTGGCGGCGGAGACCATGAATGTCTGGTCGAAGGGCGCGCGCGCATTGGCGTTCGCGGCCAGTTCAAGCAGCGTCTCGCGCTGGGTGATGTCGATCTTGTTGAGCACCAGCACCTTCGGCAGGCGCACATCCGCCAGCCGGTCGAGGATCGCCTCGGCCTGCTCGTCGATGCCTCTCTTGGCGTCGATCAACAGCACGACCACATCCGCCTCGCGCGCGCCGCCCCAGGCCGTGTCGACCATGGCCCGTTCCAGCCGCCGCTTGGGGCGGAAGATGCCCGGCGTGTCGACGAAGACGATCTGGGAGGCGTCCTGCATCGCGATGCCGCGCACCAAGGCACGCGTCGTCTGCACCTTGTGGGTGACGATCGAGACCTTGACGCCGACCAGCGCGTTGAGAAGCGTCGACTTGCCCGCGTTGGGAGCACCGATCAGCGCGACGAAACCGGCGCGGGTGGCAGTCCCGCTGTCGTCGCCGGAAGGGCCGCCGATGCGGCCCGCGCCCGGTTCGGTGCCGGTCGGGGTGTCGTCGTCTTGCGCGTTCACGTGTCGTCTTTCCCTGTCAGAAGTCCCTCGCGCCGCAGGGCGGTTTCGGCCGCTCGCTGTTCCGCGATCCGTTTCGAGCCACCGGCGCCCTGCGCCGGTTCGTGGCCCTCGATATCGACGCGAACGGTGAAGCTTGGCGCATGGTCCGGCCCGCTTCGTTCGGTCATCGTGTAGATCGGGGCGGGCTTGCCGCGTCCCTGTGCCCATTCCTGCAGCATCGTCTTGGGATCGCGCAGCGGGCCCGAATAGCTCGTCATGCGCGGTCCCCAGAGACGCTCGATCAGATTCTGCGCCGCTTCCAGCCCGCCGTCCAGATAAACCGCCGCGATCACCGCCTCGCAGACATCGGCGAGGATGGCGGTCTTGCGCTTGCCGCCGGTCTGCGCCTCGCTCTCGCCGAGCAGCACGGCATCGCCGAGCTGCAGGTCGCGAGCGACCTCGGCACAGGTCTCGCGGCGCACGAGCTGGTTGAGGCGGCGGGCAAGCTCGCCCTCGTCGGCCTTCGGGAAAGCCTTGTGCAGCATGGTGGCGATGGCAAGGCCGAGGACGCGGTCGCCCAGGAACTCAAGCCTCTGGTAACTGGCATCGGGACCGCCGCTGCGCGCCGTGGCGCTGCCATGGGTCAAGGCCCGCGACAGGAGCTCCCTGTCGCCAAATGCATGGCCGAGGCGTGCCTGCAGCCGGGCCTCGGCCTTTTTCTGCCCGTCGGTTGTCATGATGCCAGTTTGCCCCGATCGCTGCTGCGGATCAAAGCATCCGGAACAGGCGGCTGCCGCGCACCGTCCACGGCCACTTCCAGAACATCCAGGCGGAGGCGTCCTCGTCGACGGAGAAGAACAGCATTTCCGCCCGGCCGACGAAGTTCTCGAACGGCACGTAGCCGACCGCCGAAAGCACCCGGCTGTCGGTCGAATTGTCGCGGTTGTCGCCCATCATGAAATAGTGGCCGGGCGGCACCTTGTAGACGCCGGTATTGTCCCAGGTGCCACGCGTCGTCAGGTCGAGCGTGTCGTAAGACACGCCGTTCGGAAGCGTCTCGCGGAAGCGGGGCACGCGGCGGACATTGCCGAATGTGTCGGTGGAGATGAAATCGTCGATGCGGGTGCGCTCCACCGCGGTGCCGTTGATGTGCAGAACGCCGTCGATCATCTGGATCTCGTCGCCCGGCAGGCCGATGACACGCTTGATGTAATCGATGGAGTTGTCGCGCGGCAGCTTGAACACGGCAACGTCGCCGCGCTCGGGCTCTTCCGCCCAGATACGCCCCTCGATCGGCATCAACCCGTAGGGGAACGAATAGCGCGAATAGCCGTAGCTGTATTTGGAAACGAACAGGTAGTCGCCGATCAACAGCGTGTCCATCATCGAGCCGGACGGGATGTTGAATGGCTGGAAAAACAGCGTCCGCACGACGAGGGCGAGCAACAGCGCCTGCACAAGTACCTTGACGGTCTCGTAGAGGCCGCCGTCCTTGCTCTTTTTTTCTTCAGACACGCTCATTGCATCCTTCGTGGTGGGAGGCGGTACATCTTGTTGTTCAACGGCAGCCGGAGCCTCGGCGCGAGCCATGCTCACCGGCCAGTCGTTCCAGTGGCCCCGGGAGGTGGATTCCGCCGGATATTCTTGGCTTGTACCGGCTCGCTCCTGTCGACGCAACGCAAACGCGCATCGATAGGTTCCGGATGTTCCCGCGCTGTCAGTCGCGTTCGATCGGGTCGACAAGCGGCTGCGGCCAGTCCTCCGGCCAGGCGCTGATGACGACGAAGGCCTGGGCCAGCGGATCGTCGTCGGTGATCGTCAGGTCGATGCGCGCCACGAAGCCCGGGGGCACCAGCCGTTGCAACCGGGCGGCGGCGGAGCCGGCAAGGCGCATGGTCGGCTTGCCGGACGGCAGGTTGACCACTCCCATCTCGCGCCAGTTGACCCCCATCCGGATACCGGTGCCGAGCGCCTTTGAGCAGGCTTCCTTGGCGGCGAAGCGCTTGGCATAGGAGGCGGCGCGCATGCGGCGGCGGTCGGACTTGGCCCGCTCTTCCTCCGTGAAGACGCGTTTGACGAACCGCTCGCCGAACCGCTCCAGCGTCTTCTCGATACGGCGGATGTCGATCAGGTCCGAGCCGATGCCGACGATCATCCGGCCGCCCCTGAGGCGCGTGCCGCCCCCGGGCGGGCCTCGTCCATGCATCGGCGCATCTGGTGGATGGCGGTTTCGAGGCCGATGAAAATCGCCTCGCCGACAAGGAAGTGACCGATATTGAGTTCGGCAAGTTCGGGGATGGCGGCGATGTCGCCGACGGTGTCGAAGGCGAGCCCGTGGCCGGCATGGACTTCCAGCCCGAGCGAGGCTCCGTAGGCCGCCGCCCGGCGGATGCGCGCAAGCTCGGCGCGGGCGCCGTCCAGGTCGCCGTCATTGCGCAGATCGCAATAGCGGCCCGTGTGCAGCTCCACGACCGGCGCCCCGAGCGAAACGGCCGCATCGAGTTGCCGCTCGTCCGCCTCGATGAACAGCGACACCCGGCTGCCGTTCTCGGCGAGCGCGGAGACGACCGGTTTCAGGTGGTTGTGCTGTCCGCGTGCGTCGAGCCCGCCCTCCGTCGTGCGTTCCTCACGCTTTTCGGGAACGATGCAGGCCGCATGCGGGCGGGCCTTCAGCGCGATGGCCAGCATTTCCTCCGTCGCCGCCATCTCGAAGTTGAGCGGCAGGTCGAGCTCCCGGGAAAGGCGCTCGATATCGGCGTCGGAAATGTGCCGTCTGTCTTCCCGCAAATGCGCGGTGATGCCGTCGGCCCCGGCTTTTGCCGCAAGCTGCGCCGCGCGCACGGGGTCGGGGAAGCGGCCGCCGCGCGCATTACGGATCGTGGCGACGTGATCGATATTGACGCCGAGACGCAGGCGTTGAGATGTCATGCGGAAGGCTCCCGGGGTAACGCAGGCTGGGACACGAGAACGAGGCGTCCCCAATATGGGGCAGTCCGGGCGCCTGCTTCAACGGCAAAGCGGACGCGGCATGGCTTCACGTATCCGCGTCGGCATCCACGTCCGGCCGTGCATGCGCGGCAAAGCGCGTCCTGCGTGTGGCGATCTTCAGCCGGCGCGAGCGCTGGTAGGCGCGCACGCTGTAGAAGACGAGGAAATAGAAGAATGTTCCAACAACGATGCCCAGCGGCAGCGAGCCAAGCAGCATCGGCTTGATCAGCGGCAGGATCACATCGAGAGACTTCTCGAAGAAGCCGCCGCCCAGATGCCTGTCTATCGTGCCGTGATCGAGCGTCTTCGCCTCGCCATAGATGAGCAGCGAGCCGATCTTGTAGGTGAAGGCCCAGATGAAGGGGAAGGTGAGGGGATTGCCCACCGCTGTCCCGAGCGCGGCCGCCAGCATGTTGCCCCCGATCAGGAAGGCGACGACGAAGCTCAGCAGAAAATGGAAACCGATGAACGGCGTCATCGACGCGAAGGCGCCCGCCGCGAACCCCAGCGCGATGGCGTTCGGGCTCGCCGTGAGCCGCAAGACCCGCTTCGAGAAATAGCGGGCCGAGCGGGCAAAGCTGTGACGCGGCCAGACAGCCACACGCAGGCGCTCCAGGTGGCTCGGTTTGTCACGGCGTTTGAAAAGCATGCGGGCTCTTGTCTTCGATTCCTGTGGCGGCCACCCGCCTGGTTCAAAGTTGCGCTGCCGGAAGCGGACCCGGCCGATGCCGGTGTTCTAGCCGATTTCCCGTGTCACGCTCGATACGTTCGTCTTCGCCCGCAGCTGGTTCATGATGCGGGTGAGATGTTTCAGATCCCATACCTCAAGATCGATAAGGATTTCGTGAAAATCCGCCGCCCTTCGCAGCATTTTCAGATTGTCGATGTTTCCGTCCAGTTCGGCGATTGTCGCGGCGATCGTGGCCAGCGACCCCGGCTCGTTGAGCGCCGAGACGTTGATTCTCGCGGGGAAGCGCTCGCGATGCTCCTCGCTCATGTCCCAGCGGACATCGAGCCAGCGGTCCGTCTCGTCCTCGAATGCCTGCAGGGCAGGGGACTGTATCGGATAGATGGTGACGCCGATGCCCGGTGTCAGGATGCCAACGATTCGGTCTCCAGGCACCGCGCCGCCATCGGGCGCGAAGGAAACCGGCAAATCGCCGGCGAGACCGCGAATTGGAAGCGGGCGGGACGAATCCGCGTCCTCGTCGCTCTCCGGTATCCTGAATTTCATGCCGCTGCCGGATTCAAGGTCGAACCAGCCGTCTTCCGGACCATGCGCGGCATTGGGCAGCCGGTCGTCGCGATAGTCGGGATAGAGCGTCGCCACGATTTCGTGGGCGCGGATTTCGCCCCGCCCGACGGCCGCCAGGAGGTCTCCCACGGCGGTGAAGCCGAGCGGCGACAGCGCGCTGCCGAGACGGTCGTCGTTGAATGCGTGGCCGGCGCGCTGGAACGCGCGCTCCAGGATATGCCGGCCGAGCGAGCCGTATTGCTGGCGGGCGCTCTCGCGCGTTGCCCGGCGAATGGCCGCGCGGGCCTTGCCGGTGACCGCGATCGATTCCCAGGCCGGTGGCGGCGTCTGCGCCTGGCTGCGCACGATGTCGACCTCGTCGCCGTTCCTCAGCTCGGTGACCAGCGGCATGATCTGGCCGTTGATCTTGGCGCCGACGCAGGTGTTGCCGATGTCGGTATGGACCGCATAGGCGAAGTCGATCGGCGTTGCGCCGCGCGGCAGGGCGATCAGGCGTCCCTTCGGGGTGAAGCAGAAGACCTGATCGTGGAACAGCTCCAGCTTGGTGTTCTCCAGGAACTCTTCCGGCGTGTCGCCCTGCGACAGCAGTTCGATGGTCCGCCGCAGCCATTCATAGGCGCGGCTTTCCTCGTTCAGCTTGTTGACGTTGCGCCCGCCGAGTTCTCCGTCCTTGTAGAGCGCATGGGCGGCGATGCCGTATTCGGCCACCCGGTCCATGGAGGTCGTACGGATCTGCAACTCGACACGTTGCCGGCTCGGACCCACGACCGTCGTGTGGATGGAGCGGTAATCGTTCTGCTTGGGCGTCGACAGGTAGTCCTTGAAACGCCCCGGGACGGCCGGCCAGGTGGTGTGAACCACCCCGAGCACCCGGTAGCAGGCCTCGACCGTACCGACCACGACGCGGAACCCGTAGATGTCGGACAGTTGTTCGAAGGCGATCGACTTCGACTGCATCTTGCGGAAGATCGAGTGGGGCCGCTTCTCCCGGCCGCGCACGAGCGCGGCGATGCCGCGTTCTTCGAGCCGCGACATCAGGTCGTGCTCGATGTCGAAGATGAGGCTCTTGTTCTTTTCCTCGAGCGCGCCGAGGCGATCCGTGATCGCCGCATAGGCGTCGGGGTTGAGGGTGCGGAAGGCAATGTCCTCCAGCTCCTCGCGCATGTCGTGCATGCCCATGCGCCCGGCGAGCGGCGCATAGATCTCCATCGTCTCTTCTGCGATGCGCCCGCGCTTGTGCTCCGGCATGTGATGGAGCGTGCGCATGTTGTGCAGCCGGTCGGCCAGCTTGACCAGCAGCACGCGCACGTCATCGGCAATGGCGAGCAGAAGCTTGCGGAAGTTTTCGGCCTGCTTCGCCCGTTTGGAAGCAAGGTCGAGGCGCTTGATCTTGGTCAGCCCGTCGACGAGCTTGCCGATTTCCGGGCCGAAGAGCCGGTCGATCTCGTCGCGCGTTGCCGACGTGTCCTCGATCGTGTCGTGCAGCAGGGCGACGGCGATGGTGGCATCGTCGAGGCGCAGGTCCGTGAGGATCGCCGCCACTTCGAGGGGATGCGAGAAATAGGGGTCGCCCGAGGCGCGCATCTGCGTGCCATGCTTCTGCATGGCATAGACATAGGCCTTGTTGAGCAGCGCCTCATCGGCGTTCGGATTGAAACGCTGGACGCGTTCGACCAGCTCGTATTGCCGCATCATCGCGGAAACGCCTCACACATCGGTGCGGCTGCCGCTACGCCACGGTCTTTCGACGAATGGTGAAGTCGACCAGCGGCCGCGTCGCGGCGTCTGCCGCTCGACGACGCGCGGCAGCGCTGGAGCGCCGCCGGGCGTCTTCGGTCAGATATCGTCCTTGCGCTCCGGCGGAACAAGTCCTTCCAGGCCGCGCAGCAGGTCTTCTTCCGACATGCGGTCGAATTCGACGGCACTGTCGTCCACCGCATTGACCTCTGTGCCGCCCTGCTGCTGCTGGGACGAGGTGTTGGGAACCATCGGCACCGCGTCCGCCTCCGGCTCGTCCACCTCGACATACTTCTGCAGCGAGTGGATCAGGTCTTCCTTGAGATCTTCCGGGCTGACGGTCTCGTCGGCGACCTCGCGCAACGCCACGACGGGGTTCTTGTCGTTGTCGCGGTCGATGGTCAGCGGCGAGCCGTTGGAGATCATTCGGGCACGATGGCTCGCAAGCAGCACCAGTTCGAAGCGGTTCTCGACCTTGTCGATGCAGTCTTCGACGGTCACGCGCGCCATGGGTATTCTCCATAATCTGTTGTCGGCAAGCGGTGACATGTACTGTGTTGCACCGCCCAACGCAAGCCTCGCGCAAGGATGTGACACAAGATTGTTTTTAATCAGGTTTCCGGAATTGCTTGGGTTCGCTTGCGAATCACGGTGAAAATCGCGTCGAGTTCTGTTGCCGTTTCATGGAGAAATGGTGTAGTGGGACTTGCATACCGGCGGCGATAGAAGCCGTCCAAAGCAAAGACGGAGTGCTTGCATGACGATGCACTCCACGGGCACGGAAACCGGATGGGTAATCCGGATTGCAGGTCGATCCGTAAACGGTACCGGGTATAGCTTATTCTCATGCGTGGCGGGCGAAACCGCGTGTCAGGGCTACCCGTTGTAGTCGGCGGGGACAATGATCCTCGGCTGCCGTAGATTGTCCTGTGTTACAGCGAAGGGTATTCCAAAAGATGTTCGATCCGCGTGAGAAGGTTGCGTTATTTATTGATGGAGCGAATCTGTATTCAACGGCGCGTACCATCGGATTCGATATTGACTACAAGATGCTTCTTCAGGAATTCCAGAAGACCGGATACCTCCTGCGGGCATATTATTACACTGCCCTGATCGAGGATCAGGAGTATTCGTCCATTCGTCCGCTGATCGATTGGCTGGATTACAACGGCTACAAGGTCGTGACCAAGCCTGTGAAGGAGTTTGTGGACTCCTCCGGCCGCCGCAAGATCAAGGGCAACATGGATATCGAACTGGCCGTCGATGCCATGGAGATCGTCGAGCATGTCGATCACATCGTGCTGTTTTCCGGCGATGGCGATTTCCGTTCTCTCGTCGAGGCGTTGCAGCGCAAGGGCCGCAAGGTGAGCGTTGTCTCCACCCTGCAGACCCAGCCGCCGATGATTGCCGACGACCTGCGTCGCCAGGCGGACCATTTCATCGATCTCGCCACGCTGGCGAAGAAGGTCGGCCGCGATCCGGCCGAGCGTCCGTCCCGCCCGGCTCCCGTGCGCCGGGCCGAGGTCGAGGAAGACGACGACGAGTATTGAACCGGGAATGTCTTCGGCTTCTCCCAAGCTGCCGGACCCCGGGCGGGACTGCCCGTCCTGCCCGCGTCTGGTGGCGTTCCGCGAGACCCACCGGGCCCTCAGCCCGGATTGGCACAACGCGCCGGTGCCGACGTTCGCGGCGCCGCGTCCGCGCCTGCTGATTGTCGGTCTCGCGCCGGGCCTGCGTGGCGCCAACAAGACCGGACGTCCCTTCACCGGCGATTACGCCGGTGACCTGCTCTACGAGACGCTTGGGGATTTCGGCTTCGCGCGCGGCCGGTATCAGGCGCGCCCGGATGACGGTCTGCAACTGGTCGATGCGGCGATCACCAATGCCGTGCGCTGCGTCCCGCCGGAAAACAAGCCCGTCGGCGCCGAGATTCGCAACTGTCTTCCCTATCTGAACCAGACCATTGAGGCGCTGCCGTCACTGGTTTGTCTGGTCGCACTCGGCCGTATCGCGCATGACGCCACGCTGACGGCCCTTGGCGCGCGCCGCGCCGCACATCCGTTCGGCCACAATGCGCGGCATGTCCCGCGTGAGGGGCTTGTGCTCTTCGACAGCTATCACTGCTCCCGCTACAACACCAACACCGGGCGGCTGACGCGCGAGATGTTTCGCGACGTGTTCGCGGCCGTGCGCGCAGAAATCGACGCCGCACCCTAGAAGCGGAACCCGCCGAGCGGTCTGGAACCGTCGCTTTCGCCTGTATTCGCCTCAGTCTCCGGACCGTTTCCGGAGCGGGCATCCCGGTCGTCGGCCGACGGCGTGTCGCCTGGGATGTCGGCGGCGAACCAGCCGGCGGGGCCGAGATGGTCCTGCGGCTGAAACCGGGCCTTGTAGTCCATCTTCGGCGAGCCGTTCACCCAGTATCCGAGATAGACATAAGGCAGTCCGAGCCCGCGGGCGCGCTCGACATGGTCGAGGATGAGATGAGTGCCGAGGGAGCGCTTGCCGGCGTCCGGTTCGAAGAACGAATAGACCATCGACAAGCCGTCGCTCAGCCGGTCGGTGAGGGCAACGCCGAGCAATGGCCCTTCTCCGCGTCCGGTGATGAACGTGTCTGGGCCGCGCTTGCGGTATTCGACCAGCATCGTCTCCACATGGGTGTCCTCGATCATCATCGCATAGTCGAGAACCGTCATGTCCGACATGCCCCCTCCTGCGTGACGGGCATCGAGATAACGCCGGAAGAGATCGTATTGCTGCGAGGAAGGAGCCGGCTCGCTGACGGTTGCAACGATATCGGCGTTGCGGGTCCACAGGCGGCGGAAGGAGCGCGTCCAGTGAAAGTCGTCGACGCGGATGCGGATCGATACGCAGGCGCGGCAGTTCTCGCAGGCCGGACGGTAGGCGATGTTCTGGCTCCGGCGGAAGCCGCCCTGGGTCAGAACGTCGTTGAGCACCTGCGCCTTTGAGCCGACGAGATGCGTGAAGACCTTGCGCTCCTGCTGTCCCGGCAGATAGGGGCAGGGTGAGGGGGCCGTCAGGTAGAACTGCGGTGTATCGGTCGGATGTCGGGTCAATGCCGTCCTTTCCGCTCAGCGCTGCTCACAGCATTGCGAAACCATAGTATATGGGCGCAACAAAAGTGAAGGTAAGCCAAAGAAGCAACGCAAGCGGTGTTCCCGCGACAAGAAAATCCGAAAATCGGTAATGACCCGGCCCCATGACGATCAGATTGGTCTGATAACCGATCGGCGTGGCGAAGGAGCAATTTGCGGCAAAGATCACGCAGGTGACGAAGGCCTCGACCGGCAGTCCGGTCTGCACGGCCATGTTGACCGCGATCGGGGTGAACAGAACCGCCGTGGCGTTGTTGGACAGGAGGTTGGTGAGCAGCATCACCAGAAGGAACAGCGCCGAGAGCATGATCATCGGCGGCTGACCCTGGAGCTGCGCGACCAGAAGGTCGGCGATCGCCTTGGCGCCGCCGGTCACCTCCAGCGCGCTGGCAGCGGCGATCGAGGCGCCGATCAGCATGAAGATGCGGCTGTCGACGGCGCGCAGCGCCTGACGGACGTTGAGGCAGCCGGACAGAACCATGGCAAGCGTCGCCGCGATGGAGGCGGTGACGATCGGCACCAGGCCGAGGGCGCTGACGGTGACCATGATCGCGAAGATGGCGAGGGCGCGCGGGGCCAGCCGGCGCGGCGGCAGTTCCGCGGCCGACCAGTCGAGCAGCAAGACGTCCCGGTTCTTGCGCAGACGCTGAATGTCGATTGCCGTGCCCGCAACGAGCAGCACGTCGCCCGGTTCCAGCCGGATCTCCGTCATTGCCATGCGCGGCATGCGCGAGCGGCGCTGCACGCCCATCACCACGCATTGGGTCTCCGAGTGAAAGCCGCTCTGCGAGATGGTGCGCCCGGAAATGCGCGAGGCCGGGGCAACGACCACTTCCGCAAGTGTCAGTGAACGTTGCTGGGGCGCGCCGTTCTCGCTATCGGAAGCGTCGTCCCCGTCGGTGGCCATCAGTGGCCGGCGCTGCGACAGGGCGGCCGTGAGAGCCGTGCGGGTGGCGGCAACGATCACCGTGTCGCCGGGCATCAAAGTGACATTCTCGAAGGGCGGGAGAATCGGCCGTTCGCCGCGTTGCACCAGGCGCACCGTCATGTCCTTCAGCGCCGGGAACAGCCCCGCGACCGAGGTCACGCCTTCCAGCGGATGGCCGCTGTGGATGGCGATCTGGGCGATGAACTGCTTGCCAGAGGAGACCTGCAGTTCGTCCGCCATCGAGCGGCGAGGCTTCAGCAGGTAGGGCATGACGAACAGCACGTAGAGGCTGCCGACGGCGGCCAGGATGACGCCGATCCCGGTGAAGCTGAAGAAGCCAAGCTTCAGATCGCTGGTTCGGGCCGCCACGTCGGCGACCAGCAGGTTGGTGGACGAACCGATCAGGGTTGTCATGCCGCCCAGGATGGCGATGAAGGAGAGCGGCATCAGCAGGCGGCCTGCCGACTTTCCCTGGGCCGCAGCCACTGCCGACAGGATCGGCAGGAACATCACGACGACGGGGGTGTTGTTGAGAAAGCCGCTGATCACCGCGACGGCGATCAAAATGGGTGCCGCCGCGAGCATCGGCCGTCGTCGCGTTGCATCGACGATGATCTTGGCAGGGCGCTCCAGCGCATCGGTCTGGAACAGGCCCTGGCCGACGATCAGGAGGCATATGACGGTGACGAGCGCCGGATTGGCGAAGCCGGCAAGCAGTTCGCTCGGGCCGATGGAGCCGCCGTTCGCCGGTTCGAAAACGCTGAAAATCAGGAGAAAGGCGACGACGGACCCGAGCGCCACCGCCTCAAGCGCGAAGCGTTCCAGTGCATAGAGCACGATGGTGAAAACGATCACCACGAACGTCAGGATCATCGCGGGATCGGCTGGCAGCATACGTCGGGGCCCATCTCCTCAAACGGATCGCACGCCGTCGAGGCGGGCGGCGCGGCGTGCGCTCGACCTCATTTGTACCGGTCCCGGGCCGTTTCGCAAAGCGGCAAACAGGCATGTGCCTACGGTGTGGAAGAGAATGATTTTTCCTGAACCTTCGACTTTCGGTCAGTTCATTCCACTTTCGCGGTTGAAGACCACGGTGCCCAGCACGATGTCGTGCAGCAGGCGCTTCTCGCCGTTGAAGAAGGTGGCAAGCAGAAGCAGGGGGATGGTGATCGAGAACCAGGACAGCAATGCATGCATGCCGGCGATCAGCACGTCGGGCCGCTTGCCGGACACCATCCGCATGGTCAGTCCCATGGTCCGCATGCCCGGGGTCGCGCTGTTGGCGCCGCCCAGCGTGAAGGCGACATAGGCGAGCGCCACTGCCGGCCACAGGATCGGCATGAGCAGCCAGCCAAGGCCGAAGGTGAAAATGCCCAGGATGCCGACCAGAAGCCCGGCAAGCGCCGTCAGCGCGATGATCAGCACGGCGTCGAGGAGAAAGGCGAAGATCCGGTTGGTGCGGACATTGGCATAAAGGCGCGGATCGTCGAAGCCGGCCGACGGGCGCGCCATGAAGTCGGTTTCAGACGGGTTCTGCATGGCATCCTTTCGTGCGTTCATCGGGCTCACGTGGGCATTGCCGCGCGGAATTTCAAACCGGGCCTAAATGCGCGATTCGCCGAGATCGAGCATGCGCACCGAATGGCCGGCCTGCTCGAGCGCTTCGTGGATGCGGGCGGCATGGTCGCGGTCATGGGTTTCCATCGCCACGTCGAGCGTCGTGCCCTTTGCCGGAACGTTGAGAAACAGCCTGTGGTGCGACACTTCCAGGATGTTGCCGCCGAGCCGGCCGATCAGTGTCGAGATCTCGCCGAGAATGCCCGGCCGGTCGGCCGTCGTGATGCGGATCGACAGGAGCCGCCCTTCACGCGCCAGCTCCCGCACCATGATCGAGGAGAGCAGCCGCGGATCGATGTTGCCCCCGCACAGCACCAGGCCCGTCCTGCGGCCGGCGAAGCGTTCGGGATAGCTGAGAAGCGCGGCCAGACCGGCCGCGCCCGCGCCTTCCGCCATCGTCTTCTGACGTGTGAGATAGGCGTTGACCGCGCGCTCCAGTGCCGCTTCGTCGACGAGCAGGATGTCATCGACGGTGCGGCGTACGATCTCGAGCGTCAGCTTGCCGACATTCTTTACCGCGATGCCCTCGGCCAGCGTCGCGCCGCCGCACCTGACCTCGCCGCCGCGCAGCGCGCCGATCATCGAGGGGTAGAGCTCGGCCTCGACGCCGATCACCTCGATGCCGGGTTTCAGCGCCTTGGCGGCGGTTGCCATGCCCGAGATCAGCCCGCCGCCGCCGATCGGCACGACGAGGCAGTCGAGATCCGGCTGGTCCGCGAGCATTTCCAGCGCGATTGTCCCCTGTCCGGAAATGATCGCGGGATCATCGTAAGGGTGCACCCAGACGAGACCTTCATCGGCTGCGATGCGCTCGGCCTCGGCCTGCGCGTCGGCCAGCATTTCGCCGGCGAGCACCACCCGCGCGCCATAGCCGCGCGTCGCCGCCACCTTCACGAAAGGGGTGGGTTCCGGCATCACGATTGTCGCGGGAATGCCGAGCCGGGCGGCGTGATAGGCAACCGCCTGGGCATGGTTGCCGGCGGACATTGCGATGACGCCGCGCCGGCGTTCATCGGGCGTGAGCGTGTCCAGCTTGACCAGCGCGCCGCGTTCCTTGAACGCGTTGGTGACCTGCAGGTTCTCGTATTTGACGAAGACTTCTGCGCCGGTGAGCAGCGAGAGTTTCGGCGCCGGCAGGCAGGGCGTGCGCATCACCGCCCCTTCGATGAGGCTGGCGGCGCGGGTGATCGTGTCCAGCGTGACCTGCATTGGAGCAACCTGACTTGGGAAAGCTTGCCCCAACTGCCATCAAGCCGGGATCATTTGCAAGCTCAGGATGGTGGAACCGACCATCAGTCCGGCAAGCGCGATCCTGAGGCCCTGCAGGAAACGACCCGGGCCGCTGCCCTGCCGCAGCCATCCGCCGGCCAGGAGCCACAACCCGTTGAGAAAGCCGCCGAGCAGCAGGAACGTGAGCGAGAGCACGAGCGCATCGAGGAAGTAGCGCTCGGCCGAGACGAACTGGCTGATTCCGGCGATCTGCATTGCATAGGCTTTCGGGTTGAGCGGATGCACCCAGAAGCCGCGCAGATATCCCGGAACCCGCTCCATGGCGCGGCCGCCGGCACCGTTGCTGCGCAGGATGGTCCAGGCGAGATACAGAATGTACCCCATGCAGGCCCAGCGCAGGACCTGAAAGACGTGCGGTGCGCTCTGCAGCAAGGCGAAAAGCCCGGCGACATTGAGCCAGAAGATCACCTGGAAGCCGCTCATCGTACCGGCCATGAAGGGCAGGGCGGGCCGCGCCCCGAAGGCGAGGCCGCTTGCCATCAGCGACATGTTGGCGGGACCGGGAGAACCGACCATCGCCGCCACGAACAGGGCCAGCAACCCGAACTGGGCGGCGGGCATCAGCATTTCGGAAGACATTGCCTCGAACCTTGCAGGGCCGCGGGCGAGCGAGCCGCGCGGCAGGATTGTGCCAGGTCAGGACAATTGAATTGAAACAATATCTGATACAATGATAACATTGTGCTCATGACAATATTCTCCCAGTTGGCCGACAACGGCTCCGTGCCGGGCGCACGATCGCTGGAGCAGCATCTGCGGCGCGGCATCGAGGACGGGCGGCTGTCTCCCGGCGAGCGTCTTCCGCCGATTCGCGAAGCGGCCTGGAAACTCGGCTGCGCGCCCGGCACCGTCGCGCGCGCCTATCGCGGTCTGGTCGCGGCGGGACTGGCTCATGGCGAGGTCGGACGCGGCACGTTCGTTGGCGGCGGCGACCGCAAGCTGGCTTTTCCGCAACCGCGCGAAGACGGGCGCAGGACGGAAGCGCCTGACGCGCGCGCGGTGGCCGACTTCAGCGTCAATGGTTTCCTGATGGAGGATGCCGGCCCGCTGCTGACGCGGGCGCTGCAGCAGACCACAACGATGATTGCCGGGCGCTCGGTCCCGCTTTCCTATCGCGGGGTTGGAGAGGATGGCGACGAGCGCGAGAGCACGGTCCCGTTCCTGTCGCGTTGGCGCGATATCGCCTCGGCCGACGAGATCGTTGTCACCGCCGGGGCTCAGGCGGCGCTTTCGGCGGTCTTCCTGGCGTTGCAGCAGCCCGGCGGCGGGATTGCCTGCGACACGCTCACCTATCCCGGCGCGATCGGCGCGGCGGCCGCGATCCGCGAGCGCCTCTTGCCCTTGCGCATGGACGAGGACGGCATGGATCCGGATGCGCTCGACGCGCTCTGTCGTCGCTCACCGGTTTCCTGTGTGTTCCTGATGCCGGCCGTGCAGAACCCCACGGGCCGGACAATGCCGCTTCGCCGCCGCGAGCAACTGGCCGAGGTCGCGCTGCGCCACGGCGTCCCCATCGTCGAGGATCAGGTCTACGGCTTTCTGGAGCAGGCGCGCGTTCCCGGTTTCTCGCATCTCGCACCGGACACGACCGTGCTCGTCACCGGCCTGTCGAAATGCGTCGCGCCGGTGCTCCGCGTCGGGTATGTCGCCGCGCCCCGGCCGCTCGCCCGCAAGGTGATGGCGGTGCAGAACGCGCTCAACCTGATGATCTCGCCGATCCTGACACAGACTGCCGTCCGTGTCCTTGCGGATCCGGAATTCGAGGCGCGGCTCGCCCGCCTGCGGCAAGGGCTGACCCGCCGCGCCGATCACGTCGCAGCTGTCTTTCCCGATCTTGACCGGTCCCGGCTGGCGGGCGGTCTTGCCTGGCTTCCGGTCGGAGAAAACTGGACGGCGGACGGCTTCGCCGCCGAGGCGGAGGCGGCCGGTATCCGCGTCTCGCCCGCCCGCTTCTTCGCGGTCGAACAGCGGGCCGCCCCCCAGTCGGTACGCCTGTGTCTGGCCTCCGTCGCCGGCGAGGCGCACTTTCAAACGGCGATTGCCGACCTTGCCGCCCTTCGCGGCGCTCGCCCGCCGATGGCAGGCCTCGCGCCGTAGGGGCGGGGTTTGCCGCCCGGTCCTCGGCCTCGCGGATCCTGTCCGTCGCGGAAAAAAGGCGCAGGACTGGCGTCTCGACAGGGAGTTCCGCAGGGAAGACAGATGGCAGGAATAGACTTTATGTCCGGTCGTGAAGCTTGATTTGCCCGCAGCCCGAAATTCGCCGCCCGAAAGGCATCCGGTTGTCGGATCGAATGGAGCAGGTTAGTTTTGCTTTCAAGGATTTTTTGAAGCGTCGACACCGGCGCCATGCAGCAGGAGTTGGCCTCGCAACGCTGCTGGGATGGACTAGCTGATATATAAATTTGATGCTGGTATAGGTAGGGAGCCGGCAATCATGGATAAGATTCGGAAATTTGGAGCTCCGGTTACATTTGCTATAGTCATCGCAGCAATGCTCGGTTGGGCATACATATTCGGCCCCAATTTCATAGGTGTGCCAGCGCCGCACGAAGTGCCACAAGAAAAAGAAGAAGTAAGGTTGGTACGAATACCTTTGGAAGAGGCGTTTAATATCAGTTCCCAGATTGCCCAGCTTTTTGTATCAATCTCGTTTGGCCTTTTTGTGATCGTCGGATACGCGTTGTCCCGAGATCAGCGCAATATCAGAACGTTGTCGGTCATTGATGTTGTGGCAGGGTGCGCGTTTATTGCCTGCACATTCATTTGTTTCTACTTGGTCTACCAACTTCGGTACGGTCAATATGCGGCGATCCAACATCGCTACACTGAAGATTCGCTGAGGCAAACGATAGCGTGGTTTAACGAAGTTCACGCCAAGCTGGCGTTTTGGGTCGGCGTGTCCGCCATCCCCGCATTCTTCATTGTCGCTCGGGTAGTATTTGTTGGCCGGGCTCCAATTTTTGGTGTGGGCACGAATTCAAATCTACAAGAAGAAGTTGTCCAAAAAACCTCCGTGTCTGGTTCTTCAAATGGTGAGGGAACCATGACCGATGTTCAACCCAAACGGGGGGATGCCAGCGAGGAGGAGAGAAAATGATTAGGTGCGCGTTTGCTGCCGGATGTCTTGCCTTGATTACGACTGTTCCGGCTACAGCGGCAGAGTGTTCAAAGGATCAATATGCTCAATTCTCGTATAAAGAACCAATTCCATTGGGAAATGATTCCCTACACTCTGTGATTTCAAGAATTTTGGAATGCGAAATAGAAATTCCGAGCGAAATAAACGTATACTATAATGATGGAATGAGTTTTGGTGAAGTCAAGGGATTGCTGGGAGATAAGATGATTATTGAAGAGATTGGAGTTTATTCGGGACCCTACTGGGTAATTTCGGAAGCGCGTACTGGCCAACAATTCGTGACCCCAACCGGCGACGTGGAGATTGCGCTCAACGCGCGGGAGCCTTTCGCTTTAACAATGAAGACCGGGCGCCTTCCTTCAGTTAAATACAACCCAGCCACTCAAGGAGTAGAGCCCAGGGTGGTGGGGCCAGCGGTAACTGAATTGCTACCCGACCTGAGAAACCAGGCGGCTCTCGCTGTGTTCAATGCTTCTGCGGGATTGGGTGGTGATCCGCTTCAGGAAATAACATTTCGATCCGAACCTGCCGCTGCCTCCCTCTGGTTTGACGATTCATTCAAAGGCGAAACTGAGAAAAGATTTGGGATAGCACGCTCTCAATTGAACACGGTGAAAATGACGCTCGAAGGCTACGAAGAATGCAACTCGTCGCATTATCGAAGAGTGGACACCGGCTACAACGTCGCAACAATTACTTGCGAGATGAAGAAGCAGTGAACATGCGGTTCAGAGTAAATGCCTCAGACGCAGGGTCCGCGTCAGTCAGTCGCCAGCTCCGTTCTCGCTGATCGCTCAGACTGCAACCAACGGCCGTTTTCTCACCCTCGCCACCAGAAGCGGATTGTCCGCTTCCCACCCCCAAGCGGCCCTCCGCGTCGGGCCTCAGACGACGGATCTTGACCACCTGGCCCTGACGCCCGTCGCGCCTCAGTCCCTGCCGATCAGCTTCCGTGCGGCCTGCGGCGCGAAATAGGTCAGCACCCCGTCGCAGCCGGCGCGCTTGAACGCCATCAGGCTTTCCATCATGGCGCGCTCGCCGTCGATCCAGCCGTTCTGCGCCGCAGCCTGGATCATCGCGTATTCGCCCGATACCTGATAGGCGAAGGTCGGCCGCAGGAACGTGTCCTTCACCCGGCGGATGATGTCGAGATACGGCATGCCCGGCTTGACCATGATCATGTCGGCGCCCTCGGCGATGTCGAGTTCGACCTCGTGCAGGGCCTCGTCCGTGTTGGCCGGGTCCATCTGGTAGGTGCGCTTGTCGCCGACCAGCGTCGCGTTGGTGCCGACCGCGTCGCGGAACGGGCCGTAGAAGGCGGAGGCGTATTTCGCCGCGTAGGACATGATCTGGATGTCCTGAAAACCGGCCGTGTCCAGCGCGGAACGGATGACGCCGACGCGCCCGTCCATCATGTCGGACGGCGCGATCACGTCGGAGCCGGCCTCCACCTGCAGGAGTGCCTGGGCGACAAGCTGTTCCACCGTCTCGTCGTTGAGGATCGTCTCGCCCTCCATCAGTCCGTCATGGCCGTGGCTGGTATAGGGGTCGAGCGCCACGTCCGTGATCAGCCCGACCGGCAGTCCCGCCGCCCGGATTGCCCGGCAGGCCTGGCAGATCAGGTTGCCGGAATTGAGGGCTTCGGTACCCATCGCGTCGCGTTTTGCCGGATCGGTATTGGGAAACAGCGCCAGCGCGGGAATGCCGAGTTCCGCCGCGATCTCCGCCTGGGCAACGATCCGGTCGACGGAGTAGCGGGTGACGCCGGGCATGGACGGCACCGGCTGTTCGACGCCGTTGCCGTCGGTCAGGAACAGCGGCCAGATCAGGTCGTCGACGGTCAGCGTGTTCTCGCGCACCAGCCGGCGGGACCAGTCCGTGCGCCGGTTGCGGCGCATCCGCCGGCCGCCGGTGACCGCGTCGACATTGGCTGACGGGAGGCGGGAAACAGGAGGCTGGGGGGCGTTCATCGCATCGTCCGTGATTTGCTTGTGCTTCGGTTGCCGGAGCCTAGCACCGCAAGGCGGGTGACCGGAAGGTGCTGATGGCGTGCGACCCACGGCCTGATTGACGCAGGCCCGGGCGCCCGATATCCAACCAGCACCGCC
Organism: Stappia sp.; assembly: GCF_048261845.1. Classification (GTDB taxonomy): domain Bacteria; phylum Pseudomonadota; class Alphaproteobacteria; order Rhizobiales; family Stappiaceae; genus Stappia. Next base: position 2,007 of record NZ_JBLXFR010000022.1, on the reverse strand, counting down.
GTGACGGCGCGGCTCTTTGCGCGGCTGCCGGCAGGAACAGGTCGACAAGACAACCGGCGGGCGGGCCGGGCAAGGGGAGGGTACAGGCCCATGGATTTCGCTCTCGGTGAGGACCAGCGCGCGTTTCAGGATGTCGCCCGGCAATTCGCCCGCGACGAGATGGAACCTCACGCTGCTGAGTGGGACGAGAAATCCTTCTTTCCCGTTGAAACCCTGCGCAAGGCGGCCGAACTCGGCTTCGGTGGGATCTATGTGGGCGACGATGTCGGCGGCTCCGGACTTGGCCGCCTCGACGCGGCGGTGATCTTCGAGGAATTGTCGCGCGGCTGTACCTCGACAGCGGCCTATATCTCGATCCACAACATGGCCGCCTGGATGATCGACCGTTTCGGATCGCAGGCGCAGCGGGAGAGGTTCCTGCCCGCCCTCTGCTCGATGGAACATTTCGCCAGCTATTGCCTGACCGAACCGGGCGCCGGCTCGGATGCCGCCAGCCTGCGCACCCGTGCGGTTCGCGATGGCGACCACTACGTGCTGAACGGCTCCAAGGCCTTCATTTCCGGCGGCGGCATGTCGGATGTCTATGTGGTGATGGTGCGCACCGGCGGCGACGGACCGAAGGGCATTTCCTGCCTTGTCGTGGAAAAGGACACGCCGGGGCTCAGTTTCGGCGCGCAGGAGGTCAAGCTCGGCTGGAAGAGCCAGCCGACCGCGCAGGTGAATTTCTCCGACTGCCGGGTGCCGGTGGAAAACCGCATCGGCGAGGAGGGGCAGGGCTTTTCGATCGCCATGGCCGGCCTCGACGGCGGGCGGCTCAACATCGGCGCATGTTCGCTGGGCGCCGCCCAGAGCTGCCTGGAGCGGTCGATCGCCTACCTCAAGGAGCGCAAGCAGTTCGGCAAGGCGCTGGCGGAATTCCAGGCACTGCAGTTCCGCCTTGCGGACATGGCGACGGACCTGGAGGCGGCGCGGCTGCTGCTTCACAAGGCGGCGACGCTGGTCGATGCCAAGACCCCGGATGCGACACGCATGGCGGCGATGGCAAAGCGCATGGCGACCGATGTCGGCTTCGCGGTGGTCAACGAGGCGTTGCAATTGCATGGCGGATACGGCTATCTGCGTGACTATCCGGTGGAGCGTTACCTGCGGGATGTCCGGGTTCACCAGATCCTTGAAGGTACAAACGAGATCATGCGGGTGATCATCGCAAGGGATCTGCTCAAGGACTGACGGGAACGCTACCGGTATGACTGTCGTGATTTCAGTCATGCGTTGAATTGAACGAGTGGTCCGATATATTTGTTGAGGGTAGTTGATGAGTGAGCCTGAAATTCTTTTCGATCGCGTCGGTCATGCCGGCGTTGTCACGCTGAACCGGCCCAAGGCCCTCAATGCCCTGACACATGACATGGTTCTGCGGATGGCCGACACGCTGGCCGCCTGGGAAGACGATGCCTCGGTCCGCCTCGTGGTGGTGCGGGCTGCGGGCGAGAAGGCCTTTTGCGCCGGCGGCGACATTCGCCGCGTCTACGACATGGGCAAGGCGGGCGATCCGGCCCAGCGTTCCTTTTTCGCCGACGAGTATCGGCTCAATGTCCGGATCAAGCGCTATTCCAAGCCCTATGTGGCGCTGGTCGACGGCATCGTCATGGGCGGCGGTGTCGGCTTGTCCGTGCATGGCAGCCACCGGGTCGGCACGGAACGCACCACATTCGCCATGCCCGAGACCGGGATCGGCTTCTTCCCCGATGTCGGCGGCAGCTATTTCCTGCCGCGCATGCCGGACCAGACCGGCATGATGGCGGCGCTCTCCGCCGGCCGCCTGAAACAGGCCGACGCGCTGTGGGCCGGGATACTCACCCATGCGGTTGCTTCCGCCGATCTCGATGCGCTGACGACGGCGCTCGGCGAGGAGGCCGACGTCGACGCGGTGCTGTCGCGCTTCGCTGCGCGCCACGATGCGGGCACGCCGGCGCTGGCGGCGCGCGCGCCGCGCATCGCCGAACT
>NZ_JBLXFR010000021.1:0-72321 GCF_048261845.1 Stappia sp. | reverse complement strand
GCGAGGGCGACGCCCGCAAGACCGTCAAGGCTGTCAAGCGCACCAAGGCCGCGCCGGAACGCCCGACCCCCGTGCGCACCGGCGACGATCGTCGCCGCTCGAAGCTGACGATCTCGTCGGCCACGGGCGATGACGAGGGGCGCAGCCGTTCGCTCGCCTCGCTGCGTCGTCGCCGCGAGAAGGAAAAGCGCGCCGGCCAGCAGGTGGTTCGCGAGAAGATCTCCCGCGAAGTCGTGCTGCCCGAGGCGATCACGATCCAGGATCTGGCCAACCGCATGGCCGAACGGGCCGTCGATGTCATCAAGCTCCTGATGAAGCAGGGCCAGATGCTGAAGATCAACGACGTGATCGATGCGGATACGGCCGAGCTGATCGCCGAGGAGATGGGGCACACCGTGAAGCGTGTCTCCGAATCCGACGTGGAGGAAGGCCTGTTCTCGGCAGCCGACGACAATGAAACGCTGGTGCAGCGTCCGCCCGTGGTGACCATCATGGGCCACGTCGACCACGGCAAGACGTCGCTGCTCGATGCGCTGCGCCGCTCCAATGTGGTGCAAGGCGAGGCCGGCGGCATCACCCAGCATATCGGCGCCTATCAGGTCGATCGCGACGGCAACAAGATCACCTTCATCGACACGCCGGGCCACGCGGCCTTCACCCAGATGCGTGCCCGCGGCGCCAAGGCGACGGACATTGTCATCCTCGTGGTGGCTGCCGACGACGGCGTCATGCCCCAGACCAAGGAAGCGATCGCCCACGCCAAGGCGGCGAATGTACCGATCATCGTGGCGATCAACAAGATCGACAAGCCGGCTGCCGACCCCAACCGTGTCCGCACGGATCTTCTGCGCGAGGACATCGTGGTGGAATCGATGGGTGGCGATGTCATCGAGGTCGAGGTGTCCGCGGCCAAGGGTACCAATCTCGACAAGCTGCTGGAAATGATCCTGCTGCAGTCCGAGGTGCTGGAACTCAGGGCCAACCCGAACCGCACGGCGGAGGGCATCGTCATCGAGGCCCAGCTCGACAAGGGCCGGGGTCCGGTTGCGACCGTGCTCGTGCAGAAGGGAACGCTCAAGGTCGGCGACATCCTGGTGGCCGGTGCCGAGTGGGGCCGCGTGCGCGCCATGCTCGACGAGAACAGCCAGCAGGAAAAGGAAGCCGGTCCGTCGAAGCCCGTCGAGGTGCTCGGTTTCAACGGCACGCCCGAGGCCGGCGACATGGTGGCCGTGGTCGAGAACGAGGCGCGGGCCCGCGAAATCGTCGAATACCGTCAGCGCCAGAAGCGCGAGAAGACCAGCATTCGCGACATCGGCGCGCGCGGCTCGCTCGAGCAGATGATGAACCGTCTGCAGGAAAGCGGCCACAAGGAAACGCCGCTTCTCATCAAGGGCGACGTGCAGGGTTCGGTCGAGGCGATTGCCGGTGCCCTGGAGGCGCTTGGCACCGACGAGGTCAAGGCGCGCGTCCTGCATGCCGGCGTTGGCGGCATCACCGAAAGCGACGTCACGCTGGCGGCCGCATCGGGCGCCCCGATCATCGGCTTCAACGTGCGTGCCAACAAGCAGGCGCGCGACGCGGCCGAGCGCGAGGGCATCGAGATCCGCTACTACAACATCATCTACAACCTGGTGGATGACGTGAAGGCGGCGATGTCGGGCCTGCTCTCGCCGGAGCGCCGCGAGACCTTCCTTGGCAATGCGGAGATCCTGGAGATCTTCAACATCACCAAGGTTGGCAAGGTGGCCGGTTGCCGGGTGACCGAAGGCATCGTGGAGCGCGGCGCGGAAGTGCGCCTGATCCGCGACAACGTGGTCATCCACGAAGGCAAGCTCGGCACGCTCAAGCGCTACAAGGACGAGGTGAAGGAAGTCCAGTCCGGTCAGGAATGCGGCATGAACTTCGTCAGCTACCAGGACATGCGCCCGGGCGACGTCATCGAGTGCTACCGGGTCGAGGAGATCGCGCGCACCCTGTAAGGGGGCCCGCCGCATCCGTTTCGCGCCGGCGGGAACACCCGCCGGCGTTTTCCGTTTCGCCGGGGCATGCGCTTCCCGCCGGCGGCAAGGCCGCTCGAGGCAACGCGCCGCCTTAACCCAACTGGACCGGTTTCATGGCCAATTCGAACAGGACCCCCGCCGGGATGCCGTCGCAGCGACAGCTGCGGGTCGGTGAACTCGTGCGCAAGGAGGTCTCCGACATTCTGGCGCGCGGCACGCTCGCAGACCCCGTCCTCGACGGCACCATCGTCTCCGTGCCGGAGGTCCGCATGACGCCCGATCTCAGGCTTGCGAACTGCCTGGTGATGCCGCTTGGCGGCAAGGATGCGGACAAGGTCGTCGCGGCGCTCAACCGCAGCTCCCGCCACATCCGCCGGGAACTCGGCCGGCGGCTGACGATGAAGTTCCTTCCCGACGTGCGTTTCGTCATCGACACGCGCTTCGACGACGATGATCGCATCACCTCGCTTCTGCGCCGCGAAGACGTGCGCCGCGACATCGAGGACGATGGTCCCGACGGCGACCGGGACGAAAGCGGGCACTAGGGATGGGACGGCGCAGCAAGGCGAACCGCAACCGCATCGACGGCTGGCTTGTGCTCGACAAGCCGGTCGGGATCACCTCCAATGACGCGCTTACCCGCCTGAAGAAAGTCTTTCATCCCGAGAAGGTCGGTCATGCCGGAACGCTTGACCCGCTCGCCTCGGGCCTGCTGCCGGTGGCCTTCGGCGAGGCGACGAAGACGGTCTCCTTCGCCATGGACGGGCGCAAGGTCTACCGGTTCACCGCCCGCTGGGGCGAGGCGACGGAGACCGACGATACCGAAGGCGAGGTTGTCGAGACCTGCGAGACGCGGCCGTCCGCCGCCGACATCATGGCGGTCCTGCCCGAGTTCAGGGGCACGATCAGCCAGGTTCCTCCCAAATATTCGGCCATCAAGGTGGACGGCGCGCGCGCCTACGATCTTGCGCGCGACGGCGAGACGGTCGAACTGGCGGCCCGCGACATCGAGGTCCACCGGTTGGATCTCGTCGAATGCCCGGACCCCGATCATGCGGTTTTCGAGGCCGAATGCGGCAAGGGGACCTATGTTCGCGCGCTGGCGCGCGACATCGCGCGCCGGCTCGGCACCTGCGCCCATGTCGCGGAACTGCGGCGTCTTGTCGTCGGTCCGTTTGACGAGGCGGACATGATTCCGCTGGAAACTCTGGAAGAGTTGGGGCAATGTGCGCCCGGCGGGGGCCTCACCGGGGCTCACGCCGATTTTGTTTTGCCTGTTGCGACCGCGCTGGACGACATCCCGGCGCTGGCCGTCAGCCGGCAGGACGCCGCCCGCCTCAGGAGAGGACAGGGTGTTTTGCTGCGCGGGCGGGATGCCCCGGCGTCTACCGGTCTCGTTTCAGTTACCACTCATGGAGAGTTGGTGGCGATCGGCGAGGTCGAGCGCGGGGAGCTTCTGCCACGGCGCGTCTTCAATCTCGCGGCGGACACATCCGCCGCCACCATTGTCGAAAGGACAACCGATGTCGATTACCGCTGAACGCAAGGCGGAACTGATCAAGGAATACGCGATCAAGGAAGGTGACACGGGGTCTGCCGACGTGCAGATCGCGATCCTCACCGAGCGGATCGCCAACCTCACGGAACACTTCAAGGGCCATGGCAAGGACAACCACTCCCGCCGCGGCCTCCTGAAGATGGTGAGCCTGCGCCGGTCGCTTCTCGATTACCTGAAGAAGACCGAAGAAGGCCGCTATCAGGACCTGATCAAGCGTCTCGGCCTGCGCCGCTGACGAAACGGCAACGCGGCGTCCGCAAGGGCGCCGCGTTCGCGTATCCGCCGCCCGCAAAGGGGCGGCCGGGCGACGGTCATGGGGCAGGATAGCAGGTGGCTTGCATGCCCGGCGAGAAGCCGGGCTCACGAGCTCCCCGCTGTCTTGCCCGTGGCGCGTCTCGTACCGGTGCGAGGGCATGGTGCCGCTCGTACCACCCCATGGGAATGACCCGCGCGAGGCCATTTGGGCGCCGCGGGTGACCGAAAGCTAGGATAGAGCATGTTTGATATTCATCGCGTGGAAGTCGACTGGGGCGGACGCCCGCTGACGCTGGAGACGGGCAAGGTTGCCCGCCAGGCGGACGGCGCGGTTCTCGCGACCTATGGCGAGACCAAGGTGCTGGCCACCGTCGTCGCGGCCAAGGAGCCCAAGCCGGGTCAGGACTTCTTCCCGCTGACCGTGAACTACCAGGAAAAGGCCTATGCGGCCGGCAAGATCCCGGGCGGCTTCTTCAAGCGCGAGGGACGCCCCTCGGAGCACGAGACGCTGACCTCGCGCCTGATCGATCGTCCGATCCGCCCGCTCTTCGTCGACGGGTTCAAGTGCGACACCCAGGTGATCATCACCGTCCTGTCGCATGACATGGAAAACGCGCCGGACATTCTTGCCATGGTGGCGGCCTCCGCCGCCCTGACCATCTCCGGCATTCCCTTCATGGGTCCGATCGGCGGCGCCCGCATCGGCTATATCAACGGCGAGTACGTTCTCAACCCGCTGATCGACGACATGCCGGAATCCTCGCTCGACCTGATCGTCGCCGGCACGGGCGAAGCCGTGCTGATGGTCGAGTCCGAGGCCAAGGAACTGACCGAGGATATCATGCTCGGCGCCGTCATGTTCGGCTTCAAGGGCTTCCAGCCGGTGATCGACGCCATCATCAAGCTGGCCGAGACCGCCGCGCGCGCCCCGCGCGAGGTGAACCTTCCGGATCATTCGGACCTGGCTGCGCGCATCAAGGCGCTGGCCGCCGACGACCTGACCGCTGCCTATGCGATCCGCGAGAAGAGCGAGCGCAAGGCCGCTGTCGACGCCGTAAAGGCCAAGGTCGTCGCGACCCTGACCGCCGAAGCCGGTGAGGCCGGCATCGACAAGGTCGTCGTTGGCGATCTCTTCAAGAAGGCCGAGGCCGGCATCGTGCGCGGTGCGATCCTCGAAAAGGGCGAGCGTATCGACGGCCGCGACCTGAAGACGGTCCGTCCGATCGTCTCGGAGGCGGGCATCCTGCCGCGCGCCCACGGTTCGGCGCTGTTCACCCGCGGCGAGACGCAGTCGCTGGTCGTGGCGACGCTCGGCACGAATGATGACGAGCAGTTCGTCGACGCCCTGGAGGGGACCTACAAGTCGACCTTCATGCTGCACTACAATTTCCCGCCCTACTCGGTCGGCGAGACCGGCCGGACGGGTTCGCCGGGCCGCCGCGAGATCGGACACGGCAAGCTGGCATGGCGCGCCGTCCATCCGCTGCTGCCGCCGCATCACGAGTTCCCCTACACCCTGCGGGTCGTGTCGGAGATCACCGAGTCGAACGGCTCGTCGTCGATGGCAACGGTATGCGGCACCTCCCTGGCTCTGATGGACGCGGGTGTTCCGCTGAAGGCTCCGGTGGCGGGCATCGCCATGGGCCTGATCAAGGAGAACGACAAGTTCGCCGTCCTGTCCGACATCCTTGGTGACGAGGATCATCTCGGCGACATGGACTTCAAGGTCGCCGGTACCGGCGAGGGCATCACCTCGCTGCAGATGGACATCAAGATCGATGGCATCACCGAGGAGATCATGCGGGTTGCGCTCGATCAGGCGCGCGACGGCCGCATTCATATCCTTGGCGAAATGTCGAGCGCACTGTCGGAGGCCCGCGCCGAGCTTGGCGAGCATGCACCGCGCATCGAGGTGATGAAGATCCCGGTCGACAAGATCCGCGAAGTCATCGGCTCCGGCGGCAAGGTGATCCGCGAGATCGTCGAGAAGACCGGCGCCAAGGTCAACATCGAGGACGACGGCACCGTCAAGATCGCGTCTGCCGACGGCAAGGCAATCAAGGCAGCCGTCAACTGGATCAACTCCATCGCCGCCGAGCCGGAAGTGGGCGTGGTCTACGAGGGACGTGTCGTCAAGACGGTCGACTTCGGTGCCTTCGTCAACTTCTTCGGCGCCAAGGACGGCCTTGTCCATATCTCGCAGCTCGCGCCGCAGAAGGTCGCCAAGACCACCGATGTGGTCAAGGAAGGCGACAAGGTCTGGGTCAAGCTGATGGGCTTCGACGAGCGTGGCAAGGTTCGCCTGTCGATGAAGGTTGTCGATCAGGAGACCGGCAAGGAAATCGACTCCGAGGGCTGACACTCGGGAGGTCCGGCCCGTTGGGCCGGACGCAGAGACATTCCGGAAACGGAAGAAAACAAGACGGGCCGGGGGTTCCCCCGGCCCGTTTTTCTTTGCAACCGGCCTGATACATCCGGCAGGCCGCGTCTCGGGCCGTCCTGCCGGATGTATCAGGCGGTTCCGGCGACTGGTTCGCTGGTCGTACCATGCGCACTGAGAAAACCCCGAAACTGTTCGTCGGCCATCGGACGGCCGAGGTGGAAGCCCTGGATCTGGGTGCAGCCGAGCTTGTTGAGAAGCTGGCACTGGCCTTCGGTCTCGACGCCCTCCGCGATGACGGTGATCCCGAGGCTGGCGGCCATGACAACGATCGCCTCCACCAGAGCCAGGTCGTCCCGGTCCGTCTCCAGGTCGCGAATGAAGGACCTGTCGATCTTCAGGGTGTCGATCGGGAAGCGCTTCAGGTTGCTGAGCGAGGAGAAGCCCGTTCCGAAGTCGTCCAGCGACAGACGGATGCCCAGGCTGCGGATGGCATGCAGCGTCTCGATCGGATCGCTCCCGGTCTCGTCGAACATGACGCTTTCGGTGATCTCCAGATGCAGCCGGTCGGGCGGCATGCCTGTGCGCGACAGGGTATCGCGCACCAGTTCAATGAACCGTTCGTCGCGGCACTGGCGCGGGGAGACGTTCACGCTGATCGTCGGCAGGTCCAGCCCCACGGAGATGCAGCGCTGGTAGAACAGGCAGGCCTCCTCCAGGACAAAGGCGCCGAGCGGGACGATCAGGCCGGTGTTCTCGGCGATCGGAATGAAGTCGGCAGGCGAAATCGCCCCGCGCTCCGGATCGTTCCATCGCACCAGTGCCTCGCAACCCGACACGATGTTGCGGCCGACGTCGATCACCGGCTGGAAGTTCAGTGTCAGCTGGCGCTTTTCGAGCGCCCGGCGCAGCGAGCTCTCCAGTTCGAGTGCCCGGGCGACATGCTCGTTCATGTGGGCCGAGAAGAAGCGCAGCTTGTTCCCGCCTTCCGCCTTCGCGTGATACATCGCGGTATCGGCCTGGCGGAGCAACAGCTCGTCGTCGTTCCCGTCGCTGGGGAAGACGGTGATGCCGATGCTGGCCGTCGAGAAGACCTCGACATTGCCGCCGACCACGAGCGGTCGGGACAGCTCCTCCAGAATGCGCGCCGCGGCGATTTCGACGTCGAAGACACTGCGTGTATTGCTGAGGATCACGGCAAACTCGTCTCCGCCCAGGCGGGCCACCGTGTCGTTGTCGTCGAGAACCGACCCGATCCGGGTTGCCGTTGCCTTGATGAGCTGATCGCCGGTGCTGTGCCCGAGACTGTCGTTGATGTTCTTGAACCGGTCGAGATCCAGGAACAGAAGCGCGACGATATGGCCTTCCCACTGCGCACGCGACATCGCCTGCACCAGCCGGTCGCGGAACAGGTTGCGATTGGGCAGTCCCGTCAATGTGTCGAAATTCGCCTGTCGGACGATCAGCTCTTCCTGTCGCTTGCGCTCCGATATGTCGCTGATCGTCGCGTAGTAGGCATCGACGCCGTTCCAGCGGGTCTGGCGCAGGTGAACCTCGACCCAGACCCGCGCACTGTCGGTGGCGATTGCCTTCACCTCGTAGACACCGGGCGCCGATGCGCCGGACTCGCGTGCCTTGTTGTAGGAGAGCATTCTTTCATGCTCTTCAGGCGCGAAGAGGTCGATGACGGGTTGGCCGATCACCTTGTGGCGGTCGTCGATGCCGTAGCCGAGGATCCGCAACAAGGCATCGTTGACATAGAGAACCTTCAGGTTGGCATGAATGATCACCCCTTGCAGGGATTCATCGATCAGCGCCCGGAACTGTGCATCGGTTTCCTTCAGGTCCTGAAAGGCTTCCTGCAGGGTGGTGCCCAGGGCATTGAATTCGCGCACCTTGCCTGGTCGGTATGTCAGGTCGGAGGTGTCGCTGCGGATCTTGTTGGCGTAGCCGACGAGACGTTGCAGGGCCGGACTGGTGAAGCGGTGCAGGGCATAGGCACCCAGCACCGAACCGGCGAGCACATAGAGAAGAAAGGGCGTGAACAGCGTCCGGTAGGTGTCCTGGATGTTTTCGATCGTCTCGCCGGGATGATCGCTGACCAGATGAACCTCGGGCCCGTCCACACTGCCTGACAGGTTCGAATGAACGAGCAACCGGTCATTGACCAGCAGGTGGGCGCCTTTTGCGAAGCCGTCGTGCAATTCACCCAGGCCCGTGCGTGCTCGCAGCGCGCCGACAGTTGCGATCACATGGTTTCCCTGAAACAGCGCGAGGCTGTCCGTATTGAGGGCCTGTGCCATGTCCGACAGAATGAACATGCTGTCGTTGAGCACGTAACCGCCGACCAGGGTGCCAAGAACCCGCCCGTCGAGTTCGTCGATAATGGGGATGGCCTCGACGGCCATCAACAGGGGAGTGTCGTCGCGTCCGGAAACACCCGAGTAGAGGCGCCAGCGGCCGGTGGGCATGCGGGTCCGCTCGCTTGCGGGAAGAGGCGCGTCGAGATCGTAGATGGACGCCCCGGCGTCGACCCAGCCGGGCATGCCGGCACGGTCGATGACGAGCAGTTCGAACTGGGCGCCGATCGGCTGCTCGGAGGCGTCCTGAAGGATCTGGCGAACCAGCTTGTCGTTGCCGGACCAGATGCCGCGGCGCAGGGCGGAATTGTCGGCGAGCGCGCGCAAATGCGTGTCGAGCCGGCCAAGCGACTGGTTGAACACCAGTCGGGCGAGCATGCCTTCCTTGCGCGCGAAGCGTTCCAGTTCCCGGTCCGCGATCGAGAGGCTGCCGATATAGCTGATGGCGAAGAGCGCCGCCGACGTCGTCAGCAGGGCGACCGCAAAGAGCCCGAGTACGAACCTGTTGAAACTGAAATCTTTTTTTCGCGTCATCTGGAGTAGCGGAACGCCCTCCTTTTCAACGCTTCCATGCGGGCCCGGTCGGTGTCGGCGGGAACGAGTTCGAATGCACCCGAATAGACAAGCGGCACATCGCTGCTGCGTCCCTGCAGGTCAAGGGCGATCGCTTCGGCGATGGCCACGCCGTTGTCGTCGTTCATGCGCATCACGGTGACCGCGAGGCGCCCATTCCCAAGCTGCTCCAGTTCAGCGCTGCCACCGCCCCAGCCGTTGGTCGACACGCTGCCGTCCAGTCCCATTTCGGTGATGGCGTCGCTCACACCGAGGGCGATATCGGTCGAGCAGGAGAAAATGAAGCCGATATCGGGTTGCCGTGCCAGAAGCGTCATGGCTGTTTGACGTGCCCTCTCGCGGTCGAAGCCGACATAGTACGAGGCGACCAGGCGTTTGCGCGAGCGCTCGACCATGGCGAGCCGGAAGGGCTCGCCTCGTGTCTGGCTGACAAGGCCTTTCGGGCCGTAGAAGATCGCGTAGGGCTCGGGCTGGGGGCGCGTGTGCAGAATGTACTCGGCGAGAAACCGGGTGCCCGAGGCATGGTCGAAGCCGACATAGAGAAACGGTTGTTCGTTGCCCCATATGCGCAGCGGCGTGGTGATGTTCTGCAGGATGACCTTGGGCCGGTCGCGGGCAATAAGGCGTTCGACAATGACGCGGTGGCGCAGGGCGTCGAGGGTGAAGACGAGGTAGTCGGGGTCGGACTTGAGCGCCTCCGCCACCTGCCGGGTCTGTTCCCGGATTTCCTGGCCGGGCTGGGTGAACTGTGATGTGAGTTCGTAGCTGATGCCGAGTTCGTCAAGACGCGCCTCGAGGGCGACGATGCTTCGCCGCCAGTAGTCGGACGCCTGGATGGCCGGATAGACGATGGCAATCCGCACCGGATCGGAGGGTGCCTCGATCGGCATCGCGGCATTTGCAACCCGTTCGGAGAAGCGCTTTGTGAGGGCGCGTTGTGCCGGCTGATTCTCGAAAAACTCGGAAAGGCTCCAGTACTCGTCGGGTGTTTCACGGCCGAATTCAGCTCTCGCGGACCCTGCAACAAGCAGCGCGACCATCAGCAAAAGGCATGCCGGGAGTTTGTTTCGGTCGTTTCTCACCATTCCAATCCGAGGTTGAAGACCGCCTCCTGAAGTCTGGATGATTGCCGGTTCACTTTCAAGGGAACAGTATCCATTTGATACAAATGAAAAATTGCCGCACCACAGTACCTGTCGAAAATGCGAGGGGCGTTTCCACCCACTGGAGACCAACACAGGGATTCGCGCAAGCACGCTTGATGTCGCGACGATGTTTTCTCGAATACCCGGGGCTGGCCGGCAGTCAGGGGCATGTGGCGATGCGTTGCAGGCCGGCGTCAACCTGCTATACCGCCCGGAACGCTGGACGTTTGGAAGAAGCGAATTTCGACAAGTGATGGAGTTGTGGAGATGACGGTGATGCGGCTGGCGGTTGTCGGCGCGGCAGGGCGCATGGGCGGGGCGCTGATCCGGGCCATCGCGCAAATTGACGGTGTCGAGCTGTCGGGTGCCCTCGAGCGTCCGGGCGCGCCTGACCTCGGCAAGGATGCCGGCGAGGTTGCGGGTCTCCCGGCAAACGGAGTGACGATTTCCGACGATGCGCTGGCGGTGTTCGCCGCCGCTGACGGGGTCCTCGATTTCACGGCACCAGCCGCAACCCGGCAGTTTGCCGAACTCGCCGCCCAGGCCCGTATCGTTCATGTGATCGGCACGACCGGAATGAGTGATGACGACGTGGAGGCGATCCGCCCTGCCGCCCGCCACGCGCGGATCGTCAAGTCCGGCAACATGAGCCTCGGTGTCAATCTTCTCGCTGCGCTGGTGCGTCAGGCGGCCGCTGCGCTTGACGAGGATTTCGACATAGAGGTGCTGGAGATGCACCACCGTCACAAGGTCGACGCGCCGTCCGGCACGGCGCTGCTGCTTGGCGAGGCCGCCGCCGAAGGGCGCGGGATCGAACTGGCCGCGCGCAGCGTACGCTCACGCGACGGCATCACCGGTGAGCGGCCGCGCGGCGACATCGGATTCGCCACCCTTCGCGGCGGATCCGTAATCGGTGACCACAGCGTCGTCCTTGCCGGTCCGCTCGAGACCGTGACGCTCTCGCATCACGCCCAGGACCGCCAGATCTTCGCGCGCGGAGCGATCAAGGCCGCCCTGTGGGCGCGCGACCGCAAGCCCGGCCTTTACTCGATGGACGATGTTCTCGGCCTGAAGGCTTGAGATATTCCGCTGCCCGTGCCATCTGGCTGAACCCCCATCTGGAGATATTCACGTCATGGAACACCTCCTTGTGCTCGTCCGTCACGGGCAAAGCGAATGGAACCTCAAGAACCTCTTCACGGGCTGGAAGGATCCCGGCCTGACCGAGCAGGGGGTGGCCGAGGCGAGCGCCGCCGGAGCAAAGCTCCGGGACCTGAAGCTTGCCTTCGACATGGCCTACACATCCGACCTGACCCGCGCCCAGCACACGCTGGAACTGATCCTCAGGGAGCTTGGCCAGGAAGGGCTGGAGACCGTTCGCGACCAGGCGCTGAACGAGCGCGACTACGGCGACCTGACAGGCATGAACAAGGACGAGGCCCGGGAGAAGTTCGGCGAGGAGCAGGTTCACGTCTGGCGCCGGTCGTTCGACGTGCCGCCGCCGGGAGGCGAAAGCCTGAAGATGACGGCGGAGCGCGTCCTGCCCTATTACCGCTCCGAGATCCTGCCGCAAGTGATTTCTGGCAAGCGCGTGATCGTTGCCGCGCACGGCAATTCGCTGCGTGCGCTGGTGATGGAACTGGAAGGCCTGACGCCCGCGGAGATTCTCAAGCGGGAACTGGCAACCGGTGCCCCGATCGTCTACCGGCTCACCGACGAAGGCACGGTTGCCTCTGTACAGGATCTTGCCGACTGAGCAGTCCCGGCTGGGCGGCATCCTGCCGGCCCTTGGCCGCAAATCGATGAAAAGAACAAGCAAGGGGCGCGGATCGGGAGTGATCCGCGCCCCTTTTTGCGCAAGCGATTCGGGCGTTCCTTAAAGAACGAACCCTTGCTGTCCGGCGAGTTGCCGCAAGGACTGCTCCGGCCGGGCACCGACATGGCCGATCACCTCGGCGGCACACAGGCAACCGAGTTCCGCCGATGTCGTGAAGTCGAAATCGCGCGACTGGCCGAGCAGGAAGCCGGCTGCGAAAAGGTCTCCGGCGCCGGTCAGGTCGACAACATCGTTGACCTTGGCTGCGGGAACCCGGACGGTCTCGCCACGCGAAATCGCCATCGCGCCGTTGGCGCCGAGGGTCAGCGCCGTCACTCCGCAGTCCTCGCGAACCGCGGCGATCGCCGTGTCGAGATCGGAGGTTTCGTAGAGCGCCCGCAATTCATGCTCGTTGGCGAACAGCACATCGATCGTGCCGTCGCGCATCATGCCCAGGAACTCCGCGCGGTAGCGGTCGACGCAGAAACTGTCGGACAGGGTCAGGCTGACCTTGCGCCCATTGGCATGGGCGATCCCGGCGGCCTTGAGAAAGGCCTTCTTCGCCTCGGGGGGGTCCCAGAGGTAGCCTTCCATGTAGGTGATCGCGGAGGCAATCACGGTTTCCGGCTCGATATCCTGCTCCGTCAGTTCGACGCAGGCTCCGAGATAGGTGTTCATGGTCCGCTCGCCGTCCGGCGTGATCAGGATCATCGAGCGGGCCGTCGGCGGTCCCTCCCCCTCGATCAGGGCCGGCGTTTCGAAATGAACGCCCGTGCCGCGCATGTCGTGGCGGTAGGCATTGCCCAGCTCGTCATCGGCGACCTTGCCGAAATAGGCTGGCGTTCCGCCGAGCGCGGCGATCCCGGCCGCGGTGTTGCCCGCGCTGCCGCCTGAAATGCGGGTCGTCTGCCCCATCTTGTCGTACAGACGCACGGCCTCGGCCGTGTCGATCAGGCGCATCGAGCCCTTCACCAGGTTTTCTTGCAGGAGGAAATCCTCCTCCACATGGGCGAACACGTCGCAGATGGCATTTCCGATGCAGAGGGTGTCGAAGCTTTGTCCTGTCATGACGGGGGCAGCATCCTTCTGATGGTGTGGGGAAAGGGTCAGATGCCGGGCGTCGGGCGCAGGGCCCGGTTCGCTTCCGGCTCACGAATCTTGTCCCTGAACGGGTCGGCGGGGTAGACGCCAAGAAGCTTCAGCTCGGCCGAGTAGAAGGCCAGCTCCTCGAGCGCCAGCGATACGGACCGGTCGTCCGGGTGGCCTTCCACGTCGGCATAGAACATCGAGGCGAAGAACTGGCCTTCCAGCTGGTAGGATTCCAGCTTGGTCATGTTGACGCCGTTGGTGGCGAAACCGCCAAGCGCCTTGTAAAGCGCCGCCGGGACGTTGCGGACGCGGAAGATGAATGTGGTGATCACCGTCTGGCCGTTGTTGACGGCCCGCAGGGTGTCGCGCGAAAGGATCAGAAAGCGGGTGGTGTTGTGCGCCTCGTCCTCGACGTCGCGTCGCAGGATCTTCAGCCCGTATGCGTCCGCAGCCATTTCCGGGGCAAGGGCCGCAGCGCTCCGGTCGCCGCGTTCGGCGACCTGGCGGGCCGACCCGGCCGTGTCCGCGCCGATGATCGGCCGCAGGCCCAGTTCCCGGATGATCTTCCGACACTGGCCGAGGGCCATGACGTGACTCTGGACCGAGGCAAGGTCCCCGATCTCGGCGTCGGGCAGGCCCATCAGCTGGAAACGGATCGGCAGGAAATATTCGCCGATAATCTGCAGCGAGGAATGCGGCAGCAGGTGATGGATGTCTGCGACCCGGCCGGCGACCGAGTTCTCGATCGGGATCATTCCCAGGTCGGCATCGCCCGCTTCCATTGCGGTGAAACAATCCTCGAACGTGGCGCAGGGGACCGGCTCGTAGTCCGGATAGGCATTCCTGCAGGCCATATGCGAGTTGGCACCATACTCGCCCTGGAAGACGATTTTCTTTTTCGTGGACATGATGGACCGGTTGTTCAGCTGGTGTTGACGTTGCGCCGCGAGAGGACCGTCCGAACGGCCTGCAGATCCTGGGGCGTGTTGACGTCCATGGGGACGCTGTCGATGAGGCCGATGTCGATGCGCATCCCGGCTTCAAGCGCGCGCAACTGCTCGAGGCTCTCGCGCTTTTCCAGCGTCGAGGGGGGAAGCGAGACGAACCGGTCGAGTGCGCTGCGTCGATAAGCGTAAAGGCCGATATGCTGGTAGAGCGGGCCGGGGCCGGAGGGCGCTGTCGCCCTGGTGAAATAAAGGGCCCGCAGGCAGCGCTCCGACACCGGCGTGCCCACCGCCTTGACGGCACCGGGATCGTCGCGCAGCGCCGCGTTGCGAATTTCGGTCGCGATCGTACCGATGTCGACGGCCGGATCCGCCAGCGGGTCGAACGCGGCCCGGATCGCGCTTCGCTCGATCAGCGGCACGTCGCCCTGCAGATTGAGAATGACGTCGTATTTCCGGTCCGGATCGATTGCCTCGGCCGCGGCGCGGACGCGGTCGGACCCGCTTGGCAGGTCAGGGTCGGTCAGCACGGCAGTCCCGCCCGCCGCCTCGACTGCCGCCTTGATGCGCAGATCGTCGCAGGCAACCACCACCGGTCCGATTCCGGCCGCCTCGCCGCGTTCCATGACATGCACGATCATCGGTTTACCGGCAATGTCGGCAAGCGGCTTGTCGGGCAGGCGCGTGGACGCCATGCGCGCCGGAATGACGACGAGTGCAGGCCTCACGGGCGTTCTTCCGGCCGCTGTGGTCCGGGATTGGACGCTGCGGTGCGGCATGCGGTGATTTGTATCATGGATTGCTCTTTTATACCTATGGACACGAGCGTCAAAAACTTTGTAGTTTCCGGCAACTTTTTCACCACGCGCCGTGTTGCGCGGGGCCGGTTCGCATTGGCCTCGTCGTAACCGAGGGAGTTGGAGCCAGCGGGAATGAATTCTGCCAAGCTAAATATGGTCGCCGGCGCCGTCCTGTCCGTCCTTCTGGTGACGATGGGTCTCGGTATCGTTTCGGACATCATCTTCCATGCGGAAGATCCTGCGATCCCGGGCTATGAGATCGTTGTCGCCGATGCGGGCAGCTCGGATGCCCCGGCGAAGGAAGCCCCGCAGGTCGAGCCGATCGCGGTTCGCCTGGCAAGCGCCTCTGCGGAGAACGGCGAAAAGCTGACGCGCGCCTGCGCGGCGTGCCACGACTTCTCGCAAGGCGGGGCCAACAAGGTCGGCCCGGCTCTGTGGGACGTGCTCGGTCGCGCTCCCGGCTCGCATGAAGGCTTCCGCTATTCCGGCGCCATGCAGGAATACGGTCAGTCCGCAGGCGCCTGGGATTACGAGAACCTGGATGCCTTTCTCGCGGCCCCCAAGACGGTCGTGTCGGGCACATCGATGGGATACGCGGGCATGAAGAAGCCCGCCGATCGCGCCGACCTGGTCGCCTATCTCCGCACCCTGGCTGAAAGCCCGATGGCATTGCCCGAGGCGCCGGCCGCCGAGACTGAAGCGCCGGCCGAGGCGCCTGCTGCCGAGGCCGAAACGCCGGCCGCCGAGCCCGAGGCACCGGCCGCCAATCAATAGCGGCTCCGCTGGAGCGCTGATGTCGGACATGAAGGCCGGGCTCTTTGCCCGGCCTTTTTGCATGCGGCTTGCGTCCTGCCGTGTGTAAACCGGATCGCAAGTTGTTTGCCCTAGCGTCAAGTTGCCGAAGTTCGAAGCAGGACTGATTCTGCCTCCGCCCCGGACACCGATTGGCTTGTTGGTTTGCTGGAGAGTTGGGGTAGAATTGACGGTATCGGCTCCCCGGGGTTTGGCGGGGGGACTTGGTAATTTTCGGGGGCGGCGGCTGCGCTCCCGAAAGATGGTTCGCAGCATGGCGCAAGGAAGCGCCGGCCGCATGCGCCTCACCGAATGCACGAGGACAGATGACGCAGACGTCGACGGGAAAGGAATTGGCGCATATCCGGTGGCGACACCGGGCGGTTGCTGCCGCCGTTTTGCTGGTGGTTTGCGTGTTCGGCATCGCAGTGACCGGCTATATTTCCGTCCTGCTCACCGAGAATGCACGCAAGCGCGTTCAAAACGAGACGCTGGCGCGCCTGTCCGAGGCGCGCGCGCGCCTTGAAGGCGACATCGGAGCCACCCTTTACATCTCGCAGGGCCTCGTAAGCTTCACGGCAATCAACAGTGATCTGACACAGCGCCAGTTTCGCCGTTTCGCCGAGGAGATTTCGTCGGTCAACAGCCATATCAAGCTGATCGCGTTGGCTCCCGACAACATCGTCAAATATGTTTATCCGTTGATTGGCAACCTGCGCGCCCTGGGACTCGATTACCGGACGAATGAAGCTCAATGGCCGGTGGTGAAGCGGGTCATGGATGAACGCCGAACGATCGTCGCGGGGCCTGTGAACCTCGTGCAGGGCGGGCAGGCGCTGATTGCGCGTTCGCCGGTGCTCATTCCCGTCGATGACAGCGAAAGCTCGCTGGAGCGCCTGTACTGGGGCGTCGCCTCCGTGGTGATCGACATCCAGGCGCTGTTCGCCGATGCCGGGATCCGGCCCGAGGCGAACGGATACTACTTTGCTATTCGCGGTGCCGACGGACTTGGCGCGGATGGCGACATGATCATGGGTGACCCGAAGCTTTTCGAGGAAGACGCGCTCGTGTTGCCCGTCAACCTTCCCAATGGCACCTGGCAGATCGCCAGCCGTCCCGTCTCGGGATGGACCGTCACATCTCCCGAGACGTGGATCGCCCATATTGTCGGGTTCTGCGTGACCTTCGCGATCGGGTCATTGTCGGTGCTTGTCGTGCTTGCCCAGCAGCGCGCCCGTTCCATGGCCTTGCACGATGCGCTTACGGGATTGCCCAACCGGCGGCTGCTGGAGGACCGTCTCGAACAGTTGGCCGCGCTCAGCGAGCGCTCCGGTTTCGGTTTCCAGGTTTTCTTTATCGATCTCAATGCATTCAAGCCGATCAACGATACGTTCGGGCATGCGGTCGGCGACATGGTGCTGAAGGAAATCGGCAACCGGCTGCGGCTTGAAACGCGGGACTCCGACACCATCGCCCGTATCGGGGGGGACGAATTTGTCGTCGTCGTTCCCGGTGTCATCCACCATCCGACAACGACCAGCATCGCCGCGCGCTTGCGGGAAGTGGTGAGCGAGCCGGTGCATGTCGGCGATCATGTCATCGCGATCCGGGCAAGCGTTGGCTGGGCCAACTATCCTGATGATGGAACGACGATACCGGATATTCTCGAAATCGCGGACCGGCGCATGTATCGCGACAAGCTCGCGGCGGCCTGACGGGCCTGTCGGCTTGTTTTTTCGATTAAACTTTTGTCATGAAGCGTTTCGCGCCTGTCAGCATTGCCTCGAACCCCTTAGTATGGGTCTGGAGAGAAATGCGAAGCGGAGGACCGGTTGCCGGCGTCAGCGCCGGTTGACGGTGCTCAGAACCAGACGGAACCGCTCGATCGCCATGATGCAGATCCATCCCACCACAACCGAGGCGCCGGCCCACCTGCGCGCAGTTCGTTCCATCGCGGTCACGGCCGGCGGAAGGCATGCGGGCAGTTCCGGCGCATGGTTTGCGGTCCCGCTTGTGGCGCTGGCGATGCTGCTTGCGGCAATGTCCGCGGGACTTGCCCAGACGGAACCGGAATGGCGGCACGGCGCAGCGCTGAGCGGCGAGCCGAAATATGCGGAAGGCTTCGCCCATTTCGACTACGTCAACCCGGACGCTCCCAAGGGCGGTATCGTGCGGCTGGGCGAATCCTCCGGCTTCGACACGCTCAATCCGGTCCTGCCGAAGGGCAACACGGCGCCCGGTCTCGGGCTGATGTACGATTCCCTGCTCGAGCCGGCGCTCGACGAGATGAACATCAATGCCGAATACGGTCTGATCGCCGAGGCCTTCCGCTATCCCGACGACTATTCCTGGGTGGAGTACCGGCTCAATCCGCAGGCTCGCTGGCATGACGGGACGCCAATCAGCGTCGACGACGTGGTCTGGAGCTTCGGCAAGCTGAAAGAGGTCAATCCCAGCCAGGCCTTCTACTACCGGCACGTGACCAGCGCGGAGCCCATGGGGGACCGCGTCGTGCGCTTTACCTTCGACGCGCCGGGCAATCGCGAGCTTCCCAAGATCGTTGGTCAGTTGATCGTCCTGCCCAAGCACTGGTGGGAGGGCACGGGTGCCGATGGCAAACAGCGCGATATTTCCGGCGCGACGCTGGAGGCGCCGCTCGGATCCGGCCCCTATCGCATCGGTGCGTTCGAGCCCGGTCGTTACATCGAATACGAACGCGTTCCCGACTACTGGGCGAGCCGGCATCCGGTCCGGGTCGGCACCAACAATTTCGACAAGGTGCGCTACGAAAGCTATCGCGACCAGACCGTTCTCCTGCAGGCCTTCAAGGCGGACCAATATGACTTCCGCGCCGAGAACAGCGCCAAGAACTGGGCGACCGGTTATGATTTTCCGGCGGTCAGGGACGGGCGTGTCGTCCTCGAGACCTTCCCGGACAAGGCGCGCGGGATCATGCAGGCGTTCGTCCTGAACCTGCGCCGCGAGCCGTTCTCGGATATTCGCGTCCGGCAGGCGTTCAATCTCGCCTTCGACTTCGAGACGGCCAACAAGACCGTCTTCTTCGATCAGTACAAGCGCATTCCCTCCTATTTCGCCGGAACGGAACTTGCCTCGAGCGGCCTGCCGGAAGGCAAGGAGCTGGAGATCCTGGAAAGCGTCCGCGACCTCGTGCCCGAGCGTGTCTTCACGACACCCTACGAGAACCCGGTCAACGGCGACCCGGCCTCGCTGCGCGACAACCTGCGCAAGGCGGTCGACCTGCTGCGCGAGGCCGGTTACGAACTGCGCGGGCGGCAGATGGTCAACGTGGCGACCGGTGCGCCTCTCGAGATCGAGTTCCTCGGCAATGATCCCAATTCGGAGCGCTATGTCCTGCCCTACGCGCACAATCTTGAGCGTATCGGCATCAAGATGACGCTGCGCACCGTCGATACGCCGCAATACATCAACCGCATTCGCGAGCGCGACTTTGACGTGACAACGCTCGGCTGGGCCCAGTCCCTGTCGCCGGGCAACGAGCAGCGTGACTTCTGGGGCAGCGAGGCCGCGGATCGCCCCCAGTCGCGCAACTATGGCGGCATCAAGGATGCGGGCATCGACGCCTTGATCGAGAAGGTGATTTATGCCGGCGACCGGGACGAACTGGTCGCGGCGACGCGCGCGCTCGACCGGGTGCTGATGGCGCATCACTATGTCGTGCCGCAGTTCTATATCGATGTCGACCGGACCGCTCGATGGGACCGCTTCGGCCATCCGGAGAACATTCCCGAATACACTCACGGGTTTCCGTCCATTTGGTGGTGGGATGAGCAGAAGGCCGAACATGTCGGGGGTCAGGGATGAGTGGAGGCGCCGATCATCCGCTGCTGTCGCGGCTGTGTCCGAGCCGGCGCGAGTTGCTGGTCGGTGTCTCGGCCTTCTCCGCGGCGACACTTCTCCCGCTCCGCTTCGGCCATGCGGAGGAAGCGGTTGATCGCCGACACGGCCTGTCCGTCTTCGGCGATCTGAAATATCCGCAGGACTTCTTCAGTTTCGACTATGTCGATCCGTCGGCCCCGAAGGATGGCCGGATTGCCTTCACCGCTCCATCCTGGGCCTACAACCAGAACCCGCAGACCTTCAACAGCTTCAATACGTTCATTCTCAAGGGCGACGCCCCGCCGCGGATGGAGCTGTGCTTCGACACGCTGATGGTGCGCGCCCTCGACGAGCCGGATGCCGTCTACGGGCTGGTGGCCGAAAGCGTCGAGGTGTCGGAGGACGGCAATGCCTATACGTTCAACCTCAGGCCCGAGGCGCGGTTTCATGACGAAAGTCCGCTGACGGCCGAGGACGTCGCCTTCTCGCTGGCAACGCTGAAGGAGCAGGGGCATCCCTCCATCCGGCAGGTGTTGCGCGAACTGGACGAGGCGCGGGTCGACGGACGTCACAGGGTGACGCTGGTGTTTTCCGGCCGGCAGTCGCGCAAGGTGCCGCTGATTGCCACGGAGATGCCGATCTTCTCCAAGGCCTATTACACCCGCTATGACTTCGGGCAGACGACGCTGACGCCGCCACTGTCGTCCGGCCCGTACAAGGTCGGGCGCCACGAGGTCGGGCGCTATGTCGAATATGAGCGCGTCGCGTCCTGGTGGGGGGCGGATCTGCCCGTCAGCCGTGGCCACTACAATTTCTCCCGCGTGCGGCTGGAGTTCTTCCGCGATCGCCAGGTGGATTTCGAGGCGTTCAAGAAGGGCGTGACGACATTCCGTGAGGAGTTTACGTCACGCACCTGGGCAACGGAGTACAATTTTCCCGCCGTCGAGGACGGCCGCGTCACGCGGGAGGAAATCCCCGATGGCCGGCCCTCGGGCGGCCAGGGCTGGTTCCTGAATACCCGCCGGTCGAAATTCTCCGATCCGCGTATTCGTCAGGCTCTGGGCCTTGCCTTCGATTTCGAATGGACCAACGCTTCGCTGTTCTTCGGGGCCTACAAACGGACCCATTCCTTCTTCCAGAACTCGCAGATGCTTGCCGAGGGCGAGCCGGATGCGGAGGAACTCGCCCTCCTTGCGCCCTGGCGGGGCAAGGTTCCCGATACGGTCTTCGGTCCGGCGATCGTGCCGCCCGTTTCCGATGGCACCGGCCAGGACCGGTCGATGCTGCGGGATGCGGACCGGTTGCTGAGGGAGGCCGGCTGCCGCCGCGACGGGGCAAGGCTGCTGCTGCCGGACGGGACGCCTTTTGCCTTCGAGATCATGTCGAACTCGACCACCTTCGAACGGGTGACCCTTCCCTATATCAATAACCTGAAGCTGCTGGGCATAGAGGTCAGTTTCCGCGTCGTCGACCCGGCGCAATACCAGGCGCGGATCAACAGCCACGACTTTGATGTTGTTTCCCGCCGCTTCAGCATGCAGGCGACGCTGGGCGAGGAGATCCGCCAGTACTGGGGCTCCGAGGCGGCGGACATGTCAGGGTCGAGCAACCTGTCCGGGATCAGGGATCCGGCTGTGGATGCGTTGATCGATGCGATCGTGGTCGCTGACACGCGCCAGCAAATGACGATTGCCGCCCGGGCTCTGGACCGGGTGCTGCGGGCTGGCTACTACTGGGTTCCGCATTGGTACAAGGCGGTTCATACCGTCGCCATGTGGGATGTTTTCGGCAGGCCTGTCGCCGCGCCGGAGCACGGGTTCTCCCCGGAGACACATTGGTGGTTCGACCGGGAAAGCGCCGAACGCATCGGCGTCCAATGACAAGAGCACGCGCGCAGGCAGCGGGCGGGACCGCGACGCGATGATGCAAGTCGCCGTTTCTCGAGAAAAGGATATCTGACACGATGGGCGCCTATATCCTGCGCCGGCTGTTGCTGATCGTGCCGACGCTGGTCGGCATCATGGCCATCAATTTCGTCATCATCCAGTTCGCGCCCGGCGGGCCTGTCGAGCGGGTGATCGCGCAGCTGCAAGGCACCGACGTTTCCGCAACCGCCCGGATTTCCGGCGGAGGAAACGACTTCGCCGGCAGCGGCGCCGATACGAGTGGCGAGGCTGCGGGTGGTTCGAAGTATCGCGGTGCGCAGGGGCTGGACCCGGAATTCATCAAGGATCTCGAACGCCAGTTCGGCTTCGACAAGCCGCCGCTCGAGCGCTTCGCCGGCATGCTGTGGGACTATGCTCGGTTCGATTTCGGCGACAGCTATTTCCGCGACATCGCGGTCCTCGACCTGATCGTCGAGAAGATGCCTGTGTCGATCTCGCTCGGCCTGTGGATGACCTTCATCTCCTACATGATCTCGATCCCGCTCGGCATACGCAAGGCGGTCAGGGACGGTTCGCGTTTCGACGTCTGGACGTCGGCGGTGATCGTCGTCGGCTACGCGATCCCCGGGTTTCTCTTTGCCGTCCTGCTGATCGTGCTCTTTGCCGGCGGCTCGTTCCTCGACTGGTTCCCCTTGCGCGGCCTCACTTCGGAGAACTGGGAGCAACTGTCCTGGCCGGCCCGCATTCTCGACTATTTCTGGCATCTGGCGCTGCCGCTCACCGCGATGGTGCTGTCGGCCTTCGCCACGGTGACGCTGCTGACGAAGAACTCGTTCCTCGACGAGATCCGCAAGCAGTATGTCCAGACGGCCCGGGCCAAGGGGCTGAATGAGCGTCAGGTGCTCTACGGCCACGTCTTCCGAAACGCCATGCTGATCGTCATCGCGGGCTTCCCGGGAGCCTTCATCTCGTCCTTCTTCGCCGGCTCGCTGCTGATCGAGACGATTTTCTCGCTCGACGGTCTCGGCCTGCTCGGCTTCGAGGCGGTGATCAACCGGGACTACGCAGTGGTCTTCGCAACGTTGTATATTTTTTCGCTCATGGGTCTGCTGGTGAACCTGATCTCCGATCTCACCTATACCTGGATCGATCCGCGCATCGACTTCGAAAGCCGGGAGGTTTGAGATGGCGGATCATCCGATAAACGAAACGGGCGGTGTTGCCGAAGGAGCGGGGCCGCATGTGGGCCGGCCGACCGGATTCCTGTCGCCGATCAATCGCCGCCGCCTGACGAATTTCAAGGCGAACCGGCGCGGCTACTGGTCCTTCTGGATCTTCATGGTCCTGTTCGTTCTGTCGCTGCTGGCCGAGCTTCTCGTCAACGACAAGCCCATTGTCGTTGTCTACAAGGGCGAGGTGCTGGCGCCGATCCTGGTCGACTATCCCGAGGAAAAATTCGGTGGCTTCCTTGCTGTGACGGACTACCGCGACCCTTACATCCAGGATGAGATCAACACCAATGGCTGGATGCTCTGGCCACCGGTCCGCTACTCCTATCGCACGGTGAACAACGAGATCCCGGTGCCGGCGCCGGCACCGCCGTCCTGGTTGCTCGACGAGCCGGAACGCTGCAGCCGCTATCCCCTCGGTGCCGACGATCCGAACTGCACGTTTGGCAACTGGAACTGGCTGGGCACGGATGATCAGGGCCGCGACGTGGTTGCACGCCTCGTCTACGGGTTCCGCATCTCGGTCCTGTTTGGCCTTGCGTTGACGATCGCCTCCTCGGTGATCGGCATCGGTGCGGGCGCGGTGCAGGGGTATTACGGCGGCTGGACCGATCTCCTCTTCCAGCGCTTCATCGAGATCTGGACGGCAATCCCCACGCTCTACCTGATCCTGATCGTCTCCTCGGTGCTGATACCCGGCTTCTGGACACTGTTCACGATCCTGCTCGCCTTCTCCTGGGTGGCGCTGGTCGGCGTGGTGCGGGCCGAGTTCCTGCGCGCGCGGAATTTCGAGTATGTGACGGCGGCGCGCGCGCTGGGCGTCGGCAATGCCACGATCATGTGGCGCCACCTCCTGCCCAATGCGATGGTGGCGACGCTGACCTTCATGCCCTTCATCCTGAACGGCTCGATCTCGACGCTGACGGCGCTCGACTTCCTCGGCTTCGGCCTGCCGCCGGGCTCCGCCTCGCTTGGCGAGTTGCTGGCCCAGGGCAAGAACAATCTTCAGGCCCCGTGGCTCGGCATCACCGGCTTCATCGTCATCTCGACCATGCTGAGCCTGCTGATCTTCATCGGCGAGGCGGTGCGCGACGCCTTCGATCCGCGCAAGAGCTTCGCGTGAGGCCCCCATGACGAGCGACATGACATCCACACCGCTGCTTTCCGTTCGCGACCTCTCTGTTGCCTTCACGCAGAACGGGGTCACCCAGACAGCGGTCGATCGGGTCTCCTTCGACATTGTCCGGGGCGAGACCGTCGCGCTGGTCGGCGAGAGCGGGTCGGGGAAATCGGTCTCGGCGCTCTCCGCCGTGCGGCTGCTGCCCTATCCGGCGGCTTCGCATCCGACCGGCGAGATCCTGTTCAAGGGTGAGAATGTCCTGACTGCGGGCGAGGCGGCGCTGCGCCGCATTCGCGGCAACGAGATCTCGATGATCTTCCAGGAGCCGATGACGTCGCTCAACCCGCTGCACGCGGTGGAAAAGCAGGTCGCCGAGGTGTTGAAGCTGCATCGCGGCATGGGTGAGACGGCGGCGCGCAAGCGCGTGGTGCAATTGCTCGACCAGGTCGGCATCCGCGATCCGGAAAGCCGTCTGCAGAGCTATCCGCATCAGCTCTCCGGCGGCCAGCGCCAGCGCGTCATGATTGCGATGGCACTGGCGAACGAGCCGGACCTTCTCATCGCCGACGAGCCGACCACCGCGCTCGACGTCACCGTTCAGGCGCAGATCCTCAAGCTGCTGAAGGACCTGCAGCGAGACACCGGCATGGCGATGCTGTTCATCACCCACGACCTCGGCATCGTTCGCAAGGTGGCCGACCGCGTCTGTGTGATGACCGGAGGCAGGATCGTCGAGAGCGGACCCGTCGCGCAGGTCTTCGAGAACCCGCAGCACGATTACACGCGTCACCTGATCGAGGCCGAACCGAAGGGCAAGCCGCCCGTGACCGACGACCGCCGTCCGATTGTTGTCGAGGCGAAGGACGTCAAGGTGTGGTTTCCGGTCAGGCGGGGTTTCCTGCGACGGACCGTCGACCACATCAAGGCGGTCGACGGCATCGATGTCACCGTGCGTGAAGGCCAGACGCTCGGTATTGTCGGCGAGAGCGGGTCCGGCAAGACGACGCTCGGCCTCGCCCTGCTCCGGATGATCTCCTCAACGGGCAAGATCCGTTTCGGCGCGCGCGACATCGACACCCTGTCCTGGAAGGACATGCGTCCGCTGCGCCGTGACATGCAGGTGGTGTTCCAGGACCCGTTCGGCTCGCTCTCCCCGCGCATGTCGGTGGCCGACATTGTCGGCGAGGGGCTGGCTGTCCACTTCCCGGGGATCTCGGCGGACGAGCGCGACGCCAAGGTGGCGGCCGCCCTTGTCGAGGTCGGCCTCGACGAGAACACCCGCTTCCGCTATCCGCACGAGTTCTCCGGCGGCCAGCGCCAGCGCATCTCGATCGCTCGCGCCATGGTGTTGCAGCCGAAATTCGTCATGCTCGACGAGCCGACCTCGGCGCTCGACATGAGCGTGCAGGCGCAGGTGGTCGATCTCCTGCGAGATCTGCAGAAGCGCCACGGCCTGGCCTATCTCTTCATCTCGCATGACCTGAAGGTCGTTCGCGCGCTCGCCAATGAGGTGGTCGTCATGCGTGCCGGCAAGGTGGTGGAGGCAGGTTCTGCGGCCGATATCTTCGACGCGCCGAAGACCGACTACACGAAGGCACTGATGGCCGCCGCCTTCCACCTGGAGACGGCGGAGACGGACGTGGTCAGTGAGTAGGAACAGGAAACCGGGGAAATTGGCATGATCGCGGGATGGGACGCGACGAGGCGCCTGATGCTGGGTGCTGTCTGGATGGTGTTGCTCGCCGGTGTTCTGGCCGTGCCGGGAGCTCTGGCCGCCGATGGCGCGGGCAAGAAAAAGACGGGTCAAAGCGCCGTCGACATCATATTGCGCCTGACCCGTGCGGGCTATCCGGCAAGCTGGGAGAATGTCCGGCGGGTCATTGAGGGAGACCTGGTGCTTCCGTCCGAGCGCAAGACCTCCTCATCCACCTCGGGGGGAAAGACGGCGGGGTCCGGGGCCGATACAAGGAGCCGGAAGCCCGCTCAGAAGGCGAAGCCCTCCAACACGAAGCGCAATGCGACCAGTAGCAGGCCCGCGTCGGAACCGCGGATGAAACTCGGTCGTACCCGCGAGCGGAGGAACCGCGATTCCGGCTGGAAGAGCTACTACGTCGTGATCTGGGGAGCACGCGACAGCATCCGCCCCGGAAGTCTCTATCCCGAGCGAAGCCAGACCCCGGTCGCCAAGCGCCGTCGCGTGGACCAGTACCTGCTGTTCGAGCAGACCCGCGTGCGCCGTCCGGGGAAGTCGCGCTGGCATGCCTGTCACAACGTCAAGGCCGGGTTGACGGTGGATGAATACCGCGTGAAACGCTCGAGCTTCCAGCGGCACCGGCAGCGGTTGAAGCGGCACCTTGAGCGCACTGGCGGCATTCGGGGCGAGGTGGTCTTTGCCGGAAAGCTGGCCGCGAAGAAGCGCGCGCGCCGTCTTGCCAACGACCTGCGCCGCAAGAGAGGGGACCGCTATTCGGTGATGAGTGTCGCCAACAAACCTTCGCTGCCACCACGCTGCGGCACATTTCTCAAGCGCCGCCTGACCAGGTAGCAACGTGCCGTCCGGCGCGTGGCGTGCGAGCACGTCATCTCCACTGGCTCCGGGGCTGTTTTCTCACGCTCTCCTCGCGCCGGATCTACTCCAGCCAGCAGGTGGCGCGACGGCCGGCCTTTTCCTGTTCGAGCCCGAGGGTGCGCCGCGTCTTGAAGCCGATCAGCCCGTCGGCGCCGCCCACATCGTGGCCCTTCCCTTCAAGCGTCATCTGCAACTGGCGCACCGCGCCGCGCGAGCGCGTTTTCACGTCCTTCCAGCCCTGCACGAAGCCTGAATTGCTGCCGTAGCGGTCGGCGAGATGTCCGACGAAGAGCGCGTAGACGTCGGACTCGTTATAGGCCTTGAGCACGTAGAAATTGTCGGTGGCGATGAAGGCCGGGCCGTTGCGTCCCGCCGGCATCAGGAGGAATCCCGGCTGCGGCAGTTCATGCGCGGGGAAGGGGCGATCCTTCACGCGCGTGACGCCCTCCGCCACCCAGGCCGAAATCGGCTGGCCGCGGTCCGGCCCCTCGCGCGAGCAGGAGACGGAGGTTGGCACGACCGCCTCGAAGCCCCAGTCCCGCCCCTTCACCCAGCCGTACCAGGCAAGGTAGTTGGCGATGGAGGCGAGCGTGTCGGGCACCGAGCGCCAGATGTCGCGCTTGCCGTCACCGTCGAAATCGACGGCGAGGCGAAGGAAGCTCGAGGGAAGGAATTGCGGTTGCCCGAGCGCGCCGCCCCAGGAGCTTTTCATCTCGGCCCGGGAAATGTGGCCGTCGGCAAGGATCTGCAGCGCCGCGACCGTCTCCTTTGCAAAGAAGTCGCGCCGGTCGCCCATGAAGGCGCGGGTCGCGAGCGTCCTCAGCGCGTCATGGGGAATGCGCGCCCCGCCATAGCCGGACTCCCTCGCCCAGATCGCCAGAAGGATGCGCGATGGCACGCCGTAGCGGGCCTCGATCCGGGCCAGCGTCGCTTGATGGGTGCGGGCGAGGGCGCGTCCGCGATTGACCAGCGCGTTGAACTGGCTGTCGCGGAAATAGCCGCCCGGCGCGCGGAACTCCGACTGGTAGTTGACGGATGGCGGGCGCGCCGGACCGTCCGGCTCGCCAAGGCCGGGAAGCGAGGTGTCGGGCGAAAGCCCCTTGTGTTCGCGTGCGATCACGGATGCGGGAACACCGGCCTCGCGCGCGGCCGGCACGATGCGGGTCTCCAGGAAGCTTGCGAATTTCGCCTGAAGGCCCTGCTGGGCCGCTGCCGGCAGGCTCGGGAGAGCGAGCGAGGCGGCGGCGAGGGACAGACGGAAGATGAGGGTCAGGGCGCGTTGCATGATGATCCGGTGCGGTTTGCCTTGCACCAGCGAGCCTAGCACGCCCTGTGCCGCGTTTCATTTGCCCGCGCTTGTAGACTGGGAAGGGCTCAGAAAGCGGTGCGGGCCTTCAGCGCCTGGGCAAGCGTTCCCTCGTCGAGATAGTCGAGTTCGCCGCCGACCGGTACGCCATGGGCCAGGCGCGTCACCTTGACATCGAGCCCGCGCAACCGGTCGGTGATGTAATGGGCGGTGGTCTGCCCCTCGACCGTGGCGTTGACGGCGAGCACGATCTCGGTGACCCCGCCCTCGGCCGCCCGCTCGAGCAGCTTGTTGATCGTCAGGTCATCCGGTCCGATGCCGTCGAGCGGCGAAAGCGTCCCGCCGAGCACATGGTAGCGGCAGTTGAGCGCGCCGGCGCGCTCCAGCGCCCACAGGTCGGCAACGTCCTCGACCACCACCACCGTGGCGCCGTCGCGGCGCGTGTCCGCGCAGATCGTGCAAGGGTCGCTGGTGTCGACCGTCCCGCAGGTGGAACAGACGGTGACATGCTCCACCGCCACGCCCATGGCCTGGGCGAGCGGGATCAGCAGCTGATCCTTTTTCTTGATGAGATGGAGCGCCGCACGCCGCGCCGAGCGGGGGCCCAGCCCCGGCAGCTTGGCAAGCAGCTGGATCAGCCGTTCGACCTCGGGTCCGGCGACCGCACGGTTGTTCATCGGATCAGAACGGCAGCTTGAAACCGGCGGGAAGGCCGAGGCCGCCCATCATCTCCTGGGTCTTTTCCTGCAGCATCGCCTCGGCCTTGGCCTTGGCATCCTGATGGGCTGCAAGGATGAGATCCTCGAGGATGTCGACCTCGTCGGCCTTGGCGAGCGAGGGATCTATGCGGATGCCCTTGAGCTCACCCTTGCCGGACATGGTCACGCTGACCATGCCGCCGGCGGCTGCGCCCTCGACCGTGAGCGAGGCGATCTCTTCCTGCAGGGAGCCCATCTGCTCCTGCATCTGCTTCGCCTGCTTCATCATCTTCATAATGTCCATCATGGTCTCCTTGGCGCGTCCGGTCCTCGATGGACAGGACGGTCGGAAAATGGGCGGGCTGGCGGATGGTTCCGGATCCGGCGCCCGCTTCAGATATCGGGATCGGTGTCGTCTTCGACCGGGGCCATGTCAAGGGGCGTGTCTTCAGAAGCGCTGACGCGCACGTCGACAACCTTGGCTCCCGGGAAGGTGGCGAGAAGGGCGGCGACCGCGGGCTCCGCCTTGGCGTCGGAGATGAGCTGGCGCTGCGTCTCCTCGCGTTCCTCGTGAAGCGTCGGGCGCCCTTCCGTCCTCGACACGGTGACGATCCACCGTCTGCCTGTCCATTCGCTCAGCTTGCGGCCCAGGCGCCCGGCAAGGTCGGGATCGGCGTCCCTTACCGGCTGGATCTCTATCCGGCCCGGTTCGAACCGCACCAGCCGCATCTGCCGCTCGATCTCGACCTTGAGGCGAATGTCGCGCTTTTCGGCGGCCAGGGCGGCGCAGTCGGCAAGCGACATCGGGCCGTCATGGGCCGGTTCCTCGGCTTGCGGTCGGGGCGCGAACTGCGCCTGATGGCGCGGCTCGGTCTCGGAGCGGCGCGCGGCCAGGGCGGCACTTCCTGCCAGCGCCTGCAGGCGTGGCGGAGCGCCGGCCGGGGCGGCGGTGCCACCGGCAGGGACCGAAGGCGGGGGGGCAATGGACGGTTCGAACGCGGCTTGCTGTGGAGGGGGAGGAGGCGCGCTTGCCACTGTCCCGCCGGTCGGGGGAGCCTGTGCCGGCAGCGCGGAGGCAAGGGCCTCGCCCTGGCCGGCGCGCAGCAGCTTCAATGCCTCCTCCGGATCGGGCAGGTCGGCGGCATAGGCAAGGCGCACCAGCACCATGTCCGCGGCAAGGTGAGGCTTGGGCGCCGCCTGGACTTCCTCGATGCCTTTCAGCAGGATCTGCCAGGCACGGGACAGGAGGCGCAGCGACAGGCGTCCGGCGAGGTCACGTCCGCGCAGTCGTTCGGTCTCGGTGACGGATGCGTCGTTGCCGGCATCGGGCACGATCTTCAGCCGGGTCACCAGATGGGTGAACTCGGCGAGGTCCGAAAGCACGACGACGGGATCCGCGCCGACATCGTACTGGACCCTGAACTCGGCCATCGCCGCGCCGGCATCGCCGCGCATCAGGTGTTCGAACAGGTCGATGACACGGGCCCTGTCGGCAAGGCCGAGCATGCCGCGCACGGTGTCGGCGGTAATCCCCTCGGCGGCGCCGGGCGCCGTGACGCTGCCATGGGCGATGGCCTGGTCGAGGAGCGAGAGCGAATCGCGGGCCGAACCTTCGCCGGCCCGGGCGACGAGCGCCAGTGCCTCGTCCTCGATCGTGATCCCTTCCGCCGCCGAGATCCGGCGCAGCAGTCCGACCAACTTGTCGGCATCAATCCGGCGCAGGTCGAAACGCTGGCACCTGGAAAGCACCGTGACCGGCACCTTGCGGATTTCGGTCGTGGCGAAGATGAATTTCACATGCTCGGGCGGCTCCTCGAGCGTCTTCAGCAGGCCGTTGAAGGCCGACTTGGACAGCATGTGCACTTCGTCGATGATGTAGACCTTGAAGCGGGCCGAGGCAGGGCGATAGCGCGCCGCCTCGGTGATCTCGCGGATATCGTCGATACCGGTATGCGAGGCGGCGTCCATCTCGATGACGTCGACATGACGCCCGTCCATGATCGCCTCGCAGTGAACGCCGGGGCGGTCGAGATTGACGGTTGGCCGGTCGACCTCGCCCGGAATCTCGTAATTGAGGCCACGGGCGAGAATGCGTGCCGTCGTTGTCTTGCCGACGCCGCGAACGCCGGTCAGCATCCAGGCCTGCGCGATCCGGCCGGTCTCGAACGCGTTGCGCAAGGTCTGGACCATCGGCTCCTGGCCGACGAGATCCTCGAAACTCCTCGGGCGGTACTTGCGCGCAAGAACCCGGTAACCGGGATCGCGTGCGCTTCCGCCGGGGGTATTCGGTGAATTGGGTGTGGAGACGTCCATGCGCCAAGCTTAGCTGTGCGGGCCGGTATTGTTGAGGCCTATTCCGCATGGCGGCGACGATTTCCCCGCCTGCGGCCGGTGCCGGCGCACACTCTTGCCCGGCGCTGCCGACATCGGCCCGCCCGGTAAAACGCAATGACGGAGAAGAAGGGTGGGAGGCTGGCACGGTGACCCGTGCCGCGACTCGTTGGGGCTGCTTCCTTCCGGACCTGACCCGGTTGGCGAGTGGCTCGTCCACCACCAACCTCCCGCGCCCTATATCGTGATTTTCACGGCCCGATGCAAGGAAAAATCCGGAAAAGGCAGATCCCGGCCTAACTGCCGGACCCGGGCTCCGCGGCAGCACGGGCCCGCAGCTCCTTGCGGATGATCTTGCCGGTGGTTGTCATCGGCAGGCTGTCGACAAAGGCGATTTCGCGCGGGTACTCGTGCGCGGCGAGCCGCGACTTGACGAATTCCTGCAACTCCTTCGCCAGCGCCTCCGACGCTGCGTGTCCGTCGGCCAGCACCACATAGGCCTTGACGATCTCGGTGCGCGTCGCGTCCGGCTTGCCGATGACGCCGGCCATGGCGACTGCCTCGTGAGCGATCAGGCAGTCCTCGATCTCGCCCGGACCGATCCGGTACCCCGAAGAGGTTATGACGTCGTCGTCGCGGCCGACGAAGCGCAGCCAGCCATCCGCATCCCTCACGCCCATGTCGCCGGTCAAAAGGTAGTCGCCGGCGAATTTGGCGTCGGTTGCCTCGCGGTTGTTCCAGTAGCCGAGGAACATGACCGGATCGCCGCGCCGGACGCCGATATTGCCCTGGGTTCCGTCCGGCACGGGTCGGCCGTCCCCGTCGACGATGGCGACCGCGTGCCCGGGCGCGGCGCGTCCCATGATGCCCGGCCGCGCCGGCATCAGCGCCGCGCAGGAGGAGACAATCATGTTGCACTCGGTCTGGCCGTAGAATTCGTTGATCGTGACGCCGAACACCCGGCGTCCCCACTCGACGAGTTCGGTCCCGAGCGTTTCGCCGCCGCTGGCGATGGTGCGCATTTGGAGATCGAGGCCGGCCGGCGGATCGCCGGCGGCGCGCATCATCTTCAAGGCCGTCGGCGGAAGGAAGGCGTTGCGCACCCCTTCCTCCGAGATCAGCCGGAAGGCGGCTTCCGCCGTGAATTTCGCAAAGCGGCAGGCGACGACCGTGATGCCGTGATGGAGCGCGGGCATCAGAACGTCGAGGAGGCCGCCGATCCAGGCCCAGTCGGCCGGTGTCCAGATCCGGTCGCCGGGGCGGGGAAACAGGTCATGGCTCATCTCGACGCCGGGCAGGTGACCGAGCAGCACCCGGTGGGCATGCAGCGCGCCTTTCGGTTGGCCGGTGGTTCCCGACGTGTAGATGATGATCGCCGGATCGTCGGCGCCGGTCTCGGCCGGGGTGAACGCCGCCGGAAGCCTCGCGGCCTCGGCATGCAGATCGACGGTCGCGGTGTCGCTCCCGTCGATCCGGTAGACGACCGAGAGCTCCGGCAGCAGCTCACGGATTCCCGCCAGCTTGGCTGCGCCGGCCCTGTTGGTGACCACCGCCTTCGCGCCGGAATTGCCGATCCTGTAGGAAAGCGCTTCCTCGCCGAACAGCATGAAGAGGGGAATGGTGATGGCGCCGAGCTTCAGCACCGCGATATGTGCCGCAGCGGTCTCTTTCGCCTGCGGAAGCAGCACCGCCACGCGGTCGCCGCGCCTGATGCCGTCACGCTCGAAAAGGTTGGCGATCCGGTTCGAAAGCGCCTTGAGCTCGGCGAAGCTGACCGTCTCGCGGGTGCCGTCCTCGGCTATGCACACGAGGGCGGTCCGCTCGGGATCGGTATCCGCCCACTTGTCGCATATGTCGACGCCGATATTGTAGCGCTCAGGTATGTTCCACTCGAAACGGGCGACAAGCTCCTCGTAGGTTTTCGCGTCGGCCAGCATCGTCATTCCCCCCGAACACCCGGATACCGGCTGATCAGTGATCCGGTTCCGTCTTTCGCATGCAATGGGCAGTGGGTGTCGTCAACGGGAAAAGTGCGGTCCGCTCGGGGCTGGCGTCGCCGTTTCCGGGAGTTATAGTGCGCGAGACCGTGACCGATATTCCAGACTTCGCGGCACGGACAGCCCGCGCCAGCCAACCTTCAGAGTGTGCCATGAGTGCCTTTCAGCCAGACCCGCGCCTCGTCGGCGACAGCGTTCCTGTCTGCGACCTTCCGCTGTGTGCCGTCCGGCTGATGCGTGACGGTCGCTTCGACTGGCTGCTGCTTGTCCCGCGCCGGCCGGATCTCGTCGAGATCATCGACCTGGAGGAGGGCGATCAACTGCGCCTGATGCAGGAGATTGCCATTGCGAGCCGCGTTCTGAAAACGGAAACGGGCTGCGACAAGCTCAATGTCGCAGCGCTCGGCAACATGGTGTCCCAGTTGCATGTCCATGTGATCGCCCGCCGGAACGACGATCCTGCCTGGCCCGGACCTGTCTGGGGCGTTGGCCAGGCGACCATCCGCACCGAGACCGGGCAACGGGATCTGGTCGAGCGGTTGGCTGCCGCTTTCTCCCGGGAGACCCGATGACCTGCCTCGCGGACTGACGGCCCCCAGCCTCCAGGATTGCATCCCCTCCTTTGTACAGCCCTGCCAGAAAGCCCTTCATGACCGACCCGCATGCCCTTGGCTTTGCCTATCATGGCAATCCCCTCGACCGTCTCTCGGAGCATCGCGGCGATGATCGCTGGTTCGCCGCGCATCTGGAGAGTGCCGCGGCGCGCTTCGTCTTCCTGTGCGAAGGCCGCCCGCTTGTCGGGATTGCCGGGCATCCCCTGTCCATTCTGCATGGACGCAGTGCCGGAGCCGGGTTCTCGCCGCGCCAGGACGAGGTGGTGCTGCTCGGCTTCGATGCCGAGGGCGCGCCGGTCTTCGCCGTGCCGCTCGATGCGAGCGCCGAGGATGTCGAGGCCGCGGCACCTGCCGGCCTGAAGCTGATCGATATCCGATCGCTTGCCCTGCAGGACGCGCTGGCGCCTGGCCATCTCGGCATTCTGGCGCAGGCGAGCGCGCTTCTTCACTGGCATGCGACGCACCGCCACTGCTCTCGCTGCGGCGCTGCAAGTGTCATGACGCAAGGGGGCTACAGGCGTGATTGCCCCTCCTGCGGCGGCCTGCATTTCCCGCGTACCGATCCGGTCTCCATCATGCTGGTGGCCGACGGGGACGATTGCCTGATGGGTCGTCCGCCGCGTCTTGCCGAGGGGGTGTTCTCCACCCTCGCCGGCTTCATCGAGCCCGGGGAGACGATCGAGGAGGCGGTTCGCCGGGAAGTGTTCGAGGAGGCCGGCATTCACGTTGGCCGCGTCGACTATCACGCGAGCCAGCCCTGGCCGTTTCCGGCTTCGCTGATGATCGGCTGTCACGGGGTCGCGACAAGCCGGGACGTCACCATGGACGAGAGCGAACTGGAGGCCTGTCGCTGGTTCCCGCGCGACGAGGTGCTGGCAATGCTCGAGGACCGTCACCCTGAGGGGCTGAAGGTGCCGCCGCCGCTGTCCATCGCGCATTGGCTGATTCGCAACTGGGCGGAGCGCAGGGGCGTCTTCGAGTGATCCGCCCGGACGGCGACTGCATCTATCTCACCCATCCCCAGGTCGAGATCGATCCGGCCGTGCCCGTGCCCGACTGGGGGCTGTCCGAGGCCGGTTTCCGGCGCGCCCGGGCGGGCACGGTTCTTCCGGTCTTCTCCCGGGTGAGCCACATTGTCTCCAGCGCGGAGCGCAAGGCGCGCCAGACGGCAGAGATCTTTGCCGGCCGTCTCGGCCTGGCGGTCGGCATTGACGAACTCATGCATGAAAACGACCGCGCTTCGACCGGCTTCCTGCCGCCGCCGGAGTTCGAGGCGGTGGCCGACCGCTTCTTTGCCTCTCCTGACGAGAGCGTGCGCGGCTGGGAGAAGGCGCGCGATGCCCAGGCACGCATTGTCGACAGGGTGCGGGTTCACCTCGACGGGATGCCGGCCGGAGAAACAGTGCTTTTCGTTGGCCATGGCGGGGTTGGCACGCTGCTGAAATGCCACGTCGGGGGCTTTGCGATAGATCGCCGGCATGACCAGCCGCCGGGCGGTGGCGGCTGCTTTTTCGTGTTTCCCCGCACCGCGCTCGACGGGCGTTGCGCAGCCGGCCTCGACTGGCGTCCGATTGCCGATTGTTGAGAAGTCCAGCTCGGCCCTGTTCCGGCGTGCTGCCTTGCGGAGTGCCGGTCAGCCACCTACGTGAACCTTGCCTATTCCCTCATCAGGATCGAATCGCCCCATGATTTCAGCCGCCCTGCGCGCCCTTTCCCAGATCTTCGAGCCCGGCCTCAGGGCGATCTTCTGGAAAACGCTCGGCTACACCCTGGTGCTGTTGTTTCTTGTCTGGGCGGCACTGAACGGTGCCGTGGCAACCCTGGTCACCCTGCCGTATCCCTGGCTGGAAACGGCACTCTCCCTGTTGACCGGCATCGGTGCCATCTTCCTGCTCGGCTTCCTGGTGGCGCCGGTCACGGCCATCATCGCCGGCATCCTGCAGGACGAAATTGCCGAGGTGGTGGAGAAGGGGGACTATCCCGCCGATCCGCCCGGTCGGGCGATGCCATTGTCGAAGGCCCTGCCGCAAGCGATCAAGTTCGCCGGCATCGTGATTGCCGGTAACCTCCTGGCACTGCTTCTGCTTCTTGTTCCAGGCATCAACCTGATCGCGTTCTTCGTCGTCAATGGCTACCTGCTCGGTCGCGAGTTTTTCGAGTTCGCGGCAATGCGCTTCCGTTCGCCGCAGGAAGCGCGGGCCCTGCGCCGCACCCATTCGGGAACCGTGTTCATGGGTGGCCTCGTGATCGCCGGTTTCCTGGCAGTGCCGCTGCTGAACCTGCTGACGCCGATTTTCGCCACCGTCATGATGGTGCACCTGCACAAGCGTCTTACCTATAGGTAAGGGGCGGCTCTGCTTTGGCCGTCCTGCCGGCCTCCGGCGGCGACAAAAAGACTCCATCAGCTTCTCCGACAGGATATTTTGACGTTCCCGTCCGATGGGTTTAGAAGGCGGGTACACAAGGCCCTGATTTAGCTAACGTTTACGTAAGCGTAAGCCGATGAGGGAGACGGGAGAAGAGTCCATGTCGGATGTCGGGATGAAAAACAGCCGGCCCCTTTCGCCGCATCTCCAGATCTATAAACCCATCCTCACAATGGTCATGTCGATCCTGCACCGGATCACCGGCGCGGCGCTGTATTTCGGCACGATCCTCGTTGCCTGGTGGCTTGTCGCCGCGGCGGCAGGTCCCGAGTATTTCGAGTTCGTCAACGAGATCTACGGATCGATCCTCGGGCGTCTCGTCCTGTTCGGCTTCACCTGGGCACTGGTCCATCACATGCTTGGCGGCATGCGGCATTTCATCTGGGACATGGGGCATGGCTTCGGAACGGAGGCCCGCGAGGGGCTCGCCCGCGCGACGATCATCGGTTCCGTTGTCCTGACGATCCTGCTCTGGGTCGTCGGCTACGTCGTTCGCTGAGGGAGGCACCACCATGACTGATATGCGTACCCCGCTTTCCCGCGTTCGCGGTCTGGGTTCGGCAAAGGACGGCACCACCCATTTCTGGCGCCAGCGCGTCACGGCTGTCGCCAATGTCTTCCTGATCTCTTTCTTCGTGATTCTCGTCGTCGCCCTGCAGGGTGACGACCATGCATCGGTGCTGAGCGCGCTCGCCAACCCGCTGGTCGCGATCCTGATGCTGCTGGTGATCCTGTCTGGCGTCTATCACATGAAGCTCGGCATGCAGGTGATCATCGAGGACTACCTTCACGGCGAGGCACTGAAGCTGCTGGCGCTGATGGGCAACACCTTCTTCTCGGTATTCGTCGGCCTCGCGTCGGTCTTTGCCGTTCTCAAGATCAGCTTCGGAGGCTGAAAACATGGCAGGACAAGCCTATTCCTTTGTCGATCACCGCTATGACGTGGTGGTCGTGGGGGCCGGCGGCGCGGGCCTGAGGGCAACGCTCGGCATGGCCGAGCAGGGTCTGCGGACCGCCTGCATCTCCAAGGTCTTCCCGACCCGCTCGCATACGGTGGCGGCGCAGGGCGGCATTGCCGCAAGCCTGCAGAACATGACGCCCGACTGCTGGCAGTGGCACATGTACGATACCGTCAAGGGCTCCGACTGGCTCGGCGATACCGACGCGATGGAATATCTCGCCCGCGAGGCGCCCAAGGCGGTCTACGAGCTGGAGCATTACGGCGTGCCCTTTTCGCGCACCGAGGATGGCCGCATCTACCAGCGCCCCTTCGGCGGCCACATGCAGAACTATGGCGACGGCCCTCCGGTGCAGCGCACCTGTGCTGCCGCCGACCGCACCGGCCACGCCATCCTGCACACGCTCTACGGCCAGTCGCTCCGGCACAATGCCGAGTTCTTCATCGAGTATTTCGCGCTCGACCTGATCATGTCCGAGGACGGCGTCTGCCAGGGCGTCATCGCCTGGAACCTCGATGACGGAACCATCCACCGCTTTTCCGCCAAGATGGTCGTCCTGGCGACCGGCGGCTATGGCCGCGCCTATTTCTCGGCAACCTCCGCCCATACCTGCACCGGCGACGGCGGTGGCATGGTCGCGCGCGCCGGCCTGCCGCTTCAGGACATGGAGTTCGTCCAGTTCCACCCGACCGGCATCTATGGCGCCGGTTGCCTCATCACCGAGGGCGCGCGCGGCGAGGGCGGCTATCTGGTCAATTCCGAGGGCGAGCGCTTCATGGAGCGCTATGCGCCCTCGGCCAAGGATCTTGCCTCGCGCGACGTCGTCTCGCGCTGCATGACGATGGAAATCCGTGACGGCCGGGGTGTCGGCAAGAACAAGGATCACATCTTCCTGCATCTCGATCACCTCGATCCGGACATCCTCGCAGAGCGCCTGCCGGGCATTTCCGAATCGGCGAAGATCTTCGCCGGCGTCGATGTGACCAAGGAACCGATCCCGGTCCTGCCGACAGTCCACTACAACATGGGCGGCGTTCCGACCAACTACTGGGGCGAGGTGCTCAATCCGACCAAGGATGATCCGAGTGCGATCCAGCCGGGCCTGATGGCCGTCGGCGAGGCGGGTTGCGCCTCCGTGCATGGCGCCAACCGCCTCGGCTCCAACTCGCTGATCGATCTTGTGGTCTTCGGCCGTGCCGCCGCGATCAGGGCGGGTGAGGTCATCGACCGCAAGTCCGCCGTGCCGACGCCGAACGAGGCGAGCTGCGAGAAGATCATGGCGCGCTTCGACAGGCTCCGTCATGCAGACGGTTCCACGCCGACGGCGCAGCTGCGCGAGAAGATGCAGCGCGCCATGCAGGAGGACGCGGCCGTCTTCCGGACCCAGGAGAGCCTGGAACAGGGGTGCCAGCGCATTTCCGCGATCTGGGGTGAGCTTGCCGATCTCAAGGTGAGCGACCGTTCGATGATCTGGAACTCCGATCTGGTCGAGACGCTGGAGCTTGAAAACCTGATGGCCAATGCCATCACCACGGTTTACGGCGCCGAGGCGCGCAAGGAGAGCCGCGGGGCGCATGCGCGCGAGGACTTCAAGGACGGCCCGCTGGGCGGTCGTGACGACGACAACTGGCGCAAGCACACGCTTGCCTGGGTTGCCGAGGACGGAACGACGACGCTGGGCTACCGCCCGGTCGTCACCGATCCGCTGACGACCTTCGAGGAAGGCGGCATCGACCCGAAGAAGATCGCGCCGAAGGCGCGCGTCTACTGAGGTCGGGGCGCGGCTGATTGCAGGAACCGGTTCGGGACATGGCGGCGACAGGGATCGCGATCGACACGACCTCGCCCTTCGGCACCTATGGTGCCGAGGGTCTGGCAAGGCTTGCCTGGTCGCTTGCCGATCGTCACGAGCTTGCGCCGCGCTTGCGAAAGGGCCTGAGGGGAACCGCGGCGCGGCTTTTCTCGGGGCCGTTCGACATCGAGGCCGAGGGCATTCGCTTTCGCCTCTATCCCGGCTCGAACTATGATGATCGCAAGATCATGGCCAGGCGACGCCTGCCGGAACGCGCCGAGCATGACATGCTCGCGCGGTATCTGGTCGAGGGGGCCGTCTTCGTCGACATCGGGGCGAATATCGGCAGTTATGCGCTCAAGGCAGCCCGGAGGGGCGCACGGGTGCTTGCGGTCGAGGCCAATCCGGCGACCGCAGGGCGGCTGGCCTTCAACATCGCCGCCAACAGTCTCGACGAGATTGTTGTCGCCACGGTTGCCGTCGGGGATGCGCCGGGAACAATGCAACTGTGGAGCGAGCCGACGAACTGCGGTTTCGCGACACTGGTCGAGGACCTGACCACGGGCGAATGGGCCGGTGACTGGTCGTCGCGCACCGTCACGGTGCATCCGCTCTCGAGCCTTCTTGCCTCACACGGGATCGAGCGTGTCAATGTGCTCAAGGTCGATGTGGAAGGCTTCGAGGATCGGGTGCTACTGCCATATCTGCGGGATTGCGATCCTGCCCGGCTGCCCCGGGCGGTGCTGATCGAGACGAATTGCCGGGAGCACTGGGCGCGGGACTGCCTCGCTGTTCTTGCCGGCCTTGGCTACGCCGTCGAAGGCGAGACGAAGGACAATACGCTTTTCGGGCGGGCCGCCTGAAAGGCTGAATGCAAACCGAAAATGAAGGGCCTGCCCTTGCGGACGGGCCAGAACGCGGAGCGACGAGATATGGTACAGCTGACGCTTCCCAAGAATTCCCAGGTCGCGGAAGGCAAGGTCTGGGACAAGCCGGCCGGCGCCAAGCACCTGCACGAGTTCCGCATCTACCGCTGGAACCCGGATGACGGCCGCAACCCGCGGGTCGATACCTACTTCATCGACAGCGATGATTGCGGGCCGATGGTTCTCGACGGGCTCATCTATATCAAGGACAAGATCGATCCGACGCTGACCTTCCGCCGCTCCTGCCGCGAGGGCATTTGCGGGTCCTGCGCGATGAACATCGACGGGACCAACACGCTCGCCTGCACCCGGGGCATGGAGGAAATCGGCGAGAAACCGGTGAAGATCTATCCTTTGCCGCACATGCCGGTGGTCAAGGATCTGGTTCCCGACCTGACGCGCTTCTATGCCCAGCACCGTTCGATCGAACCCTGGCTGCAGACGACGACGCCGGCACCCGAGAAGGAATGGCGCCAGAGCCATGAGGACCGCGCCAAGCTCGACGGCCTCTACGAGTGCATCCTGTGCGCCTGTTGCTCCACGTCTTGCCCGAGCTACTGGTGGAACGGCGACCGCTATCTCGGTCCGGCCGTCCTGTTGCAGGCCTATCGC
Organism: Stappia sp.; assembly: GCF_048261845.1. Classification (GTDB taxonomy): domain Bacteria; phylum Pseudomonadota; class Alphaproteobacteria; order Rhizobiales; family Stappiaceae; genus Stappia. The sequence continues at coordinate 32,286 of NZ_JBLXFR010000021.1, read as the reverse complement.
TGGCTGATCGACAGCCGCGACGAAGCGACCGGCGAGCGTCTCGACAATCTCGAGGACCCGTTCCGCCTCTACCGCTGCCACACGATCATGAACTGCAGCCAGGCCTGCCCGAAGGGGCTCAACCCTGCCAAGGCGATTGCCGAAATCAAGAAGATGATGGTCGAGCGTCGCTACTGACCGGCCTTCCGGCCGGTCTGGGAGTTGGAAAGGCGGCCGCAGTGCCGCCTTTCGCTTTTCTGCTCAGAAGTGAACCGAAAGACCGCCGCGCACGAGGTCGATATTGCCGCCATAGCGGAAGTTGCCGAGGCCCAGATTGTAGGTCTTGTACGGCAACTGGTAGTGCAGGTACTCGCCCCTGAGCGAGAGAAAGTCCGTCAGCATCACCTCGAGGCCGCCGCCTGCCACCCATCCGACATGAGTCTCGCTCTGCTTGGCGCCCGTGAAACGCGCCTGCGAGATGCGTGCGGCGCCGATGCCGGCGGTGGCAAAGAGCAGGTAGCGGTCATGGGTCACGCCGGCGCGGGCTCTTGCCGAGGTCAGCAGGCTGACGTGGTCGCTGAAGCGGCTCCACTTGTTGATGGTGGCCGAACTCAGGTCGATCTCGGCGCCGAACAGGAGCCGCCCGACCATGTGATTGTAACCGCCATGGCCGCCGAACAGCTCCCCCTGATCCGTGGTCGAATGGCCGCTTGGCCAGGTCGTCGTGAACCAGCCATAGCCGCCATGTGCGCCCAGATAGAACCCGTCCCAGGAAAAACCGTCCGGGTTGGTGGAGACAAAGGGATTGAAACCGTCACTGGCGTGAGAGGGGGCAGCGGCAAGGGCAAGGCTCAGGGCAAGGGCGATCGGCGCAATACGCATCTACGGGCTCCAGAATTCTCGATCGAAAATAAGTTTCACATCGCCGACTTCGCGTGAAATGAACGGCTCCGACACCTAAATGCAACTTCCGGGAGAGTGCAACCGTCCTGTGGTCTGGTCGGTCAGCTCCACGCCGGGCTGGTGAAGATCGCCACGCTCGCCGCGAAGCCGACGGTCCAGGCGAGTGAGCGCGGCGTCGAGCGGTCTGTCCAGTAGCAGAAGACAAAGATCATTCGCGCGCCGATGAAAAGCCCAGCAAGGTTGTCAATCCATTCGGGATTGCCGCCTTGCCAGAGGCCGGTGACGACCGCCACGGCGAAAAGCGGGAAGGCTTCGTAGCCGTTCGCCTGCGCCGCTGCCGCCCGGGCCCGGAACCCGTCCTTCCAGAAATCCGGATCGCGAGGCTTTGCATTGTCGAACTCCTTCGTCAGCTTCGCGGGAAAGGCCGACAGGATCGGAAGGATCGCGGCGGCGAGCACGCACCATAGGGCAAAAGGCATCAGGGGCTCCTCGCTTCGGGCAGGGACAAGGCCTGCGGTTCTGATCGTGCAGGTGCGTCATCGCGGGCGGAAGGTCAAGCGGCAGTAGGTCCTCGACAGTTTTGCGGAGGATTGAAAACGGTCCTTTGCCCATGCCACGGGATTGCCGCGATTTGGCCCGGAAGTGTTTGATGGCTCGTCACATTGCCGTTTCGAAGCCCGCGTATCACCTGCGCTTGCGCCGGGGGGCGATTCGAAATCACCACGGACAATGGCTCCGGGCAGCGTCAGCCGCATGCCGGAGCCGGGCGGATCCTGCATCGCCTGCATCCTGCAGCGATCCCGATCCAAGGAGTGACGATGTCGGTAAATGTCCTGTTCCTGTGCGACGACAACGCGCGCCTCAGCCCGATGGCCGAGGCCTACCTCAACGTTGACCCCTCTCGCGGCCTGCGGGCTTTTTCCGCAGGCCTGTCGCCTGCGCCGGATCTTGCCGAAGGGGTTGGCAAGATCCTGGCTGCGCACGGGCTGTCGCTGACCGGCCTGCAGCCGAAAAGCTGGCGGCTTTTCACCCTGGCACATGCGCCCGTCCCCGACGTTGTCGTCGGCCTTACTCCGGCGGCACTCGGGGCGACGGGTCGTGCCTGGCCTGCCCACACGCGGCTTGTCGACTGGTGCATCGGCACGCGCGCCACGGCGCTGGTCGGGCGCGAAGCGCTGAGGGATGCCTTTCATGAGATCCGCCGCCGGATCAACCGGGCCATGGACGAGCAGAGCTTTCGCCACTCCGGGTTTCGCCGCATCGCCTGACTGGCGGGAGGTTAACGCCCTGCAGGGCGCCGGCCTGTGTCGGTGAGAGCGCCGATCACGCCGAAGGCGTCGGCAATCTGCTCGCGGGCAAGGCTGAAGAACGAGAACGAGCGCGGTTCGATGCGACCGATGATATCGCCCATCTCGAAGGTGAGATCCGCAGTGAACTTGCGTGCCAGTTGCTGCATGGCGCGATTCGTGGCCAGGCAATTCATGTAGATGTGCCGGCAGCCGCGATTGCGTGCCGCGATCAGCGTCAGTTCCATCAGGCGCGTTCCGATACCGGCCTGCTGGCTGTCGCTCTCGACGGAAAATGCGGCCTCGGCCGTCTCGCCATCGCTGAACGAGCGCAATTCCGCAACGGCGCGCAGGTGCCCGTCAACGAAATAGCCGTGGATCACCGTTCCAAGCGTAAAGCTCGTCTCGGCATAACAGCGCAGGAAGGCGTCGCTCGCGGGCATGGCGAAACGGGCGCGGCGCGCCTGCGGGTCGAGCCGCAGCAGGTGGTCGCGAAAGAGCGGCTGGTCCGCGAATGTCAGTTTTCGGTAGTAGCCGGTCTGCGGCTTCTCGCTTGAATGCGACATGCGATGCTCCTGAAGGGTACAGGCACCGCTCCTTGGGTCTCCCCAGACCAGTTTTCTTCGTTAGCCCCGCACTGCGGCGGATTCATGGCATTTCGGGCTTTCCCGAAGGGCATGCCCGGCGTGTCGCGGGTCATGATTTGGACCCAATTGCCTGTCCATTGAAAACACGTCAACCATTTGGTCACCAAAACCGACAAGAATCATGACGGTTGGTGCCATGACATGGCGGGCAGGTCGACCGGGATACCGGACCCGGTCCCGCCGGGCTACCGGGAGCCGGTTCGCATGTCATGGCAAGCAGATGATGCCCCGCCCGGCTCGGGTCGCGCGCTGTGAGACCGTGTGAAGCCAGAACGAGCAAGGACAGACAGATCATGATCCGTTCCGCCCAGCATAGCGCACCCCTGGCAGCCATGCTCTGCCTCACCGTCGCGCTGGCAGGCTGTCAGCGCCTTGGGTATGGAAGTCGCAGCGCGCCGCTCCCGGCAACGCCCACCGCGCCTGTCGCCAGCCAGTCGCTCGAGCCGCTGCAGCCGCTCGATCCGGCCTATGGCCAGCCCGGAACGGGCGTCGATGGCGCGCCGCTTGGCGATCCCGGCACCCAGGTTGCCGGTGTCGATCCGACCGCCGGCGCCTCCGGTGCTCCGCCTGCCGGTGCGCGCGAAATCGGTCGCAGCGACATGCTGGGCGGATGGTCGCTCGCCTCCGGCTCCGACAATTGCAAGCTCTTCATGACCTTGACCACCTGGAGCGGCGGTTATCGCGCCAACTCCCGTGGGTGTGCCTCTCCGCAGATGCAGACGATTTCCGCCTGGGACCTTCAGGGCAAGCAGGTGCTGCTCAAGGACAATGCGGGGACCACGGTCGCGGAACTTTACGCGACGGGCGCGGAAAGCTTTTCCGGGCGCACGACGTCCGGCGCGCCTGTCCAGGTATTCCGCTAGGAAGGTTGACGAACGGCCCGTCCGGCCGGGTGGCCGGGGCGGGCCAAGACTGGGAGGGGGCATGTCGGTCTGGCCGATACTTGCAGATGACGAGCTGCCGGCGCGTTCCGCCGCTGTCGTCGCCGATATCAAGGCGACGCGGAACACTGACTTCATCAACAATTTCTGGCGGGTTCTTGCCAATGACCCGAAGCTCCTGGAGCGCACCTGGTCCAGCCTGAAGGAGGTCATGGGCCCCGGCTCGATCGATCCGCTGACCAAGGAAATGCTCTATGTCGCGGTGTCGATCGTCAATGGCTGCGAATATTGCATTCGCTCGCATACGGCGGCGGCGAGGGCCAAGGGCATGAGCGAGGAGCAGCTCGGCGAACTGCTTGCGATTGTCGGCATGGCGAGCGAGACGAACAGGCTTGCGACCGGGCTGCAGGTGCCGGTCGACCCGCAGTTCCTGCCGGTCTCGCGGGATCGGGAAACATAAGCTTCAGAAGGCGAGGTCGAGGTTTCCGGCAGATCGCCGCGCGCGAGGCGGCTGCCGGTGCCGGTTCCGCGCAAGTGCACCCGTCAAGGGAGTTGCCGCGAACACGGTCGCGCGCTATCAGCGCCGCATCGGCTTCCGGCCCGTCCCGTCGCGGAACGGCCCGGTCCAACGTCTTCCTGGTTCTCCGAAGGGTCACATCGACATGAGTGCCACGCCGCCAGCCCGGACAATCCCGATCGCGCACACGGTAGCGGGGCGCTACGGCGCCCTCGTCGAGGCCGGCGAGATAGAGCGGGACGTGGCGCAGACCGAAGTCGTGGCCGCGCTTGACCGGCTCAACGAGCTGCTCGCCGAGACGGGCCCGGCGTCCAAGAAGAGTGCGCTAGGCTGGCTCTTCGGCAAGCGCGGCGCGAGCCGGGAACCGGTCAAGGGGCTTTACGTCTGGGGCAAGGTCGGCCGCGGCAAGACCATGCTGATGGACCTGTTCTTCGACATTGCCGTGACGAAGAAGAAGCGGCGCGTCCATTTTCACGAGTTCATGGCCGATGTGCATGACCGCGTCCACCGGGTGCGGGCGGCGATCCGCGACGGCAAGATGAGCGGGGACGATCCGATCCCGCCGGTTGCCTCCGAGATTTCCGGAGAGACGCGGCTGCTGTGTTTCGACGAGTTCGCGGTGACCGATATCGCGGATGCAATGATCCTCGGCCGGCTCTTCACAAAGCTCTTCGAACGCGGGGTGATCGTGGTCGCGACCTCGAATGTCGACCCGGACGATCTCTATCGCGACGGCCTCAACCGGGGCCATTTCCTCGGTTTCGTCGAACTCCTGAAAACGCGGGTCGACGTGGTCTGCCTCGATGCGCGCACCGACTACCGGCTGGAGAAGCTTGCCGGGGCTCCGCTCTACATTTCGCCGCTGGGTCCGGAGGCCGACAAGGGAATCGAGTCCCTTTGGCGGAAGCTGACACACGGCCTGCAGTCCCATTCTGAGGAACTGGAGGTCAAGGGGCGGCGCATTCCGATTTCGCGCACGGCAGCAGGCGTCGCGCGCTTTACCTTTGCGGAACTCTGCGAGCAGCCGCTCGGCGCGGCCGACTATCAGCGGTTGGCCCTGTCGTATCACACCTTCGTCGTCGAGGAGGTGCCGGTCATGGACCTTGCGCAGCGCAACGCAGCCAAGCGCTTCATCAACCTCGTCGACACGCTCTACAACAACCGCAGCAAACTGATCGTTTCCGCCGCCGCCGAGCCTGAAGACCTCTATGTGGCGAAGACCGGAACCGAGTCGTTCGAATTTCAGAGGACCGTTTCGCGCCTTGTCGAGATGCGTTCGCAGGACTGGCTCAGCGACGAGGCGTAGGCCGTCCCGGGGAGGAGCTATTCCTTCGATTAGCTTGCACCCCGGCGTCAAAGGGTTTAGTGCCATGCGCGACCGTTGGGAACGGTTCATGCTCCATTTTACGTAAAGGGAAGCAACAGGATATGGCTCGGAACAAGATCGCTTTGATCGGCGCGGGACAGATTGGCGGCACGCTCGCCCACCTCGCCGGCCTGAAGGAACTCGGCGACATCGTCCTTTTCGACATTGCCGAAGGCACGCCCCAGGGCAAGGCACTTGACCTTGCCGAATCCTCACCTGTCGACGGCTTCGATGCGAACCTGTCGGGCGCCAATTCCTACGAGGCGATTGCCGGCGCCGACGTCGTGATCGTCACCGCCGGCGTGCCGCGCAAGCCCGGCATGAGCCGCGACGACCTACTCGAGATCAACCTGAAGGTGATGGAGCAGGTGGGCGCGGGCATCAAGACGCATGCGCCGAACGCCTTTGTCATCTGCATCACCAACCCGCTCGACGCGATGGTCTGGGCCCTGCAGAAGTTCTCCGGCCTGCCGGCGAACAAGGTGGTCGGCATGGCCGGCGTCCTCGACAGCGCCCGTTTCCGCTACTTCCTTGCCGAGGAATTCAAGGTCTCCGTCGAGGACGTGACGGCCTTCGTGCTCGGCGGCCACGGCGACACCATGGTGCCGCTGACGCGCTACTCCACCGTTGCCGGCATCCCGCTGACCGACCTGGTCAAGATGGGCTGGTGCACGGCCGAGCGTCTGGAAGAAATCGTCCAGCGCACCCGTGATGGCGGCGCCGAGATCGTCGGCCTGCTGAAGACCGGCTCGGCCTTCTACGCCCCGGCCGCCTCGGCCATCGCCATGGCCGAGAGCTACCTCAAGGACAAGAAGCGCGTGCTGCCCTGCGCCGCGCATCTTGATGGCCAGTACGGTCTCAACGACACCTATGTCGGCGTTCCGGTCGTTATCGGCGCGGACGGCGTCGAGCGCGTCATCGAGATCGAGATGAACAGTGACGAGAAGGCGATGTTCGACAAGTCCGTCGCGTCCGTCGACGGCCTCGTCGAGGCCTGCAAGAAGATCCAGCCGGCTCTTGCCTGATGTCGCTTTCGGGAGGCCCTTCGGCCTCCCGATTTGCATGACGCCAACCCTCTTTCAAACTATCCGGGGGATAGACGCATGAATATCCACGAATACCAGGCCAAAGAGGTCCTCAAGTCCTTCGGTGCGCCGGTGGCCAACGGGGTCGCAATCTTTTCCGCCGACGAGGCCGAAGCCGCCGCAAAGCAGCTTCCCGGCCCGCTCTGGGTGGTGAAGTCGCAGATCCACGCCGGCGGCCGCGGCAAGGGCAAGTTCAAGGAACTGCCTGCCGACGCCAAGGGCGGCGTTCGTCTTGCGTTCTCGATCGACGAGGTCAAGGCGCACGCGACCGACATGCTCGGCAACACGCTGGTGACCGCGCAGACCGGCGACGCCGGCAAGGTCGTCAACCGCCTCTATATCGAGGACGGCGCCGACATCGAGAGCGAGCTGTATCTTTCCATCCTCGTCGACCGCACTGTCGGCCGTCCGGCCTTTGTCGTCTCGACCGAGGGCGGCATGGACATCGAGGCGGTGGCCGAAGAGACGCCGGAAAAGATCCACACCCTGCCGATCGACCCGGATACCGGTGTGACGGAAGCCGATGCGGCCAAGCTCTGCGATGCGCTGGAACTGACCGGTGCGGCGCGCACCGACGGCATGACGCTGTTCCCGATCCTCTACAAGGCCTTTGTCGAAAAGGACATGGCGCTGCTGGAAGTGAACCCGCTGATCGTCATGAAGGACGGCCGCCTGCGCGTCCTCGACGCCAAGGTCTCCTTCGACGGCAACGCGCTGTTCCGCCATGCCGACATCGTCGCCCTGCGCGACGAGACGGAGGAAGACGCCAAGGAGATCGAGGCGTCCAAGTATGACCTTGCCTATGTGGCGCTCGACGGCGACATCGGCTGCATGGTCAACGGCGCCGGCCTTGCCATGGCGACCATGGACATCATCAAGCTCTATGGCGCGGAGCCGGCGAACTTCCTCGATGTCGGCGGTGGCGCCAACAAGGAGAAGGTGACGGCGGCGTTCAAGATCATCACCTCCGATCCGAACGTGAAGGGCATCCTGGTCAACATCTTCGGCGGCATCATGCGCTGCGACGTGATCGCGGAAGGCGTGATCGCGGCCGTGCAGGACGTCGGGCTGAAGGTGCCGCTTGTCGTGCGCCTCGAAGGCACCAATGTCGAGCTTGGCAAGAAGATCATCAACGAGAGCGGTCTCAACGTGATCGCAGCCGATGATCTCGACGATGCCGCCAAGAAGATCGTCAAGGCCGTTAAAGGTTGAGCCACACGCACGCTTGAAACGACGTAGGGCTATGGAAGTTTGGTGTTGATAGGAGCTTCGATTCCAATAGGCAGTCCGTTGGGGGGAGTTGCGCTGGCATTGTTGGTGCTGAGCATCTTCTCGTTTGCAGCGGGCCGCTGGGCTGGTTGGGTTAGGTTTGAAAAATGGGTGTCTCTGGCATCCGTTGCCTTGTCTGGCTTGGTCTGCGGCGTTTGTTGGGTTTTTGCTGGCTACCTATCGAGCAATGCAGATAACGGGTTCCGGCCGATGGTGGCCGCCTATTTTGCGTTCTTTACTTCCGTGGTCTTCTTGATGAATGCCCTAGTGGCATTGTTTGGAATGTGGTTTCGGAGGCGTGCCGTGAAAATCAAGGAAGGCAGCTAGATGTCCATTCTCGTCAACAAAGACACCAAGGTCATCGTTCAGGGATTGACCGGCAAGACCGGCACGTTCCACACGGAACAGGCACTGGAATACTACGGCACCAGGATGGTTGCCGGCGTGCATCCGAAGAAGGGCGGCGAGAGCTGGTCGTCGGGTCTGGAAAGCGCCGCGTCCCTGCCGATCTTCGCCACTGTCGGCGAAGCGAAGGAAGCGACCGGCGCGGATGCGTCGGTGATCTACGTCCCGCCGGCAGGCGCGGGCGCCGCGATCATCGAGGCGATCGACGCTGAAGTTCCCTTGATCGTCTGCATCACGGAAGGCATTCCGGTCGCCGACATGGTCAAGGTCAAGCGCCGGCTGGAGAAGTCCAACTCGCGCCTGCTCGGACCGAACTGCCCGGGCGTCCTGACCCCTGAAGAGTGCAAGATCGGCATCATGCCGGGCTCGATCTTCAAGAAGGGCTCCGTCGGTGTCGTCTCGCGCTCGGGCACGCTCACCTATGAGGCGGTGTTCCAGACCTCGAACGCGGGCCTCGGTCAGACGACGGCGGTCGGCATCGGCGGCGACCCGGTCAAGGGCACCGAGTTCATCGACATCCTGGAGATGTTCCTCGCGGACGACGCGACCCAGTCGATCATCATGATCGGCGAGATCGGCGGCTCGGCCGAGGAAGAGGCCGCGCAGTTCCTCAAGGACGAGGCCAAGAAGGGCCGTTCGAAGCCGATGGCCGGCTTCATCGCCGGTCGCACGGCGCCTCCGGGCCGCACCATGGGTCATGCCGGCGCCGTCATCTCCGGCGGCAAGGGCGGAGCCGAGGACAAGATCGCGGCAATGGAGGCTGCGGGCATCCGCGTGTCCCCGTCTCCGGCCAAACTCGGCGAGACCCTGCTCGAAGTTCTGAAGGGCTGATTTTTCGCGGTCATCGGTTTTTTAACCGAGTTCGCAGTCGCATATGGGTGCGGGTGCTTCCCTCTGGGAAGTTTCCCGTGTACCGCTTTACACAGAAGCCGCGCGGGACACGCCTCGCGCGGCTTCATCCCACATCCGTGTAACGGGGCGCTGCGTGAAAGGGCTCCCCTCAACAGGTGGGCGGGGGTGACCTCGCTATGGTGATGGCTCGGCAAGACGCGAACAATGCATTCGCGATGACGTCGTTTCTCTACGGCGGCAACGCGGCGTATATCGAAGACCTTTATGCGCGCTTCAAGGAAGACCCCGGCTCACTCGATGAGACGTGGCGCGATTTCTTCTCCAATCTCTCTGATGAAAAGTCGGACGTCCTGAAAGAGGCGCGCGGCGCCTCCTGGAAGCGGTCCGACTGGCCGCCGGCTGCCAATGGCGACCTCGTCAATGCCTTCGACGGAAGTTGGGCTCCGGTCGAAAAGGCGATTGGCGACAAGCTGAAGGCGAGGGCGGAGAAGGGCGACAAGCCGCTCACCGACGCCGATGTCCAGCAGCAGACGCGCGATTCGGTCCGCGCTCTGATGATGATCCGCGCCTATCGCATGCGCGGCCATCTGCATGGCGATCTGGATCCGCTGCATCTCAAGGAACAGCTCGATCACGAGGAACTGCACCCGTCCTCCTACGGCTTCACCGAAGCCGACTGGGACCGCAAGATCTTCATCGACTACATGCTCGGGCTCGAGTTCGCGACCATTCGCGAGATGCTCGATATCCTCAAGCGGACCTATTGCTCGACGCTTGGCGTCGAATTCATGCACATCTCCAATCCGGCCGAGAAGGCCTGGATCCAGGAGCGCATCGAAGGTCCCGACAAGGAGATCGAGTTCACGCCGAAGGGCAAGAAGGCGATCCTCAACAAGCTGATCGAGGCCGAGGGCTTCGAGAAGTTCCTCGATATCAAGTACACGGGCACCAAGCGGTTCGGCCTGGACGGCGGTGAGGCCCTGCTGCCTGCGCTCGAGCAGATCATCAAGCGTGGCGGTGCGCTCGGCGTCCAGGAAATCGTGCTCGGCATGGCCCATCGCGGCCGCCTCAACGTGCTTTCCCAGGTCATGGGCAAGCCGCTTCGTGCGATCTTCCACGAGTTCAAGGGCGGGTCCTTCACGCCGGACGACGTGGAAGGCTCCGGCGACGTGAAGTATCACCTCGGCGCATCGTCGGACCGTGAGTTCGACGGCAACAAGGTGCACCTGTCGCTGACCGCGAACCCGTCGCATCTGGAGATCGTCAATCCGGTGGTCCTGGGCAAGGCCCGGGCCAAGCAGGACCAGCTCTCGGCAGTGGACGGCAAGTGGGTGGACACGACCGAGGTCGACCGGTCGAGGGTGCTGCCGCTGCTGCTGCATGGCGATGCGGCGTTTGCCGGTCAGGGCGTCGTTGCCGAGTGCTTCGGCCTGTCCGCGCTGCGCGGCCATCGCACGGGCGGTTCGATCCACGTCATCATCAACAACCAGATCGGCTTCACCACCAATCCGCGGTTCTCGCGCTCGTCGCCCTATCCCTCGGATGTGGCCAAGATGATCGAGGCGCCGATCTTCCATTGCAACGGCGATGATCCGGAAGCCGTCGTCTACGCGGCCAAGATCGCGACCGAGTTCCGCCAGCTCTTCGGCAAGCCGGTCGTTATCGACATGATCTGCTACCGTCGCTTCGGGCACAACGAGTCCGACGAGCCGGCGTTCACCCAGCCGCTCATGTACCGCAAGATCCGCAGCCATCCGACGACGCTGCAGATCTACTCGGAGCGCCTGGTCAAGGACGGCGTGCTGACGGCCGAGGAAATCGACGCGATGCGCGCCGAGGTCCGCGCGCGGCTCGACGAGGAATTCGAGGCGGGCCAGGCCTACAAGCCGAACAAGGCTGACTGGCTCGATGGCAAGTGGTCCGGCCTGAAGCAGGCGCAGGATCTCGACGATCCTCGCCGCGGCCAGACCGGTCTTCCGATCGACGAGGTGCGTGAAATCGGTGCGGCCCTGACCCGGATTCCCGAAGGTTTCAACGTTCACCGGACCATCCGCCGGTTTCTCGATAACCGGAAGAAGATGTTCGAGACCGGCGAAGGCGTCGACTGGGCCACGGCCGAGGCGCTTGCTTTCGGATCGTTGCTTCTCGACGGCCACCCGGTGCGTCTCTCCGGGCAGGACTGCGAGCGCGGAACGTTCTCGCAGCGCCATTCGGTTCTCTACGATCAGGAGGACGAATCGCGGCTGATTCCGCTCAACAACCTGCGTGAGGGCCAGGCGCGCTACGAGGTCATCAACTCGATGCTCTCCGAAGAGGCGGTGCTGGGGTTCGAATACGGCTACACGCTGACCGAGCCGGGCGCGCTGACCCTGTGGGAAGCCCAGTTCGGCGACTTCGCCAACGGCGCGCAGGTCGTCTTCGACCAGTTCCTGTCGTCGGGCGAACGCAAGTGGCTGCGCATGTCGGGTCTCGTCTGCCTCCTGCCGCATGGCTATGAGGGGCAGGGGCCGGAGCACTCCTCCGCCCGCCTCGAGCGCTTCCTGCAAATGTGCGCGGAAGACAACATGCAGGTGGCGAACTGCACCACCCCGGCCAACTACTTCCACATTCTCAGGCGTCAGCTGAAACGCGACTTCCGCAAGCCGCTGATCCTGATGACGCCGAAGTCGCTGCTGCGTCACAAGCGTGCGGTCAGCCGGGTGGACGAGTTCGCGGACGGCTCGAGCTTCCACCGTCTCTTGTGGGACGACGCCCAGCTCGAGGGCTACAGCGATATCAAGCTGGCGGCGGACGACAAGATCCGGCGGGTCATCATGTGCTCGGGCAAGGTCTACTATGATCTGTTCGAGGAGCGTGAGAAGCGCGGCATCGATGATGTCTATCTGCTGCGCGTCGAGCAGCTCTATCCGTTCCCGACAAAGGCGCTCGTCACCGAGCTTGCCCGGTTCAAGGACGCGGATTTCGTGTGGTGCCAGGAAGAACCGAAGAACATGGGTTCCTGGTTCTTCGTTCAGCCCTACCTCGAGTGGGTGCTGAACCAGATCGACGCCAGGAACGCCCGCCCGCGCTATATCGGACGCGCAGCATCCGCGGCGACGGCGACCGGTCTGATGTCGAAGCATGCGGCCCAGTTGCAGGCATTCCTCGATGAGGCCTTTGCCGACCAGTCATGACCAGTCGTCCCGCTCCCGGCGCAGTGCCGGGAGCGGGATGCCATCGTTCTCCCCGGCCATCACGGTCCGGGAAACTGCCAGACCCCATCGTTCGCGCGCGCAGAGCCGGGATCTTCGCGCAGCCACCGAATGAAAGAGATTGTGACCATGGCGACCGAAATTCGAGTGCCCACCCTCGGCGAATCCGTGACCGAAGCAACGATTGCCCAGTGGTTCAAGAAGCCGGGCGACCAGGTGACGGCCGATGAGCCGATCGTCGAGCTGGAAACCGACAAGGTGACTGTCGAAGTTCCGGCGCCGGCGTCCGGCACGCTTGGCGATATACTGGTCAAGGAGGGCGACACCGTCGAGGTCGGCACCCTGCTCGGCCAGATCGAGGAAGGCGCCGGTTCCGGCGCTGCTCCGGCCAAGCCAGCAGCCGCGAAGTCCGAGGCGGCTCCCGCCAAGGCGGCCGCCTCCAAGGAGACGGTTGACGTCGTCGTGCCGTCGGCAGGCGAGAGCGTGACGGAAGCGGATGTCGGCGAGTGGTTCGTGAAGGTCGGCCAGCAGGTCAAGGCCGATGACATCCTCGTCGAACTGGAAACCGACAAGGCCGCGCAGGAAATTCCGGCGCCGGTCGCCGGGACCGTCACCGAGATTGCCGCGGCGACCGGCGACACCGTGACCCCTGGCCAGCTGCTTCTGAGGATTGCCGTTGGGGCGGGCGCAGCGGCGCCGGCCGACAAGCCTGCGGCTTCCGCGCCGCCGGCCGCTTCGGCAACATCGATGCCTCCGGCTCCGGCAGCGGCCAAGATGCTTGCGGAAAAGGGCATGGCGTCCGATCAGGTCGCCGGCTCCGGCAAGCGAGGGCAGGTGCTGAAGGGCGACGTGATTGCCGCTGTTGCGTCCGGCATGACGCAGGAAGCGTCCACGGCGAGCGCGCCGGCCGCTGCGCGCGCCCCCTCCCTGGAGGAGGACGCCGGGCGCGAGGAACGCGTGCGCATGACCAAGCTGCGCCAGACCATCGCTCGCCGCCTCAAGGACGCCCAGAACACGGCAGCCATGCTGACCACCTACAACGAGGTGGACATGGGCCCGGTGATGGAGCTGCGAAAGACCTACAAGGACCTGTTCGAGAAGAAGCACGGGGTGAAGCTCGGCTTCATGGGCTTCTTCACCAAGGCGGTCTGCCATGCGCTGAAGGAAATCCCGGCGGTGAATGCCGAGATCGACGGCACCGACATCATCTACAAGAACTACTGCCATGTCGGCGTGGCCGTGGGCACCGACAAGGGGCTTGTGGTTCCCGTCGTGCGCGATGCCGACCAGATGTCGATTGCCCAGATCGAGCAGGAGATCGGCAATCTTGGTCGCAAGGCGCGTGACGGAAAGCTCGGCATGGCCGACATGACCGGCGGCACCTTCACCATCTCCAACGGCGGCGTCTACGGCTCGCTGATGTCCTCGCCGATCCTCAATGCCCCCCAGTCGGGCATCCTCGGGATGCACAAGATCCAGGAGCGGCCGATGGTTGTCGACGGCCAGATCGTGGCGCGGCCGATGATGTATCTGGCCCTCAGCTACGACCACCGGATCGTCGACGGCAAGGAAGCCGTGACGTTCCTCGTCCGGGTGAAGGAGAGCCTGGAGGATATCCAGCGTCTCGTCCTGGATCTTTAGGCCGAACGGACGGGACGGAACCGCGGGTCGGGAGGTGCATGCATGAGTCTGGAATTCCTGCTCACGGCTCTGCTCGTGGTTCTGATTCCGGGAACCGGGGTGGTCTACACGGTGGCGACCGGCCTTGCGCTTGGTCGCAGCCGGGGGATCGCGGCGGCCTTCGGTTGCACCGTCGGGATCCTGCCGGCGCTTGTGGCCTCGACGCTGGGCCTTGCGGCATTGCTGCATGCCAGCGCGCTTCTGTTCCAGATACTGAAGTACGCCGGTGCGGCCTATCTTCTCTATCTCGCCTGGCAGGCGTTTCGGGAAGCCGGGCCGATGGCGCCGGCCGGTCGTTCGGCGAGCGCTCCCAGCCTTTCGTCGGTGGCCCGGACGGGATTTCTCATCAACGTGCTCAATCCCAAGCTGTCGCTCTTCTTTCTCGCTTTCCTGCCGCAGTTCATCCAGGTGGATGGCGGTTCGACGACACTGCAAGTGCTGCAGATGGGCGGCGTCTTCATGGTGCTCACGCTTGTGGTCTTCATCGGCTACGGGATGTTTGCCGCCGCGCTCGGCGCGCGCGTCCTGGGGAGCCGGAAGGCAATGACATGGCTGAGCCGGACAGTGGCGCTGGCCTTTGCCGGCTTCGGCATCCGGCTCGCCCTTTCCGAGCGCTAGCCGACCATGTGTGACACATCCAATCGGGGGATATGATGGCTGAAAACGTCGTCGTGGTAACCGGCGGCAGCCGGGGGATCGGAGCCGCAGCCGCGCGCAGGCTGGCCGCCACGGGCGCCACGGTTCTCCTCACCTACGTTTCCAGCGCCGGGCGTGCGGACGAGGTGGTTTCGGCAATCGCCGCCCAGGGCGGCAAGGCGGTCGCGCTTCGCGCCGACGTGGGCACGGAAGATGACTGCCTGCGCGTTTTCGCGGAAGCCGACCGGCTCGGCAGGCTCCGGGGGCTGGTGAACAATGCCGGGGTGGTTGATCTGGCGTGCCGGGTGAGCGACATGTCGTTCGCTCGCCTTCGGCGCATCTTCGACATCAACGTTCTGGGATCGATTGTCTGCGCGCGCGAGGCGGTGAAGCGCATGTCCACCGCGCATGGCGGCGAGGGCGGCAGCATCGTCAACCTGTCGTCTGCCTCGGCCAAGATCGGCTCTCCTGACCAGTATGTCGACTATGCCGCTGCGAAAGGGGCGATCGATACCTTCACGGTAGGGCTGGCGAAAGAGGTGGCGGGCGAAGGCATCAGGGTCAACGCCGTGCGCCCGGGGATCATCGATACCGAGATACACACTTCGGGCGGGGACCCCGACCGGGCGGCCCGCATGGCGGCCGACCTGCCCATGCGTCGCGCCGGGACAGCGGAGGAATGTGCAGAGGCCATCGCCTGGCTCATGTCCGATGCCGCAAGCTACACGACGGGAGCCATCCTTGACGTGTCCGGCGGTCGCTCGATCCTGCCCTGAGACACCATCCGGCGGCACATGCTGCTGAAACGCGCAAAGCAAGAGGCAAATGCTATGTCACAGTTTGATCTCGTCGTGATCGGCACAGGACCGGGTGGCTATGTCTGTGCCATCAAGGCGGCCCAGCTTGGCCTCAAGGTTGCGGTCGTGGAGAAGCGCGCCACACATGGCGGCACCTGCCTGAACGTGGGCTGCATCCCGTCCAAGGCGTTGCTGCACACTTCTGAGCTTTTCGAGGAGGCGGCGGAAAGCTTCGAGGGCTTCGGCATCAAGGTCGGCAAGCCCAAGCTCGATCTCAAGGCGATGATGGGGCACAAGCAGAAGACCGTCGACGGCAACGTTACCGGCATCGATTTCCTGTTCAAGAAGAACAAGGTGACGGCCTTCCACGGCACCGGCAAGATCCTGGCGGCAGGTCAGGTCGAGGTGAAGGCGGAGGACGGTTCCACCCAGATTGTCGAGGCAAAGTCCATCGTCATCGCGACCGGTTCCGACGTCGCGCCTCTGCCCGGTGTCGAGATCGACGAGAAGCAGATCGTCTCCTCGACAGGCGCGCTGGAACTCGAGAAGGTTCCCGGGAAGCTTCTTGTCATCGGTGCCGGCGTGATCGGTCTCGAGCTCGGCTCCGTCTGGCGCCGGCTTGGCGCAGAGGTGACGGTCGTCGAGTTCATGGACAAGATCCTCGGCCCGATGGATGGCGACGTGTCCCGCAATTTCCAGCGCATGCTGAAGAAGCAGGGGATGGAATTCCATCTCTCGTCGAAAGTCACCGCGGTCGAGAAGAAGGGCAAGCAGCTTGCCGTCACCGTGGAACCGGCAGCCGGCGGAGAGGCGGCCGCGCGCACGCTGGAGGCCGACGTGGTGCTGGTCGCCATTGGCCGCCGTCCGGTCTCGGAAGGGCTGGGGCTCGATGCGGCGGGCGTGGCGCTCGACGAGCGTGGCCGGGTCAAGACGGACGGTCACTACCAGACCAATGTGCCCGGCATCTATGCCATCGGCGACGTGATTGCAGGGCCGATGCTGGCGCACAAGGCGGAGGACGAGGGCGTGGCCCTCGCCGAGATCCTTGCGGGACAGGCAGGCCACGTGAACTATGGCGTCATCCCCGGCGTGGTCTATACCAGCCCGGAAGTCGCCGAAGTCGGCAAGACGGAAGAGGCGCTGAAGGCCGAGGGCATCTCCTACAAGGTCGGCAAGTTTGCGTTCATCGCCAATGGCCGCGCCAAGGCAACCGGTCATACGGAGGGTTTCGTGAAGGTCCTCGCGGATGCGGAGACCGATCGCGTGCTCGGCGTGCACATCCTCGGCCACGGCGCCGGCGAGATGATCCACGAGGCTGCGGTCCTGATGGAGTTCGGCGGATCCTCGGAGGATCTGGCACGCACCTGCCACGCTCATCCCACCATGAGCGAGGCGGTCAAGGAAGCCGCGATGGCCGCTTTCGCCAAACCGATCCACGCCTGATCCGCGTTGGACGGCCGAATGGCAAAAGGCCCGCGCCGGGTTACGGCGCGGGCCTTTTGCGTGTGGCGGGCAAGGATTTCCGCAACAGCGGTGATCTCCCGGTCACTGCCACGTGTCCGGTTCTTCGCCGTTGTTGGCGGCGGATCGAGAGCAGGCCGCGCCCGCCGTGGGCCGTGTCGACATGGCGCGGCGCCGGACAGCGGTGCCTTGTGCGTCACCTTGATGGTTCGCGCAGGAGTGCATGATCGGGGAAAACGCAGCGTAAGATGTGGTGCGCCGAGCTTTCAGGGACGAGTGGGGAAACGTAGAAGATCGGCGCGTCATTCCCGCGTGAGGATCGCTGCGTGGAAGCTGTCGGCGACCTTGGGGTCATGCGAATCGATCTTTACCAGCGCCTCGATGCGCGATCCCATCGAGATGATCTCGATCTCACGTGCTCCGAAAAATCCGGGAAAGCGGGCGATCAGCCGGCCGTTGGTCAGTCGGATCGCTTGTGTCCAGCCCCATTTGCAATCGCGCGGCGCACAGCGCGTGAAGGCACGCATCCGGGAAACGATGAGACCGCCCGAGCAATGGCTTTCGATTTCTATTCGACGGATTTGCTGGATCTGGGCCGCGGAATTGTACCAATGCCCGACCTCCGGGATACGGCAACGATCCTTCGCTCGCGCTTCCGCCACAAAGTGCGGAGCACACACAAGCAAGGCGATGAAGGACAGAATCAACATCATCGGCATACATGATTCTTGTCCGGAACCAGCTGTGCGGCAAGTTTTTTCAGAACGCCGGGTCTGCCGCCCTATTGTGGCCGTCCCGCGCCACGCGGATGGGCCTTGTCATAGGCGTCCAGCAGTCTTGCCGTGTCGACTTCTGTATAGATCTGGGTTGTCGACAGGCTCGCATGGCCGAGCAGTTCCTGGATGGTCCGCAAGTCGCCGCCGCCGGCCAGAAGGTGCGTGGCGAAGGAATGGCGCAGCGCATGCGGTGTCGCGCTGTCCGGCAGACCGAGGGCCCGGCGCGCCCGCGCCATGGCCAGTTGCACGATGCGCGGATTGAGCGGCCCACCGCGAACCCCGAGGAACAGGGGACCGTCGGCGGCGGGCACATGCGGGCATAGGGCAAGATAGGAATCGACCGCGTCGCAGACCACCGGCAGGACCGGAACCACCCGCTCCCGCCCGCCCTTGCCGACGATCCGCAGGCTTCGCGTGCCCCGTCTGGGGGCTGTTCGTCCCGTCAGCGACAGGGCTTCGGAGATGCGCAGGCCGCAGCCGTAGAGAAGTGTCAGAACCGCCGCGTTCCTGGCCGCCACCCAGGGTTCCTCCTCAAGGCTCGCCTCCGCGTCGACCAGTGTCATGGCGTCGCCGGCGGAAACGGGCTTGGGCAGGGACTTCGGCTGCCGGGGTGGCCGTATGGCCGCGCTTGCCGCGGCATTGACCTGGCCGCGAGCTTCCAGGAAGCGGAGAAAGGAGCGGATCCCGGCGAGACCTCTGGCAAGCGTCCGGCTTTCCGCGCCGGTCTTGCGGCGCGCGGCGAGAAAACCGCGAAAGTCGGCCGGTTTCAGCGCGGCGAGATCGGCGATCGCGGGAGGCTCGCCAAGATGCATGGTGAGGAAGCGCAGGAACTGGCGCAGGTCGCGTTCGTAGGCAACCAGCGTCTTGTCGGCAAGCCGCCGCTCCGAGCCGAGCTGATCCAGCCAGTCGCCGATCGCTGCGTTGATATCGGCCTTTGCCGAGACAAGAAGGGAATCAACATTGCTCATGACGGCAAGCCTAGCATGCCGACGGCACTGGCGTGGCGACTGCCCGCCAGTGCCGATGCCGCAGGCTACAGGATGCTCTGGCCGGTCTTTGCCCAATCGGAGAGGAACTGCTCGAGCCCCTTGTCCGTCAGCGGGTGCTTGACCAGTCCCTTGAGCACGGCAGGCGGCACGGTGGCAACGTCGGCACCGACGAGCGCGCAGTCCTTGACATGGTTGGCGCTGCGGATCGAGGCGGCGAGAATCTCGGTCTCGAACCCGTAATTGTCATAGATGATGCGGATTTCCCGGATCAGGTCCATGCCGTCGATGTTGATGTCGTCGAGCCGGCCGATGAACGGCGAGATGAAGCTTGCGCCGGCCTTGGCGGCGAGCAGCGCCTGGTTCGCCGAAAAACAGAGCGTGACGTTGACCATCTGCCCTTCATCGGTAAGCGTGCGGCAGGCCTTCAGCCCGTCCAGCGTCAGCGGCAGCTTGACCGCGATATTGTCGGCGATGGCAGCCAGGGAGCGCCCTTCCGCTATCATCGCGTCGGCTTCGGTGGCGGTAACCTCCGCGGAGACCGGCCCGTCGACCAGGTCGCAGATCTCGGCAATGACGTCCTTCATGGGCCGGCCGGCCTTCAGGATAAGCGACGGGTTGGTCGTCACACCGTCGAGCAGGCCGGTTGCGGCAAGCTCCTTGATGTCTGCTGTATCGGCGGTGTCGACAAAGAATTTCATGGCGGCTCTGGCTCCTTCGGCAAAGGCGGCGTAAGGCGGACGCGGAAATCGCGAGGGCGCGCGCAAGCGCTGTCGCCCGCGCCTGTCTGCATACCGTAGGATGGCGCGCGACGACAGTCCCGATTCGCGCGCGCCGGCATATGCCGGTGCAGCGGACACGACCATATGAGGGCGAGCAAGATGCCGGCGGGCAACGTGCAGGACCTGTTCGGAAGCGACCACGACGACGCCCGCGCCGGCGGCGCCATGATTGCGCGGGTTTTGCTCCCCGTGGCGCTCAATGCTGCCTACAGTTATCGCGTGCCGGCCGGCGAGAGCGTTCGCCCGGGGTCGATCGTTCGTGTTCCGCTCGGGCCCCGTGAGGTGACAGGGGCTGTCTGGTCGCTCGCGTCCGCACGGGACGGTGCCGATGGAATCGCGCCCTCGCGATTGAAGGACATCATCGAGGTTTATCGCGACGCGCCGCCGCTCGACGATACGCTGCGGGCGTTTGTCGACTGGGTCGCCAACTGGACGCTGGCGCCTCCCGGCATGGTTCTGCGCATGGTCCTGCGATCCGAGGAAGCCCTGGTCGCGGAGCCGCCGCTGCCCGGCGTCCGGCGAGCGGAAGATGGCGGGCCGCCGGACCGGCTTACGCCCGCGCGCAAGCGCGTTCTCGCCCTGCTCGACGACGGTCTGGCATTTACCAAAAGCGGTCTGGCCCATGCAGCCGGCGTCAGTCCTTCGGTTGTCGACGGGCTCGTTGCCCATGGTACGCTGGAGATTGTCGAACTTCCCGCCGCGCCGCCGTCCCCGCGTCCCGAACCGGACTGGAATGCACCCACGCTTACCCCGGCCCAGGCCCGTGCGGCCGAGGCTCTGGTCGGGAATATCGGCAAGGGGTTCCGGACATTCCTGATCGACGGGGTCACGGGGTCGGGCAAGACCGAGGTCTATTTCGAAGCGGTCGCCGAGGCGCTGCGCCAGGATCGCCAGGCGCTGGTTCTCATCCCGGAGATTGCCCTGACCAGCGCCTTTTTGAAACGGTTCGAGCAACGGTTCGCCGTGCGTCCGGCCGAATGGCATTCGGAGGTCACACCCCGTCAGCGCGCCAGGGTCTGGCGCGGGGTTGCGACCGGCGATGTTCGTGTCGTCGTCGGAGCCCGTTCCGCACTGTTCCTGCCGTTTCGGGATCCCGGCGTCATCATCGTCGACGAGGAGCATGACGGCGCCTACAAGCAGGATGACCGGGTGCCCTACAATGCAAGGGACATGGCCGTCGTGCGCGGGCATCTCTCAGGCATCCCGGTCGTTCTCGCCTCCGCCACTCCGTCCGTCGAAAGCCGTGTCAACGCGGACCAGCAGCGCTACACAAGGCTGGAACTGCCGGAACGCGCGAGCGGCGCGCCGATGCCGGAGATTTCCATTGTCGACATGCGCCAGGACGGGCCGGAGCGTGGACGGTGGCTTGCGCCGACCTTGTGCCATGCAATGGCCGAGACGCTTGCCGGCGGCGGACAGTCGCTGTTGTTTCTCAACCGTCGCGGCTACGCCCCCCTGACATTGTGCCGGTCCTGCGGGCATCGGTTCCAGTGCCCGAACTGCAGCGCCTGGCTTGTCGAGCACCGCTTCCGGGGGCGGCTGGTGTGCCACCATTGCGGGCATGGAGAACCAAGTCCGGACCATTGTCCGTCCTGTGGCGACACGCAGTCGCTTGTTGCGTGCGGGCCGGGTGTGGAACGCATCGCCGAAGAGGCGGCCGAGCTCTTCCCTCAGGCGCGAGTGCTGGTCCTGTCTTCCGACCTCCAGGGCGGGCCCGACCGGCTCAGGCGCGAGATGCGGGTGATCGAGGAAGGGGGGGCGGATATTGTCGTTGGCACGCAACTTGTTGCCAAGGGGCACAATTTCCCCCTGATGCGCCTTGTCGGGGTCGTCGACGCCGATCTGGGCCTTGCCAATGGCGACCCGCGCGCGGCCGAGCGAACCTTCCAGCTTCTCGCTCAGGTCACGGGCCGGGCCGGTCGCATTGGCGGCGGAGGACGCGGCCTGCTCCAGACCTACGCACCCGAGCACCCTGTCATCCGGGCGCTTGCGTCCGGTGACAGCACCGCCTTCTACGAGGCCGAGATAGCCGCGCGTCGTGTGGCCGGCCTGCCTCCGTTCGGTCGGCTCGCCGCACTTATCGTGTCGGGACCCGACAAGACAGGAGCGCAGGATTACGCCCGGCAGACCGCCCGCGCCGCTCCGCATGAGCACGAGATAACCGTCCTCGGGCCGGCCGAGGCGGCGCTTGCCCTCGTTCGGGGACGTCACCGGTTCCGGCTGCTCGCCATGGCGCCGCGCGGCACGGATTTGCAGGCGGTCTTGAGAGGGTGGCTGGCCCGGCTTCCCAAGCCCACCGGCGGTGTGCGGTTGCAGGTGGACATCGACCCGCAGAGCTTCTTCTGACCCTGTCCTGCAGATGGGCCTTGCGTCGCTGCCATGCGGCTTTTAAGCCTGTTAGACCTTTTTCGGGCCGGATTGCGGCATTTGGACCCCGTGGCGATGTTGCCCCGGTGTGAAGCCTGTGCTAATCGAAGCGCGGTTTCGCGGAGCGGACGCCGACTGGCGTTTCCCGTTTCTGAGAAAGCTACGATTTTCCAAAGCCTTGCGATCAGCCATGCTGGCGCACCGGCTCAAACCTGCCTAAGAGAGCACGGACCCTGTGACCGACAACGTATCTCTCATTTCAGGTGTGGCTCGCCGTTACGCGACGGCGCTGCTCGACTTGGCCGAGGAGCAAGGCTCCGTCGCCGAGGTCGAGACCGCGCTGAACGCGTTCGAGAAGCTGCTCCAGGACAGCGCCGACCTGCGTCGCCTCGTGACCAGCCCGGTCTTTTCCGCCGATGAACAGCTGAAGGCGCTGTCGGCGGTTCTCGACAAGGCGGGGCAAACGGGCCTTGCCGCCAGCTTCCTGAAGCTCGCGGCCAAGAACCGGCGCCTCTTCGCCGTTCCGGGCATGATCCAGGCGTTCCGCGCCGATCTCGCGCGTCGCCGCGGGGAAGTGTCGGCGGAGGTCGCCTCGGCGGCGCCGTTGTCGGACACCCAGCTTTCCACCCTGGCCGAAGCGCTCGATGCGGCGACAGGCAAGAAAGTGGTGATTTCTTCGAAGGTCGATCCCTCGCTGATCGGCGGCCTTGTCGTCAAGGTCGGCAGCCGGATGATCGACACTTCGCTCAAGACCAAACTCAATTCCCTCAAGTTCGCGATGAAAGAGGTCGGCTGATGGATATTCGGGCAGCGGAAATCTCCGCCATCCTCAAGGACCAGATCAAGAATTTCGGCAAGGAAGCCGAAGTTACGGAAGTTGGTCAGGTGCTCTCGGTGGGCGACGGTATCGCTCGCGTCTACGGTCTCGACCAGGTCCAGGCCGGCGAGATGGTCGAGTTTCCGGGCGGCATCAAGGGCATGGCGCTCAATCTGGAAACCGACAATGTCGGTGTCGTGCTCTTCGGGTCCGACCGCGACATCAAGGAAGGCGACACGGTCAAGCGGACCGGTGCCATCGTCGAGATCCCGGTCGGCAAGGGGCTTCTCGGCCGCGTGGTCGATCCGCTCGGCAACCCGCTCGACGGCAAGGGTCCGATCGAGGGCGCGGAGATGCGTCGGGTCGACGTCAAGGCTCCGGGCATCCTGCCGCGCAAGTCGGTGCACGAGCCCATGTCGACGGGCCTCAAGGCCATCGATGCCCTGATCCCGATCGGTCGCGGTCAGCGCGAGCTGGTCATCGGCGACCGCCAGACCGGCAAGACGGCGATCATCCTCGACACGTTCCTCAATCAGAAGTCGTTGCATGCGTCTGACGACGAGAACGTCAAGCTCTACTGCATCTATGTCGCGATCGGGCAGAAGCGCTCCACGGTTGCGCAGTTCGTCAAGCAGCTCGAGGAATCCGGCGCTCTCGAATATTCGGTGATCGTCGCGGCGACGGCATCGGACGCGGCGCCGCTGCAGTTTCTTGCCCCGTTTGCCGGCACCGCGATCGGCGAGTACTTCCGCGACAACGGCATGCATGCCGTGATCGGTTACGACGATCTGTCCAAGCAGGCCGTCGCCTATCGCCAGATGTCGCTTCTTCTTCGTCGCCCGCCGGGACGTGAAGCTTTCCCGGGCGACGTGTTCTATCTGCACTCCCGCCTCCTGGAGCGCTCGGCCAAGCTCAACGAGAGCAACGGCTCGGGCTCGCTCACCGCGTTGCCGGTCATCGAGACCCAGGGCAACGACGTTTCGGCCTTCATTCCGACCAACGTGATTTCGATCACCGATGGCCAGATCTTCCTCGAGACGGACCTGTTCTTCCAGGGCGTGCGTCCGGCCGTGAACGTCGGTCTCTCGGTGTCGCGTGTCGGCTCCTCGGCCCAGATCAAGGCGATGAAGCAGGTCGCCGGCAAGATCAAGGGCGAGCTCGCCCAGTATCGCGAGATGGCCGCCTTCGCCCAGTTCGGTTCCGATCTCGATGCCACGACGCAGCGCCTGCTGAACCGTGGTGCGCGTCTGACCGAACTGCTCAAGCAGGGACAGTTCCAGCCGCTGAAGACGCAGGAGCAGGTCGCGGTGATCTATGCCGGCGTGAACGGCTATCTCGACAAGCTGCCGCTCGACAAGGTGAAGGCTTTCGAGGAAGGCCTGCTGCTCAATCTGCGCGGCGAGCATGCCGATCTCCTGGATGCGATCTGGGAGAAGAAGGCGCTGGACGACGAACTCGAGGGACGCCTGAAGGCGGTCATCGAGACGTTCCTGAAGAACTTCGCCTGACGTGTAACTGACGGCAACCGGGACAAGGGGCGGCCATGCCGAGCCTGAAGGACTTAAGAAACCGGATCGCCTCCGTGAAGGCGACGCAGAAGATCACCAAGGCCATGCAGATGGTGGCCGCGGCGAAGCTGCGTCGTGCACAGGAGGCGGCCGAGGCCGCGCGGCCCTATGCTGAGCGCATGGAGGCCGTGCTCGCCAACCTGGCCAACGCCTTTGAGGGGCGCGACGACGCACCGCAGCTCCTTGCCGGCAGCGGCAAGGACGATGTGCACCTGCTTCTGGTGGCAACGGCCGAGCGCGGCCTGTGCGGCGGCTTCAACTCCTCGATCGCCAAGCTGGCGCGCGAGCGGGCGAAGTCGCTGATCGCTCAGGGCAAGACGGTCAAGATCGTGTGTGTCGGCAAAAAGGGCTTCGACTCCCTCAAGCGCGACATGGGCGCCCACATCGTCAAGACGATCGAGCTGCGTCATGTCAAGCGCGTCGCGTTCGAGAATGCCGACGAGGTCGGTGACCTTGTCCGGCAAATGTTCGAGGACGGCGAGTTTGACGTCTGCACGCTCTTCTATGCCCGCTTCCAGTCGGTGATCAGCCAGGTGCCGACGGCGCAGCAGCTCATCCCGGCGACCTTCGGCGAGGCGGGCGAGACGGCAGAGCTTGACGCGGTCTATGAGTACGAGCCTGACGAGGCGGAGATCCTTGCCGATCTCCTGCCGCGCAATATCTCGGTTCAGATCTTCCGCGGCCTGCTCGAGAACGCCGCGTCCGAACAGGGCGCGCGCATGAGCGCCATGGACAATGCGACACGCAACGCCGGTGACATGATCAACAAGCTGACGCTCAAGTACAACCGTCAGCGGCAGGCTCAGATCACCAAGGAGCTGATCGAAATCATTTCGGGCGCCGAGGCGCTCTGACCGGATCGAGACGAGGATAGCAATATGGCTGACAAGACAGTCGGACGCATCACCCAGGTCATCGGCGCCGTCGTCGACGTTCAGTTCGACGAGCACCTGCCGGCGATTCTGAACGCCCTGGAAACCGACAACAACGGCAACAGGCTGGTTCTCGAGGTCGCGCAGCACCTCGGCGAGAACACGGTCCGCACCATTGCGATGGACGCCACCGAGGGTCTGGTGCGCGGACAGGCTGCCACCGACACCGGCGAGGCGATCGCGGTTCCCGTCGGTGACGGCACGCTTGGCCGCATCATGAACGTTATCGGCGAGCCCGTTGACGAGGCCGGCCCGATCGCTCACGAGACCAAGCGCGGCATCCACCAGGACGCGCCGAGCTTCATCGAGCAGTCGACCGAAGCCGAGATCCTGGTAACCGGCATCAAGGTCGTCGACCTGCTGGCACCATACGCCAAGGGCGGCAAGATCGGCCTGTTTGGCGGCGCCGGCGTCGGCAAGACCGTGCTCATCATGGAGCTCATCAACAACATCGCGAAGGCGCATGGCGGCTACTCCGTCTTCGCCGGCGTGGGCGAGCGCACCCGTGAAGGCAACGACCTTTACTGGGAAATGATCGAGTCCGGCGTGAACAAGGAAGGCGGCGGCGAAGGCTCCAAGGCCGCGCTTGTCTATGGCCAGATGAACGAGCCCCCGGGAGCCCGTGCGCGTGTCGCTCTGACCGGCCTGACGGTTGCCGAGCACTTCCGCGACCAGGGACAGGACGTGCTGTTCTTCGTCGACAACATCTTCCGCTTCACGCAGGCGGGTTCGGAAGTGTCGGCGCTTCTCGGCCGTATTCCGAGCGCTGTGGGTTATCAGCCGACGCTCGGCACCGACATGGGTGCCATGCAGGAGCGCATCACCACCACGACCAAGGGTTCGATCACCTCGGTGCAGGCTGTCTATGTGCCGGCCGACGATCTGACCGACCCGGCGCCGGCCTCGACCTTCGCCCACCTCGACGCGACGACCGTGCTGAACCGGTCCATCGCCGAGAAGGGCATCTACCCGGCCGTGGATCCGCTCGACTCCACGTCGCGCATCCTCGATCCGCGCGTCATCGGTGACGAGCATTACGAGACGGCCCGTGCCGTGCAGGCGACCCTGCAGCGTTACAAGGCGCTTCAGGACATCATCGCCATTCTCGGCATGGACGAGCTGTCCGAGGAGGACAAGCTCACCGTGGCGCGCGCCCGCAAGATCGAGCGCTTCCTGTCGCAGCCGTTCTTCGTCGCCGAGGTCTTCACCGGCTCGCCGGGCAAGCTCGTTTCCCTCGAGGACACGATCAAGGGCTTCAAGGGTCTGGTGGACGGCCAGTACGACCACCTGCCGGAGGCTGCCTTCTACATGGTCGGTTCCATCGACGAGGCCGTCGAGAAGGCTCAGCGCCTGGCCGCCGAAGCCGCGTAACGAGACAGGGATCAGAGGCACGACATGGCAGGAGCATTCCAGTTCGAACTCGTCTCTCCGGAGAGACTTCTTCTGTCTGAAGAAGCGACGATGGTCGTGGTGCCGGGGGCAGAGGGCGAGTTCGGTATCATGGCCGGTCATGCCCCGATGATGTCCACCCTGCGTCCGGGCGTCCTCAAGGTGTCCGGCATGGCAGGTGGCGATCAGGCCTATTATGTGCGTGGCGGATTTGCGGAAGCCGGCCCCAAGGGACTGACGGTTCTCGCGGAGCACGCGGTCGCACTCAACGACCTGAAGGCCGATGACCTCGCCCGCCAGATCAAGGATGCCGAAGAGGATGTTGCGGACGCCGGCGATGACGCCGCGCGCGAGAAGGCGGCAGTGCATCTTGCCCGGCTTCGCGATGTTCAGGCGGCACTCGAGGCAGCCTGAGCTTGCCGGCCGGCCGGTCTTCGGCTTTCTGCAATTTTGAGGGGCGCCCACCGGGCGCCCCTTTTTGTTAGCCCCGCCTCACTGGCGGGGACCGGCACGATCCTGTTTGAAAGCGGGTGTGAAAACGGGTGGACACCGCCCGCCCGTATCCCGCATCGTTCGCGCCATGAGCAAGACGGCATCCTCCTCACGTCTGTCCCGGGGCGGTCGCTCCGCGGCCCCGGAAGGGTTTCGCATGCTTCCCGGCAGGCTCGACCGCCCGGCGCAGGAGAGTCTCCTCGAAGACATTCGCGCGGTCGTCGCCGAGGCTCCATTGTTCACCCCGCAAATGCCCCGCACCGGGAAACCGTTCTCCGTTCGGATGACGAATTGCGGACCGCTCGGCTGGGTGTCGGATCGCGACGGCTACCGCTATCAGGCGACACATCCGGTAGCGGGCACGCGCTGGCCGGCCATGCCGCAAAGCCTCCTTGCGCTATGGCGCGAGCTTGCTCCCACGGCACCGGATCCCGAGGCCTGTCTCGTCAATTTCTATGCGCCGGTGGCCCGGCTCGGCCTGCACCAGGACCGGGACGAGGAGACGTTCGACGCGCCGGTCGTGTCGATCTCGCTCGGGGCGACCGGGCTGTTTCGCATCGGAGGCCTCGAGCGAGGCGATCCGACGCGCTCGTTGCGCCTTGCTTCGGGCGATGTCGTGGTGCTCGCAGGTCCGGCCCGGCTGGCATATCACGGCATCGACCGGATCCTGCCGGGCACGTCGACCTTGGTGCGTGATGACGGCCGCATCAACCTGACGCTTCGCCGGGTGACCCCGCTTCTCCCGCGCTGACACCGAGCTCGCCCGACCGTCAGGCCGGCCGCTCCGTCGGCGAGTCGCCGTGCGGCAGCGGCTCGGCCATGGCCCGTCCCTATCGCCGACTTGCGGAACCGACCAGGGTCTTCGTGCAAACGAGGACGAGTATCATGACACCGGCGGCGGCCGTTGCCGAAGAGACGCTCATCCCAAGGGTGAACGCGGCTCTTGCGTGATCGACGAGGGTGTCCGGTATCGAGGTGGCTGCGGCTGTTGTCGCCCACAAGCTCTCTGCGAGCGCGAACGAAAGGTCATGCGACAGGTTGTCCGGAATTCGGCCGAGAATTTCGTCGCGGTAAATGGCTGCCGTCAGGCTGCCGAAGAGCGCCACGCCCATGGCGATACCGAGCTCCTGTACGGTTTCTGTCATGGCCGAGGCGGATCCGGCTTTCTCCGGCGGGGCGGCGCTGACCACCAGATCCGTGCCAAGCGCGGCGATCGTGCCCAGCCCGAGATAGATCAGCGCGTAGCCGCCCAGCACGAGAGCCAGACCCGGGAACCAGGGGAGAAGCGCAATGAGCAGATATCCGAGCGTCGACAAAGCCAGTGATCCGGCCATCACGTAGCCAGAGGGTATGCGACGCGCAAGAAGCGGGGCAGCAATGCCCGCCACGATCATCATCAGCGCCGGCGGCCCCATCCACAATCCGGCTGCGATCGGCGCGAGGCCGAGGACCAGTTGGAGATACTGGGTGACCAGCAGCATCGCCCCGCCAACGCCGGCCAATCCGAACAGGAGGACGGCCAGCGCGGCGGAGAAGGTTCCGTTTCCGAACAGCCGGACATCGAGCAGGGGATCCGCCAGGCGGCCTTGCCGTCTTGTGAAGATCAGGCCAAAGCCAAGCCCGGCGACCAGAAGCAGCAGCGAAAATGGCGACAAACCGGTTTCGGCGCTTTTCTTGACGAAGAACACGACCGGAAGAATTGCTGCGAGGGACAGCCCCACGCTGGTCAGGTCGAGCCGGCCGCGTGTCGGTGCCCGGTATTCAGGCAGGAGCAGGGGGGCAGCCACAAGCACGATCGCGACAACCGGCACTGCAACGAGAAACGCTGCTCCCCACCAGAAATGTTGCAGAAGCGCGCCGCCGACAAGCGGACCGACCGCCATCCCGAGGCCGAACATCGTGGCCCAGATCCCGAACGCCAGACCACGCTGTCCGGCGTCGCGAAACATGTTGCTGATCAGCGCCAGTGTCGAAGGCATCAGGGTGGCGCCGGCTATGCCAAGCGCCGCGCGGGCGGCAATCAGAACGCTGGCTGTCGGAGAGAACGCGGCCAGAACGGAGGCAAGGCCGAAGGCCGCCGCCCCGATCATCAGCAGCCGCCGCCGGCCGATCCGGTCGCCCAGCGTTCCCATCGTGATCAGGAAGCCTGCGATCATGAACCCATAGGCATCCATGATCCACAGGGCTTGCGTGTTGCCGGGTTGAAGATCCTCGGCCAGCGCGGGCAGAGCGAGATAGAGCAAGGTGACATCCAGCCCGAGCAGGGCGGTTGGCAGGGCGAGAACTGCAAGGCCACCCCATTCCCTTGCCCCGGCCCGCCCGGGGGTGCGGTGGCTTGCGGTGGATTGATTGGATGGCCCGGGATGATCGTGATCGGTGTCGATTGGCATGCTGCCTCCTTGTGTTGGCAGCACATATGAACCAGTCTTATAGAGGTACAATTTAACAGTTTATTCTATTACTAAGGGTGATACGCCATGCCCTCTCGGTCCCTTGAACGCAGTCGCACGGATCTTGCCGATTTCCTGCGCCGACGCCGGGAGCGGCTGCTACCGGCCGATCTCGGCCTGCCGCCGGGCAAACGCAGGCGGACGCCGGGCTTGCGCCGCGAGGAGGTTGCCGTCCTGGCTGGCGTCGGCCTCACCTGGTACACATGGCTTGAGCAGGGCCGCGAAATCGGCGTGTCCGAGGACTTTCTCCTGAGGCTGGCCAAGGTTCTGAAGCTGGACGATGCCGAATGTGGTCACCTGTTCATGCTCGCGCATGGCCGCCCGCCACGTGCCGAAGCCTATCACTGGCCGGCTGTTCGTCCGCGTGTCCAGCAACTGATGGACGAGATGGCGGATCGACCGGCCTGTGTTCTCAATCTGCGCTGGGACGTCATTGCCTGGAATGACGAGGCCGACCGGCTGTTCGGCCTTGCTCACCGGGATACGGCGGGCCGCAACATGCTTCGAATGATGTTTGCGGATCCGGAATTCCGCCAACGCCTTCCTTCATGGCACGACGAAGCGCCGGGCCTTGTCGAGGCCCTGCGGCGCGACTTTGCCTCGGTGGCCGACGACGCAGGAATGCGCGGGCTCGTGGACGATCTGGCCAGGGTCTCTCCCGACTTTCGGAAATGGTGGGGCAAGGCGCAGGATCGTCCAGCCTGTCGCGGGCCCGCGACCATCTTCGACAAGGGGGGCGAAAGACGGTTCGACCAGGAAGTGCTGATCGTCGACGAGTTCCGGCATCTGCGCATGGTCGTGTATTTCGACCGGGACGAGACCGGAAATCCCACGGCAGACCGGGACAACCCGTTGGAACGTTCGAGCCCTGGGCCTAGCCGAGGACGGCGATAGCCAGAAGCGCCGCGATCACCCACAGCGCCCATCTGCCCGAACGCGTGTACCGCGCTTCCGCCCGTCCGATCGCCTCGGCCGTGGCCGCATCGAAGCGCAGGCCCTTTTCGGTCATGACCTGGATCTCGCCGGACAGGCGGTTGGCCCGGTCGGCGAGCAGAGGCAGGTCGGCTGCCAGCCGGCCGAGGGCGGCAAGGCCGCTCGCGGCATCCTGCAGGCGGCCGGCGGGACCCAGGTTGCGCTCGATCCAGCCGCGCACAACGGGTTCGGCCGTATGCCACATGTCGAGATGCGGGTTGAGCGTGCGGGCCACGCCCTCGACAACGACCATGGTCTTCTGCAGCATGATCAGCTGTGTTTGCGTGCGCATGTTGAAGAGTTCCGTGACCTCCAGCAACTGGGTCAGAAGGCGCGCCATGGAAATCTCCGAGGCGTCGTGGCCGTGGATCGGCTCGCCAATGGCGCGGATCGCCTGCGCGAACACATCCACGTCCTGGTCGGCAGGAACATAGCCGGCTTCGAAATGGACCTCGGCGACACGCCGGTAGTCGCGGGTAATGAAGCCGAAGAGAATCTCCGCCAGGAAGCGGCGTTCCGCGCGCCCGAGACGGCCGGTGATGCCGAAGTCGACGGCAACCAGCGTTCCGTCTGGCTCCAGGAACAGGTTGCCTTGGTGCATGTCGGCGTGGAAGAAACCGTCTCTCACGGCGTGACGCAGGAAGGACTGGATGATATTGGCGCCAATCGCCGGCAGGTCGTGACCGTCGGCCTTGATGCCATCCACATCGGAGAGCTTGCGCCCGGAAATCCACTCCATCGTCAGCACGGCCTTGGCGGTGCGCGGCCAGTCGACCGCCGGCACACGGAAGCCTGGATCGTCCTGCGTGTTCTCGCCCATTTCCGAAAGCGCAGCGGCTTCGAGACGGAAGTCCATTTCCAGCTCGACGGATCGTGCCAGCGTGTCGACGACCGCGACTGGCCTAAGGCGGCGGGACGGCGGATGCAGCCGTTCGATCAGCCGCGCGATCAGGTAGTAGCTCTTGAGGTCTCGCCGGAACCGCTCGGCGACACCCGGGCGCAGCACCTTGACCGCGACCTTGCGCCGGGTTCCGTCCGCGGCCTCGATCTCGGCCGGATGAACCTGCGCTATCGATGCGGCGGCAACCGGCGGCTCGAAGCTTGCGAAGATGTCTTCGACCGGGCGGCCGAGCTGCTCGCGCACGACCCGGCGGGCCGCATCCATGCCGAAAGGCGGGATCTGGTCCTGCAGGGCGGTGAGGTCCGAGGCGATGTCGCGGCCCACGACGTCCGGGCGTGTGGCAAGGAACTGGCCGAGTTTCACATAGGACGGACCAAGGCGGACCAGGGCGTCGGACAGCCGCTTGTCAGCTGTCTTGTGACGGACGGAACGGCGCTCGAGAACGCGGACGATCCGCAGCGCCAGCCGCTGTGCCGGCGGAAGATCGGGCAGGTCGACAATGCCGAAGACGCCCTCGCGCGCCATGACAAAACCGGCGCGGGCAAGGCGGAAAAGCGATCCGACGGGCATCGGCGCCTCAGACCGCCCAGCCGGAATGCAGGCAGGCGATGCCGCCGGAATAGTTCCGGTGGTCGACGCGCGAGAAACCGGCTTCGCGTATCATGTCGGCAAAACGCTCCTGATTGGGAAACTTGCGGATCGATTCAACGAGATAGCGATAGGGTTCGCCATCGCCGGTGACGAGCCGGCCCATCACGGGAATGGCGTTGAAGGAGAAAGCGTCGTAGATCCGGTCGAGGCCGGCGACGTCGACCTGGCTGAAGTCCAGGCAGAGGAAGCGGCCGCCGCGGTTCAGCACGCGGGGGGGCGCGGCCACGGCCTTGGCGGTGGGCCGCAGG